>VAWW01000027.1 GCA_005884575.1 Actinomycetota bacterium
ACCCGAAGGAGTGAGGCTTTAGAGCCGAAGCTCCCGTCGCCATTGCCTTGCTTCCCCGCTGAGGTCGTCGAGCGTGTAAGACTAGGCCAGAGTCGATGCGTCGACAACTGCGAACTGCCGGTCGCCGACGAGGCCGCGTTCGGTGACCTCGGCGGCGTTCAACTCCTCCCCCATCATCGATTTCACCGGGTAGCGCCAAAGCGCGACGACTGAGCCGGCCGCGGCTCGCGCGCCCGAATCGTCGAAGCGATGTGCACAGTGCCCCTGAGCGGGGCCCGCACCCGTGGCTGGGCGGTTCGAGTGCCGACGCGCCTCGGCGCATTGCATCGGTTGCGTCGGAGCCGGCGTGGAGCGCGATCGCGCGCTCGCTCGGAAGTCCTGAAGGCAGGCGGCAGGCCTTGCCTCGCGAGCGATGGCGAGCTTGTCGTCAAACTGCCGGCGCAACGCCAATGTTCCGTCCCATCTCCAAAAAGCCAGCTCAAGAGGAGGGGTACTGTGGGCGCGTGAACCGTCGCCTTTTCCTCATCGTGCTCATGCTCTGCGTCCTCGCTTTGACCTCGACTAGCATGGGTGCCGCGGGGACGCGCTTGCCGGGGTTTCGCTCGCCGTCCGGGAACATCCGATGCTTGTTCCTTCCTCCCGGCCGCGACGACACCGGCCACCCCCTACCCAGTCAGCTCCAGTGCTCTATCGCCCAGGCCGATTATGCCGAGAAGCTCCAAGCCCGCTGCATGGCACCCAGCCGCGCCGGCGTCGACTGGCACGGCTGGTCGCTTAGCCCCACCGGGAAGGGCATGATCGTCTGCTCCGGCGGCATCCTCTACAACCCTGACACGCAGCGCCCAAGCTACGGGACCCTGCCGTACGGCGAGAGCTGGCGGCAAGCGGTGTTCACCTGCTGGTCGCGCGTCACCGGCGTCAGTTGCCGGAGCCGGCACGGCCATGGACTGCTCATCTCCCGCCAGGCATGGCGGGCTTGGTAGCAACAGTGTTACGCGCTCACACGCGCGAGGGCTCGCTCGCCGAGACGATCCCGCTGCAGCGGCTGTACGTGCTCTCCATACCCGCTGGCAGACCGGTGGCGATTACCGGATCAGGTGCCGCCGCCGGTACGCCAGCTCAGCTCTTGTTCAGTGCAACTGGCCGCGGATCGCGCCGCCGGGGAACGCCGTCGTGTGGTAGTTGACGTAGTAGGCGCTCGGGTTCTGGCAGAGTGCCGCTCCGGTTGTTCCCGTGTTGGGTGTCGCGACGCCCCTCAGCTTGATGTGGCTCGCGGTCGTGGCCGGACCGCCGAATAGGGGAACCACGATCCCTCCGGCGACGCCGACCGGGGCCTGATGGACATGACCGGCGATGAAGGTCTCGTGATCCGGATTGAAGATCTGTGTCTTGAACCTGATCGTTCCGTCGTTCCAGACCTTGACCTGCGCATGCCCCGTGGCCGTGGAAATCGAGCCAGTCGTCTCGTTCGTCGCGTTGAGTTGCGTGTTCAGGACGCACATGAGGCCACCGTTCTTGGCCGTCGCCGCACCGATGGCTGTGCCGACGACGAGGCAGGCAGTTGCAAGACTGATCAACAGACGCCGCATACCGTTCATTTCCGCCTCTCCTAGTTCGCGTCTTCGCCGCCCGCAACAAGGAGCTTGCCCTGAGCAGCCGTCTTCCAACCCAGACCCGAGCCCGTAGAGTTCGTAAACTCGGTCATCCGGGGATTTGCAGGTTTCGTGAGCGCCGGGGTCAAGCCCTCGGCGAACTGCCGTCGTCGCGGTCTGCCTACGCTCACGCTGCTGGGATGATCAGCCGGAGAGGCAGGTCCGCTCCTGATCACGCGCTCGCGCCCGGACTGCGTACGCGTTCGCGTCTCCTGTGAGCAGCAGGATTCCCCTGCAAATTTTTACCGACCGAGTTTACGAACCCTACGGGCCACCTCAACGCGCTCGCTCTCAGCACCGCACTCAGTATCGGCTTGGCTGACGCCTTCAGCGAGCTTCACCTTCGGCAAACGCTTCCTGACCTCGGACGCGCCATTCTCGCGCAAGCGGCCTACTCACCATGTGTGATCTACGCCCCAGGTGCATTCGCCGCTCTATCGGAGCATCCATCGGCGGTACACGTATGCCTGCGCGCACCGCTCGAGTGGCGGATCGCGGCCTACCAGCGCGAGCGGCTCGTCGAGCGCCGCCATGCGGAGAAAGAGATCAAGCACGACGACCACCGCACGCACGCGTGGGTGAGATCGCTCTACCGCGTCGACATCGACGACAGCGGACTCTTCTCGATCGTCCTCGACGCGAGCCGCTTCTCACCCGAACGGCTCGTCGACACGCTGCTCGCCGCCGGCGGCGTCCAGGCGGCCGTGATCGCGCGGTAGTCGACCGGCGTCACCCGACCGGGAGGTGATCATGCGTATCAGTGCTATGGACAATCTGCGTTTTCGATCAAGGGCGCGACAGACCTCTTCCCTCGGGTCGGGAAGCTCACCGAGACCGGCCGCGCGCACCCGAGCCCGGGGCTCCCGGGCTCGGGTGGGTGAGGCGGCCGGTTACGGCGACTTGATCTTCGCGAGGTAGGTCTTCGTGACCACGTCGCGGAAGAACTGACCGGGCGAGCCGACCGGCGAGTTGGCGAGCACCACCAGCTCCATGTTCTGGGGCAGGAAGTACGCGAGGCTCTGCTCGACGTGCCCGCCCGCGTCGCCCCAGGCGCCGTTCTTGTTGTAGAGCGTGCCGAGCGGGGTCGATGTCCGCACATCGATTCCGAACCCGTCGTCGAGCATGGTCTGGGCCTGCTTGACGGTCATGATGGTGCCCTTGCGGCGGAATGCGCCCATCACGTCGAGCAGGTCGTCCACCGACAAGTGCCAGCCAGCGCCTCCGCTCATGCTGGCAAGATCGCCGGAGTTCCAGCCGTTTCCTTGCACCGGGAAGGTGTAGGCGAGCGCGTCGGGTGTCGGATGGCCGAGCGTCGGGCCCGACACGCCGGCCGGCTTGAACACGTGGGCGCGAACGTACTGGGCGTAGGCCTGGATAGTGACGTAGTCCCAGACCAGGTCGTTTGCGCTTGTGAGGAACGGCAGCTTGAAGCTCGCGTTCGGCGAGATGTTGCCGTTGATCGTCGAGATCAGAATCCGGCAGAGGCCGAAATTCATGTTCTGGTACCAGTACTGCCCGAGGTAGGTGACGCCGGCGGCCACCTGCGATCTCATGAACGGGTAGTCCGAGGCTGAGCTTTTGACGTTGAAGTCGAACCCGGACGTTTGGGTCATCAGGTGCCGGAACGTGATCTTGTTGACGTTCTGGCCCTTCGCCCAGTACGTAGGCAGGTACTTGATGATCGGCGTGTCGTACGGGATCTTCTTCTCGTTGAGCAGCTTGGTCATGGCGATCGCCGTGATCAGCTTGCTGCAACTCGCGATGTGCATCCGCACATCGGGAGTCCAGCCTTCGCCGCCGTCGGTCGGAGTCTTCGCCCAGTTCCATTCCAGGGTGTAGATGGTGGTGCCGTTCTGCCGCAGCCGCATCACGTAGCCGACGACCGAGTCCTTGAACGCGATGTGAAGCGCCTTGCCGAACCCGTCGACGTCAAGGTGGTAGCTCGGGCCCTCGGGGATCGGCACCCGCAGCTGCGGCGTGCCTTCCTGCGGACCCCTGCTCGAGATGACGCCCTTTACGTGACGCGGACGCAGAATGTGTGCGCGCAGCGCCTCCTCGTCGATGGTCAGGTTGTGAACGCCTGCCAACGCCATCACTGTTGCGTGCTGGGTCATGATCGTGCTCCTGTTCGGCTTGTGTATTCGATTGACGATTCGCCGGCATCGCCGGGCCGGAGAGTGACCTGCTTGCCGCCGAGCAGGGAGGATCGGATCTCGTTAAGGCCGTAGTCCGCGAGCCAGGCTCACCGAGTCAGGCTCACCTTCAACCAGGCGTACTGGACCTGGGCCGCCGCTTTCTTCCAATCGATGCCGTCCTGGAATGACGAAACGTCGATTCCCTCGGCGGCAACGAGACTGACCATCGGAATACCTCCAGTTCGTCGAGGTTGTCTTCTGGACGTCCAGGAAGCAGTCCGTCTTCCACCCGCCACCGTACGCGTGAAGGGCTCCGAAATCCTGGTTCAGTTCTGCGACAGCCGAGTGACGCCAGTCGGCGTGCGGGCGACTCAGCCGTTCGAGGTTGGCTCGGTCGCGTCGGCGAGCGCGGTGGTGAGAAAACGGTAGGTCCAGTCCTCGGCGTAGCGGCGGGAGTCGGCGAAGATGAGCTGGACGTCGGGATAGCGGACCTGGAGGCGAGTGAGCTGGTCGGCGAGCCAGCCACCATCGACGTACTCGAGCTTGAACAAGGCGGAGTATCTGGCCTCGACGACCACGGCGGAGAGCGGGAGCTCGGCCAGCCGTTGCAACCGGAAGGCGAGCGTTCCGTCCAAGAGCGAGGCGGCCAGGTCGTCGACGCTCTTGCGCTCGACGGCGCCGAGCAGGCTTCCATCCACCGCTTGAACCGCGTAGTCGCCTGCGGGGACGGTCCCCCGGCGGTGTTCGCGCGCTGCCGGGCGAAGCCGTACGGATAGCGCTCGCGCGTGTCGACCGTGATCGTCACCGGCTCGACGAGTGGCGCCGGCGACACACAGCAAGGCGACCAACCTCAAGCACCTCCGCACCTCTCGCTCGACACCTCCGACCGAGCGAGCCTCGACAACGGCCCGGACGCGGTCAGCGAAGCCACGAGTGGCGCACTTTTGGACTGCAGATCCCGGTGCAGTATTGGGCTGCGCGCATCACACACTGCGTATGACATCCCCACGGGCGAGCTCGGGTTCTCACGCGCGCGCCGCAGACCAGCTCGTTGACCTCGCGCGCGTCGTGGCTCAAAGTAACGCGGACCGCGAAGCAGTGGCCGAAAGGATCGCCCGGCCGGGCGAGTGAGGTTCGACCGGACGATCCTGACGGAGCTCGACTTCAGGAGCTCGCGAGGCTGTGCAGCTCGCGCGCGGCGATGTGCGAGACGCCGCTGACGTGTGCCTTCACGGGTGTGGCCGTGTAGTAGTCGCCGAGGTCGTTGCCGACGCCGAGCTGCCCGTAGTAGTTGGAACCGACCGACCAGACGGTGCCGTCGTTCAGGAGCGCAAGCGTGTGATATTGCCCGCCTGAGAACTCCTTCACGTCGTGCAGCGCCGCGATCGTCGTCGGCGTCGGGACCGCCTCGGAGGTGTAGCCGAGCCCGATTTGGCCGTTCTCGTTCTCGCCCCAACCCCAGGCGGCCCCGTCCGCGGTCGTGGCGAAGCTGGAGAAGTCGCCCGTCCCGATGACGGTCGCGTTTGCTATCTGCGCCTGAACGAAGTTCGGCTTGTCCGGCGTTTGCGCGCCGATACCAAGCTGGCCGTAATCGTTATTGCCGGCACCCCAGACACTTCCGTCCTGCCGGAGCGCCAAGACGAAGTAATCACCGGCTGAGACCGCCGCGACACCGCTGAGGACGGGCGTCGGCGTGAGCAGCGAGACGAAATCGCCGGTACCGAGCTGACCGTGGCTGTTGCCGCCCCAAGCGTAGAGCGTGCCGCCGACGAGTGCGTAGCTCGACTCGCGGCCGGCCACGACAGCGGTCGCGGCCCCGAGTCCGGGCACCGCCTTCGGCGCCGAATCGGTCGTCGTCCCGTCGCCGAGTTGCCCGGCCCAGTTGCCGCCCCACGCCCACACGGAGCCGTCGCCGAGGAGCGCCAACGTGTGCCCATACCCGGCTGCGACGTCGACCGCGCCCGCGACCCCGTGCGCCTGCACCGGCGAGTCCTGCTCGCTGCTCGTGCCGTCGCCCAGCGCCCCGCCGGAATTCATCCCCCAACCCCAGACGCTGCCGTCGCCGAGCACGGCGAAGCTGTCATAGTCGCCGGCCGCGACATCCCGAACACCATCGAGTGGCACCGTCTGCGGCTCCGAAAGGCTGTTGCTCGAAAAGCCCTGGCCGAGCTCACCGTAGATGTTCGAGCCCCAGGAGAAGCCAGCACCCACCGCGGTCGGCTTCGTCGCCGTCCACGTTCCGATCGAGCTTCCAGCCGGCACGTCCTTCACGTGGCTCGTGCCGCCGATCGTCAACTCGCCGCTCCCTGCCTGGATCGCATTGACGACAACACCTATCAGTCCGATCGAGCCGGTGCAGCGGCCGCGCGAGGTCTGCGTGACCGCAAATGTAATCGTCGTCGGCTGCGGCTTCACCGCCTGCTTCGTCGAGCGCTGCGGCCCGAGCCGAAGCGCGATCGAATCGCGACAACCGCTCTTGGCGTCCGCGACGACAGCAACCGCAGTCGACGAAGTATCAAACTCGAAACCGGCCGGTGCGATCAGCACCAATGTGCCCTCTCCGATCTGACCGGCCTCCCCCTCACCTAGCACCGTCTGGCTCGGCAGCGCAAACGGCTCGCCCACTGTCATCGCGGCATCCAACCGATACAGCACCGTCGCGCCGGCAGCCGGCACGAACAACACCATCGCGGCCGCAGCGACCGCAAGACTCCTTACGAATACCATCATCCCTCCTCGAAAACGACGCGCCAGCCTAGCAGCGAAATTTCGGCGTCGCGCGGAAGGCGAGGCAAGCAGGGACGCTAAGCGTGAGCGAGCGCTATGGCCTCGACGAGCTGCTCGACCCGATCCTGATCTCGGCCTGCTACATCGCCGCGGAAAGCGCTCACAACGTCGCCAAGCACGCAAGCCACGCAAGCGTCCTCGTGACACGCCGAAACGGTGGGCTGACCGTGGAGGTCACAGACGACGGAGAGGGAGGGGCCGATCCAAACAAGGCACCGGGCTGCGTGGCCTGGCCGACCGCGTCGCTGCCATCGACGGGCGCCTACGCGTCGAGAGCCCACCCGGCGCGGGGACGCGAGTCTCCGCCGACTTGCCATGCGCCTGATCCTCGCAGACGACACTGCGCTGCTTCGAGCCAGCCTTGCTCGAGCCCTCGGCGCCGAATTCGAGATCGTAGGCGAAGCCGGCGACGCCGAGCAACTCCTCCGCCTCGTCGCCGAACAGCAACCGGATATCGCCGTGGTCGACATCCGCATGCCCCCGAACCGAAACCGCGGTGCTCGTACTGTCCCAATACCTGCAGACGGCATACGCGATCTCGCTCATCTCGTCGGGACCAGAACGAATGGGTTACCTGCTCAAGGACCGCGTCTCCGATCTCGAACAACTCGAAAGTGCGCTGCGCGGGCTCGCCGCCGGCGAAACGGTCATCGACCCCGGACATCGTTACGCGGCTCGTCGCGCGCCAGCGCGAGCGAAACCCGCTCGGTCAGCTCACCGCCCGTGAGCGCGAGGTTCTTGAGCTCATGGCCGAAGGCCGCTTCAACGAGGGCATCTCGCAAACACTCGTGCTCTCTGAGCGAACCGTCGCGACACACGTCGCCAGCATCCTCAGCAAGCTCGGACTCCCCTCAGGCGCTACCGACCACCGGCGCGTCCTGGCCGTCTTGACGTACCTCCGTCAATGAGGGACCAGAGAGTGCATTTCGCGTCAGACCGGTCCGCACTCGACCAGACAACTGCTCTTGGAAGCGTCACGGACGACAGACGCTCAGCAGTCGGCGTCCGAGCGTCGCGAACAAGCATACGGCCACACAGCTGAGTGGCCCTCCTCGGCCCCCTAGGGTCGACGAACGGCTTCGACAAGCCGTTTCTCCGTAGTCCTCGCACTTCGACGGGCCTTCTCACCGAGCAGTTCCTTCTCACGCAAGGCGACGACCAACGACTTCGTCCCGTTCTTGCGCAATCTGCCATCCAGGCGCGGCCGCCGAACTCGCAGCGACAAGTAGGGGTATGCCGGTGCAGACCGCGACCGAACTCCCGGGCGTCGCCTCGGGGGCGCGCCTTCGCCGCTCGGCGGTCAATCAACGCGAAACAGCCGGTACTCCGTCTGCGCGTCCTCATCGGTGCTGCCGAAGTAGAACGTTGCTCTCGCACTGACGACTCGGCTTCCGGCTAATACGATGCTGTGTGACTCTTGGTAGGTCACGCCGGGTCCGATCACACGGCGGTGTTGAGTCGTACTTCGCGAGAAGATCGTGAGCATCAACGAGGGCTTCCCCATCTCCGGCGCGGCCACCGTCGCGCCCTCCGGTAGATCATCCGGCACCTCGTACACAGACAACTGGCACCCTGGCCGTCCGGAACGGATCGGAACCTTGCCGACATTCTCCAACGTGACCACGAACGTCACGATTCTCATGTCATGACGGTACGCGACGACTTCGCACGTGAGGTCGAGCTTCAGGTTCGAGTACGTCGTCTCACCGATCTCATCGACAAGACCGGCCGGAGAAACAACCAGCTTGAGGAGCGCCCACGTCAGGCCGACGAGCAGGCCAAGCACCGTCAACAGCTTCGGTGCGAAGTCGACGCGCGTGACTGCTCCCTTCACGTCCTCGCCAGGGATGCTCGCCGTCACCACGGCAATTAGGACGCCGGCCGCGACCGCAACGATCACTGCCGCCGCAACCCTCCGCACGCGCAAAGGCGCGCCAAGACGCCACGCGTCCAAGCCCCGCAGCCGTTTTGCGACTGCCGTCGGCTCCGACGTCCTTAGGGCCACGAGAAGACGGAACCGACGGCGAACGCCAAAGCCGTATCGGAGATAATGAGGCGCAGGTGACCTTTAGCACTACCAACATCAGCGAGCACTCGCAACAGCAACCTCGCGTTGGCACCGGGTTCGCGCTCGACCACGGTTAGATTTGCATCTGTCGCTGCCGTCGGACGTGACAGGAGCGAGTGATCGACGCCGCCGCTCGGCATTTCAACGTCACGAACAACGTGTCGGCTCCGCGGGACGGAGGCGCAGGTTGGGAATCAGAGATCGAGCGTGAGGTGATGTCCGCAGGCTCGAGTTCGTACAGAACTGGGTCGACGGCTTCGGCAAGCTGGCAGCCGTAGCGAAAGTAGAAGCCGACCGCCGATTCGGTCTCGGTCGCCGAGATGTACAGCTGCTTCGCACCCCTGCTGCGCGCGCAGAGGCAAACCTCGTCCATCAACTGCTTGGCGATACCGCGCCGCCGGAAGCTGTTGCTGACATACAGGAACACCAGCTGAAGCTGATTCGATTGCGCGCCGATAAAATCGCCGCCCAACACCGCCACGCCGACCAACGTGTCGCCGGCGAATGCCCCCAAAAGGACACCTCCGGCCGCGAGTTTCGGCGCGAGCATTTCGGTTGCTTCGGCAACCATCTCCTCGCTCCACCTCGGTATCTCATGGTTGATCTCGACCGGACGCAACTCCCCACGGTCGTACACGTGCTTGCGCCGCACGCTTTCGGACCGATCGATCTCGCGGATACGACCGAGATCGGCGGCGTCCATCTCGACCACGCACACGTCAGCTCCGAGACCGGCTCCCACCACAGCGATTGTCCCGGCGCACTCATCGAGCATCAAATCGTCGCCCGCCGGCAAGCGGCCAGATCGTCGATCTCCGGGCGTCATTCGGGCTCTCCGGCGAGTGCCAGCGCAGGATGGGCGCCGCCAACCGACCGCTTCACCGCTGTCCAGGTGAGAGCACCGCAGCGAGCATCCCGAGGGCGGTGAGCGCGGCATCCGTGTGAGCTACCCGGATCCGAGAGACGGAAGATCCAGCGCGCATCGCGCGTCGGGGAAGAAAGACCTGAGAAAGGACCGGCCGCCATGTGCGCTTCTCCCCTTCCGCCGACGCATCGATTCTGTTGCGCCGATACGCCGCCCGACATCCTCGACCACGAGCTGTGCCTCTCCGGGCTTTCGAAGAACCTCGAAGGGGAGCTCCGGCTCCTACACCACCAGCGGGAACGCTGCCCGAAGCTCGAGTGCGTCACGCTGAAGACGGAGCACTTCCTCGCCCTCAAGGTCTCGAGCAACGAGCCCTGCGACTCTTCGCAGGCGAAGCTTCTTGACGGCGTCATCCGCGTCAGCGACTTGGCCCACGCCTTCGAGGGCGGCGATGGCACCCGGCGCGGCTTCCACGGCGGCGACTTTCGCTGGCAGGGGCAGGGCGGCCTGCTCGTGCTCGGCACGCTCTCGGGGATGACGAATGTCGGCACTCTCCGCAAGCCGGTCTTCGAGCCCGCCTGCGAGCGATGCGACGAGCGAGGCGTCATGCAGGGCCGCCTCTGCGGCGTCATTCGGCGCTCGCCAAAGGATCCGCGTCTCATCGGCTGCCAGGTCTTCGGCGTCTATCGTTTCGCCTTCGAGCCGAGCAAGGAGGGCGGCGAGGGCGGGATCAAAGGCACGCTCGAGGGCGTCATCGTCTGCGCCTGCCCAAACGAGCAGCCGGGCCACTGAGGCCGCCGCGTCCGGACTGAGGGCGCCTCCTGCTTCGCCTATCTCGCATTTATGCGGTCGCGATGGGGACATGGCGGGGCGTGAGCCAGGCCCCGCGCCGTTTACAGACGCGCTTCCATGGCGCATACCTGTTCGACAACCAGCGGAAGGGGCGCCAAACGGCTCTTCGGAGCGGTGGACCAGTCTTACGCCCTCCACGCTTGTCCGACTAAGGAGCCTCGAAGGAACGAAGACTGCTGACCGGTCTCGCGCGCGCGAGTGACTAGTGGGCTAGAAGGAGGCTGCGGCTGAAGGGGCTATAACGAGAGTCAGCGACCTCATCTCCAAGGGGCCCGCCAGGCACGACGCGGTCGCACGGCCAAGCCGTCGCCTTTCGGTGCCTGCAGCGCAACGGGCCACGTGCTAACGACGAGACCCTCTCGTCGTCCGGGCTGCGACATTCTGCGGCTGGTTCGCGGAACGAGCAGAAGTCTCGAGTTCCCGAGACTGTGAAACGGATGTCAAGCGGCGCCGAAAAGTGCGCCAGTTTCATGGTGCACTTCGACGCCTGACGATGAAGAGGCGACGACGCTGCGTTCGCGGTGGCGCGGTTACGCCGCCGGCGTCGCCCCCAGCCGGAACGGGTCGGGCTTCAGGCCCGATCGGCGTGTCTCGACCTTTCTCGCCCGAGTAGACCACGGTTCAGTCGACCTGGCGAATCCGGCAGGCACTCGACTGCTCGATGTCGTCCGGATCAAACGAGCGGCTCCTTCTCGTGAGGAGAAGCGGGCGGCGGCAAGACGCCCGCTCACAACCGGCGCCGCATTACCGAAAACCGGTCAGGCCCGTTGGCGCGTAGTGCAGGTATACGTCCCTCCCAAGCGCATCCAGTACGAGAGGGGGAATCAGGAATGAGAAAGCGCCTGACGGGCATGGCCGTCGTGGTCATGCTGCTGTTCTCGGCCGGCGGTATCGCCGTCGCGGCCAATCCCGGCACGACCGGTCAGCCGAACCAGAGTTGCGAAGAGCAGCCGATGACGCCCGGAAACGCCGCGACCGCCACCGGCTCGGCATTCAACCCTGACGGGACGGCGGGGACGCACTATGCGGGCGAGCAGCCGCAGAACTCGAACAACCCGGCGTCGGTTTCCCAGTACGACGTCGCCTGCTTCCAGGTCTCCCAGCGCTAACCGATCATCGTCTGGCGGCCGGGCGCGCTTCGGCGCCTCGGCCGCCGCCGAGAACCGAGACGCCCCCGGTAACGCCGCGGTGGTGAGCGGGACGCCAGCCGCGACGCCCGCGACGCCGTCCCAGAGCGCTCGCTCGCGAGGGAAGGCGGTGCCGGGTAACGGGCGGACCGGATCCATCGGCGTAGGGTGCACAAACTCAGCCGCGTAGCGAATCTGCGAATCTAGGCGATTTGCAGGACTATCGAATAAGTGCACCCACGGGATCGAATAGGTGCACCCCACGGGCCTCCAGCTGCCGGACGCGCGCTTCCATTTCGGCTTCCGTCTGCGGCTGAAGGTCGGCGCGTTTAGCGATCTCCGGCGGCGCATGCCGACAGAGTAAAGCGTGGGCATCCGAAGCCACCCCGCCGCTGCACACATGGCATCGGGGCCCCTTGTTCGACTCGCTGCGTCGGCGAGCGCCGCGCCCGCCCACCGCCTTTGCAGCGACGTCGCTGGGTCTCCCGATCGCTCGCGCTAGTTCATGGAAGGCGTGGGTAACCCGAACTCTCGCTCGGCGCACTCGGCGCCAGAACCACCACCGCAGGCACCTGCGGATCGTCGTCGGGCAGCTCGTCCGGGAGCGTCATTCGACTTCCGCGGTGGGAAATGACACTGACCCGGTACGCCCTGCGTGAAGAGAGTGGAGCCGATCACCCACGCGGATACGACACTGTCGCACGATCCGTCAATCGTAAAGCTCGCGGTTGTTGAGCAGGAAATCCTGGATCGGCTGACGCGCCAGCAATGGTTGATCGCCCAATCCGAATAGATCGCCGAACGCGCGACCGTATGGTTCAGCCGAGTCACGATCGCCTTTCGGCCCACGTGCAGAGGCAGAAACGACGACGCGGCGGCCGAAGCCGTACCCGGGAGCGAACAACCGACTACTGCAGCAGCGACAGCGACCGATCGGATCACCTGAACGACGATGCAACGCGGCATCGCCTACCCCTTCCTCCTCGCCTGCCGGCCGCTCCGCGACCGCTACGAGCCGAAGGATTGGCATACGATGGAACGAAGTCAACCTGCCCAGACGTACAGATTCAGCTTGCGGCACCGGGCCACCCCGCGCCGCGATCAGGCGCTCGGGGCCCCCGTTCGACTCCCTACAGCGGCGAGCGTCGCTGCGTTACGCGGTGGTGCAGCGCTTACCGGGCTCCGCATGAATCGTGCAGGCGCAAACCGGCGGACGATCCGAGGACTGCGCCCCGCCCGGGCGGACGCGGCCGGCTCGGCGATTCCGACCGGAAAACGTCGTTTCTCTCGCGAATGCTCAGGGCCGAAAGCAGACAGCGACCTTCGCGGTTTCGACGTCGTCTGGGTCGTCAACGATAACTGCCTTCCGTCCCAAGCCGACCTCGTCTGTCCGCCCGCATTCCACGCATACGCAGCGGCAGGGACATTTCGCACGTCTTTTACATCGTCCTTCCAGCCTGGCGCCATCCACGGCTCCAGCTCGTCGCCTGATTGTCTCCACCCGCCACACGCGCAAAAACTTGCGCCGGCAAGCGAACCTCGCCGCAGGCCTGGCCGATCGGTCAGCGTAAGCGCGTCGCCTCCGCTGTACCTTCCCAGCAGAGGCTCGGGTAGAAGGCACTCTAACGAGCGGATCCGGCTCCGGTGCCGAGATGCCGTCCGCTGACCGACTGGCCTCTGTGGAGCCCGGAGGGCGGCCCAGGTACTCCGGGCTCCACTTCGTCCTCGCTGGCCGAGCCCGGGCGCGCGTTGCCGACGCGGCGACCACCCCGCGACCCAATCAAGGCTGCAGAGGCGCCTGCTCCGACTTCCTGCACGCGGCCCCGGCCCAGTCGCCGCGGCCGTGGCTCATACGTGTGGGGTAAAAGAAACTCAGGTTAGTCGTGCAATTCGGCGTGGCGATCGATCGGTTGTCGACGTTGCAGGTGCAGGGTCTTGCGGCCGTCGAGTGACGGTCTACCGCGTGAGTGGCGCGGGGCGCGAGGTCGGCAGCGGGTCCTGACAGCTCGAGCGACGGCACGCTTACCCTGTTCGCCACCCTGACCGGCGCCGCCACCAACCTCACGCCACTGGCGGCGCGCCTCCCTCACCGCTCGGCCGGCGAGCGTACTCTCGCTATGTGGCGCAGCGACTTCCGGCGCTGACGAGGCACGCGCGATGCGCCGCAGCACGACCATCCTCTACCTACTACTGTGCGCCTTCGCCGTGACCGCCGCGGCAGCCGGCGGAGGCACGGTCGCGGAATGACTGCAGTAAATAACGGCAGACGCCAGCGAGATTGCATCGCGAGTGACACGCGGTCGCGGCGGTGACGTACAACATGACGATGGCTAAGCGTCGTCTCCCTCCGCTTGCTGTCTCCGTACTTGTCCTCGGGGTTACGGCGGCCGGATCTGGCGCTGTTGCAGCGACTTGGCCTGGGCCGCCACGAACCAGTTCGCCTCAGGTTGCGGGCGCAAAGATCGCGCCGCCACCCGCCTGGGTCGAGACGCCTCAGCACTCGACCTGGCTCGCCTACTCGAGCTACTGCTGGAGCCACTCCGCGGGAACCGCCGCCTGCGTCGACTTCCTCCCAGCCCGTTCGCGGACCGATCTGCCCGTCCTCACCGCCCACGCCGGCACGATCCTCCGCTTCCACCTGCAGTTCGGGATCTCGAAGCTCGCAGTCACCTATCCGGAGAAGAGTAGCCAGAGGCTCAAACCAGCGCGCGTCGCATCCTGGCTACCGCTTCGCTCCGGGCGCGTGACGCTGACCGCGCGCTCGGCAACGGGGCAGCAGAGCCGCTACCTCCTCCGCCTTACCCTCGCCCCACCCATCTCGCAAGCAGCAGCAGCCCCGGGACCGCTCGAGCGCGGCAAGTGGGTATGCGCGCCGCAACGCGCGCAGCGCGCGTGCGCCGGCCCGGTCACGATCGGCGTTCGCTACCTCTACGTGCTGCGCACACACTGCGGCATCCTCAACGCCTACTTCGCCGGGCACCTCTGGCGCGCCAACCCCGCTTTGACCGACGGGTCGGGCAACCCGCCGCGCGGCTGGGAAAATCCGGAAGCACTCGGAACGATGCGGCTTATCCGCAGCAACCTCGCCGAGTTCCGGCAAAACAACAAACTCGTCGCCCGCTTCACGCCCGCGCCGACTCACTGGAAAGCCGTGACCTGCGACTGAGCGCCTCGAGGCTACGAGATCGAGGAAGCCGACCGCACGACGCTGCGCCAGTGGATTGACGAGATGCGCACTCCGGGCACCGGCGTCTTCCTCGGTCAATAGTCCCGCCGGTTGCTTGGCGCGGGCCATTCCCTTGTAGAGGGAGCAAGGTTCAGTCCGCAGCGGCACAACGACCGTCCGCCGGACCGCGACTACAAACGCGAGATTGGGGCGCACTGGATGGAGCGTTCATGGAGCCAAGCGGGCGCAACGGGTGGCAACCGGTCGCAAACGCGACCGCCGCGAAAACGGCTCAAATCGGCGGTTCCGCAACCGCTGGCAACCGGTCGCAACGGTTCCGCAGCGCATGGTTATGAGGGTGTCGTCTTGGCTCAGAGCTGACAACCACCACATGCCGGCAGACGTGCGCACTTACTCTGGATCTATATGAGAGGGGCCGTGGTGTCGCGCTTCGGTGGTGGGGAGCGCGCGGGTTGTGTGCGATGTTGGCGGCCCATCCCTATCTCGGCGCACGCGTTGCGGCGCGGGATGGCCTGGACCCCGGTAGCGCGTAGGCACTCGCCTGGTTGAGGTTTGTTCGGTCGCGGTCGGCGTGGAGCAGAGGCCCGTAGGGCCGAGGCGGAGCGACGATCGTGTCCGGCGCGGCTTCCAGGATGGGCCGCTCAACCGAACAGGAGACGAGGTTGAGCGAGCGGCGCAAGTACCGGAGTTGGACGGCGAAGCAGAAGTTGGAGATCGTGCTCGCCGGCTTGAAGGGCGACCGCAGCGTGCGCGATGTTTGTCGTGAGCATGGGGTCTCGGAGACGCTCTACTACGGCTGGCGCGACAAGCTCTTCGAGGCCGGCCGTGAGGCGCTCGCCGGCAAGGAGGAGCGCCAGGGAGAACGCGAGCTGAAGAAGCGGGTGCGCGATCTGGAGCGCGCGTTGGGTCGGAAGACCTACGAGCTCGAGATCGCGGGGGAAGCATTGCGGCGCTGGGAGTGAGGACGCGCGCAGCCCGGTCCCGCGAGCTGATCGCCAAGGGCCGACGGCCGGCGGTCGTCGCGCGCGTGCTCCAGGTCAACCGGTCCGGGCTGTACCGGGCGCCGAAGCGGCGGCCAAAGGCGGAGCGGCGTGCGTTGATCGATCCGGTCGACCGGCTGATCGTCGAGGTCGCTCGCTCCAACCCGACCGACGGCACCCGGATGGTCGCCGCGCTCACGAGCCGCGAGCTCGGCCGCCAGGTCAACCGCAAGCGGGCGCAGCGCGTCATGCGCGAGCAGCGGCTGCTGCAACGCCACCGGCCGCTTCGCCGGCGGCGTCGTCCCGGCTTCTTCCGCGTCGAGTGTCCCGACCAGCTCTGGCACCTCGACATGACGAGCGTCTGGGTCGCTGAGCACGGCTGGTGCTACGTGAACGCGGCGATCGACTGCTGCACGCGCGAGATCGTCGGTTGGTCGCTCGAGCTGCGCTGCCGCACGGAAGAAGCGACGTCGCTCGTCGACGGCGCCGTGGCCGTCCGCGGCATCGAGCCGGGCTCGCTGACACTCGGTACCGACAACGGCTCGGCCTTCACCAGCCGTGGCTTCCGCGCCCGGCTCGCCGAGCACGGCGTCACGCATCGGCGTGGCGGCTACCGCGATCCCGAATCGCAGGCCTTCATCGAAAGCTGGTTCGGGAAGCTGAAGGAGCGGCTCGTCTGGCGCTCCGAATTCGAGACGCTCGAACAAGCGAGAAAGGAGATCGCCGAGTACATCGACCGCTACCACCAGCGACCGCACTCCGGCCTCGGCTACCGAACGCCGACCGAGGTGCGCCGCACCTGGGACGATGGACAACGACTACAGAAAACCGCGGCCTGAAGTGTCGAGCGCGACGGGGTCCAGGCCAGGCGGGCCGTGTCCGCAAATCCGGGTATCCCATTTGGGTCCTGGCGAACTGCTTGTACGTTGCCTACTGTTGGCAGAGAAGCGCCGCACCAGGACCCCTGTCCGCACAGGGTGTCCCGGGAAGCTCGCCAGCTACGCGCCGCTTCGCATTGAGGGCCCCGCCTTCTCCAAGCGGGGCCCTCGTTAGTTCGCGGAACCGCCGCGGGGCGCGGCGGACGTGCCTAGTTTCGAGATACCCCTGTCGACCGGCAGCCGCAGCCCGGACGGCGGGGGTATCTCGCTCTCCCTAGGCCCGGTGACGTTGTCGGCCAGACCGTCGCGGCCGACCCGCAACGTAGCGTGAGCCGTGGACCATCCTTTTGGGCAGTTCTCAACTGGCGGCGTCTGTCGGACGCTGAGTACGCCACGGAGTCCATCCATACGGCGCTGGACTTCGTGGCAAAGGTTCGGCCGACCGTGGCCCTATCCGGCCGGAGCGCGCCGTGACGGCTGTGGAGTGCGAAAATCGTAAGCATCCTGCTGAAGTGGCATGGTTTGCAGGCGAAACCGAATTTTCGGCACGCGCATGCTGGTTGTCGGTCGGCGGCCAGCTCGAGCGGGTTGTTGCGCGCCTACAGGGCACATTACGACGGCGCGCCCTACCGGGCAGTCGAGCTGCACCCGCCCGGACCAGCCGCCACGACTTACAGCCGAATACCTGCACAATCGAACGCCATGACCTGCTCGGCGGACTCATCCGCGAATACCACCGAGCGGCAGCGTGAACGACGTTTTGCACGCCCTCAGGTTGGCGCCGGCTCTCTTCCTCGGCCGCACGGCGAAGAAGCGCGAGATGAGCGGCGCGGCGACGTTCGAGGCTGACTGAGTCGTCGACGGATGTGGCAGCGCCTGCTGCCTCATCGCTTCGCGGCTGAGCGAGGATGCGAGCGTCGGGGTCGCGCTCCTGGAAGCGGGCCGCGCGCCCCGCCTGATCGGCGTGCACCGTCCGCCGGGTGTTGAAGATCTGACGCTGCTTGGTGTCCCAGACGATTGAACCGGCAGCAGCAAGCGGCGGCGGACACCTGGCCGAGCAAGCGCGCGCTGGCAGCGCCGCACGCTCGGTCGCACGCAGCGACTCGTGGCACAGGCAGCCTCGCAGCATGAAACCGGATTTCTGCACCCGATTGCGAGCTGCCGCCTGATCTGCGGACGACCGGCCCGACCCCGCAGCAGGGCGGCTTCTTGCCGGAGGACGACGATCTCGAGCTCGATGAAGCTCTCCCGAGCGACTGCTCAGCAACACGCGTCGGCAGACGCCGCGGGACGCCAGGTCAGGGAACCTCTAAAGACGAGAACCAGCTCCGCGGGAATCGTGGGGGATGGCACACGCATCGGCGCGGCGATAGCAGCGTCGGAGAG
Source organism: Actinomycetota bacterium (assembly GCA_005884575.1). GTDB lineage: Bacteria > Actinomycetota > Thermoleophilia > Gaiellales > Gaiellaceae > AC-16. The sequence continues at coordinate 17,918 of VAWW01000027.1, forward strand.
GGACGCTGTCCGGGCGCTCGGTCAAGATTGCAGTAGTGGCGCTCGCGATCGCGCTCCTGCTTTTCTTGCTGTTGGCGCTGCTGGGCGCCGCGAGCTTTACGCCGCGGCCGTTTGAGGCCGCAGCCGTCGCGATCGGCCTCTGCTCGGGCGCAATCACGGCGTTCGCAACAAACGACCTGTTCACAGTTGCCTGTGCGGCCTGCTTGCCGACCTGCGTTTTGTTGACCCTGCAGACGATCAGGCAGACGCTCGATGCGACCGCCGCCGCTCGTCGTGCGGCGCGTCCTCGACGCAGATCGCGGCGCGCCTCCACGATCACGCCCGAAAACGATCACGGGCGACGGGCGGCTTGAGCGCACTGTCCGAGCAGATGCCCAACCTCTCGCGCATGCACGCATCAGCGCGCATCCGCTGCTGCAACTGTGGCCAGGTCAGTGGCGACCGTCGCTGGGCACCACTCTGCCCCGCCTGCTCCGAGGCGAGTCGCTACCAGCGACGCCGCCTGCAGACACGCCCACCAGAGCTCGAGCGGTCGCTCTGGGCTGAGCCAGCCAGGCTTGCCGCGCGCTTCGACGAGGCGCTCGGGCCGCCACTGCCTTAGGGTCGACCGTCTCCGAGCGGTGCCGACAGGTGCGGCTCATCTTGTTGCCTTGATCTTGTTGGCACCGTAGACGATGTCTGCGGGTATGCGGCCGCGGGTGAGGCGGCCGTTGTGGACCCGCTCGGAGTTGTAGTCGTGGAGGTAGGAGGCGAGCTCGCGCTTGAGGCCTTCGAAGCGGCGGTAGAGGTAGCGGGCGAAGGCGGGCCGCCAGCATTGCTCGAGGATCAGCCGGTGCAGTGCTTCCACGTTGCCGTTGCTCCGTGGCCGGCCGGCGCGGATGCGGGTGCTGCGGACGCCGTGGACGGCGACCGCGCGACGGAAGCGCTCGGCCCGGAACTCCGTCCCGTTGTCGGTGAGCACGCGCTCGAGCCGCCAGCCGGCGGCGCGCAGCTCGCGCGCGACGGGGCAGATCAGCCTTGCGGTCTGGATCGCGTTTGGCTGCCCGCCGGGGCAGCTGACGAGCTCGGCCCAGGCGTAGCTTGGAGGCGACGTCGATCGCGGTCAGTTACCAGACGGTGCCGCGGGTGCCGTGCAGCCGGCCGACCAAAAAGCAGTCGACGCCGACCAGCTCGCCCGGCCGCTCGTGACGGGGTTTCAAAATGCCGGTTCGGTGAGCCGCGCCGGTGGTTGCGCTGGTTCAATGGTTCACGCGCGTGCGCGCATACCAGATCGCGCTGGGCTTCGCAACTCGTTAGCTGAAGGTCGAGGGGATGTTCTTGCTCTTTGTGCGCTCTGTAGCGGGCGATGGGAGCATCGCGTGCCTGCTCCGTTCTTTCGCTTATCTCGCCTTCGCAGCTGTGCTGCGGCTGTTGCTCAGCGGTCGCAGCGAGTCTGGAATTGGAATTTGACCCGGTCTTGTTGACACCGTGATGCTTTCGGGCCAGGCGGCCCGTGAGAGGTGCGGAAGATGCCTAGGACGAGACCGCCGTACCCGCCGGGGTTCCGGGTCGAGGCGGTGCGGATGCTGAGAGCGGGGGTGCGGTCGTCCAGGCAGCTCGCGGCGGAGCTGGGCTGCTCGGAGCAGACGTTGCGTAACTGGTGGCGGCAGGACGAGGCCGATCGGGGCGAGCGCGACGGCGTGCTGAGCTGGGAGGAGCGGCAGCGGCTGCGTGAGCTCGAGCGTGAAAACAAGCTGCTGCGTCAGGAGCGCGAGATTCTGAAGCGGGCGGCGGCTTTCTTTGCCAGGGAGACCGATCGACTGTGACGAGGTTCCGGTTCGTCGAGGCGGAGGCCGCACAGTTCCCTGTCTCGCTGCTGTGCCGGCTCGTCGGTGTGACAGGCCAGGGCTACTACGCGTGGAAGCGGCGTCCGCCGAGCGCGCGCCAGCTCGCCGACCGCCTGCTCGCCGAACGGATCCGCGAGATCGATCTCGAGAGCGAAGAGATCTACGTGCGCCGCGGATCTACTCGGAGCTGAAGCTCGTCGACGGCATCCGGGTCGGCAAGAAGCGTGTCGCACGGCTGATGCGCCAGCTCGGCATCCGCGGCGCCGACGGCCGTCGCGGCGGGCCGCGCACGACGGTCCGCGACCCGAAGCGAGACTCGGCCCCTGACCTCGTCGACCGCGACCTCGCCCGCGCGGAGCCGAACCGGCTCTGGGTCTGCGACCTCAAATACCTCCAGACCGGGCAGGGCTTCCTCTTCCTCGCCGCCCTCCAGGACGTCTTCAGCCGCCGGATCATCGGCTGGTCGATGCGCGACGACCTCAAGGCCGAGCTCGTCCTCGACGCACTCGGGATCGCCGTCAGCGTCCGCGGCGACGACGCCGCCGCCGCTGTGGCGGATTCGGATCACGGCTCGCAAT
>VAWW01000028.1:0-9303 GCA_005884575.1 Actinomycetota bacterium
CGGCGGCCCGCCGCTCGTGAAGGCCGCGACCGGTCAGGACGTGACCGCGGAGGAGCTCGGCGGCGCGGACGTGCACGCCCGGCGCTCGGGCGTCGCCGACCACTACGCCCTCTCGGACGAACACGCGCTCGCGATCGCGCGTTCCGTCGTCCGGAACCTGCACATGGGTACACATGCACAGGCCCATGTGCCCCCATGGGCCGTCGCCGAGCCAGAGCCGCCGGCCGTGGATCCCTCGGACCTGTACGGCCTGATCCCCGAGGACTTCCGCCATCAGCTCGACGCGCGCGAGCTGATCGCGCGGATCGTCGACGGCAGCCGGTTCGACGAGTTCAAGGCGCTCTACGGCGAGACGCTCGTCACCGGGTTCGCGCGCATCGAGGGTTACCCGGTGGGGATCCTCGCCTCGAACGGCGTCCTCTTCGCCGAGTCGGCGCAGAAAGGCGCGCACTTCATCGAGCTCTGCTGCAAGCGGCGAATCCCGCTCGTCTTCCTGCAGAACATCACGGGCTTCATGGTCGGCGCGGAGTACGAGGCCGGCGGGATCGCGCGCGACGGGGCGAAGCTCGTCATGGCCGTCGCGAACGCGGCCGTGCCGAAGTTCACCGTCGTCGTCGGCGGCTCGTTCGGCGCAGGCAACTACGCGATGTGCGGGCGTGCGTACGAGCCGCGGCAGCTCTGGATGTGGCCGAATGCGCGCATCTCCGTGATGGGCGGCGAGCAGGCCGCGACGGTGCTGACGATGGTCGGCGACGCGGACCCGGAGGCGATCCGGGCGACCTACGAGGCCGAGGGAAACCCGTACTACTCGACGGCGCGGCTGTGGGACGACGGCATCATCGACCCGCTCGACACGCGCCGCGTCCTCGCGCTCGGGATCTCCGCCGCACTCAACGCTCCGATCCCCGAGACGACGTTCGGGATCTTCAGGATGTGACGCGGCTCTTTAAGCTTCGGCCATGCACACGATCCAGCTCACCGACGAGGAACTCCGGATCCTCTACTCCGCGCTCCATGCCTACCTCGACGACTTCGGCCACGACGAGGTCGACGTGCTCCGGCAGGCGAAGGCCGTCCTGGCGAAGCTGCCGCGTCCGCCCGAGAGCGAGTAGGTGCCGGCGCGGATCCTGATCTGGAACCTCGCCGACTCGAAGACGACGCTCGCCGAGCTGCGCCAGCACCTGCCGGAGCTGCCCGAGGGTGACGCGTGGATCTCGAACGAGGTCGGCGAGCGGTTCGGCCTTATCTCCTTCGGCGACGAGCTGCCTGACATCGCGGGGGTCGTCGAGCTGATCGGCGTCGACCCCGTCATCGGCGAGGAGTTCGACATCGAGTGAACGGCCGCGCCGGGATCGCCGCCGTCGCGGTCATCGGCGTGGTCGCGCTCGTGCGGTTCGCGCCCGAGGCGGTCCGCATCGACCGCGAGGCACGGGAGGGATTCGGGCGTCTTGCGGTGGCGGCGCTCGTCGTCGCTCTCGCGGTGTGCGCCGTCCACGCGTGGCGGCGCGGACTGCGCGGCGCGCTTCCGGCGTTGCCGCTGCTGCTCGCCGCGCTTCCGTTTGCGCTGCGCCACACGAAGCTCGTTCTCGTGCTCGCGCTCGCGGTGCTCGTTCTCGCGGCCGCGCTCGAGCTCGTGCCGTGGGTGCTGCGGCTCGACGCGGCGAATCGCAGGATCTTCGGCGCAACCGCCGCCGCGTGCCTCGTCTTCCTCGGCTCGTGGACCCTCCTTCACCAGCTCTGGTACTCGCCGTACCAGATCATCGACACGATGATCTACCAGGGCTACGGCGACCAGATGGCCGCCGGCAAGGTTCCGTACCGGGACTTCGAGCTCGAGTACCCGCCGGGCGCGCTCGCGGCCTTCGTCGCGCCCGAGCTGACCGCGCAGCGCGGCGACTTCGGGACATTCGGGCATTCCTTCGAGAAATGGATGGCCGGCTGCGGCATCGCGATGGTCGTCTTCGTCGGCTTCGGACTCGCGGCGCTTCGCGCGCCGCCGCTCGAGACGGCGGCCGCGCTCGGCTTGGCGGCGTTCTCGCCGCTCCTGCTCGGCAACGTGCTCCTGTCGCGGTTCGACCTGCTACCGACCGCGCTGACCGCCGCTGTGCTCGCTGCGCTTCTGCTCCGGCGGGACGCGCTCGCCGGCGTCCTGCTCGCCGTTGCGATCGCGGTGAAGCTCTATCCTGGCGTGCTCGTCCCGGTCGGCGTGGCGTGGATCTGGCGCCGCCGCGGCCGCGAGCCCGCGCTGCGCTGGCTTGCGCTCGTCGTCGGCGTCACTGCCGTCATCTTCCTCCCGTTCGCGGTGATCTCCCCGGGCGGCTTCGCCCACGCGTTCGGGGTTCAGCTCGGCCGGCCGCTGCAGCTCGAGAGCCTCGGCGCCGCACTCCTGCTCGCCGCGCACCACGTCGCGGACGTCCACCTGGTGCTCAAGTCCGACCACGGCTCCCAGAACATCGAGACCGGTGCCGCGAGCGTGCTCGCAGTCCTCACGAGCATCGCCCAGGTGTGCGCGATCGTGTGGGTCGTGTGGACGTTCGCGCGCGGCCCGGCGACGAAGGAGCGGCTCGTCGTCGCGGCCGCGGCGGCGATCGCCGCGTTCATGGCGTTCAACAAGGTCTTCTCGCCGCAGTTCATGATCTGGCTCGTCCCGGTCGTCGCGCTCGTGCGCGGCTGGTGGCCCCGCGTGCTCGTCGGCGCGTCGCTCGTCCTGACGCAGCTCTGGTTTCCGCGCGACTACTGGCACCTCTCGCTCGAGTTCCGCGCGCGGGAGTCGTGGCTGCTGCTCGCGCGCGACCTCTTCGTCGTCGCGCTCTTCTTCGTACTCGCGTGGGATCTACAGGAGAAGCGTCTCGGGGAAGACAGCGCCGTCCGCGAACCGCTCGAGCCGGTACGGGGACAGGTCGAGGTCCGCCCCTCCTAGCAGGATCTCCTGCGCGAGCGCGAGGCCGACGGCCGGCGACGTCATGAAGCCGTGGCCGGAGAAGCCGCACGCCGCGTAGACGCCGTCGGCGACGCGGTCCACGATCGGATGCGCGTCGGGCGTCATGTCGTAGAGGCCGGCCCACGCGTTCTCGATCCGGGCTCCCGCCGCCGGCAAGTACCGGTGCGCGAGCCGCCGGAGCCGGTCCGGGATCACGCTCTCGTCGACGCGTTCCTCGTCGGTCCAGCGCGGCTCCGGATCGGTCATCGCGAGGACGAGCCGGTCGCCGCGGCGGCGGAAATGGAACCCGGACTCGGCCTCGATCGTCATCGGCAGGTCGGCGGGCAGGTCGAGCGGCGAGGTCTCGAGCAGCTGGCGGCAGAGCGGCCGGACCGGCAGCTCGACGCCGAGCTTCGCGCCGAGCTCGACGGAGTCGGCGCCGCACGCGATCACGACGATGTCGGCGTCCAACTCCTCGGCACGCGTCCCTTCGCGGAGCTCGACGCCGAGCTCGACGGCGCGGCGGACGAGCTCGCGCGCGACGGCGACCGGGCTGCCGACGCCGTCGGTTCGACAGAAGACCGCGCCGCGCACGTCGTCGACCCGCAAACCAGACACGAGCGATGCGTCGACGCGCTCGACCGGGACGCCGAGCTCGGCCTGTAGCTCCCGCCGCTCGTCGAGCTGCGCGAGTCCGTCCTCCGTCGTCGCGAGAAAGAGATAGCCCACCTGCAGAAAGCATTCCGGGCCGAGCGACGCGAAGAAGTCGATGCTCGCCTGGGCGAGCCGCACCTCCGCCTCGGTCGAGAACTGCTGGCGGACGCCGCCCATCCCCTTCGACGTCGCGCGCGCCGCGATCGTCTCCCGGTCGGCCAGCACGACGTCGTCGGCGCCGAGCAGGGCGAGGTGGTACGCGACGGACGCACCGACGACGCCGGCGCCCGCGACGACTATCCGAGCCACGGCTCGACCGCGGCATCGAGCTCGCGCCGCTCGTCGTCGGTGAGCCCGCGCAGCGGCGTGCGCACGTCCTCGCGGATCGGGACTCCGCGCCGCGCGATCACCCGCTTCAGCGCCGCGTGGCGCGGGAAGCGTTCGACGACCTGCCGGAGCTCGCCGAGGCCGTCGCTGCGCTCGCGCACCGCCGCGGCAACCCACTCCGGGAACGCGCTGCCGAGCGCGGACACGGCGCCGACCGCGCCGCTGCCGATCCCGCGGCCGATGAACGCCTCCGGGCCGACGAAGACGTCGAGGCCCTCGCGCAGGTACGGCTCGAACTTCTCGTACGGCTGATCCGAGACCTTCAGCCCGACGAGGTTCGGCGCGACCTCCCGGAGCCGGCGCAGCACGGCCGGCGAGACCGCATAGCCGCTCGCGCGCTCGAACTCGTAGACGTAGAAGGGCACCGGCTCGGCGGCGTGCGCAGCCGCGCTCAGGTGTGCGAGCAGCGCGTCCTCGTCGAGCGGGAAGTACGGCGGCGAGATCACCGCGACCGCATCGGCGCCGATCGATGCTGCATGCTCGGCGAGCGCGACGGTGTCGCGCGTCGATTGCGCACCCGCATGGACGGCGACCTGCAGCTTGCCGCGCGCCGCGTCGACGAAGAGCTCGGCAGCGCGGCGCCGCTCGTCGGGCAGCAGCAGGATCCCCTCGCCGGTCGTCCCGAAGGCGAGGATCCCGTCGAGCCCCCCCGTCGCGAGGAACTCGACGTACGGCGCGAACCCGTCCTCGTCCAATGCGTCGCCGCCGTCACGGAGCGGCGTCGCCGCGGCTGCCAAGGCGCCTCGGAGCACGACGCAACTCTATTGTGCGGCCGTGGACGCACTGAGGGTGGAGCGGGACGGCGACGTGTTACGCGTGACGCTCGCCCGGCCGGACCGGCGCAACGCGTTCGACGCTGCGCTGATCGCCGAGCTGGCCGAGGCGTTCGTCGACGTCGGGCGCACGCGCGCAGTCGTCCTTGCGGGCGAGGGCGCGAGCTTCTCTGCCGGCGCCGACGTCGACTGGATGCGCTCATCCGTCGACCTCTCGTTCGACGAGAACGTCGCGGACGCGAATGCGCTCCGGCGGATGCTCGAGGCGATCGACCGCTGCCCCGCGCCGGTCGTCGTCCGCGTCCAGGGACACGCGCTCGGCGGCGGCGCTGGACTGGTCGCGGCCGCCGACATCGCGATCGCCTCGACCGACGCACAGTTTGCGTTCTCGGAGGTGAAGCTCGGGATCATCCCGGCGGTGATCTCGCCGTTTGCGCTGGCGAAGATCGGACCGGGCGCCGCTCGCCGTTACTTCCTGACCGGCGAGCGCTTCGACGCCGAGACGGCGCTGCGGATCGGGCTGGTGCACGAGGTCGGCGCCGACCTCGATGCGACCGTCGACCGCGTCGTCGGCGAGCTGCTCTCCGCGGGCCCGAAGGCCGTGCGCTGGGCGAAGCGCCTGGTCCAGGAACGCCCCGACGGACCGGAGACCGCCCGCTGGATCTCCGAGCGTCGCACGAGCGACGAGGGCCAGGAGGGGCTCAGAGCGTTCCTGGAGAAGCGACCGCCGAACTGGTAGCCCGTCACAACGCGACGGGGCCGCCGCCGGCCTCGGCCGAGCGGTAGAGCGCCTCGATCGTGCGCGCCTGGCCGAGCGCGTCCTCGCGGCGGAGCAGCGGCGGCTCCTCACCGCGGATCGCCCGCGCGAGGTTCTCGAGCTCGAGCCGGTACTTGTCGACGTCCTCGATCGCGATCCGCTCGGCGCCTTCGGCGCGCATGAGCTCGATCCCGGGGTCGACGCAATGCCACGGGCTCTCGACGCGCAGCGTCCCCTCGGAGCCGATCGCCTCGAGCGGCCCACCGCGGTCCGGGAGATCGAGACCGCAGTCGATCGCCGCGAGCACGTCGCCGGGAAAGACCAGCGTCCCGACGAAACGGAAGTCGACGCCCGTCGGGCCGAGTACCTGTCGCCCGCTCACGGTCGCCGGCTCGCCGGCGAGCATGCGCGAGCCGCTGACGCAGTAACAGCCGACGTCCATGAGGCCGCCGCCGTCGAGCTCGGGCAGCGCGCGCACGTTCTGCATGTCGTCGAGCGGGAAGCTGAACGACGCCCGGATCAGCCTGAGCTCGCCGATCGCGCCCTCGTCGACGAGCTGCTTCAGCCGCTTCGTCTGCGGGTGGTGGCGGTACATGAACGCCTCCATCAGGATCCGCCCCGCTCGGCCGGCGGTGTCGAAGGCGCGCTCGACCTCCTCCGGCCGCCGGTCGAGCGGCTTCTCGCAGAGCACATGCTTTCCGGCCTCGAGCGCGCGCACCGACCACTCGACGTGCAGCGAGTTCGGCAGCGAGATGTAGACCGCGTCGACGTTCGGATCCTCGAGGAGCGTCTCATACGAGCCGTGCGCGGTCGGGATCTCCCACTCGCGCGCATATGTGTCGGCGGCCTCCTGCGACCGGCTCGCGACGGCGACGAGGTCGACCACCGGAGACTCCTTCGCGCCCGGGATCACCTTGCGGTTGATATTCGCCGTCGAGAGGATGCCGAGTCTCATGCGTCTTCCAGTGGTCGCAGTGCCGGATAGAGCTTCCTGAATCGCGCGTAGCCCTCGTCGTACACGGCCGCCCAGCCGGGATCCGGCTCGATCCTATCCCTGACGCGGACGCAGGCCGCAACGGCCTCGTGCACGTCGGCGAAGATCCCGGCGCGGACGCCGCCGAGCAGCGCGGCGCCGAACGCGGCTCCCTCTTCTGCGGCGGTGCGCTCGAGCGTGACGTTCAGCACCGAGGAGACGATCTTCAGCCACAGAGGGCTGCGCGCACCGCCTCCGGACACGCGGCCGACGTCCGCCTCCGCGCCGAGCTCGCGCAACAGCTCCAGCGAGTCGCGCTGCCCGTACGCGACGCCTTCGAGCAGCGCGCGCACCATCGAGCCGCGGTTGTGGCGCAGCGAGAGGCCGACGAACGCGGCGCGCGCGTTCGGGTCGGCGTGCGGTGTCCGCTCGCCGGCGAGGTACGGCTGGAAGAGCAGGCCCTCGGCGCCGGGCGGCCACTCCCCCGCCTCGCGCGTCAGCTCGTCGTAGCTCTCGCCCGCGACCTCGTCGCGGAACCAGCGCAGCGAGCCGGCGGCGGAGAGCATCACGCCCATCGCGTGCCACGAGCCCGGCGCCGCGTGACAGAAGACGTGCAGCCGCGCCTGCGGGTCGGCACGGTACTCCGGCAGTGCGGCGAAGACGACGCCCGACGTGCCGAGGACGACGGAAAGGATTCCCGGCTCGACGACGCCGACGCCGAGCGCGCCCGCGGCCTGGTCGCCCGCAGCGCCGATCTCCGTCGACTCGTGGGCGGGCGGCAGCCACTCGGTCGGGATCCCGAGGGCGTCGCAGACCTCTTCGCTCCAGCGCCGGCGCGCGACGTCGAAGAGCAGCGTCCCCGACGCGTCGGCGGCGTCGATCGCGTGCTCGCCGGTCATCCGCAGCCGCACGTAGTCCTTCGGCAACAGGACGTGCCGGATCTGCGCGTACGTCTCCGGCTCGTGGTTGCGGAGCCAGAGCAGCTTGGGGGCGGTGAAGCCCGGCAGCGCGCGGTTCCCGGTCAGCTCGATCAGGCGCGCGAGCCCGACGCGCTCCTCGATCTCCGCGCATTCCGCGGCTGTCCGCTGGTCGTTCCAGAGGATCGCCGGACGCAGGACCCGGTCGCCGCCGTCCAGCACGACGAGGCCGTGCATCTGGCCGGAGAGCCCGATCGACGCGGCCTCGACGCTGAGGTCATCGAGCGCCGACTGCGCCGCGTCGCACCAGTCCTCGGGATCCTGCTCGGCCCAGCCCGGCTGCGGAATCGAGAGCGGGTAGCCGCGCTCTGCGCGGGCGAGCACCTCGCCCGTCGTGGAGATCGCGATCGCCTTGACGCCCGTCGTCCCGACGTCGAGACCGACGAGCGTAGGATCAGCCGCCATGCAAGAGCTCCGTCCGGGTCTCTACCGGTGGACCGCGCCGCACCCGGAGTGGGAGCCCGGCGCCGAGAAGGACAGTCCCGGCGACTGGCCGCGCGACGTCGGCTGCGTCGCCTACGACGCCGGAGATGTCGTCGTGCTCGTCGATCCGCTCGTCGACGACTGGAGGCCACTGGACGCGATCGTCGCCAGACGGCCCGTCGCCCTCGTCACCACGATGCCCGGACACGAGCGCAGCAAGGGGGAGGTCGGCGCGCGGTATCCCGCCGCCGCGCCTCGCGGAGTCGAGCCGGTGGAGATCCGAGGCGCCGGCGAGACCATGGTCTGGATCCCCGAGCACCGCGCGCTGGTCCCGGGCGACCGGCTGATCGGCGACGAGGCGGGCGGCGTGCGGATGTGCCCGCCGTCGTGGCTGCGCTACTCCTCGATCGCGCACGACGAGCTGCGCGAAGCGCTGCTCCCGCTGCTCGACCTGCCGGTCGACCTGATTCTCCTCACGCACGGCGAGCCGGTGCTTACGGACGGGCACGCAGCGCTCGAACGAGCGCTTCGACCCATCGCGAAATGAACGACCCTTCCGTGTGGCCGCCATGCCTGGCGCCGGTCTCCGAGACGCCGAGACCCGGAATCCGCGGCGGAGGCGGTGGGGGCGTATTCGGCTTGTTCGTCGGAGCGCTCACGCTCACGCAAGAGTACCGGTCACTACGGCGACGAGGCAGAGGATTTCGACAGCGAGCGCCACCGTTGCGACTCGCAGCGCACCGAAGAGCTTCCCGAGAATCCGCGTGTTCTCGTCGCGGTAATACGTGAGTTCATATGCGAGCCTGCGACGAACCTCTTCCATGTCGTCGCCGAACTCGAACAGACCCTCGTAGACCGCGACTCCGGAGAGCGAGACGATCAGGTCGCGCTTCGGCACGACGACGTAGAGCCCGGGGGCAACCGAAGTGGCGAACGCAATCACGGCGATCAAGAGCACCGCCGTCGCGTGCGGATGATCACGGACCGGCCGGCCGAGGAATGACGCGGCGAGTGCCGAGACCGCGACGAGCGTCCCAGTCCGGGCTCGGACTTCACTCAGAACTTGCTCCTGTTTGTCGAGGCTCCGCAGCGCAGCCTCGTACGCGAGCGAAGCGAGATCGTCGGACACGATCCGATCATGACCGCGCAGCAGTGACCGAAGCGTGCCGAATCAGGCGCAGAACTCCTCCGCGACCGCGAGATACACATCCGCGCAGCGCTCCACGCTCGCCAGCTCGACCCACTCCTCCTCGGTGTGCGCGCCGGCGCCGCGGGGGCCGAACAGCACCGTCGGGATCCCAGCGGCCGCGAGGAGCGCCGAGTCGGCCCAGAACGCGGCGCCCGCGATCGCGCCGCCCGCGTGCCGGCGAATGAGCTCGACGAGCGGCTCGTCCGGGGCGATCTCGAACGGCTGCCGCGAGAAGACGACGCGGGCGGAG
>VAWW01000028.1:9319-35442 GCA_005884575.1 Actinomycetota bacterium
CTCGACCGTCTCGCCCGGAACCGTTCGCCGCTCCCCGCTGAGCAGGCACCGCTCGGGATAGCTCGAGTACTCCTGCCCGCCTTCGATGAGCGACGCGTGGACGGAGCCGCTCGCGAGCAGTGGATGCGACGGTGCGGCGCGCAGACGTGCGTCGAGTTCCTCGATCCCGACGAGCACGCGGCCCATTCGCGCGATCGCGTCGATGCCGAGATCGGGACGCGAGCCGTGCGCCGCGACGCCGCGCGTCTCCAGCTCGAACGCGACGAAGCCCTTGTGCGCGATGCACACCTGCTCCTCCGTCGGCTCGCACACGATCGCGGCATCGGCCTCGATCCCGCGCACAACCGCTTCCGTGCCGACCGAAGCGACCTCCTCGTCGGCGACGGCCGTCACGATCACGTCGCCGCGCAGGTTGCGCGCGCGCGAAGCTGCGAGCATCGCCGCCGCAAGCGCGCCCTTCATGTCGTAACTGCCCCGTCCATAGAGCCGCCCGTCCTCCACGACGGCGTCGAGTGCGCCGCGCGAGCCGCCGAGGCCGACCGTGTCGGTATGCGCGTTGAGGAGCAGCGAGGGGCCGCCGCCCCTGCCTCGCGCAACCGCGACGACGTTCGGACGCCCCGGCGCCGCGTCCGAGACCTCGACGTCGAGTCCGGCGGCACGGCACCAGTCGGCGACGAAACTCGCAACCGGGCCTTCGCCGCTTCCGTTCGCAACCAGATCCGGGTTCGTCGACTCGATCGCGACGAGCGCCGCGGCGAGCTCCTGCGCCTCGCCGCCTACGGGAGCACTCCCAGCTCGTCGAGCGAGATCCGAAGCTCGTCGGCGTCGCGATAAACCCGGAATGCACCGGCGCGGATCAGCTCGTCCTCGCCGTAGCCGCCGCTCAGAAGCCCGACGCTGAGCATGCCCGCGCGGCGCGCGGCGAGCAGATCCCACACGGCGTCGCCGACGACGTACGAGACGCGCGGGTCGGCGCCCAGCCGTTCCGCGCACGTCTCGAACAGGTCCGGCTCCGGCTTCGCTCGCCGCACATCGCCCCGCTCGACGACGACGGTGTCGGCGGGGACGCCGAGCGCCTCGAGCGAGCGGTCGATCTCCGGCCGGCGGCCCGACGTCGCGATCCCGTGCAGGATTCCGAGCTCGCGCAGCTCTGCGAGCAGCTCGACAGCGCCGGGAAGCGGCCGCCGGTCCGGCAGCAGCTCCAAGAAGATCGCGCCGTGCCGGCGCTGGATCTCCTCGAGTTCCTCGCCCGCGAGCGGACGGCCGAGCTCCCGCGCCACTCCGCGCGCGAACAGGCCTCCGCTCATCCCGATGCGCCGGTGGATCCGCCACGCGGCGATCGGCATCCCCGCCTCGTCGAGCGCCCGCTGCCACGCGACGACGTGCGCGTACACCGTGTCGACGAGCGTGCCGTCGAGGTCGAAGATCAGGGCGTTCAGATCATTCCCCGCCCAGGGCGGAGTAGACGAGCTCGTACGCGCGCACCGCGTCCTTCGCGTTCTGCGCCTCGCGCAGCGCCGCGTCGTCGATCTTCGCCGCAACTCCGTCGATGAACCGCCACTGCAGCACGGAGCGCCGCACCGCGGCGACAGCGTCCTCGGTGTACGGATAGAGGTCGAAGCCGAGCCGCTCCCCGTTCGCACCGTAGTTCGCGCGCCGCAGCTCGAGTGCGAGCTCCAGCGTCTCCATGAACGCCGTCGCACCGACCATGTTGTCGTCGTCGAACGTGCCCCAGCCGGAGTTCGCGTGCTGGTGGCCGAGCAACCCCTGCGCGGCGAGCATCGCCGCGTACTCGCCGAGCGACTCGCCGTTCATGATCAGGTGCTGCCAGTCCATGTTGACCTTGACGTTGTCGAGACCCTGCGCGCGCAGCGAGTGGATCACGTGCAGCGTCATCCCGATGTTGCGCATCAGGATCTTCATCGCCGGCTCGGAGTTCTTGTGCTCGAGGAAGAGCTGGATGCCGTGCTCCCTGCACGTCTCCGCCGCTGCTCCGATGCCCTCGATCAGCCACGCCCAGCTGTCGGCGTACGGTGTCTGGAACGGGTAGTTGTAGCCCTCGCCGCCGGGCCAGATCACGAACTGGGCGCCGATCTGGCCGGCGAAGTCGGCCGCCGCGACCGTACGCCGAACCGCCTCGTCGCGGATGGCCGGATCGGGATTGACGAGCCCGCCGCGCGCGAACAGCGGGTCGAGGTGGAGCCCCGTCGCGACGACGTAGATCCCGTGCCCGCCGAGTGCGTCACGGATCTCGTCGAGGTTCTCGTCGGAGAGCTCCTGCGGATAGTGGAACTCGTAGTCGTCGATCAGATCGCCGAGCCCCTCGACGGCGCGCCGCACGCGCTCGACGGTCGTGTCCCCCGCCTCGTCCGGCTTGTAGCCGCCGGGAACGAAGCGCGTGATCATCGGGCCCATGGCCCAGATTCCGAGTGAGGTCTTCATGGCTGCTGACACTAACCTTGCGCTCACGAGCGTGCGCAGTAGGCTCGTACGCGATGAAGCTCGAGAACCGGACGACCGGCATCCCCGCCGCCGAGCTCGAGCAGCGGCGCGAGCGGCTCCTGGAGCACGTCGCGAGCCGTCGGCTCACCGGCTACGTCCTCTTCGACGAGAAGTACATCCAGTACTTCACGAGCTTCGGCTTCCTCGCCACGGAGCGGCCGGTCGCCTTCGTCTCGAGCGCCTCGGGGGAGACGGCCGTGTTCGTGCCCGAGTTCGAGGTGGGGCGCGTCCGCGCCGAGACCGCCTTCGAGCGCGTGGAGTCCTATCCCGAGTATCCGGGGACCGAGCACCCGATGCGGATCCTGCAGCGGGTGCTGCAGGACATGGGCGTCCGCGGGGAGCTCGGCGCCGACAACGACGGCTACCCGGGCATCCTCGGCTACGAGGGGCCGGCCCTGAGTGAGGTCGCCGGGGCTGCCGTCGCCGACCTCGCGCCGTTCATCGAGAGCCTGATGGTGCGCAAGAGCGACGCCGAGATCGCGCTGATCAGGGAGAGCGCGCGCTGGTGCGAGCACGCGCACCGCCTTCTTCAGCAATACACGCGGCCAGGCGTGACCGAGGCGCAGGCGAGCCTGCAGGCCGGGCACGAGACGACCCTGGCGATGCTCGACGCGCTCGGCCCGTCGTTCGGAGGCCGGCAGGGATCGTCCGACGGCGCGTCGGCGGGCTATCGTGGCCAGATCGGGCGCAGAAGCTCGTGGGCCCATGCCGTGGCGCACAACATCGAGTTCCAGGACGGCGACGTCCTCGTCACGGAGACGAGCGCGCCGATCTGGGGCTACAACGCCGAGCTCGAGCGGGCGATGATCATCGGCGAGCCGACGGACGAGATGCGGCGCCTCTTCGACCACACGGTCGCCGCCCAGCAAGTCGCATTCGACGCCTTGCGGCCGGGCGTGACGTGCGCAGACGTGGACACCGCGGTGCTCCGGTACTTCGAGGCCAACGACCTCCTGCCGTACTGGCGGCAGCACGTCGGCCACGGCATCGGCCTGCGCAACCACGAGGCGCCGTTTCTCGACGTCGGCGACCACACGCGGATCGAGCCCTACGACGGCGCGCTCGGCGGCTTCCGCCATTCCGACACCGTGGTCGTCACGCCCGACGGGATCGACATCCTCACCGAGTACCCGAGAGACATCGAGAGCCTGACCATCGACGCGTAGCGGCGTCTGAACGTTTGATGCGAAGACTCGCTGTCCTCGTCGCGCTCGTCGCGCTCGCCACGGCCGGCGGCGCTGCCGCGCAGCTGCGGGACGTCGCGGGCAAGGTCGGGCTCGACTTCCGGCAGGGCGCGTTCCGCTTCGGCGTCTCGTTCGACCCGCCGGCGATGATGGGCGGCGGCCTCTGCTGGCTCGACTACAACAACGACGGCTGGCTCGACCTCTTCGTCGTCAACTCGTACTCGGCCGGAGACGCGTCACGCTGGGCGAAGCGCGGCGGACTGCCGCGGAGCGCGTTGTTCCGCAACGTGCGCGGACACTTCGTGAACGTGACCGCGAGGTCGCACGCGGGCCTGGCCGTGCGCGGCGACGGCTGCGCGGCGGCGGATCTCAACGGCGACGGCCGCACGGACCTGGTCGTCACCACGGCGTCGGGACTGAAGCTGCTCTGGAACAAGGGCGGCGGGAGGTTCTCCGAGGGAGCCCGCGCAGCCGGGATGACCGCGCCCGGCTGGTACGCGGGCGCGGCGGTCGCGGACGTGAACGGCGACGGCCGCCCCGACGTCTATGTCGCCGGCTACACCGATCTGAACGCGCCGATCCCGAACTCGGACTCCGGCTTCCCCGGCAACTTCGCCGGCGTGCGCGACCTGCTCTACCTGAACGTCGGTCACGGGAGATTCCGCGAGGTCGGCAGGCAGGCCGGACTGGAGACGGCGCGCTTCGACCACAGCCTCGGCGCGGTGTTCACGGACTTCAACCGCGACGGCCGGCTCGACCTGTACGTGGCCAACGACGAGGATCCGAACCGCCTGTACGCCAACGTGGCGTGGCCGGGCGGAGCGAAGGCCGATCCGGCGCGGCTCGGCTTCAGGTTCGAGGAGCGGGCCGCGGCGGAAGGCGTGGCCGACCCGAACGCAGGGATGGGCGTCGCGAGCGGCGACTACGACGGGGACGGGCGGAGCGACCTTTTCGTCACGAACGCCCGTAACCAGCAGCACGCGGTCTTCCACAGCACCGGCGGCCGGTCTCTGTTGGACGGCCGCGCGGACTTCGGTTCGATCCTCGGTACGAGCCTGTCCGGCTGGGGCGCGTCCTGGACCGACCTCGACCGCGACGGAAACCCGGACCTCGTGATCGCCAACGGCGCGATTCCGGTCAGGAGCCTGTCGAGGGACGCCGAGCCGATCCAGGTGCTCGAGAACCTGGGGCCGGGGACGCCGCTGCGGTTCAAGGACGTGAGCGGCATCGTCGACCGAGATGCGCCGCGGATCGTGGGGCGCGGCCTCGCGGCGGCCGACTTCAACAACGACGGCAACGTCGACGTGGCGATCAACTCGATCGGCGGCCGGCTCGTCCTGCTCGAGAACACGAACACGAACGGGCACTGGCTCGAGGTCGGCCTGAAGGGCTTCCATCCCGGCGCCCAGGTCACGGCCGTCCTGCCGGACGGTCGCAGGCTCTACCGCGAGCTCCAGGCCGGCAGCAGCTATCTCTCGTCCGAGGACCCGCGAGTTCATTTCGGGCTCGGCGACGCGACGACGGTGAGCGAGCTGATCGTGCGCTTCCCGGGCGGCGAGGAGACCCGTCTCCACGACGTCGCCGCCGACCGGCGCGTCGTCGTCGGGCCGCAGCCGTATCTGCTCACGGACTGCGTGCGGGCCGACCTACACGGTCACTCGGTCGCGCGCGTCTGGGACGAGGCGCTGCTCGATGCGATCCGGCGCGACATCCCGGCGCCGACGACGCACGCACGGAACCTCTTCCACCTCTCGGCCGCGATGTGGGACGCGTGGGCCGCGTACGACCCGAAGGCGAGCGGCTACTTCGTCCAGGAGAAAGCCGGCGCGGCCGACGTGCAGGCCGCCCGCGAGGCGGCGATCAGCTTCGCGGCGTACCGCCTCCTTCTCTGGCGCTACGCCCTGGGCGCGAATGTCCAGAAGACGTTCGACGAGCTGACCTCGACGATGCGCTCGCTCTGCTACCGGCCCGGCTTCACGGGCACGACAGGCGACTCGCCGGCGGCGCTCGGCAACCGCATCGCCGCGGCGGTGATCACGTACGGGAAGACCGACGGCTCGCTCGAGCAGCAGCACTACGTCGACACGACGTACACCCCGCCGAACCCGCCGCTGATCGTCAAGCAGGCGGGCACGACGATGCACGATCCTGCGCTCTGGCAGCCGCTCGCACTCGACCAGGTCATCACGCAGAACGGCCTCGCGGTGGCCGGCAAGGTGCAGACCTTCATCGGCGCCCAGTGGGGACACGTTCGCAGCTTCGCGCTGCCCGCTTCGAAGAAGGGCCTGCCGATCGATCCGGGCGTACCGCAGCTCGGCGAGCCCAAGGACGAGACGTACAAGCAGGCGGCGGTCGACGTCATCCGCCTGAGCAGCGAGCTCGCGCCGTCCGACGGCCGGATGATCGACATCGGACTCGACGCACGCGGCAACAACCCGCTCGGGACGAACGACGGCCACGGCTACACGGTCAACCGGGTGACCGGACGGCCATACGCGCCCGAGCTCGTCCCCGTCGGCGACTACGAGCGCATCGTCGCGGAGTTCTGGGCGGACGGCCCGACGTCAGAGACGCCGCCGGGACACTGGAACGTGCTCGCAAACGCCGTCTCGGACTCGCCCGGGCTTGCCGACCGGATCGGTCCCGGCGTCGCCGACAGGCTGCGGTGGGACGTGAAGCTCTACTTCGCGCTGAACGGGGCGCTGCACGACGCCGCGATCGCCGCGTGGGGCGCCAAGCGCGCGTACCAGTGCGTGCGGCCGATCTCGATGATCCGCTACATGGCGGGCAGGGGCCAGTCGAGCGACCCGAGCGGCCCCTCCTACGACCCGCAAGGCCTGCCGCTCGTCCCGGGTCTGATCGAGGTGGTCACCGCCGAGTCCAGCGCGCCGGGGGCGCGTCACGCCGCGCTCGCCGGTCACGTCGGTGAGATCGCGCTGCACGCCTGGGACGGGAACGGCGTCGGCTGGATCCTCGGCACCCGCTGGGTCCCGTACCAGCGCGCGACCTTCGTGACGCCCGCCTTCCCGGGCTACGTCTCCGGGCACAGCACGTTCAGCCGCGCGGCCGCGGAGGTGCTCACCGACTACACGGGCAGCCCGTACTTCCCCGGCGGGCTCTTCACGCAGACGTTCCAGCCGGGCTATCTCAAGTTCGAACAGGGGCCCAGCAAGCCCGTGACGCTCGAGTGGGCGACGTACTACGACGCGGCGGACCAGGCCGGGATCTCGCGCCTCTACGGCGGCATTCACATCGCGATGGACGACCTCGCCGGCCGCAGGCTCGGCGCCCGTATCGGCGAGAGTGCGTACGCCCTCGCGTCCCGCTACTTCGCAGGAACCGCCCGGAAGCGCTTCGGAACACTGAAACCGTTGCCGCTCGGCGAGCGCGTGATCCACCGCGGCGAGCTCCCGGGCTTCGCGGCGTCGCTTCCCGGAGGAAGCACGAGGCAGTGGAAGAGCCCGAAGGCGTGGGTCAGCGGCAACCGGACGCTCACACCTGCGCAGGCGTCGGCACAGATCGCGAGGCTCCGGCGCGAGGGCTTCAAGGCGGTGCTCGTCGAGCAGCTCGGGTCCGCACAACCCCAACGGGCTGGCATCTCCTGGGTGATGCAACTCGGCTCCGCTGCTGCCGCGCGAGCCGAGCTGGCGGCCGCCCTACGCGATGCGAAGAGCCACTACCGCGCCACGACGTCGTTCCCGATCGCCGCGATCCCCGGCGCCGAGGGCTTCCACGCAGGTGACGGCTTCGTCGGCGACAACATCATGTTCGCCGACGGGCCGTTCGTGTACGTGATCGGCAATGGCTGGGTGCCGGGCGCGAAGAGCGCGCCGCCGCGATCCGCACTGATTGCGGCCGTGACCAGGCTCTACGGGCGGGTGCACGGGCACCCTCCCGCGGACTAGCGCCCGGAACGGGCCTGCAGGCGCCGGAAGATGGTGTCGAGTGTCAGATGCAGCCGGTCGTGATGAAGATGACGCCCGAGCTGTAGCCGAAGATGTTCAGGCCGTTGTCGATCGTCGCGATGATGGCCGCGCCGAAGAGCGCGTCCCGGATCTCGCCCCGGCCGCCGAAGAGGCTCGTGCCGCCGATGACCGCCGCCGCGATCGCGTCGATCAGCAGCGTACCGCCGCCCGCGTTGAGGTCGGCGCTGTTGAGGCGGGCCACGAGGACGATCCCGCCGAGCCCCGACATCGCGCCCGAGATCATGAAGACGAGGATCCTGATCCGGGCGACGTTGATTCCTGCACGCCGGGCGGCCTCGGCATTGCCCCCGACCGCGTAGACGTGGCGCCCGAACGTCGTGCGCTTCGAGACATACGTCCAGATCAGCAGCATCGCGATGACGAGGAGCAGCGCGAACGGCACGCCGCGGTCGTGGTTGCAGATCGCCACGGTGCCGAACACGATCACCGGCAGTGCGACGACCTTCGCGGCGACGAGCCACGGGTCGCGGATGGGAACGTCGTGCCGCCGGTTGCTGTACACGGAGCTCAGGACGCCGCCGATGTAGAAGGCACTGACGACTGCCGCGATGATCCAGCCGCCGAGCGTGCTGAAGAAGTAGTTGGCGGTGTCGTTGATCGTGTTGTCCTGGATCACGATCACGCCCTGCGTGATCGACTTCTCGATCACGCCCTGCCAGGCGATGAACCCCGCCAGCGTGACGGCGAACGACGAGACGCCGATGAGCGCGATCACCGAGCCCTGGAAGGCGCCGATCGCCGCGCCCGCGACGATCGCGAGAATGATCGCGAGCAGGCCCGGCAGCTCGTGGCCGCTGGACGGAGAGATCGATCTCGCCGATCAGGAGCACGAACACGATGCCGTAGGCGAGCAGCGTCGTCCCGGCCATCTGGGTGATGATGTTGTTGAAGTTGACGGCGCTGAAGAAGTTGCTCGCGGTCAGCCCGAAGACGAGCACCATGATCCCGAGCGCGAGGATGACGGGCGCGCTGCCTAGGTTGCCGCCGCGCAGGTTCTCCCAGATCCGTTGACCGAGCGGCTCGTGCGGCGGGGCGATCTCGATCTCGGGAACGGCGGCCGTCGGGTTGATACTCACGTGAGCTCCTCCGGAGCGATGCGCGCCATGCCGGGCACCTTCGACGTGGTGCCGGCGGTGATCGCCTCGACGACCTCCTGCTGCGTCGTCTTCTCGCGTTCGTAGACGGCGATGCTGCGGCCGAGACGCAGCACTGTGATCCGCGTTGCGACCTCGAAGATGTCGTGGAGGTTGTGCGAGATCAGGACAACGGCCAGACCCTGCTCGGCGAGGCGGGCGACGAGATCGAGCACCTGGCGCGTCTGCGCGACGCCGAGCGCGGCGGTCGGCTCGTCGAGGATGACCACGCGCGAGTTCCAGAGGACGGCCCGGGCGACGGCGACCGACTGACGCTGGCCGCCGGAGAGCGTCGCGACCGTCTGGCGGATCGACTTGATCGTCGTGACGGCGAGCCCCTTCATCACCTCGGCCGTCTTCGCCTCCATGACCGGCTCCTTGAGCCGCTGGAACTGGTCGTGCGCCTCGCGGCCGAGGTACATGTTCTGGACGACGTCGAGGTTGTCGCAGAGGGCGAGATCCTGATACACGACCTCGATCCCGAGCGACACCGCGTCCTTCGGCCCGTGGATGGTGACGGGCTCACCGTCGAAGAAGATCTCGCCGGAGTCGGCCGGATGGATGCCGGCGATGCATTTGATCAGCGTCGACTTGCCGGCGCCGTTGTCGCCGACGAGAGCCATCACCTCGCCGTCGCGCACCTCGAAGTCGACGTCGATGAGCGCCTGGACGGAGCCGAAGCTCTTGCTCATCCCGCGCACCTCGAGCGTCGGGATTACCGAGGTCGACGCGGCTGGAGTCGTGGCGGTGGCTGTCATGTGGAAGGAGAGGGGGTGAGGCGCCTCACGGCGCCCCACCCATTGTGCTGCTTACTTGCAGAACTTCGAGAAGCTCCCGTTGCAGACGTCGCCCTTCTTCAGGAACCCGCTCGTGAAGAGGAGCTTGTAGTTCGCCTTCGTGATCGACTGAGGCGCGATCAGGATGGTCGGCTCCGGGCCCCGGCCCTTGGTCTTGATGGTGCCGGTGGTCGTCAGCTTCTGGCCCTTGACGATCTGGACCGCAGCCTTCGCAGCTACCGTCGCCAGCTTCCGGACGTCCTTGAAGACCGTCATCGACTGCCAGCCGGAGATGATGTTCTGCACGCCCAGCGGCGTCGCGTCCTGGCCGCTCAGCGGGATCGGCTTCAGCTTGTGGGCCTTCAGCGCGACGACGACGGCGTTCGCGAGGCCGTCGTTGGCCGCCGCGACCCCGTCGATCTTGTTGCCCGTCTTGACGAGCATCTGTTCGAAGATCGTTCCGGCCTTCTGGTTGTCCCAGCCGGGTGTGAACTGATCTGGGCCCTTCTTCAACGTGCCCTTCTTGAAGAGCGGATCTAGAACGGAGTCGTACCCGCCCTTGAACAGGAACGAGTTCGCATCCTCCTGGCCGCCGTTCAGCTGGGCGACGACCGGATGCTGCGAGTACTTGCCGTTCGCCTTGAGGCCGTTGACGACGCCCTTGCCCTGCAGCACGCCGACGGTGTGCCCGTTGAAGGAGACGTAGACAGAGGCCACGCCGCCCTCGACCTGGCGGTCGTAGTCGATCGACTTGACGCCCTTGGCAGCCGCCGTCTTCTCGATCGCGGCAGCGGAGCCCGAGTCGATCGGGGCGATGATCAGGACCTTCGCACCGTTGGCGAGGCACTGGTCCGCCTGCGAGCGCTGCTTCTGCGGGTCGCCCTGCGCATTGACGATCGTGTTGCTGACGCCGGCAGCCTTGAGGGCCTTCGCCATCGCGGGACGATCGAACTGCTCCCAGCGGATCGACGTCTTCGTATCCGGGAGCAGGAAGCAGACATCCGCACTCGCCTGCTTCTTGCTGGTTCCGCCGGTCGCGGTTGCGACGAGGGCGGTCAGCCCGACGGCTGCGGCAACTGCCACCAGCACCGTCGACCTACGAGAGAACTTGCTCAACGTTTTCCTCCTCTTGAATTCCGTGCAACGCTAACCCTCGAGACCGGCCTTCTCAACACGGTGCGGGCCGGCCGACCTCCTTTCCATGACTCAGACGATTGCCGCCTCCTGTTTGATGGCGACGAGACCTGCGGAGCGCACCCGATCCGTGTCCGAGACGACGAGAGCGAGGGCTCCGAGCACCTCGGCACGCTCGCCGAGCACTCCGGGCCTCACCTCGACTGCGCGCGCCGCGCCGGGCTGGGCGAAACGGTCGATGGCCTCCCGGATCCCGCCGAGCAGCGGCTCGCCGGCCGCGCTCAGGTCGCCGCCGACGACGATTGCCGCGGGATTGAGGGCATTGCAGAGATCGGCGAGCACGCGGCCGACGGCGAGGCCGGCGTCGTTGACGACGCGCCGCGCACCGAGGTCGCCGCCGGCGACGAGGTCGAGGAGGCCGCGCAGCGTCAGCTGTGGGCCGTGCGCCTCCCGAAGGATCGTGAGGACGGCGCCGGTGCCGGCGACGCTCTCGAGGCAGCCGCGGTTGCCGCAGCGGCAGACGGCTCCTTCCGGCCGCACCTGCACGTGCCCGAGCTCGCCGGCCATCCCGTCCGCGCCGCGATAGACGCGGCCGTCGAGAACCAGCCCCGCGCCGATCCCCGAGCCCATTCGGACGTAGACGACGTCGTCGAGACCGCGCGCCGCGCCGTAGCTCCGCTCGCCGAGCGCGCCCAGGTTCGCGTCGTTGTCCAGCTCCACGGGCAGGCCGAGGCGTTGCGCGAGCTCGGCACCCGCGCGGATGCCCGACCAGCCGGGGAGGATCGAAGCCACGACCGTTCCGGCGCGGCGGTCGACCGGGCCGGGGAGCCCCATGCCGACGCCGACGACGTCGCGGCGCTGGAGCCCGGCGTCGGCGAGCACGGCGTCGACGAGCTCGACAGCGGCATCGAGGGACGCGGCCGCGGCGTGGTCGACGTCGAGCTCCGCCGTCCGCTCGGCGAGCACCGAGGACGAGAGGTCGGCGGCGGCGACACGCACGTGCGGGTGGTCGAAGTCGATCCCGACGGCCGCGCCGGCTGCAGCGTCCAGGCGCAGAAGCGCCGGCGGGCGGCCCCTCCCCGCCTCGGCCCGCCCGTCGGCGTCCACGACGAGGCCGCGCGCCTGGAGGTCGGCCACGAGCGTGGCGACCGTCGTGCGCGAAAGCCCGGTGACCCGCGCGAGGTCGGCGCGGCTCGCGGTTCCGCAGCGGCGCAGCGCATCGATCACGCGCTGCCGGTTCAGCTCTCGAAGGCCCTCCAGCGAACCCAACGACGCGCGACCATCTCGCGTCGGCGGGAATTTGTCAAGAGGTAGGCGAAAAGGCTCCCGTTCGGCCGCGTTCCTGCGCCGAAGCGCGGCCGAATTGCTGCAGCTCGCGGAGCCGCAGGGCGATCGTGATGTCCCGGCCGCCCCGGATCATCGCACCGGCCGCGACTCACGCGACGAGCAGCGGGGCCGCAGACCTGGTCACGTTAGGGTGACCGGCCGATGATCCGACGGCTGCTCGTTGCCAACCGCGGCGAGATCGCGTTGCGCGTGTTCCGTACGTGCCGCGAGGTCGGCGTCGCGAGCGTCGCCGTCGTCCCGCCGGACGACCGCGGCTCGCTGCATGCGCGCTCCGCCGACACGACGGTGGAGATCGCGACGTACCTCGATCCGTCCGAGCACGTGCGGGCCGCGCGCGCAGCGGGTGCCGACGCCGTTCACCCGGGCTACGGCTTCCTCGCCGAGAGCGCCGACTTTGCCGAGGCGGTGATCCGTGCAGGTCTCGTCTGGGTCGGGCCGCCGCCGGAGGCGCTGCGGCTCGGCGGCGACAAGCTCGAGGCGAAGCGGATCGCGCGTGAGGCGGGCGTGCCGACGGTGCCGGAGGTCGACGCGCCGCCGCTGCTCGTCAAGGCGGCCGCGGGCGGCGGCGGGCGCGGGATGCGGATCGTCCGCGACCCGCGCGAGCTGGACGACGCCGTCGGGGCCGCACGGCGGGAGGCGCAGGCCGCGTTCGGCGACGACCGCGTCTACTTCGAGCGCTACCTCGAGCGCCCGCGCCACGTGGAGATCCAGCTGCTTGCCGAGCCGGACGGGAGTGTTGCGCACCTCTTCGAGCGCGACTGCTCGGTGCAGCGCCGCCATCAGAAGGTGCTCGAGGAGGCGCCGGCGCCGGGGCTCTCGCCGGAGGTGCGTGCGCGCATGGTCGAGGCCGCGACGGCGTTCGCGACCGCGGTCGGCTACCGCAACGCGGGCACTGCGGAGTTCGTCCTCGACGGCGACGACTTCTTCTTCCTCGAGCTGAACGCACGCATCCAGGTCGAGCATCCGGTGACGGAGCTCGTGACGGGCGTCGATCTCGTCCGCGAGCAGCTCCGGATCGCGTCCGGCGAACCACGGCGGTGGGAGTCTCCTTCCCTGGACGGGCACGCGGTAGAGGCGCGGCTCTACGCGGAGGATCCGCGCACGTTCCTGCCGCAGGCGGGGCGGATCGAGCGGCTGCGGCTGCCGGCCGGCGTGCGCGTCGACGCGGGCGTCGAGGAGGGCGACGAGATCGGCACCTCGTACGACCCGCTGATCGCGAAGCTCGTCGCGCGAGGCGCCACGCGCGACGAGGCGCTCGACCGGCTGCGCGCTGCGCTCGCCGAGACCGAGGTCGGCGGTGTGACGACCAATCTGCCGTTCCTCCGCTGGCTCGTCGCGCATCCCGAGGTGCGCGCCGGCCGGACGACCACCGCGTTCCTCACCGAGTATCCCCCGCTCTCGGCGCCGCCAGAGACGACCGCGGCTCCGCCGTGGCGCGGCGCGTGGCGGCTGAACTTGCCCGCACCCCCGCCGCAGCCGCCGCCGGACGTCGACGCGGCGGCCCATGAGCCGGGCGCACCGGGCACGGAATCCTCGATCGTGACGGCGCCGATGCCCGGCACCGTGATCCAGGTGCTCGTCGCGCCCGGCGACCGCGTGCACCCGCGCCAGCCCCTCGTCGTCCTCGAGGCGATGAAGATGGAGACGCCGCTCGTCTCCCCGTACGAGTCGACGGTGCGCGCGGTCCACGTCGCAGAAGGCGACCGCGTCGCAGGCGGCGCCCCCGTCGTCGAGCTCGAGGAGTGACGCGTCTTCCGAGGCCGTGGCCGTTCCGGCCACGGCCCGTGCATGGCACGGGGCCTGGCTCCTCTGGACATGGTTGTCGACCGGATCGGTAAGGGCTATCAAGTCGCTCTTTCGGACACGGCCGTTAGGGTCGGTGGGAATGCCCGGAGCGGAGACATTTCGTGTGGCCGCCGACGCGTACGACCGGCACGTCGGCCGGTACGGTGCGCCGCTGGCGGCGGCGCTAATCGACTTCGCGGGCGTCGAGCCGGGGATGCGCGCGCTCGACGTGGGCTGCGGCCCGGGCGCCCTCGCCGCGGCTCTCGCCGAGCGGCTCGGAGCCGCGAGCGTGGCCGCCGCCGATCCGTCGGAGCCGTTCGTCGAAGCCTGCCGCGCAGGCGTTCCCGGGGCCGAGGTCGTCGCCGCGGGCGCCGAAGCGCTGCCGTTCGCCGACGGCGCATTCGACGCGACACTCTCGCAGCTCGTCGTCAACTTCATGCGCGACGCCGAAGCCGGTGTCCGCGAGATGGCGCGCGTGACGCGGCCCGGCGGGATCGTCGCCTCCTGCGTGTGGGACTACACAGGCGAGATGACGCTCCTCCGCGCGTTCTGGGACGCCGCAAGCGAGGTCGATCCCGACCGCGGCGCAGCCGCGGACGGGGGAGCGGTCATGGGCTGGTGCGCCGACGGAGAGCTTGCGCAGCTTTGGCGCGATGCAGGACTCGCCGACGTGCACTCCGGGACGCTCGCCGTACGCGCCGCCTACACCGACTTCGAGGATCTGTGGTCGCCGCTTCTGACAGGCGTTGCCCCGTCGGGCGCATTCTGCACGTCGCTCGACGACGACGGTCGCGCGGCACTCCACAACGCATATCGCCGGAGGCTCGGGGTCGGCGACGGCCCGTTTGAGCTGACGGCGCGGGCCTGGGCCGTGGCCGGGACCGTACCCTAGAAGAGCTTCTGGAGCTTCATGGCGGCGCCCATGTCGCCCTTGATCTTCAGCTTGCCCGTCATGTAGGCGCTCGTCGGGTTCTGTTCGCCGGCGATGATTTTCTGGAACATCTCCTCGGACGTCGAGATCGTCACGTCCGCGTCGCCGGCGCCCTCCGTGACGGTGACCGTGCCGTCGTCGACGTCGACCTTCCATTGTCCGACGCCCTCGATGTCGAAGACGTACGAGTTGCTCATGCCGGCTGTCTTCGACGAGTCCGCCCGTGAAGCCAGGGTGTCGAAGAACTGCCGCACGTCCTCAGCCATCTCGTCCCTCCCGCTCGCTGTCGCGGCAACCGTACAGGACACTCAGGCGCCGTCGGTGTGCAGCACGTCCAGGTACTCGCCGTAGCCGAACGGCGTCTGCCACGCGTCCGCAGGCTCGACCGATGTTCCCTCGCCCCATTCGTTGAACGTGATCACGAGCTGCCACGGCTCGGCGGAGGTGATCATGTCGCGGATCGACTGCTTCCACGTCGCGAGGTCGCGTGGCTGGCGTGCCGTCCCCTCGTCGACGCGCCAAAAGCCGGGAGAGATGCTGTACGCGTAGCCGTGCAGCTCGAATTCGGGAAGCGTGGCGCTGTAGAAGTGCCACGAGTCCGGCTGGCTGGCGCAGTCGCGGAAGCCAGCGAAGGCCGGCAGCACGATGTATGCGCCGACGGTGTTCGCCTCTCTCCACCGGTCGGCGACGGAACAGGTCTCGACGCCGCCGTACACGAAGACGACGAAGCGGCCGTCGAGCTTCAGATACGCGGGCCGCGACGCGTACAGGTTGCGGATGTATTCCAGGTCGCCGCGGATCGTGTCCGGCGACGGATCCCCATAGCCCTCGGCTTCGTAATAGACGGCCCAACGGAACGGCGTCTGCCGCGCGGCCGCGAGGTAGCCGGGGAGTCGGAGGTCGGTGTACGAGCCCTGACCCCACCACGAGTAGATGCCCGCGCCGATTTTTCCGTAGCGCATCGCGTCGATCTGCCGCTGGATCAGCTCCTGGTCGGACGAGTCGTAGTAGCCCGCGGCGGGCCGGTACCGCGTGAACGGCTGATAGTGCTGCTGGTCCCACGCCTCCGGGAACCAGCTGTAGGTGAAGGCCGCGCGGAGCGGCAGCGCCGGTTGCGACGTGTCGGGCGGAGGACCATGGAGGACGAGGACGCGGAAACCGGCCGCCCCTTGCGGCTCGATCGTGAACGCGACCGGAATCGTGCCGCCGCCGACGGTGTCGTGCGCGAGGCCTTTGTACGCGAACCGGGTCCCGGCGCTGCGAAGCCCGGCGACCTGCGTCCGGTCGAGCGTGACGGCGAAGTAGGGATCGTCGGGCTGTGCGTCGTCCCAGCCGTCGATCGTCTGCGAGCTGAGCACGGCGCGGGCGTGCGGGAGCGTCCACCCCGTGCGCGCCGACGCCGGAGACGCGCCGACGAGCGCGACGACGGCGAGAAAGACGACTACGCGGCGGGCAGGTACCGCTGGATCAAAGCGTGCGAGAGCTCCCACTGGGTGCGGGCAAGCTCGAGCCTGTTCTCCTCGAGGACGTCATCAGGCGCATCGTCGGCGCGCAGCTGTTGCCGGGCGGCCGCCAGGACGCCGACCCGGGCCTGGAGCTCCTCGACCGAGCATGCCAGAGCGTCACGCTGAAACTGCCGCAGAACAGTCGCCATCCTCGACACCAGTATCGGTTCCTTTCGAGGAAAGTTGAGCTCCCCGTTGGTCCAGCTTCCAGACGCGGCGCAGGCTAGAAAGTTGGTCGGATAGCATCGCCGCCCGATGGCCGTCTCGATCGAGATCGCGCTGCCCGGGCAGCTGGAGGCGGACGTCCTCGGGATTCCGGTCGCCGAGCCGGTCGAGCGGCTGACCGGTGACGGTGCCCACATCGTCGACGAGAAGCTCGGCGGACGGCTCCAGCGGCTCGCCCAGACGGGGGATCTGCGCGGCGGCGTCGGCGAGACGCTGGTGCTGTACACCGAGGGCGAGCTGCGCGCGCCCCGCGTCGTCCTTGCCGGCGTCGGCCCCCGCGACCGTCTCGACGCGGACGCGCTGTGCACCGCGGCGGCCGCGTCCGTCCAGGAGGCTCCGGCCGGGACGGTGATGTGGCTGCTCGACGAGTCGCTGCCGCTGCGCGTGGAGGAGCAGGCCGCTGCGCTGGTCGAAGGCAGCGTCCTCGGCGCCTACGACCCGGGACGGTGGAAGACGGACCGCGACGAGCGGCAGAGGCTCAGGCGGGTCGTCCTCGGCCACTTCGACAGCGATGGCCTGCGCGCGGCGGCCGACCGCGCGGCGCTCGTCGCGGAGAGGACGAACCGCGCGCGCGACCTCGCCAACGCGCCGCCGAACGAACTGACGCCCGTTCTGCTCGCCGAGCACGCGGAGCGCCTGGCGAGCGAGCACGAGCACCTGACCTTCGCGGCATTGGGGCCCGCGAAGATCGACGAGCTCGGCATGGGTGCCTTCTCCGCGGTTGCCCAGGGCAGCGCGAACGAGCCGCGGCTGATCGTTCTCCGCTACGACCCGCCGCGCTCCTCCGGCAGCGACGCCGTCCTCGGGCTCGTCGGCAAGGCGATCACGTTCGACTCGGGCGGCCTCTCGATCAAGCCCGCGAAGAGCATGGAGGGCATGAAGGGCGACATGGCCGGCGGTGGGGCCGTGATCGAGGGCACGGGAGCGATCGCGGCGCTCGGTCTGGCAGTCCGGACGATCGCCGTCGTCGCGGCGTGCGAGAACGTCATCGGCCCGAAGGCCTACAAGCCCGGCGACATCCTGCGCGCGGCGAACGGCAAGTCGATCGAGGTGATCAACACCGACGCCGAGGGACGACTCGTGCTCGCCGACGCGCTCTGGTACGCGCGGCGCGAAGGCGCGACGCACGTGCTCGACGTTGCGACACTCACGGGCGCGATGGAGCTCGCGCTCGGCGACCTCTACGGCGGTCTGTTCGCGAACGACGACGACTGGGGGGAGCGCGTGCGCGGCGCCGCGGAGCGCAGCGGCGACCGGGCGTGGCCGTTCCCGCTCCATCCGCGCTATCGCCGCTACATCGATTCGGCGTTCGCCGACATGAAGAACGCATCCACGCTGCGCCAGGGATCGCCAGCGCTCGCCGCGGAGTTCCTGCACGAGTTCGCCGGCGACGGCGCGTGGGCGCACCTCGACATGTCGGGCCCGGGATTCCTCGAGCGCTCGCGCGGCGACTACATGCGCGTGCCCGGCGGCACCGGCTGGGGCGTGCGGCTGATTGCAGAGCTCGCCGCCTCGCTCGCATGAACTTCGACCTGACCGAGGAGCACGAGCTCCTGCGGAGCACGGTGCGCGAGTTCGCGGAATCGCGCGTCGCGCCCGTCGCGGCGGAGCTCGACCGCGAA
Source organism: Actinomycetota bacterium (assembly GCA_005884575.1). Lineage (GTDB taxonomy): Bacteria > Actinomycetota > Thermoleophilia > Gaiellales > Gaiellaceae > AC-16. The sequence goes on from VAWW01000028.1 coordinate 27,450, forward strand.
TCGCGCTTCCCGTACGAGCTCGTCGCGGAGATGGCCGGGCTCGGCCTGATGGGCATCCCCATCGCCGAGGAGCACGGCGGCGCCGGCGCCGACACGGTTGCGTACGCGATCGCGATCGAGGAGCTGACGCGGATCGACTCGTCGGTCGCGATCACCGTCGCCGCGCACACGTCGCTCGGGACGATGCCGATCCTCCTGTTTGGGAACGACGAGCAGAAGCGCGACTGGCTGCCCCAATTGGCCGCGGGTCAGCGGCTGGCGGCGTTCGGGCTGACCGAGCCCGGCGCAGGCTCCGACGCGGGCGCAACCCGGACGACCGCGTCCTTGCGCGACGGGCAGTGGGTCGTCGACGGCTCAAAGATCTTCATCACCAACGCGGGCACCGACATCAGCGCATGCGTCACGATCACCGCGAAGACGGGCGACGACGAGATCTCGAACGTGATCGTTCCGAACGGCACGCCGGGCTACACGATCTCGCAGCCAATGCACAAGCTCGGCTGGCGCGCGTCGGACACGCGCGAGCTGAGCTTCGAAGGAGCGGCGGTCCCGGAGGGCAACCTGTTGGGACCGCGCGGCGCCGGCTTCCGCCAGTTCATGGAGATCCTCGACGGCGGCCGCATCTCGGTCGCGGCGATGGGCGTCGGCCTCGCGCAGGGCGCGTACGACCTCGCCGTCGCGCACGCGAGAGAGCGCCGGCAGTTCGGGCAGCCGATCGCGAAGTTCCAGGCCGTTCAGTTCCAGCTGGCGGACATGGCGACCGAGATCGAGGCCGGCCGCGCGCTCGTCTACCGCGCCGCGTGGCTGAAGGATCGAGGCCGCCCGTTCGCGCTCGCGGCGGCCCAGGCGAAGCTCTACACGGGCGAGCTCTCGAACCGCGCGGTCAACGCCGCGCTGCAGATCCACGGCGGCTACGGGTTCATGGAGGAGTCGCCGATCGCACGCTTCTACCGCGACCAGAAGGTGCTGGAGATCGGCGAGGGCACGAACGAGGTGCAGCGAATGGTCATTGCCAGGCACCTCGGTCTGTGACACTCCCGTCACACTTCCGTGCGCCTTTTGCGTCGGTACCTGGTACCGATGTACTGGCCGACCGGATGGGTCCTTAAAGGCACAATCCAGCCGTGCTCCCGGTCGTCGCAGCCGCCGTTGCCGCCGCGCTCTTCGGCCACGCTTTCGTCCGGCTTCGCGCGCGGGGACGCACCGACCTCGCGGGCTGGGATCGCGCCGCGCTCTTCGCCGCCGGACTCGCCGTCGCGCTCGCCGCGCTCGTCTCGCCGCTGGACCGGATCGCGGAGCACGATCTGCTCTCGGCGCACATGCTGCAGCACGTCCTGCTCGGAGATCTCGCGCCCGCGCTGTTGATCGTCGCGGTGCGCGGGCCGCTGCTGTTCTTCCTCCTCCCCGCGCCGGTACTCGGGCCGATCGCGCGCTCGGCGACGCTGCGCGCCCTGCTCGCGACGCTGACGCGGCCGCCGGTCGCGTTCGGGCTCTGGGCGCTGAACCTCGCCGTCTGGCACGTGCCTGCGGTCTACGACGCGGCGCTGACGCGTCCGTGGCTGCACGATCTCGAGCACACCTGCTGGTTCCTCGCAGGCGTGCTCGTCTGGACGCTCCTCGTGGATCCCGCCGGACACGGGCGGCTCTCGACCGGCGGCCGGCTCGCGCTCGCCGTCGCGCTCTTCGCGGCCGGCCAGGTCCTGACGGACGTGCTCGTCTTCTCGTTCACGCCGCTCTATCCCGCGTACGACGGCGCCGAGGGGATCTCCGCCGTTCGCGACGAGCAGCTCGCCGGGCTCGCGATGATGGTCGAGCAGTTGCTGACGCTCGGCACGCTCGCGGCGTTCCTGCTGCGGCCGCGCATCAAGTCGGCCCGGCTCGCGCCCGCGTGAGTCCGTACGACTTCTCGTGGGAGCCGGTCTTCCTCGGCGCGCCGGCCGTTGCGGCCGGAGGCTACGCGTGGGCGGCGCGCCGCGACCGGCCGAGCCGTGCGCGTATCGCCGCGTTCGCGGGTGGCCTGCTGCTGATCGCCGCCTCGCTCAACTCGCCGCTGGAGACGATCGCGGCGCACTACCTGCTGCTTATGCACCTGTTGCAGAACGCGCTGATCGCCGACCTCGCTCCCCCGCTCGTGATCCTCGGCCTGACGCCGGCGATGCGCGATGCCGTGACCCGCGCCGGCGGACAGCCGCTGGCGGCGCTGACGCGCCCGCAGGTCGCCCTGCCGCTCTGGCTGCTCGCCTGGTACGGGACGCACGCGGCCGGCTTCTACGACTGGGCGCTCCGCACCGGCTGGGCGCTGAACGTCGAGCACGCGATTCTGATCGTCGCGGGCTTCCTCTTCTGGTGGCCGCTACTTTCCGGCCGGCTCGCGACGCCCGTCGCGCTCGCGTACCTCGCGGTCGCGTTCGTCGGCTCGTCGTTCCTCGGCCTCGCGCTGATCTTCTCGTCGACGCCGTTCTACTCGTTCTACAAGCACACGCCGCGGCTCTGGGGCCTCTCACCGAGCCGCGACCAGAACCTCGGCGGAATCTTGATGAACGCGGAGCAGACGCTCGTCTTCCTCACCGCGATCGCGTACTTCCTCTGGCGGCTACTCGACGAGGAGCACGCTAGCGGGGCGGACGGATCCCGAGCGGCCGGTTGAACGACACGTAGCGGTGGCGCATGAAGTGCGCCGCGGCGGTCATCCGCAGCTCGACGGGGTGAAGCGTGCGCCGGTCGAAGCGCGCCGTGAACCAGGCCGGGACCTGCGGGTTCGCCCACGCGACGACGACGTCGCCGCCGCTCTGTCGGAGGACGCGTGCGTCGACGATCTCGTCGCCCCACGGCGGCTCCGGTGTCCGCAACCGAGAGATCTCCGAGCTGCGCCAGCGTCCGCCGGCGCGGGCGCGGTCCCAGCGGCGCGGGCCGATCAGGATCCCCGAGGCGCCGTCGCGGATGTCGTAGGCGAGCCGGTCGGGCGCCTCGAGCCGCCAGCGCGTGACGATCCGGTTCGTCGGGCTCGACGCGAGCCGTTCGACGTACTCGACGCTGTCCAGACCGCGGAACGTCCGCGTCGCGCGGCGCAGGAACGCGTCCGCCGGCGGCGTCGAGCGCGGCAGCTCGAAGACCACGATGCTGCGGCCCACGGTGACGCGGAGCCGGCCCGGACGCGGCGCGGCCACGTCCGCGCGGTAGCAACCGCGGCCGCACGCTTCCGCCTGACGTCCGCCGACCGAGACGTCGAGCCCCGCGGCGCCGCTGCCGCTCGGAGCAAGCACGGTGACGATCGCGGACCGCGGCAGGACGGCGACCGCGACGGCGCGCACTCCGTCCTCCTTCGCGAGCAGCAGCGCGCCGGCCGGCGCCGCGGACGCGGAACGCGGAGCCGCGACACCTGGGCGCAGCTGCGTCAGGAACGCTACGGCGACGACGACGCCGGCGAGGAGGACGAGCTCGGCGAGGACGCGGCGCTCCGACAGCCGCGCGCGGTTCAGCCAGCCGAGCGTCGCGAGCACGAACAGCAGCCCGACCTTGACGAGGATCGCGCGCCCGTACCCCGTCGTCCACAGCTGTTCGATCGCCCGCAGCTCGAAGAACGCGCGAACGCTCCCCGTCACAGCCAGCAGGAGGACCGCGCCCAGTGCGAGCGTCGAGACGCGCCGGACGACGGCGGCTCCCGGGCGCAGCGCGAGGATTCCGAGCAGCCCGCCGGTCCAGGCGCAAGCGGCGGCGACGTGCACGAGATCAACGACGACGTTCGGCCACGGGACACCCGCGTCGAGTGCGTGGCCGGCGAACGACGGCACCGCCGCGATCGCGACGGCGCAGACGGCCGCAGGCAGCCGGAGAGGAAGCGTCGCGCACGCTGCCCCGAGCGCCGCGATTCCCGCGCCGACCGCGAGCGCCGTCCCGAAGCGCGTCCCCGTGCCCGCCTCGTGCGCGAGGCTCGCCGCTCCCGCGGCGAAGAGGACGCAGCCGCCGAGGATCAGCGCGTCGAGCCGCACGTGCGCGGCACGGTAGGCGAGGCGCGAGAACCCGACCGTTCCCGCGGCGACGAGCAGCCCGGCGAACATCAGCCAGCGCGAGACGACGTCCCGCGCAGTCGGGTTGCCGCTCTCGGCGCGGAGCACCGAGTGCGGCGGCGCGCGTCCGGCTCCGACGGCAAACGCGAGCACGCCGGAGACGAAGTGACCGTCGTCCGAGAGCGCGCGCCAGCGAACGCTGTAGTCGCCGTTGCCGATCCGCGCGCGCAGCGGCAGCACGAGCACGCGGCCGCCGCGCTCGACACGCGGCGTACCCTGCAGCACCGAGCCCCCGTCGTTGCGGACAACCTCGTCGCCGCCGGCGGGCTGAACGGGATCGTCGAACTCGACCCGCACTTCCCGCGGAGCGGACGTCAGCACCGCGCCGTTGCCCGGGATGCTTCGAATCAGCGTCGCGTGTGCCGACGCGGCCGCGGGCCAGACGAGGGTGGCCGCTGTGGCGATCGGAAGGAGTCGCCGTGTGCGGCTCAATGCTTCAAGAAAGCTAGCCGCCGTCGAGCACAGTCATGCGGAAACCCTATGGTTGAGCCAGCAGTCTTCGCCGCCGAAGCCGTCCAGGCGAGCTAACGCCGTTCAAAACGTCACACTTTCCTTCGCTTCCGGCCTCGTCGGAGCGCCTCTCTCGAGCCCGTACTGCCCGAGCAAGGGCGGCGTCCGACTGTTCAGGAAGGCCGTCGCGCTCGAGTGCGCCGCCGAAGGAATCCGCGTCAACTCCGTCCACCTGCAAGACGAAACGCGGCTTCTGCTCGATGCCTCCGCCGTCCTGGCCGCGGACGGTGCTCGCTTGATTTGCCTGATGTAAGCGCGCTGTTCTGCGGAGGATTGCGGCGGGACTGAGAATTTCCGCTTCCAGATTCTGCGAAAACAGTTGCCGACTTCCCGGAAACGCGGGACACTGGAGCGGCGTTAGTGAGTTCGCTTCTGGGCCCGCGGTGAGCCCCGAGCAGCCACCTCAGGGTCTCCAGAAAGGACGGACGAACAGTGAGCAGACGAAGCATCTTTCTCCTGGCGGGAGTGGTTGCGGTGCTCGGCCTCGCAGTCGGCGCCTACGCGTATTGGACGCAGGGCGGTACCGGCACCGGGACCGCCAGCGCCGACACGACGAGTGCGATTACGGTGAATCAGACGAGCAGTGTCAGCGGTCTGTATCCGGGTGGGCCGGCTGCGACCCTTAGCGGGACGTTCGACAACCCGAATGCGTCCGCGGTCAGGATCTCCTCGATAACCGCTGTTGTGAGCTCGATCACGAACGGCTCGAGCGATAGCTCGAAGCCGGCGTGCGTGGCGACGGATTTCTCGATCGGCGGTTCCGTGGGCACGGTCACGGTTCCCTCTGGTAGTGGCGTCGGCACCTGGAGCGGGTTGACGATCCAGCTTCTGAACACAGCCGCGAACCAGGACAACTGCAAGGGAGCGACGGCGAACATCAGCTACACGGCGAATCCGTAGGAAGCGAGAGTGGCGCCAGACGGAGGGTCGTCCGCCTCGACGGTCCTCCGTTCCAGCCTTCCGGTCACGCGTCGACCGGCGCGCTGAGCCGCTCGAGACGATCCGCAGCCGTGCAGCCGCATGCAAGCCCACCAGACGATGTCCCGCCCGAGTGCGACCGCCGGCGTCGCCGAGTTCGGAACGCAGCAGTCGCTGCTGCGGTGACGGCGGCGTTCGCGGTCGCCGCCGGGACGGGGCTCGGCGCGTTCGGTGCCGACGTAGGGCCCCCGACGCCGCGGATCGCGAGTGCGCCGGCGCGCACCACCGCCGCTCGCTCGGCCAGCTTCGACATCGACGCCGCGCCCGGCCTCGAGCTCGCGTGCGCCCTCGACCGCTTCGACTTCGCCCCATGCACGTCGCCGACGACTTACCTGGCCCTCGGCCTCGGCGACCACACGTTCCGGGTCCGGGCCCGCGCCGCCACCGGGCCCTGGAGCGGTGCCGCCTCATATGCGTGGCGGATCGTCGCAAGCCGGGCGCTCCCTAGCGGCAGCGTGAAGGTGCCGCGGCCGGTGCTGACGACGATGCCCATGCGCCCCTACGTCTCGCCGCGGGCCACGTTTGCCTGGCGCGCCCCGGCCGCTCGGCGCTGGCGGTACGGGACGATGTTTGCATGCTCGCTCGACAACGACCGGTGGAGGCGCTGCAGCACGCCGAAGAGCTACGGCGAGCTAGCGTCCGGACCGCACCTCTTCCGCGTACGCGCCGAGCTTCGCAACCGTCGCAGTCGGGTCAACCACTTCGGCTGGACGATCGAACTCTTCGTGCCCGAGCAACCGACGATCATCTCGCAGGCGACGGCGGCGACCAGCGCGTCGTTCACGTTCGGGGAAGAGGACGCGGCGGGGTTCGAGTGCAGGCTCGACGGCGGCAACTGGGAGCGCTGCGCGAGCCCGGTCGCCTATCTGGGCCTGCCTGCGGGTCGACACGAGTTCTGTGTCCGCGCCCTCTCCTCGATCGGGGTCGCTGGGCCGGCGCGCTGCTCCGATTGGGTTCAGACGGCTACGGCCAGTGCGCCCGCGCAGCCGCCGTCTGCGCCCGTCGGGGCCGACCTCTTCAGGATCTCGGGGAACCTGCCGACTCTGCTCAGACCCGGCAGCGGCGGCGTGCTGCCGCTCACGGTCTCGAACCCGAACGGCTTCGACCTCAAAGTGAGCGACCTCGTCGTTTCGGTGCGGCCGGGAAGCTCCGGCCGCGGCTGCGACGGCGCCTCGAACCTTCAGGTTGTTCAGTCGAACGCCGCTCTCGGCGCCGTTTCGGTCGTGGTGCCTGCACATGGATCCGTCAGCCTGCCCGCCCAGGGAGCGACGGCGCCCGAGCTGGAGATGCTGAACCTCACCGCGAATCAGGACGCCTGCAAGGGCGCGGTTTTCACCCTCGACTACAGCGGCACCGGGACCAGGGCGAGCTAATGAAGGCGACCGTCGCGTCGAAGCGGAAGGTCACACGGCCGTGAGGAGACGAGTCTCCGTCGCCGGAGCACGCGGACGCAAGCGCGTGGTCACGATCGCGATCGTGCTCGCGGCGCTGCTTGCCGGCGTCGGCGCCTGGGCGTTCTTCACCGGCGGCGGCCAAGGTACGGCACTGGCGACGGTCGCGACGCTGGACCCGCCCGGCAGCGTGAGTACAAACGCGACCTCAGGCTTCACGACCGTGACCGTCGCCTGGGACGCCGCGACCCTCAGCAACGGCCTCGCCGTCGACGGCTACTACACCAGCCGCACCAACATCGCAAGCGGGGTGACGAGCGCCGCCTGCGGGACAAGCCCATCGGCCTTGACCACCAATACTGCCTGCAGCGACACGAGTGTCCCCAACGGCACCTATACCTACGCGGTCATCGCCATCTTCCGCACCTGGACGGCAACCGGCGCGGGGAGCGCTGTCACGGTCAACGCCGACACCGCGCCGCCGACCACGACCCTCATCTTCCCTGCCGACAACGGCCGCTACCGCAACAGCAGCTGGACGGCAGGCTGCAACCTCGCTCCCTTCAACGCCACGAGCACGATCTGCGGGACAGCGCAGGACAGCGGCGCGAACAACACCGCCGTCGCGCAAATCCAAGTCAGCATTCAGCGCGGCTCAACGCTCAAATACTGGGACGGCTCGGGGTTCGCGAGCTCCGGCGAGGTCAAGCTCACGGCCTCCGGAACGACAGCCTGGACCCGCGCCTTCCCGGCCGGCGACTTCTCCGCCGACGGGACCTACACCATCCGCGCCTATGCTCGCGACGGCGCCGGCAACACGAGCAGCGCCACCAGCGCCAGCTTCCTGATCGACAACACGGCGCCGACGCTGACGACGGTGGTCGGGGCGGCGACCGGCACCAGTCCGGCCGGGTTTGTGAAGCAGGGTGGCGGCTATCGGGTGTACGCGAACGCGAGCGACGCCGGCAGCGGTCTGAACGCCGGCTCCTTGAGCGTCGATGTGAGCGCGATCACGACCGGCTCCAGCGCGGTCGGCTTGTCGGCGAG
>VAWW01000028.1:35530-36080 GCA_005884575.1 Actinomycetota bacterium
TCGACAACACGGCGCCGACGCTGACGACGGTGGTCGGGGCGGCGACCGGCACCAGTCCGGCCGGGTTTGTGAAGCAGGGTGGCGGCTATCGGGTGTACGCGAACGCGAGCGACGCCGGCAGCGGTCTGAACGCCGGCTCCTTGAGCGTCGATGTGAGCGCGATCACGACCGGCTCCAGCGCGGTCGGCTTGTCGGCGAGCGGCTGCCCGTGTGTGGTCGGCGGCACCAGCTATGCCTACCAAAGCGCGGCGCTGACCGCGAACAACCCGCTGAGCGAGGGCGCGAAGGCGTACACGCTCACCGGTGCCGACAGCGTTGGCAATAGCGGCTCTCAATCCGGCAGCGTCAGCGTCGACAACACGGCGCCGACGCTGACGACGGTGGTCGGGGCGGCGACCGGCACCAGTCCGGCCGGGTTTGTGAAGCAGGGTGGCGGCTATCGGGTGTACGCGAACGCGAGCGACGCCGGCAGCGGTCTGAACGCCGGCTCCTTGAGCGTCGATGTGAGCGCGATCACGACCGGCTCCAGCGCGGTCGGCTTGTCGGCGAG
>VAWW01000028.1:36291-58183 GCA_005884575.1 Actinomycetota bacterium
CGGCAGCGGCCTCGACACCAGCTCGCTTGCGGCGAACGTCAACTCGATCACCACCGGCGCGACCGCGCTCGCGCTGACGACAAACGGCGGCCCCTGGACGATCGACGGCGTCAGCTATAGCTACCGCAGCGCCCAGCAGACCGCAAAGAACCCGCTCGCTCCCGGCAGCGTCAGTTACACCGTGACTGGATTGGACATGCTCGGCAATTCTGCGAGCCCGACCTCGAGCATCACCGTCGACAACGCCGCGCCAGCCCCAAGCAACGTCACGCTCGCGAACGGCGGCACCGCCGGCACCGCCGACGCAGGCGACACGGTCACCCTGGTCTACTCCGAGAAGATCGCCTCTGGCGCGTTCTGCTCGACCTGGACAAACAACACGATCAGCCAGACGCTCAACGGCACCGACGTCGTCGTCACGATCACCAACAACGGCGGCAACGACACGCTTACCGTCGGCGGCGGCGCCACCTGCACCTTCCACCTCGGCTCGGTCGCAACAAGTGGGAACTACCTCTCAGCCACTGCCACGTTCGCCGGCAGCGGCGCGAGCGGTACCGGCGCCAACTCCGCCATCTCCTGGAACCCGAGCACCAAGGCGCTCACGATCACACTCGGCAGGCAGCAGACCGGAACCCTCAACACCGGCGTCGCCAATCACACACCCACCTACACGGCCGACAGCACACTCAAAGACCTCGCGGGCAACTCGATCTCCACCACCGCGGTCAACGGCACGAACTCCCGCTTCTAGCCGGCTCCGGGCTACTGACACACGGCTTCGGCGGGGACGCTGCTGTCCAGTCGGCCGATGCGTGTTGTAGTGCGCGATGTACTCGTGCAACACCCGCTTCAAGTGCTTGCGTGAGAAGATCACGACCCAGTCCAGACACTCGCGCCGAAGGCTGCCGACCCGCTCGGCGCGCGCCTTCGCTCGCTGGCGGCCGTGAACTTGGTGTCGCGGCCGCGGATCAGGAAGCGTCGACGTTGATCCTTGTCTGCGAGGCTCATGATCAGGTTCCGCGCTTGTTGCATGACCCAGGGCCGATCAGGGTTCGCGCTGACGCCGGCTGAATGCTTCAAGAAAGCTAGCGGGCGCGGGTGCTACGGTCGATGACCTAGTGATCTTCCGGCAGTTCGTCGATGACGACCTCGGCTGCGCCTCCTATCTGATCGGATGCGCCGACGGGGGCACCGCCGTTGTCGTCGACCCGGCGTACCGGATCGAGCACTACCTCGCGGAGGCGGAGAAGCGCGGCGTACGGGTCGTCCGCGTGCTCGAGACGCACACGCACGCCGACCACGTGTCGGGACACGGACGGCTTGCGCTCGAGCACGCCGTGCCGATCTCGGTGCACTCGGCCGCCGGCGCGACGTTCCCGCACGATCCGCTCGCCGACGGCGACGAGATCGCGCTCGGCGAGGTGACGATCCGCGTCCTCCACACGCCGGGCCACCGCCCCGAGCACTGCGCGTTCGCCGTCATCGACGGCTCGCGCGCGCCGGAGCCGTGGCTCGTCCTCACCGGCGACTCGCTCTTCGTCGGCGACGCGGCGCGGCCCGACCTCGCCGTCGAGGCGCGCGACGGCGCCGAGGATCTGGTCCACAGCCTGCGGCGGCTCCGCGAGCTCGCCGACGGCGTCGAGATCTACCCGGGACACGTCGCCGGCTCGCTGTGCGGCGCCGGGATGAGCTCGAAGGCGTCGTCGACGATCGGCTTCGAGCGTCGCTTCAACCACGCGCTGACCAAGCCCGACCTCGAGTCGTTCGTCAGCGACGTCGCCGGCTCGCTGCCGCCGCGGCCGCCGACGATCGACCGTGTGATCGCGGAGGGCGGCGTCGTCCTGGACGTCCGCTCGCCCGACGAGTTCGCCGCCGGCCACGTGCCGGGCGCGCTAAACGTTCCCGTCGGCGGCTCCAGCTTCGCGACGAAGGCCGGTTTCGTGCTCCCGCTCGAGCGGCCGATTGTCCTGCACGGGTCGGTCGACGAGGTCGACGCCGCCGCGGTCGGCCTGCGCGCCGTCGGCTTCCTCGAGCTCGCCGGCTTCCTCACCGACGTTCCGGCGACCGAGCGTATGGAGCCGGTCGGCCTCGACGAGGTCGAGCGGCGGCTCGCCACGGGAGAGATCGACCTCGTGGACGTCCGCGAGGCCGACGAACGCGACCGCGGCTACATCCCCGGCAGCCGACACATCCCGTACCGGCTCGCGCGGCAGGCCGCCGAGAACGGTCTCGCCGGCGGCAAGCCCGTCGTGACGATCTGCGAGTCGGGCGCGCGCGCCGCGGTCGCCGCGAGCGTGATGGCCGCGGCGGGAATCGACGCGCGGCCCGTCCTGCACGGCGGCGTGCACGACTGGCGCGGCGAGACGGTCGCGTTCCGCCGCTGCGGCTGAGGGAAGAAAGTCATCGGGCGCCCCGTCAAGGGTCCATGCACGAACTTCATTACATGCTGGCCAGGGAGCACGAGCGAGATCTTCAACGTCTCGCGCAGAAGCACCGATTCGGCACGGTGCCGACGCGCGACGAGCGGCGCCGCGGTTACGGTCGTCTCCTGCGGTGCTTCCGTCGCCCGGCGCCGCTGCCTCAGGCGATCCGCTCGACCGGGTAACCCCAGTCCCGCATCGTCGCGATCAGCTCGTCGCAGTGCGCGCGGTCGCGCGTCAGGACGGTCAGCGTCAGCCCGGTCTCGCCGATCGGAATGTCCGCGGCCTCGCGCGAGTGCTCGACCTCGACGATGTTGACGCGCGCCTCGCCCAGGAGCTGGAGCAGCTTCGCGAGCTCCCCCGGCCGGTCCGGCACGCGCGTCCGCAGCACGAGGTAGCGGCCCGAGAGCGTCAGCCCCCGGCGCATCACCGAGATGAGCAGCGTCGCGTCGATGTTGCCGCCGGAGAGCACCACGCCGACCGGGGCATCACCTGAGACGCGCCCGTTGAGCAGCGCCGCAACGCCGACCGCGCCCGCTCCTTCGACGACGAGCTTGACCCGCTCCAGGAGCAGGACGATTGCCTCACTGATCTCCTCATCGGTCACGATCACCAGCTCGTCGAGCACCCCTTCGAGGATGGACATCGTCAGCTCGCCCGGCTGTTTCACGGCGATCCCGTCGGCGATCGTGAACCCCGGCCCGCCCGGGAGCGTGCCTGCCGCCTGGACGCCGACGATCTTCACGCCCGGGAGCAGAGACTTCAGCGCGAGCGCGATCCCCGCGGCGAGCCCGCCGCCGCCGACCGGGATCACGAATGTGCCGGCCTCGGGCACCTGCTCCGCCAGCTCGATCCCGATCGTCCCCTGCCCGGCGATCACGAGCGGATCCTCGAACGGGTGGATGAGCGTGGCGCCGGTCTCCTCGACGAACGAAGTCGCCGCGCCGAGGCACTCCTCGAGCGCGCCGGGGCAGAGCCGGATCTCGGCGCCATAGGCCCGGCTCGCCTCGACCTTCGCCATCGGCGCGTCCTCCGGCATGAAGATCGTCGCGGCGGCGCCGATCTCCCGCGCCGCCCACGCGACCGCCTGCCCGTGATTGCCCGCGCTGGCCGCCACCACGCCGGCGTCCCGTTCAGCGTCGCCGAGCTGCGAGATCCGGTTGTACGCGCCGCGCACCTTGAACGAGCCCGTCCGCTGTAGGTTCTCCGCCTTGAGGAAAACCTCGCGGCCGGTCATGCGCGTCAACGTCTCGGAGCGGCTGGTCGGCGTGACGCGCGCGACACCCTGGAGCCGCCCCTGCGCGGCCTGGATGTCAGGAAGGCCGGGAGCCGTTGCCCTGGTGACCAATGTGGAACACCTTGTCGAGGATCTCGCGCACCGCCGTCAACGGATCGAGCTCGCGCCGCTGCACCTCGTCGAGCAGCCGCCGCAGCTCCGGATCGTCCGCCACCGCGTGTTCGAGATGCTGCTTGGCCCGCGCCGACGCGACGGCGAACACCTCGCCCGCGAGGTTCTTGCGCCGCCGCTCCTCGAGCCGGCCGCTGCGCTCGAGGTAGGTTCGATGCTCGACGATCTTCGCCCAGAGCTCGGGCACGTTCTCGCCGCGCACCGCGTCGGTGAGGACGATCGGCGGCTTCCACTCCCGTTCGTGGTCGAGCGAAAGGATCGACCGCACCTCGTTGAGCATCGTCTTCGCGGCGGGATGATCCATCTTGTTGATCGCGATCACGTCGGGGATCTCCATGATCCCCGCCTTCAGCGCCTGCACCGAGTCGCCGGAGCCGGGCATCAGCGCGAGCACGACGGTGTCGGCAATCCCGATCACCTCGACCTCGCTCTGCCCCGCGCCGACGGTCTCGAGGAAGACGAGCTCCTTCCCGGAGGCGTCGAGCACGAGCAGCGCCTGCAGCGCGGCCTCCGCGAGACCGCCGAGGTGGCCGCGCGTGCCCATGGAGCGGATGAAGACGCCGGGATCGAGGAAGTGGTCGGCGAGCCGGATCCGGTCGCCGAGCAGCGCGCCCTGCGAGAACGGGCTCGACGGGTCGACGGAGATGACGCCGACTGTCCGATCCTCCGCCCGCACGTGCCGGACGAGCGCGCTGATCAGGCTCGACTTGCCGACCCCTGGCGGGCCGGTGACGCCGACCGCGTAGGCACGTCCCGTGTCGGGATAGAGCTCCGCGACCAGGTCGTACGCGAGCGGCTCGGAGTTCTCGACGAGCGTGATCGCGCGCGCGAGCGCGCGCCGGTCGCCCTCGCGCACGCCCGCCGCGAGCGACTCGCGCGTCCATTCGCGCCGGCCGGCCATGAGGGCTAACTCTAGAGACGGGCCTCGACGGGGGCGGACGGGACGACGTCGCCCCCCATCGGCGCGCCGTGCCAAGCGATCGTCCGGGCGTCCGTGGCGAGGGCGAGGCCGCTTTGCGTCAGCGCCGCGACCGTCTCCGTCGCGAGCGTCGTCACGAGGTGCCGTCCCGTGCAGATCCGGTTCGAGACGCCGAAGGTAAGGAACGTGTAGCGCGATCGCGCCGCGACAGCGTCCGGCTCCCAGCGTGCCGGATCGAGGCGCTCGGCGTCCGGCCAGAAGCGCTCGTCCCGGTGGATGAGATGCGGCGACGCGAGCAGCCAGTCGCCGGCTTCGACGGGAACGTCCTCGAGCACGAACGGCTCGTGGCACACGCGTCCGAGCATCCAACCCGCCCCGAGGCGGAGACCCTCGAGCGCGGTGCCGCGGCAGAGCCCGCGCCGCCCGTCGGTGACCTCCGCACGGAGGGCGGCGCCGAGCTCGGGCTGCTCGCCGAGGCGGAGCAGGCCGGCGACGACGATCGACGGCGCGTCGACGAGCGAGAAGACGAGCCCTTCGATCAGTCGGACGGGATCCCTGGGAGCGGCCCGCGCCAGCGTCTCGTGCAGCGAGTCCGCGCGGCCGAGGTAGTCCGAGAGCACGCTGCGGAGTGCGAGCGCAGCCTTGCGCGAGCCGAGCCAGGAGCCCGGGTGAGCGACGACGTCGACGAGCCCGGCGCCGGTCGAGCCGAACACCGGCGCGGTGGCCGGCGCAGCCCGGTTCCGGAGGGCGACGAACCGCTCCGCCTCCTCGAGCCCGATCTCGACGCCGAACGCGGCGGCGAGCATGCCCGCGAGGAGAAGCTCCTGGACGAACACTGTCAGATCGAACTCCCCGCCGCGCCCGGCGCGCTCGTCGCAAGACCGCTCGAGAATGTCGGCGATCGGCAGAGCGGCGGCTTCGGCGCGGCGGCGGTTGAACGCCGGCGCGAACGTGCGCCGCGCCCGCGCGTGCTCGGCGGGGTCGTGCGTCTCGAACAGCTCGCCGCGCACGAACGCGGGCGGCCGCCGAACCCACCAGCGCCGCGCACGGCCCCGCTTCCCGACCTCGTCGCCGTGCCGCACGAACGCGTTCTCGACGAGGCCTGGCGTGGAGAGCAAGAGGATGCGCTGGCGGCCGAGGGCGAACGTCGCGAGGTCTCCCTGTTCCGCTCGGCGCCGCGCCAGCTCGCCGAGGGGATCGCGCTGCAGGGAACGGAGGCTGGCCTGCGCGAGCATTAGTCCGCGACCGAGTGCAGCCGGAGGCCGACGCGGGGATGCGCCATCACGAGCGCCAGCCCGCTCGCGACGGCGATCAGCGCGGCCGCGATTCCCCACGCCCAACGCGCCCCCAGCGCGTTGACGATCGGGCCGGCAACAGCGAACCCGACCGCGAGCACGATGTAGTTGAGGCTGATGATCAGCGTCAGAGCGCGTCCACGCACTTCGTCGGGCGCGCCGCGCTGGACGAGCAGCGGATTCGCGAGGCTCGACGCGCCGTTGCCGACTCCGGCGACGACGCAGAAGGCCGCGGCGACCCAGACGTTGGGGCTCACCGCGGCAAGGCCATAGCCAAGGGCGGTGACGGCAATCGATCCCGCGTACAGCGCCGCGATTCCGAAGCGCGCGTCGACCACGGGCGCGAGCAGGCTGCCGACCACGAGCCCGGCGCCGATCGCCCCGAACAGCAGTCCGTAGCCGAAGTCGCCCGCGTTGAACGAGTCCTTCGCGAGGAAGACCTCTGCGACGTTTGCGAGCCCGATCCCGATGCTCGCAACGCTCCACGCGACGACGATCGTCATCAGCATCCGCGAGCGGCGCACGACGGCGAACCCGTCGGCGAGGTCGCGCCAGTGTCCGCGGGTGAGTGCGGTCACGGATTGCAGCAGCTGTTGCGGGATTCGCAGGATGAGCGCGGCCGAGAGGAGAAACGAGCCGGCGTTCACCCAGTACGACGCGTGCGGCCCGGCGGCCGCCGTCAGGACGCCGCCGACGATCGGCCCGACGGTCCAGCTCACGTTCTCGACTACCTGGATCAGCGCGTTCGCGGCAGGCAGGTCGTCCTCCGAGACGAGGTTCGGGATGCCCGCGACCGCCGCCGGCCGGAAGAAGCCGGTCGCGAGCCCTGCGACCGCCGCCAGGCCGACGATCGCTGCGGGGCCGGACACGAACGGCAGCGCACAGAACACGGCCGCACGGGCGAGGTCTGCTGCGACCATCAGGCCGCGCCGCGAGAGCCGGTCGAACAGCGGTCCGACGAGCAGCCCGATCAGGATGGCCGGCAGGAACTCGACCACCATCAACGCCCCGACCCAGAGCCCGGAGTCCGTCCGGTCCTTCACGTCGATGGCGAGCGCGACGGCCGCGAGCAGCGTGCCGAAGCTCGACGCGAACGCCGAGAGGAACAGCAATCGGAAGCCTGGGACCCCGAGCGGACGCAGCAGCGAGCGGCCGGCCAAGGCGCGTAAGTTAACAGCTGTCGACTAGCGGACTTAGCTCGACGCTGCGACGAGCACGCGGCCGAGCGCTGCGTCGAGGAGCTCGTGCTCTTCCGGCGTTCCGATGGTGACCCGGATGCCACCCGACGCACCGAAGCCGGTGCACGGCCGGATAATCACGCCCTCCCGCAGCAGCTGGTCGAACAGCACACGGCAGTCGCCGCCGGTCTCCGCGTAGACGAAGTTGGCGACGGCGGGTCCGGCGGGCTCGAAGCCGTGGCTGCGGAGGATCCTCTCCAGCTGCACGCGACCCGCGGCGTTCGCGGCTCGGCGCCGCTCGAGCTCCTGCTCGTCACCGAGGCTCGCGAGCGCCCCGGCCTGCGCCGTCGTGGCGACGTCGAACGCGCGCCTGACCTTCGCGATCTCCGTCACGACCTCCGCGGGGCCGACGCCGTACCCGACGCGCAGCCCGGCGAGCCCGTAGATCTTGGAGAAGGTCCGCAGGACGATCACGCGGCGCCCGCCGCGGAAGTACTCCTCGATTCCGTCGGGATAATCCGGATCGTCGATGTACTCCCGGTACGCTTGGTCGAGCACCGTGAGGACGTGGTCCGGGACGCGTTCGAAATACGCGTCGACCTCTGCGCGCGAGTTCGATGTCCCCGTCGGGTTGTTCGGGTGACAGAGGAAGACGAGCTTCGTCCGCGGCGTGACGGCATCGAGCAGCGCGTCGAGGTCGTACCGGTGATCGCGCAGCGGCACGCGCACCGGAGTGGCGCCGCACTTGACGGCGTCGATCACGTAGCTCGGGAACGACGGCCAGCCGAGGACGACGTCGTCGCCCTCGTCGAGCACCGCCTGCGCGAGGCAGTCGATGACGCCGTCCGCGCCTGCACCGACCGCCACCTCCTCGAGGCGCACGCCGTGCCGCTCCGCGAGCGCGTTCCGGAGCGCCCACGCGCCGCCGTCCGGATAGCGGTTCAGCTCGAGCGCCGCGCGCGCCATCGCCTCGAGCGCCGCGGGAAACGGGCCGAAGGACCCTTCGTTCGACGCGAACTTGACGACACGCTCGATGCCGAGCTCGCGCTGCACCTCTTCGACCGGCTTGCCGGGCTCGTAGGGAACGAGCTCGCGGGTCGACCGGCGGAAGAAGCTCTCCGGGAACGTCAAGAGCCGCCGGCCTCGGCGTCGCCTCCGCGCTTGCGCCAGAACATCAACGCGCCGCCGATCCCGGCCAGTGCGACGAGGATCGCAGGCTTGTTCGGCCGCCGCGAGTCGTCCACCGTCCCTGGGACGACCGCGGTCGCCTTCTTCTTCGCCACCCGCTTGCCGACCTTCAGCGCCGCCCAGCCGATGACGGCGTTGCGCCTGTTCACGATGCCCATTTCCTCGCTCCTTCTTCGACCCCGGCAGTTTACGCCGGAAAGCCGAGCTCTCCGCTCTGGCCCGTCCCCCGAACCAGCATGCCTTTGGGCGTCGACCCGCGTGCCGGCTACGAGCGACAGTTCGGGGCGGAGGCGCGACCGCGCTCGCGCCGGAGCCGCGAACCGCAGGGCGAGCCGAACCGGAGAGGAGGAGGCTCGTGGGGGAACCAGGCGGTTCCCCCACGGGAAAAAGGGGCCCCGGGGCCCGCGGGCGGCATGGCCCCGGGGTGGGGACGAGGGCACGTCCTGTGAATAGAGACTCCGGTGCCGCCGAAAACTTGCGCTCTTCGTGCGCCGGCGCCCGGCGGTCACTCAGGTGGCTCCCGGCGGCGCGGAGAACGCGCTCAGGGACGGGGGCAGCTGGACCGCGGCGAGGGCCCGGAGGGCCTTGCGCTGGGACTGCTGCTGATAGGCGAAGGCGACGCAGTCGTCGCACTGCCGTAGATGGGCCCGCAGGGCGCCCTTCTCGGCGCGTTCGAGGCGGCCGTCGAGGTGGCGCGAGATCGCCAGCTCGGCGCCCTCGCAGCTGAGCGACTCCTCGAGCTGCTCCCGCAAGGCCCGCCGGGCCCGGAAGAGCAGCATTTCGACGGCCGCGAGCGAGAGCTCGAGCAGCTCGGCGATCTCGGGATAGGAGCGGCCTTCCAGCTCCCGCATGACGAGCGCCGCGCGCTCGTGGAAGGAGAGGTGCCGCAGCGCCCGCTGGACGTCCTCCGTCCGCAGGCCCGGCTCGTCGGGAACGAGCTCCTCGCCGACGTCATCGTCCAGCGAGCCGTGCCGCGCCCGCTGCCGGCAGACGGAATGGGCGATCGCGAGCAGCCAGCTCTGCGGGGTCCTCGGCCG
The DNA here is from genome assembly GCA_005884575.1 of Actinomycetota bacterium. Lineage (GTDB taxonomy): Bacteria > Actinomycetota > Thermoleophilia > Gaiellales > Gaiellaceae > AC-16. The sequence goes on from VAWW01000028.1 coordinate 45,740, forward strand.
CTCCCCGCGCTCCAGGGCCCGCTGGGCGTTCAGGAACGTCGTCCGGGTCACTGCCTCGGCGTCCGCCGCGTCATCGAGGACCGCCAGCGAGTACCGGTACACGGCGCCGACGTGGCGACGGTACAGGCGATCGAGGACGCGGGCCGAACGCGCCGGATGCCCCGAAGAGGGCGTCATACCTCAGTAGATCCCGTCAGACCCCCGAGCTTGCGCATTGCCTCAGGGCAGCGGCGGCCTCGCGGGGAGATCGGGAACCGGGGGCGGCGCCGGCGGGGCCGGCAGAGCCGGGGCGTCGGGGAGGGCCGGCGGCGCCGTGACGGCGGGAGCGGATGGCACGGGCGGCAGGGTCGGCACGCTGACGTTCGGCAGGGCCGGGACGTCCGGCACGGCGGGGACGTTCGGCACGGCGGGGACGTTCGGCACGGGCACCGGCAACGGCGGCAGCGCCGGGACGAGGCCGAGCGGGCGGCCTCTGTGCGCCCGGCGGCGGCGGAGCAGGCCCTGCGGCGGCGCGGCGGCGGCTGCGGGGCCGTCGGCGCGGGAAGTGTCGTATCCCGGCGCGGCCGGAGTTGCGGCCGGAGTTGCGGCCGGAGTTGCGTCCGCGAGCTTCGAGACCGTGGCATCGGGCGACGCTGCGGTCGGGGACGCCGCCTGCGCCTCGGGTTTCGCGCTCGGGTGGTGCGCGGGCGCGTTGACCACGGCCCGGGCCGGATATGCCGGATGGACTCCGACCGCGGGCCCGCCGATCGGAATCGCAGCGCCGATGGCGATCGTGTGCTGCGCCAACCGGACGGCCGGTCCGTGGGCGGCGACCGTCGAGTGGACGGCCTCGAAGCTCGCGCCGCCGGCGATCACGGCTGCGATGACGGCGGCCGCCTTTGTCGCGGCGCTACCGCCGACGGCGAGCCCGCCCGCCGACACAGCGTTGCTCCCGAAGCTCTCGAGCGACGCAGGCAGCGGCACCGCCAGCAGGCCGCGGAGCGCCTCCCGCTTCACGCGTAGCGATCGGCGCGCGCGGAAGAGCAATGTCTCGACGGCGGAAACGGAGACGCCGAGGGTTTCGGCGATCTCCTCGTACGTCCGTCCTTCGAGCTCTCGCATCACGAGCGCGGACCGCTGGTTGAACGGCAGCCTGCCGAGCGCGCCGAGGATCGCCTTCACGTTCGGGCGCTCCTTCTCGGGCACCGCGAGCTCGCCGACGGTCTCGTCAAGCGGCACCTCGCGCGGGCGGCGCGCGGCGCGGATCGCCCGGGTGCGGCAGGCGTTGTGGGCGATCTTGATCAGCCAGTGCTGGGGCTTGAGCGGTTCCTCGCCGTTCTTCATCGCCCGGTAGGCGTTCATGAAGGTGGTCTGCGTGACGTCCTCCGCGTCGGCCGGGTTTCGGAGCACGGCGAGCGCGTAGCGGTAGACGTCCCTGACGTACCGCTCGTACATGCGTTCGAACGCCAGATCGCCGGGATCCCCCGACAGCTGCGTGGCCACGAACGAAAAACGGCGGAAAGCGCCCGGTGGGTACGGCCCGGCTTGGTTCTTAGGCCGACGCCTTGGCGCGCTTGCGGTTCGGGATGTGGATCGCCCGGCCGAGCGCCGCGAGGCCGGCCTCCTTGATCGCCTCGGAGAGCGTCGGGTGAGGGGCCATCCCGTCCGCAACGGTCTCGACCGTGGATTCGGCGTCGAGCGCGACGACACCGGCTTCGATCAGGTCGGTGACGTGCGGGCCGACCATCACGACGCCGAGCAGCTCGCCGTAGCGCGTCTCGTGGATCGACTTCACCCAGCCGACGGTCTCGTTCTGCATCACGGCGCGGGCGTTCGCGACCCACGGGAACCGACCGACGGCGACGTCGTCCCCGTACTGCTCGCGGGCCTCGGCCTCGGTCAGGCCGACGCCGGCGATCTCCGGATCGGTGTAGATCGGCCGGGGGACGCCGCGGTTGTCGACGATCGCGTCGTGGCCCATCGCGTTCTCGGCAGCCACCTCGCCCTCGCGGAACGCGGTGTGGGCGAGCTGCCAGTACCCCGCGCAGTCGCCGACGGCGTAGATATGCGGGACGGTCGTGCGGCGGTGCTCGTCCGCAGCGATGCCCTTCCGCTTGTCGAAGTCGACGCCGATCTGCCCGAGCCCGAGGTTCTCGACGGTCGGGCCGCGGCCCACAGAGACGAGCAGCAGATCTGCCTCGACCGTCTCGCCGTCGCCGTAGTACACCGTGATCCCGCCGCCGGAGCCCTCGACCTTCGTGCACTGCTTGCCGAGCTCGAGGGTTATCCCTCTCTTCGAGAACTGCTTCGCGAGCTCGTTCGCAGCATCCTCGTCCTCCTGCGGAATCAGCCGCGGGAGCATCTCGACGATCGTCACCTCGGAACCGAAGCGGCGGAAGATCGACGCGAACTCGCAGCCGATGATTCCCCCGCCGAGGACGACGAGCCGGCGTGGTACCTCGGTCTGCGCGAGCAGTCCGGTCGAGTCGACGCAGCGCTCGTTGTCGAGACCGTCGATCGGCGGCCGGAGCGGGTACGAGCCGGTCGCGACGATCGCGGACTTGAAGGTGACGTCCTCCCCGCCCTCGACGGCGATCGTGTTCGCATCCTTGAAGCGGCCCACGCCCTTGACCCATTCGACGCCGTTGGCCTTGAAGAGGGTCGCGATGCCCTGCGTCATCTGCTTGACGACGCCCGCCTTCCATTCGTTCGCCGTCGCGAAGTCGAGCTGGGGCTCACCGACCTGGACGCCGAGCTTTCCGAACGTCTCCTCGGCCTCCTTGATCGAGAACGCGGTCTGCACCCAGGCCTTCGTCGGGATGCAGCCGACGCGGAGGCATGTGCCGCCGAGCTCCGGCTCCTTGTCGATGCAGGCGACCTTGGCGCCGAGCTGCGCGGCGCGAATCGCCGCGGTGTAGCCGCCCGGGCCGCCGCCGAGAACGGCAACATCAACGTCCATCGCTCTCGCTCCCCTTCGTCCGGATCACTGCCGTCGATCCTAGCGAGCCGACTCGGACCGCCGCCGCCGCACATTCGGCACGTTCTCGTATCACATCGTTGCGTCGTTTTCGCTTAGGCTCGTAGCCAGGTAGGCGGGAGGGTCGGGACCCGGTGTAGGCGCGTGTACTTAAAGGGCGCGGCGCATCGTCACCGTCCGACCGGTCTCCTCGACCGGGACGAAGCCGTGGTGCTCGTAGAAGCCGGTCTGCTCCTTCTCCGCGCTGAGGCTCACCGCCGCGAGGCCGTCGCTCCGCGCCTGCGCGAGCAGCGCCTCGAGCAGCTCCGCCCCCACCCCCTGCCCGCGCCGCGACGGGACGACGGCGATCGTCAGCTCGGGAGTCGCCTCGTCCACGAATCCGAACCCCGGCTCATCCGTGCTGAAGAGCCGGTACCACGCCGCCCCGTACGGGCCGCGCCCGTCGAACGCGATCACGCCCGCATCGCCTTCCCGGCCCCAGTTCGCGACGTAGCGGAACACGGGCAGGTCGGGATCTTCGTTCAACCGCCAGTGGTAAGCGTGTCGCAGCAGGTCGCGGAGGAACCGGACGTCGCCCTGCCCGACCGGCCGGACCACTCAGTGCTCCTCCAGGAAATGCCCGCCGGCCTCTGGCCCCCGATCACGCGGCGCGCTGCCGCGTCCTCGGTCGCGCCGATAGCTTCGGCTATCGACGCTCCCTGCGTCCTTGCCTCGCTTGGTGCTCGCGACCCAGAGACTCGGCAACATTCCCTGAAGGAGCACTAGCCCTCCGAAAGCTCCTGCGCGAGCTGGATCCGGTTGCCGTCCGGATCGAAGACGTCGAGCAGCCGCATCTCACCGTGCAGCTCGAAGACGACGCCGACCTCGACGCCTTCGCCACGCAGGCGGTCGGCTTCGGCCTTCACGTCGGGAACGTCGACGTGCGCCACGCCGCCCTCCTCCTCCGGCTCGCCCTCGGCGAGACCGATCTGCATCGGCCCGTGCACGAGCCGCGACCACCGGCCCTCTTCGTCGTAGTACGTCTCATCGAAGCCGAGCTTCTCGCGATAGAAGTCGCGCGCGGCCTCGAGATCGCGCACGTGGTACCAGACCGCCACGGCTACAACGCGAGGCCGGGTTCCTCGAGCGACGCCTTCAAGGTCGCGAGGAACTCGGCGCCCGTCGCACCGTCGACCGCGCGGTGGTCGCAGGTGAGCGTCAACGTCAGCATCGGCCGCACTGCCGGAGCGCCGTCGACCGCGACGATGCGATCCTCCGTCGTGCCGACGGCGAGGATCGCGGCCTGCGGTGGATTGAGGACGGCGATGAACTGCTCGACGCCGTACATGCCGAGATTCGAGATCGTGAACGTCCCGCCCTCCATGTCCGCGGCCTGGAGCTTCGCGGCACGGGCCCGCTCGACGACGTCGACGCGCGCGATCGCGATCTCCGGGATCGTCCGCCGCTCGCAGGCGGAGATCACCGGCACGACGAGCCCCTGCGGCGCGGCGACGGCGATGCCGATGTTCGCGCTCGGGAAGACGAGAATTGCCTCCTCGGTGTACTGCACGTTGACGTCGCGATGCTTCATGAGCGCCGCGGCGGAGAGCTTCGCGAGGACGTCGCTCACCGTGATCCGGACATCGGGATTCGCGGCGCGCAGCTTCGTTACGAGCTCGTTCGTCCGCGTCATGTCGACGGAGATCGTGAGCTGGAAGACGGGGATCGTCCACGCCTGCGTCAAGCGGCGTGCAATCGTGCGCCGGATGCTCGTCAGCGGCCGCGCCTCGACTTCGCCGGCGGCGGCCGGAGCGGGTGCGGCGGCCGATGCGGGCGCCGCCGCTGCGCGCTCGACGTCCTCCGCGACGACGCGTCCCTCCGGCCCCGTTCCGGAGATCGATGCGAGATCGATCCCACGCTCGCGCGCGATCCGCCGCGCGAGCGGCGACGCCTTGAGGCGGGCTGCGCCTGTGTCTAGAGAGCGCTCCGCTGGAGCGCTCTCCGTCTGAGAGCCGTTGGTGGAGGCAGCGCGACCGCGCTCGCGCTCGGCTTCTCGCGCCGGACCGGGCGAGCCCTCTTCCTCCGGCCGATCCTCGGCCTTCGCCTCTTCCGCAACTTCCTCGCCCTGCTCGCCGATCACCGCGATCGTCCGCCCAACCGGCACCTCTCCCTCGGCCACGGCGATCCTCAGCAGCACGCCCGACGCGTCCGCCTCGACCTCCTGCGTGACCTTGTCGGTGTCGAGTTCGTAGAGCGGCTCGCCCTTCTCGACCTTGTCGCCCTCGGACTTCAGCCACTTGACGATCGTCCCGGATTCCATCCCCTGCCCGAGGCGCGGGAGCTTGATCTCAGTTGCCACGACCGACCGTCCTGTACACGGCCTCGAGTACGTCGTTGGCGTGCGGTACGACCCACTCCTCCATCACCGGCGCGAACGGCATCGGGCAGAACCGTGCGCCGACGCGCTCGATCGGGGCGTCGAGCCAGTCGAAGGCCTGGTACTGGATCACCGCCGCGACTTCCGCGCCGAAGCCGCCGCGCACGACGGCCTCGTGGGCGACGACGCAGCGGTTCGTCTTCTTCACGGAGGAGACGAGCGCGTTCTCGTCGAGCGGCTGCAGGGTGCGCGGGTCCACGACCTCGACCGAGACGCCCTCCTTCTCGGCCTCCGCGGCTGCGGCGAGCGCCTCGTGGACGAGCCGGCCGGTGGCGATCACCGTCACGTCCTCGCCCTCGCGATGCACGCGTGCGCGGCCGAGCGGAATCGGCTCGATCTCCTCGGGCACCTCCTCCTTGAGCCCGTACAGCGTGCGGTGCTCGAAGAAGACGACGGGGTTGTCGTCGTAGATCGACGACCAGAGGAGGCCGCGGACGTCTTCCGGCGTCGACGCGAAGACGACCTTCAGCCCAGGGATGTGCACGAACCACGACTCGAGCTGCTGCGCGTGCTGCGCACCCGGCGACCAGCCGGCGCCGCCCTGCGTGCGGAAGACCACCGGCACGGTCAGCTGCCCGCCCGACATGTAGCGGTGCTTGGCGGCCTGGTTGACGATCTGCTCGGTCGCGATCGTCAAGAAGTCCTCGTACATGATCTCCGCGACGGGCCGCATGCCCTGCATCGCTGCGCCAACTGCTGCGCCGGCGAGCGCGATCTCCGAGATCGGCGTGTTCCGGATCCGCTCGGGCCCGAACTCCGCGAGCATTCCCTGCGTTACGCCCATCGAGCCGCCCATCTCCGCGATGTCCTCGCCCATGACGAACACGTCGTCGTCGCGCCGCATCGCCTGCGTGAGCGCATCTCGCACCGCCTCGCGGTAGGAGAGCTCAGGCATAGACGTTCTTCAAGGCGTCTTCCGGCTTCGGATCCGTGCCGCTCTTCGCGAACTCCACCGACGCCTCGACGATCTCCTCGACCTCGGTTTCGAGCTCCTGGACCTCCTCGTCGGAGAGGCCGAGCCTCTCGCGCAGCAGCGGCAGCGGGTCCTTCGTCTCGCGCAGCTTCCGCACCTCGTTCTTCGGCCGGTAGATCTGCGGATCGCCGATGTAGTGCCCGACGAGCCGGTACGTGTCGACGTGCATGAACACCGGTCCCTTGCCGGAGCGCGCATGCTCGAGCGCCTTGCGCGTCGCCTTGTAGACCGCCTCAGCGTCCTGGCCGTCGACCTTGACCGTGTACATCCCGAACGCCTCGGCGCGCTTCGACAGGTCGCGCAGCGGCGAGTGCTGCGACTCGGGCGTCGACTCGGCCCACTTGTTGTCCTCCAGGACGAACACCGCCGGCACGGTCCACAGCTGCGCCATGTTCAGCGCCTCGTGGAACGCGCCGGTGTTCGTGGCGCCGTCGCCAAAAAAGGCGACGGCGACCCGCGGCTCGCCGCGCATCTTGAACGCGAGCGCCGCGCCGGTGACCTGGGGCAGCCCGCCGCCGACGACCGCGTTCGCGCCCATGTTCCCGTGCTCGACGTCGTAGAGGTGCATCGAGCCGCCGTAGCCGTGCGAGCAGCCCTCGGCCTTGCCGTAGAGCTCGGCCATCACCTCGTTGGGGTGCGTGCCCTTGGCGAGCGAGTGCCCGTGCGCACGGTGCGTCGACATGATGATGTCGCCGTCCTCGAGCGCGCGACAGACGCCGACCGCGACGGCTTCCTGGCCGATCGCGACGTGCAGGAACCCCGCGAGCTCGCCGGCGCGGAACCGTTCCTCGACCTTCTCCTCGAACCGCCGGATGAGCAGCATCTCGCGGTAGAAGTCCCGCAGATCGCTCTTCGAGAGCGTCCCCCTCTGCTCGACTTTCGCCACGGGCAGGAGTCTAGACTCGGCCCGTGAAGCTCGTCGTGCAGTGGAGCCGCGTCGAAAGCGCCCTGGATCCGAGCTGGGGCGAAGCGCAGCTCCTGCTCCTGATCGACGACGCGAGCCGGAGCGAGCGCGCGGCCGCGCTGCTCGGCCCTGCCAATCCCGGCCGCTCCGGAAACGCGATCCGTTTCACGACCGCGCGCAGCGGCGGCGCTCTCGGACCCGAAGCGGTTCGCAGGATGCTGCGCCGTCTCGACGACGAGCTGATCGAGGGCCGGCTCGAGCTCGTGGCGACGAGCGCGGCTGCCCCGCTCCCTGTCATCGACCGGCGCACACTCGCCGACGCGTGGGACGCCGAGCTCGCCGCGCTGCCTTCGGACTGGAGCGATCTGTGGTGCGAGCTCCGGCTGACCTCGACCGACCACCTCGAAACAGCGGCGCTCCTAACCGCGCCGCTCAACCCGCTGCGCTTCGACGGCAGCCCGAGCTACCGCTTCCGCTGCGCGCGCAATTTCGGCTACGGCACGTCGCCCCGGATGGTACGGCGATGTTTCGAACGCCTCGACGACGAGGACATTCCAGGGAGTATCAGCGTCCTTCGTGCTCTCTCGGATACACATCCCGCTGCGACTCAAGGTCCCGTCTGGTACGTCGGCGGCCGGACGGTGTAGCGGCATGCCCGATCCCGTCGCGTGGACGGTCGTCGAGCGCGGCTGGCAGGTGATCGGCGCTGCCGGCGAGAAGCTCGGCTACGTCGACGACGTTCTCGGTGACCCCGACGCGGACATCTTCGACGGGCTCTCCGTCTCGGGCGGGCTCTTCAAGGAACGGCGGTACGTCCCGGCCGAGCAGGTGGGATCGATCTACGCGGGCGAGATCCATCTGCTGATCGACAAGAACGAATTCGAGCGCCTGCCGCCCGCGCAGTAGGTTTGTCCGGTGAAGCGTCGGGATACGAGCCGGACATGTTGAGGAAGCTGTTGTGGACGGGGTTGTACGCCGGACTGGGCGCGGCCGCAACGATCGCAGCGCGCCGAGCCGCATCTCAGATCTGGCGCGTGGCGACAGGCGAAGAGCCGCCGACGAAGAAGTGACGACGCGGGCCGACGAGATCGTCGAGCGCGGCGCCGACCGGCTCCAGGAGCTGTCGGATCGCGCGGCGGCAGGCGACGGCCTCAAGGCGAAGCTCGCCGACGAACTCGCCGAGGACGCGGCGTTCCTGCGCAAGCTGAAACCGAGCCTGATGAAGGCGCGCGCGAAGGGCGAAGCGCCGACGAACGAAAAGCCCGGCGAGGTGCCCGCTGCCCCGGGCGGCCCGCAGCTCGGCAAGCGTCCGAAGCCGAAGGCCAACGGCGGGCCGAATCCGTTCGTCGTCGCCGCGGCCGCGCTCGCCGTGGGTATCGTCCTCGCCAAGTGGATCGACTGGAGAGGACATGCCCACCCAAAGCGCTGAGTCGCACGGCGTCGGCGAGTCGGCGAAGCTCGTAGCCGACCACGCGAGCACGATTGCGAAGCTCGAGCTCGAGCTTGCAGCGCTCGAGCTGAAGCGGAAGGTCGCAGCGCTGGGAATCGGAATCGGGCTCGCCGTCGGCGGCGCGATCGTCGCGCTGTTCGCGGTCGGCTTCCTGTTCGCGACGATTGCGGCCGCGCTCGCGACGGTTCTCGACACATGGCTTGCACTCCTGATCGTGACTGCGGGCCTGCTCGTCCTCACCGGTGGGCTCGTGGCACTCGGGGTCGCCCTGATCAAGAAAGGATCGCCGCCCCTCCCGAAGCAGGCGATCGAGGAGGCGAAGCTGACGACTGAGGCGTTGCGGAGCAATGGCAGCCGCTAGGACGACCGACGACGTCCGGCGCGAGATCCAGCAAGAACGCGAGGAGCTCGCGAAGGCCGTCGAGGCGCTGCGAGACGATCTCGGCGAGGCGACCGACATCCGCGGCAAGCTCCGCGCGAACCTTCCGGTCGTCGCGGCCGGCGCGCTCGGACTCGGCTTCGTCACCGCCGGCGGTATCGGCGCGACGATGCGCTTGATCATGCGGCGCGGCCGCGAGGGCAACGAAAAGGCGCGCCTCGGCCGCTTCTCCCTCGTGAACCGCGACAAGTAGCGGCAGGAGCCCCGGTTGGCCGGGGCTCCTGCCCGTTTCCCTCGAGTGGCTAGCTGCGCGCCGCTGCGCGACCGTGCTGCCGAAGGAGCGCGCCGCCGAGCACGAGTCCCGCGGCGACGAGCACCACGATCCACAGCGCCAGCCCCGTGAACGGGAGCTGCGTGCCGGCCACGCGTCCCATCGTGCCGAGGACGCCGCCGCCGCCGGGGTGCTTCGCCGCGGGCGAGCCGATCGTCGCCTGCGCACCGAGCACGCCGCCCGCGGACGGAGCGGACGCGGCAGCCGGAGCAGACGCCGCGGCCGATGACGCCGACGCAGCGGGGATGCTCGACAGGACGACGTGAGCCGAGCTCGCGTTGCTCTGCGGCGTGCTGCTGCTCTGTGGGCTACTCGCGGCCGCGTGCGTCGCAGAGGCCGAGGTCGCCGCGCACTTGGCCGCGGAATAACTCTTCACCGCGTGCACGTCGACGCCGCCGCTCTTGTTCGACGGCTTCCCGCAGGCAGTCACCTTGTGCGGCTGGCTGTTGCCGGGGCCGGTGAGCTTCGTGTCGAGCGGCGCGCCGCGGCTGATCGCGATCTGCGCGGCGGTCTTGCCGTTGCCGTAGCCCTTCGACGAGTCGGCCTTCGGCCCGTTACCGGCGCAACCGGCCGGAAGCGCCGTCGTGGTCGTGTTGCAGTGCGTCCAGTGCGTCGAGTGAGCGGTCGTGCTGCTCGGCTTCACGCCGGCCTGGACCGACGACGACGTGGCCTTCTTCGGCTGAACGGGGGCGGATTTCGGCGCCGGGGCCTGCGGCTTGGCCTGCTGCTTCGCCTGGCCGGGTGCGGAGCTCTGTGCCGCGGGCTGCGGCTGGGCCTGCTTCACCTGGCCCGGGGCCGAGGCGGAATTACCGGGCGTCGCGTCGGCAGGTGCCGGCGTCGCAGCGGCGGGCTGGTTCCCGTTCCCGTTTCCGCTGTTGCCGTTTTCGTTCCCGGCGACCGCCGAGCCCGTGAACGCAGCCAGCCCGAGCGCGAGCGCCGCGCCGGCCGCAAATGCATGGAAGCGTCTCATCAGATCTCACCTCGAGTCGTCGGAATCGCCGTGGACTGGGGGCGTCCACGCTCAAAACGTCCGACCGGGCGCGGCGGATACGCGTTAGAACCGATATCGATATGGTTTTAGGCGCGTAATTCGGCGCCGAAGCGCTCGGCGAGCGCGGCGACGATGCGCGCGCGGAGGGCCGCGGCGTCCTCGTCCGTGAGCGTGCGCAAGGGGGACTGGAACGCGACCGAGAAGGCCACCGACTTGCGGCCCTCGCCCAGCTCCGGGCTTCGATACTCGTCGAAGACGGCCACCTCGCGCAGGTCGGAGCCGGCCGCAGCTCGCATCGCGTCGGCGAGCTCGCGCGCGGTCACCGCTTCGGGGACGATGAACGCGAGATCCTGGCGGACGGCCGGGAAGCCGATCACATCCTGGTACTCGACGTGTTCGGGCATCGCGGCGGCGAGCGCGGCGAGGTCGAGCTCGAATGCACCCCAGCCGCCGCGCAGCAGCTGGCCGATCCAACCCTCCGGCAGCACGGCCGTGCGGCCCGGATGGCTGCCCTCGACACGCCCGCGCTCGACCGGCTCCTCGATCTTCAGCGCCGCGTAGATCAGGTCGACGGCCGTCTTAGCGCGCGCATACCCGCCGTCGACGACCGCGCCGAGCCGCCAGCGCTCCTCCGGCAGCTGCTCGCCTGACGGGAGGTAGACCCGCGCGATCTCGAACAGCGCGACGTCGTCGTTGCCGGCCTCGCGGTTTCGCTCCGCCGCCTCGGCGAGGCTCGGGACCAGCGTCGTCCGCAGCACACCGGCCTCGGCCGTCAGCGGGATCGGCAACCGCAGCGCGTCGTCGCGCTGGTCCTCGGCGACGAGGCTCGACGTGTACGCCTCGGAGAAGCCGGCGCCGACGAGGACGTCCTCGAGCGTCCGGCGCAGCCGCTGCTCCTTCGAGAGGCGGCCGAACATCTCGCGCCGAACCGGCAGTGTGAACGGGACGTCGTCAAGGCGGAAGCGCGCGACCTCCTCGACGACGTCGACCTCGCGCGTCACGTCGCGCGCGCGCCACGTCGGCACGGCCACCGCGAAATCCTCCGCGACGTCGAACCCGAGCGGCTCGAGAATCCCGCGCTGCTCGTCCTCCGGAATCTCGAGCCCGATCAGCTCATTGGCCCGCTGCGGACGAAAATGCACGACGGGCCGCGGCGGCAGCTCGCCGTGAACGTCGGTGTCACCCGTCCAGCGCGCGCCGGTGAGCTCGACGATCAGCTGCGTCGCGAGCGCCGCCGCCTGCGGGGCGAGATAGGGGTCGACGCCCTTCTCCCAGCGATTCGACCCCTCGGTGCGCAGGCCGAGCCGCTCCGATGTCTTGAGGATCGTCACCGGCTCGAAGTTCGCCGCCTCGAGCAGCACGTTCGTCGTCGCGTCCGTGACCTCGGTCTCCTCGCCGCCCATGATCCCTGCGAGCGCGATCGCGCGCTCGCCGTCCGCGATCATCAGGTCGCGCGGGTCGAGCTTGCGCACCTGCCCGTCCAGCGTTCGGATCTCCTCACCGGGATGCGCGCGGCGAACGACGATGCGGCCGCCGGCGAGCTTGTCGAAGTCGAACGCGTGCAACGGGTTGCCGAGCGCGAGCATCGCGTAGTTCGTCACATCGACGACGTTCGAGATCGGCCGCATTCCCGCGGCGAGCAGCCGCGCCTTCAGCCACACGGGCGACGGGGCGATGCGCACGTCGCAAAACAGCCGGCCGACGTAGCGCGGACAGCCTTCGAAGTCCCCGATCCGCACGTCGACCGGCTCGTCGCCGGCCATAGGCGGATCGGTGCCGGGCCACGGCGCGAGCTCGCCGCCGAAGAGCGCCGCGACCTCGCGCGCAACGCCGTAGACGGAGAGCAGGTCGGGCCGGTTCGGCGTCGTCTCGAGCTCGATCACCTCGTCGACGAGCGGCAGCACGTCGACGAGCGGCGTCCCCGCCTCGAGGTCGTCTCCGAGCACCATGATCCCGCTGTGGTCGGTGCCGAGGTCGATCTCGTCCTCGGCGAGGATCATCCCCTCGGAGACCTCGCCGCGGAGCTGCCGCCGCTCGAGTTGGA
>VAWW01000028.1:58287-69844 GCA_005884575.1 Actinomycetota bacterium
CACGTCGACGCGCGTCAGCTGCAGCTTGTCGGCGTTCGGATGCTTGTCGGCCGCGAGCACGTGGCCGACGCGGAAGCGGCCGAGATTCCCGTCAACGTCTGGGATGCCTCGGTGCTCGATCCGCTCGACACCCGCGGTAGAGACGGAGAGGCGGTCTGCGATCTGCTCCGTCGAGGCGTCCACCGCCGCGTACTCGCGCAGCCAGCTGAGCGGGACCAGCATCTCAGAACTGTCGCAGGAAGCGGAGGTCGTTGGCCCACAGGTCGCGGATGTCCGGCAGGCCGTGGCGGAGAATGGCGATCCGTTCGAGGCCGACGCCGAACGCGAAGCCGGAGACCTGCTCCGGGTCGTAGCCGACGAAGCGGAGCACGTTCGGATCGACCATGCCGGAGCCGGCGACCTCGATCCAGCCCGTGCGACCGCAGAGCGAGCAGCCCTCGCCGTCGCAGACGAAGCAGGAGACGGCGACACCGAGCGAGGGCTCGGTGAACGGGAAGAAGTCGGTCGAGAGCTTGATCCGGCGCCCGTCGCCGAAGAGCGCGCGCATCATCGCGAGCAGCGTCCCTTTCAGGTCCGCGAGCGTGATCCCCTCGTCCACCGCGAGACCCTCGACCTGGTGGAAGTACGGCATGTGCGTCGCGTCGGCGGTGTCGCGGCGGTAGACGCGGCCGAGCGACACCATGAAGACGGGCGGCTGCTTCGCCTCCATCGAATGGATCTGCGCCGGCGAGGTCTCCGTTCGCAGCAGCGTCTCGTCGGTCAGGTAGAGCGAGTGCAGCGGCGAGCGCGTCACGTGCTCGGGCGCCATGTTGAGCGCGTCGAAGAGGTAGCGCGTCGTCTCCACCTCGCGCCCGTCGACGACCTCGTAGCCCATGCCGAGGAAGATGTCCTCGACCTCCCGGCGCACCTGCGTGAGCAGGTGCAGGTGGCCGCGGCCGGACGGGCGCGGCGGCAGCCCTTCGAGCCGCTCGAGCAGCGGGCCCGGGAGCGTCACGTCGAGGTCGGGCGGGAGCGGCTCCTCGATCTCCTGCTTCCTCGCCGCGACGGCGTCCTCGACCTGCTGCCGGACGCGGTTCAGAGTCATCCCCGTCTCGCGGTCGCGAACCTCGCGCAGCGCGAGCTTCAGCGGGCTCTTCCGGCCGAGGTACGGGATCGCCGCTTGGTCGACCTCGTCGACGCTCGCCGCGGGTGCAATCGCGTTCCGCGCGTCACTCAGATACGCCTCCCAATCCACGGCGGCGAATGTATCAACGTGCCCTGCGACCTCCGGACACGCCCAACCGAGACACGACAGGGGCTGCCCCAGGAGCATCTGTTGCGGACACGTCCGGGGGCGCGGGCGGTCTCGTGGACCGGAGAATGCGGGTCGGTGGCCCCTACGCCCGAATCCCCGTACGACGCGATCGCTCGCCTCTACGACCCGTGGAGCCGCAGCGTGATCGAGGACGTCGGCTTCTACGTCGAGGAGGCGGTCGCCGCCGGCGGACCGGTCGTCGAGCTCGGAGTCGGCACGGGCCGGATCGCGATCCCGACGGCGGCCGCCGGCGTCGAGGTGATCGGCATCGACTCGTCGCAGGGGATGCTCGACGTCTGCGCCGAGCAGGCGCGTCGCGCCGGGGTCGCCGATCGCCTCGACCTCCGTCTCGGCGACCTCCTCAGGCCACCGGTGGACGAGCGCGTCCCGCTCGTCACGTGTCCGTTCCGCGCCTACCTGCACCTACAGGACGACGCCGAGCGCCACGAGGCGCTGACCGCGGCGCACGAGCTCCTCCTCCCCGGCGGCCGCCTCGTCTTCGACGTCTTCGCCCCCGGCGCCGACGACGTCGCCGAGACGCACGGTCGCTGGATCGAGCGCGAGCCCGGCATCTACGAGCGCGCCGACTGGGACACGCAGGAACAGGTGCTCACCCTTTCGGTGAAGGACGACCGGCACGAGTCGACCATGACCCTGTCGTGGCTCGAGCCGGCGCGCTGGCAGGTGCTGCTCGCGGACGCCGGCTTCGAGGTCGCGGCGGTCTACGGCTGGTTCGACCGCCGGCCCTACGCGGGCGGCGAGGACACGGTCTTCGTCGCGACAAAGCGCTCAAGCTGACCCCGGGTCGCGCCGACAACGAGACCATGGACTCCTACCAGTGGTACCTCGTCGTCGTCTTTGCCGCCGTGATCGCGTCCCTCCTCTGGGCGGCCAAGACCTACAACCGGCTCGTCCGCCTGCGCAATCGCGCCGAGGCGATGTGGGCCGAGATCGACGTGCAGCTGAAGCGGCGCCACGACCTCGTGCCCAACCTGGTCCACGTCGTCGAGGGGTACGCGACGCACGAGCGCGGCACGCTCGACGAGGTCACGCGTGCGCGCAACCAGGCGATCGCGGCGCGCCAGACCGGCGACCAGTCGAAGGCGGAGAACGTCCTGAGCGCCTCGCTCGGCCGCCTCTTCGCCGACGCGGAGAGCTACCCCAACCTCGAGGCGGCACCGGAGTTCAAGGACCTCCAGGACCAGCTCGAGCAGACCGAGACGGTGATCGCCCAGGCGCGCGGCGCCTACAACATGACCGTGCAGGCGTTCAACAACTCGATCGACACCGTGCCCGGCAACATCGTCGCCTGGGCCGCGAGCATGGGCGAGCTCGAATATCTCGGTGCCGGGGACGACGAGCGGGCCGTGCCGAGCGCCGAGCTCGACATTCCTCCCGCTCCGGCTAGCGTCTGAGCCGCTCGTAGAGCGCGATCGCGCCGGCGAGCGCGACGTTCAGCGACTCCGCCCCGCCGGCCTGCGGGATCGACGCACGCTCGTCGACGCGCAGGTCGCCCGGCAGCCCCTCCCGCTCCGCGCCGAGCAGGAACACCGTCGGCCCTTCGAGCTCGACCTCGCCGAGCGGCGTCCCGTCGCGCGGGACGAGCGCGACTCGCCGCCCCGGCGCGTCGTCGAACGCGCACGTCGGAACGCGGAACACCGCGCCCATGGATGCCCGCAGCGCCTTCGGACCCGTCGGATCGGCGCAGCCCGCCGACAATGCGACGAACGCCGGCCCCAACGCGTCGGCCGCACGCAGCAGCGTGCCGACGTTCCCCGGATCGGCGACGTGCCAGAGCGCCAGTCCGACCTCCGGCAGCGGCCCGCGGGGCAGATCGTCCCGCCGGTAGACGCCGATCACGCGCGGCGGATGCGCGAGCGTCGAGACCTCCGCCAGGAGCGACGGCTCGACGTTCTCGCCTGCGACGAGCAGCTCGACCGGCTCGACGCCGCCCGCGGCCACGACGAGATCCTCGCCCTCGACCGCGAAGAGGCCGAGCTTCTCCCGCCAGCGCCGCTCGTGCAGCTTGCGGACGAGCTTCAGCCTCTCGTTGTCCTTGGAGGTGATCAGGCCTTGGCCAGCGCGGCCTTCGCCTGCTCGGCGATCTGTCCGAACGCGGCAGGATCGCTGACGGCGAGGTCGGCGAGCACCTTCCGGTCGAGCTCGATGCCGGCCTTGGCGCAGCCGTTGACGAACTGGTTGTACGACAGGCCGTTCGCCCGCGCCGCCGCGTTGATCCGCATGATCCAGAGCCGCCGGAACTCGCGCTTCTTGTTCTTCCGGTCGCGGTAGGCGTAGACGAGCGAGTGCTCGACCTGCTCCTTTGCGTAGCGGTAGCTACGGCTCTTGAGGCCCCAGTAGCCCCTCGCCTCCTCGAGAACCTTGCGGCGCTTCTTGCGCGCGTGGATCGATCGCTTGACGCGCGGCATCAGTGACCTCCCCGGTGGCGCTGGTGGATGCCCGGTGTGCGAGAACCAAGCCAGGCAAGGACGCAGGGAGCGCTCATGCCCGAAGGCATGGGCGCGACCGAGGACGCCGCATGGCGCAGCGTTATCGCGCGCCGGGCGCCAAGTGTCGCCGGGGAGGTCACTATCGGAGCCTCAGCATCTTCTTGACGGCGTCGACGTTCGCCTCGGAGACGAGCTCCGGCTTACGGAAGCTGCGCTTCCGCTTCGCGGACTTGTGCTCCAGGTTGTGGCTCCTCATTCCGTGCCGCCGGAGCAGCTTGCCGCTCCCCGTCACCTTGAACCGCTTCTTCGCTGCGCTGCGTGTCTTCGTCTTCGGCATCTCGTTTCACTCCCGCGTTCTTCGTCGGGCCCAGGAGCATCACCATGTTCCGTCCGTCGAGCAGCGGCGGCGATTCGACCTGGCCGATCTCCTTCACGTCCTCCGCCAGCCGCATCAGCAGGTCGCGCCCGCGCTCCGGATGGCTCGTCTCGCGACCGCGGAACATGATCGTGACCTTGACCTTCGCGCGCTGGTTGAGGAAGCGCTCGACGTGGCCCTTCTTGGTGTTGTAGTCGTGCACCCCGATCTTCGGACGGAGCTTGATCTCCTTGACCTGGATCTGCGACTGGTGCTTCCGCGCGAGCTTCGCCTTCTGCTCCTGCTCGTAGCGGTACTTGCCGTAGTCCATCACCTTCGCGACCGGCGGGTCCGCCTGGGCGGCAACCTCGACCAGGTCGAGATTCTTGCCGTAGGCGTACTCGCGGGCCTCGTCGGCTGTCTTGATTCCGAGCTGCGCGCCGTCGTCGTCGATCAGCCTCACCCGCGGGACGCGAATCGCGTCGTTGATGCGGGCCCGGTCCGCGTTCGACGGCCGGACGGGCTCGATCGGTCTCCGTCTCGGCCTCAAAGGGCTATCACCAAGCTAGGCCTTCCTCCTCTTTCGCATGAAAAAACCGCTGCAAGCAGCGGCCCGTTTTCCTCGTCGTTCCGACTCGGTTGAACCCCCTCGGACCGCTGTCCGGGGGGTGAGGAACGGGTCCGCCCCTGCTTGCCAGAGCTACAGGGTAGCAAGGAAGTCGTGCAATTCCGCGAGGCTTTTCGTGCTCTGCCCGCCGCCGCGCTCCCGGACGGCCAGCGACTCCTCCGACTCCTTGTCGCCGTACACGATCGTGACCGGGATCTTCTCGAGCTCGGCGTTCCTGATCCGCTTGCCGACCGTCTCCTTCGAGTCGTCGACCTCGACGCGGAAGTCCCCGAGCCGCTCGGCGAGCGCGTGGGCGGCGGCCGCGTGCTGCTCGCCGACGGGGATGATCCGGATCTGCACCGGCGCGAGCCAGAAGGGGAAGGCGCCGCCGTGGTGCTCGGTGAGGATGCCGATGAACCGCTCGAGGGAGCCGAGCAGCGCGCGGTGGATCACGTACGGCGTGTGCTCCTGGTTGTCCGCGCCCATGTAGGTGAGCCCGAACTGTTTCGGCATCTGCGAGTCGAGCTGGATCGTCCCCATCTGCCAGGAGCGCCCGAGCACGTCGGTCATGTGCAGGTCGATCTTCGGGCCGTAGAAGGCGCCGTCGCCCTCGTTGACCTGGTATTCGATCCCGCGGCGCTCGAGCGCCGACCGCAGCGCGCCCTCGGTGAAGTCCCACTCCTCGTCGGTGCCGAGCTTCTTCTCGGGACGGGTCGAGAGCTCGAAGCGCGCAGCCAGCCCGAACAGGTCGTAGAGGTACGCGGCGTAGTCGAGGCAGCCGAAGATCTCGTCCTCGATCTGCTCGGGTGCCACGAAGAGGTGGGCGTCGTCCTGCGTGATGTGGCGGACGCGGAGCAGCCCGTGCAGCGTCCCCGCGAGCTCGTCGCGGTGCAGCGTCGACGACTCGGCGTACCTGAACGGCAGGTCGCGGTAGGAACGCAGGTCGGAGCCGAACAGGATCATGTGGCCGGGGCAGTTCATCGGCTTGAGCGCGAACTGCTTCTCCGAGTCCTCCGTGGACGAGACGAAGAACATGTGGTCCTTGTAGTTCTCGTAGTGGCCCGAGGTGATGTACGTGTCGACGTCGTAGAGCAGCGGCGTCTTCACCTCGGAGTAGCCGCGCTTCGCGTTCTCGCCGCGGCGCAGGTCCTCGAGGATGTTCCAGATCACCATCCCCTTCGGGTGCCAGAACGGCGAGCCGGGCGAGTGCTCGTTGAGAAGGAAGAGGTCGAGCTGCCGGCCGAGCACGCGATGGTCGCGGCGCTTCGCCTCCTCCAGCCGCTCGAGGTATGCCTCCAGGTCTGCCTTGTCGTAGAACGCCGTGCCGTAGATCCGCGTCAGCTGCTGGTTCTTCACGTCGCCGCGCCAATACGCGCCGGCGAGCCCGGTGAGCTTCACCGCCTTGATCGGCTTGGAGTTCTGCAGGTGCGGACCGCGGCAGAGGTCGGTGAAGTCTCCCTGCGTGTAGAAGGAGATCGGGCCTTCCGCGGTGTCGACGAGCTCCACCTTGTAGGGCTCGCCCTCCTGCTCGAACCGCCGCCGGGCCTCGTCGGTGGAAACCTCCTCGCGGCTCCACTCGCGCCCGTCGTCGATCTCGCGCTGCAGCTCGGCCTCGATCCGCTCGAGGTCCGACTCGTGGACCGGCTCGGGGAACTCGAAGTCGTAGTAGAAGCCGTTCTCGATCGGCGGCCCGATCGCGATCTTCACCCCCGGGTACAGCCGGCGCACGGCCTCGGCGAGCAGGTGCGCGGTCGAGTGGCGTAGGACGGCCAGCGCGTCGGGATCGTCCTTGTCGCGCGTCGTCAGGATCTGGATCGGCTTGCCGTCCTCGAGCGGCAGCCGCAGATCCTGGACGTGCCCGTTCTGCCGGATCAGCACGGCCTGCTCCGCGAGCTTCGGCCCGATCGCGCGCGCCGCGTCGAGACCGGTCGCGCCATCGGGGAGTTCGAGCTCCGACTTGTCGGGAAGGACGACCTTCATGGAACCCAATGCTAATGACCATCCGCGCGACGACGACCGGAACGAGGAGCTCGACGAGTCCCCGGTTCCAGATCCGGACGAGACGGACGCTGACGCGGAGGACGATCCGAGCGCGGACTGAATAGCAGCACGCGCGTCGCTGCGAGCTCGTTGCGCGTCGCGATCGATCACCGTGCGTCGTCGTCGCACGTCGCGCGTCGACGCAAATTTGCTTCAACGTTTCGTTTTCTTTATGGACACTGCGGGGAAAACGCGAACGTTGTCGTCAACACGAGAGGAGGCATAGCGTCGATGCCCAGTGGTAAGCGCGCGAACGTGAAGAACGAGAAGCAGTACGAAGCACTGAAGGACAAGGGGATGTCGAAGGAGCGCGCGGCGAAGATCGCGAACTCTCCGGGAGCGTCGAGCCGCGGCGGCAAGAAGTCCGGTTCGTCGAGCTCGTCGCGCAGCAGCTCGAGCCAGGGCGGGACGACCGCGCAGAAGAAGGCCGCCGGCCGCAAGGGCGGCAAGGCCGCTGCGAGGAAGTCCTGACCGTCTTGAGTGGAGGATCCAACCGGCCGGCAGCAACACGAAAGGAAGGGGTCATGGCCAACAGTGTCCGTGATGCAATGACAGGGAACCCGCGCGTGATCGGCCGCGACTCGACCGTCGTCGAGGCCGCGAAGATGATGCGCGAGGAGGACGTCGGCGTCGTTCCGATCGTCGACGGCGACAAGCTCGTCGGCACGCTCACCGATCGCGACATCGCGATCCGCGTCGTCGCCGAGGGTAAGGACCCGAACACGACCAAGGCTGAAGAGGTTGCGTCGCGCGAAATCGTGACGATCGACCCGCAACAGGATCTCGACGAAGCGCTCCGGTTGATGGCACGACACCAAGTGCGCCGTCTACCGGTCGTCGAGGAAGACGGTAAGCTCGTAGGTATCGTTGCCCAGGCGGACATCGCAAAGCACGCAACCGACGAGCAAACCGGCGAGTTGGTGGAGGAAATCTCGAAGTAGGTCTTGCGTAGAAAGCTGCGCAGGCCGACAAGGAGGCAGCGCGTCGA
Source organism: Actinomycetota bacterium (assembly GCA_005884575.1). Taxonomy (GTDB): domain Bacteria; phylum Actinomycetota; class Thermoleophilia; order Gaiellales; family Gaiellaceae; genus AC-16. The sequence continues at coordinate 66,022 of VAWW01000028.1, forward strand.
GGGAGAAACGACCGATGCGGGCGTTAGCCTCATGTACGGCCGGCGGCGCGCTCAGCGCAAGGGCGCCGGCGGTCAGCAAACTCCGAACAGGAGGACGTTGATGGCGAGCAGAAGCTCGAAGACACGAAGCAAGTCGGGCGGGGCGAAGAGATCTTCGGCCAAGCGCTCGACTGCTTCGCGCCGCACCGGCGCCAAGCGGACCACCGCGAAGCGCTCGACGGCGAAGCGGAGCACCGCGAAGCGGAGCACCGCGAAGAAGCGCACCACCGCGAAGCGGAGCACCGCGAAGAAGCGGTCGACCGCGAAGCGGAGCACGGCGAAGAAGCGCAGCACCGCGAAGCGGAGCACCGCGAAGAGGCGGTCGACCGCGAAACGGGGCACGGCGAAGAAGCGCACCACCGCCAAGCGGAGCACCGCGAAACGGCGCAGCACGGCCAAGCGGAGCACCGCGAAGCGGAGCACCGCGAAGCGGCGCACCACGGCGAAGCGGGCAACCGCCAAGCGCAGCACCGTCAAGCGGAGCACGGCCAAGCGCTCGAGCCGCAAGCGGTAAGGGAAGCGGAGGGTCGGTCGGTCCCGCCCTCCGCTCCCATTTTCCTTCCTGAGAGAGCAGCCTCGATCCGCCGATACGGCTAGGGCGTGTCCGGGGTCGCCGACCGGGTGATCGTCCACGTCTGGTCGGAGTTCGGTCGCCGCGCCGACGAGAACGGCTCCGCGGGCACCGATCATGGCGCCGCGGGCGTCGGCTTTCTTGTAGGCACGCGCGCGCGCGGGAAGATGATCGGCAAGTACCCGGGCCTGAGGAATTTCCGGGCGGCGGCCGATTACCGGGGGCCTCTCCTGCGCACGGGCATGACGGTGCCCGTCTTCCGAGGGCGGTTCGGGGCCGCCGAAGCCGACCGGCTCCTCTGGCGCGCCGGTTCGGGGCCGCGCCGGGCGAGACGGCGGCGCTCGCGCGATCGGCCTCCGCGACGCCGTCCGGTCGCTCGTCGAGCCGCCTGCCTAGGCGCCGACCGGGCCCGAGCCGCACCACGACTGCGGCTACCCGCTCGCGCCGCAGGATGCCTTCGGCACGACCATCTCTGGTGGCTCGACCGGACGGTGCGCGGCAACCAGCCGCTCGTCGAGCGGATGACGCTCGTCTGGCACGACTGGTTCGCGACGTCGCTCCAGGGGGTCAAGTCGCAGCAGCTGATGCTCGGCCATGTCCCACACAGGCGTGCCGGGGATGTCGCAGCCCTGTTCCAGACAGACGTGCCAGGGGATGTCCCAGCCGTGTCCCAAACAGGCGCGCCTTCGCGAAGTCGCTCGGGAACGACGTCCTGACCTCCGGCGAGTAGCTCCGACAGCCCGGCGGCGGAAGAGCCGCACGGCCGGGAACCCCATGAGAATCCGACCGATGAGTTCCGTGCCGCCGGGCGGTCTACATTCTCCGAGACGCAAACCGAGATCCAAGGAGGCCGAGATGAGTCAGCAGGTCGTCCTGCTCGTGGGAACGCGCAAGGGCTGCTTCGTGCTGGAGAGCGACGGGGATCGCTGCGACTGGCAGGTCCGCGGCCCGTTCTGCGAGGGCTGGCCGGTCTACCACGCCGTGCACGATCCGGCCTCCGGCTCGCTCTACGCCGCCGCGGCGAGCGAGTGGCACGGCGCGGGCGTCTGGCGCAGCAGCGACCTCGGCGAGACCTGGGAGCTCTCGAGCGAGGGCCTCAGCTACTCGGACGACGGCTTGAAGCTCTCGAAGGTGTCCGGCCTGACGGCGGCCCACGGGCGGCTTCTCGCGGGCGCCGAGGCGTGTGGGATCTTCGAGAGCCGCGACGGCGGCGTGACGTGGTCGCTGCTCAGCACGCTCGACGGCCAGCCGAACCGCGACCTCTGGAACGAGCCGGAGAACCAGCCGCCCGGCCATCTCGGGCTGCCGGCGATCATGCCGCACCCCGACGATCCCGCTCGCTACTGGGTGATAGTGCAGGGCCACGGCATCTTCGAGACGACGGATGACTTCGCCTCGTGGACCCCGCGCAACCGCGGGCTCCGCGCCGACTGGCCGATCGAGAATCCCGAGGTCGGCTATTGCGTCCACAAGCTCGTGATGTCACCCGACACCGAGCGGCTCTACCAGCAGAACCACGTCGGCATGCACCGGAGCGACGACGCCGGCCAGTCGTGGACGGAGATCTCGGAGGGGCTCCCGACCGAGTTCGGGTTCGCCGCCGCGGCGCACCCCCACGACCGCGACACCTTCTATGTGATCCCGCTCGATCCGGGACACGGGCGCACGATGCCCGAGGGTCGTGCGGCGGTCTGGCGCACCCGTGACGGCGGCAACACCTGGCAGCGTCTCGATCGGGGATTGCCGCAGCGCGACGCACATCTGGGGGTGCTGCGCGAAGGAATGGCGATCGACGCGCTCGACACGCCCGGCCTCTACTTCGGCACGAGCACGGGTCAGGTCTTCGCGAGCGCGGACGAGGGCGAGAGCTGGACGGAGATCGCGAGCTACCTGCCGGCGATCTCCTCGGTCGAGGTGGCGGTCCTCGGGTAGCCATGGCCGAGCTGCGCCTCCCCACGACGCTGCCGCCCTTGTTCCCGGGCCTGCCGCGCAAACTCGACGTCGACGCGGCGACGGTGCAGGAGGCGATCGACCGGCTCGACGAGCGCTGGCCCGGCCTGCGCGACCGGCTCTGCGAGCCGGGGCCGGCGCTGCGGCCTCACATCAACGTGTACGTCGACCGCGAGCGTGCCGGGCTCGACACCGGGCTCGACGCGCGCTCGCGGGTCGACGTAATCGCCGCCATCACCGGCGGCTGATCCGAGCCGATGACGCCCGTTCCGCCTGCCAGGCACCTGCTGCGCGCGAAGGATCTCGTCGACGCCCGCTATCGCGATCCGCTCGACGTGCAGGCGCTCGCCTCCGCCGCGCACCTCTCGGCTGCGCACTTCAGCCGCGAGTTCCGTCGCACGTTCGGCGAGTCGCCGCACCAGTACCTGCTGACGCGGCGGCTCGAGCGGGCGGCGGCGCTGCTCCGCAACACGGACCGCAGCGTGGCGGAGATCTGCGTCACGGTCGGGCTGCGGAGCCTCGGCTCGTTCACGACCAGCTTCGGCCGCGCATACGGTCTCTCCCCCACCGCCTACCGGGCGGCCTATCCGCCCGCCGCGACGCGCGTGCGCATCCCGACCTGCGTCCAGCAGGCCTACGCGCGCCCGCAGTCCAGCACGTTTCGAGAAGACAGGTACGCGCGGGCTGGCTAACGTCGCCGGAATCCATTCGACAACGGAGGAAGAGATGCTGAACAAGCTCACAACGACGCAGGTCTGGGTCCACGACCAGGACGAAGCCCTCGCCTTCTACACCGAGAAGCTCGGCATGGAGCTTCGCGACGACGTCACCGTTCCCGAACTCGGCAACTTCCGCTGGCTCACGGTGGGCGTGCCCGGCCAGGACGTCTCGATCACGCTGATGGCCATTCCCGGGCCGCCTGTCTTCGACGAGGAGACGCGCGACCAGATCACGTCACTGATGGCGAAGGGCGCTTCGGGCGGTCTCTTCTTCTCGACGGACGATTGCCGCGCGACGTACGAGGAGCTGAAGAAGCGCGGCGTCGAATTCGCACAGGAGCCGACCGAGCAGCCCTACGGCATCGACGCCGGCTTCCGCGATCCCTCCGGCAACCACTTCCGCATGGTGCAGCAGAGCTGAAGCCGTGACCTCGAGAGGAGAACCCGCCATGACACCGCTCGCCCGCCTCGCCCACTGGATCGCGCACCACCGCCGTGCCGTGATCGTCGTCTGGGTGCTGCTGACGCTGTTCGGCGCGTTCTC
>VAWW01000029.1:0-15553 GCA_005884575.1 Actinomycetota bacterium
CTTGTTGACGATGCATCACATTGTTTGCGACGGCTGGTCGGTCGGGTTGTTGTTTCAGGAGTTGGCGGCGCTGTACGAGGCGTTTGCGTTGGGGCGGCGGTCGCCGTTGCCGGAGTTGCCGGTGCAGTATCCGGATTTCGCGCTCTGGCAGCGCGGCTGGCTGCAGGGGGAGCTGCTGGAGCGGCAGCTGGGCTACTGGCGGGAGCGTTTGCAGGGCTTGCCGGTGCTGGAGCTGCCGACCGACCGGGCGCGGCCGGCGGTGCAGCACTATCGCGGTGCTGCGCACTCGTTCGCGCTGCCGGCGCCGCTGGTCGACGGGCTGCGCGCGCTCGGCCGCCGCGAGGACGCCACCCTGTTCATGGTCCTGCTCGCCGGCTTCAAGGCGCTCCTTGCCCGCTACTGCAGCCAACAGGACATCGTCGTCGGCGCTCCGATCGCCGGTCGCAGCCGCGCAGAGCTGGAGCCGTTGATCGGCTTCTTCGTCAACTCGCTCGTGCTGCGCACAGACCTGTCCGGCGACCCCAGCTTCCGCGAGCTGCTCGGCCGCGTGCGCGAGACCGCCCTCGGCGCCTACGCACACCAAGACCTGCCCTTCGAGATGCTGGTCGAACAGCTCCACCCCGAACGCGACCTCTCACGCAACCCACTCTTCCAGATCACATTCCAGCTCTTCACCTCGCCGACGCTCGTACAGAGTGCGACGACCGGCACGCTGACAGCGCTCGAGGTCGAGCGAGGCACGTCCAAATTCGACATCACGTTCGATCTGTGGGAGACGGAGGAGGGACTCGGCGCCCAGCTCATCTACGACACGGATCTGTTCGAGGCGGAGACGATGGCGCGGCTGGCCGGCCACTACCAGACGCTGCTCGAGGGCGCCGCCGCCGACCCCGAGCGGCCGCTCTCCCGGCTCCCGCTGCTGACCGCCCGCGAGCGACGCCAGCTCCTCGTCGAGTGGACAAACACCCGCCGCCCCTACCCACGCGAGGCGACCGTCGATGCCCTCTTCAGCGCCCAAGCACAAGCCACACCCACCGCCCCGGCCGTCCGCTACGGCGACCAGCAACTCACCTACGCAGAACTCGACCGACACGCCAACCAGCTCGCCCACCGGCTCCGCGAGCTCGGCGTCGGCCCCGAAACACCCGTCGCCGTCTGCCTCCACCGCTCCACCCAACTCATCATCAGCCTGCTCGCCACCCTCAAAGCCGGCGGCGCCTACCTCCCACTCGACCCCGCCTACCCCAAAGACCGACTCGCCTTCATGCTCGCCGACACCCACGCACCCCTCCTGCTCACAAGCGAACGACTCCTCGACAACCTCCCCCCACAACCACCCCAACTCCTCCTGCTCGAACCCGAACAACCACAACTCAGACACCAACCCCACACACCACCAAGCCCGCTCACCCAACCCGACAACCTCGCCTACCTCATGTACACCTCCGGCTCCACCGGCCGCCCCAAAGGCGTCATGGTCCCCCACCACGCCATCACCCGCCTCGTCAAAGAAACCGACTACGTCCAGCTCGGGCGATCCGACCGCGTGGCGCAGGTCTCGAACTCCTCGTTCGACGCCGCCACCTTCGAGATCTGGGGTGCGCTCCTCAACGGCGGGCTTCTCGTCGGGATCACGAAGGACGTGGCGCTCTCACCGCACGACTTCGCTGCGCAGCTCCGCGCCGACGGCATCACGACGCTCTGGCTGACGACCGCGCTCTTCAATCAGGTTGCGAGCGAAGTGCCCGACGCCTTCCGGACGCTTCGCCACCTCCTCGTCGGCGGATCCGCGCTCGATCCGCATTGGATCCGCGAGGTGCTCCGGCAAGGCCCACCTGAGCGTCTGCTCAACGGGTACGGCCCCACCGAGGGAACGACCTTCACGGCCTGCCACCTCATCCGCGAGGTGCCTGAGGACGCCACCTCCGTCCCGATCGGCCGGCCGATTGCGAACACCATCGTCTACGTGCTCGACCCGCACGGCCAGCCAGTACCCGTCGGCGTGCCCGGCGAGCTCTACGTCGGCGGCGACGGGGTAGCCCGCGGCTACTGGGAACGACCGCAGCTCACTGCCGAGCGGTTCGTGCCGAACCGCTTCGGCGCGCAGCTCGGATCGCGCCTCTATCGGACGGGCGACCTCGTTCGGTGGCTCCCCGACGGCACGATCGAGTTCGTGGGCCGCATTGATCAGCAGGTCAAGATCCGGGGCTTCCGCGTCGAGCCCGGAGAGATCGAGGCCGTCCTCGGGCAGCACGCAGCAGTCCAGGAGTCGGTCGTTGCGCCGCAGGAGGATCGGCACGGCGATGCGCGCCTCGTCGCCTACGTCGTCCCCGACGCGCGCCATCGCGACGGCGTGGAAGGCCCCTCGCGCGACGCGCTCCGCGAAGAGCACGTGTCGCATTGGCAGGCCCTCTTTGACGGGCATGTCTACGGCGAGCTGAGTGCGCAACGCGATCCGACCTTCGACATCACAGGCTGGGATTCGAGCTACACAGGCGAGCCGATCCCCGCCGAGGAGATGCGCGAGTGGGTCGACGACACGGTCGCGCGGATCCTTGCGCTGGGCCCGCGACGGGTGTTCGAGATCGGCTGTGGAACTGGACTCGTCCTGTTCCGCGTAGCTCCACGCTGCGAGCTGTACGTGGCAAGCGATTTCTCCCGCGCCGCCCTCGAGCACGTCCGGCGGCATAGCGATCGGCTCGGCGGCGCCCGCTCGCGGGTGCGGCTCGAGCACGCGCTCGCGGACGATTTTTCGCTCATTCGGCCCGGGAGTATCGACCTCGTCGTCCTCAATTCGGTAGTTCAGTACTTCCCGGATGTCGGCTACCTGCTCCGCGTCGTCGAGCGGGCAGTGGATGCGGTCGCCCCCGGCGGTGCGGTCTTCCTGGGCGACGTCCGCAGCCTGCCGCTGCTCGGGGCATTCCACGCTTCGGTGGAGCTCTTCAAGGCGGACCCGTTGCTCTCCGCGGCGGAGCTCCGACGTCGAGCGCAGCTCCAGGCCGATCAGGAGACGGAGCTCGCGGTCCACCCGGAGTTCTTCCTTGCGCTCGAACGCTCGCTGCCGCAGGTCGACTACGTCGAGGTCATCCCCAAGCGGACGCGCTACCACAACGAGCTCAGCCGGTTCCGCTACCAGGTCGTGATCCACGTCGGTGAGCCGACGCCGCCCGGCGTCTCCCCGCCGTGGCTGGACTGGGACGCGGGCGAGCTGACCCTCCCGGTTCTCCGCCGGCTCCTCGAGACAGGCAGACCGGACGCGCTCGGCATCGCGCGCGTGCCCAACGCGCGCGTCGCAGCGGACGTGGCCGCCTGGCAGTGGCTCGTGAGCTCCGAGCGTCCGACGACGGCAGGCGAGCTGCGCGAGCTCGTGCGAGACACGGCCGCGGTCGACCCGGAGGGGCTCGTGCGCTTGGCGGCCACGGCCGGCTACGAGGCAGATCTCAGTTGGGCCCGGCATGGGCCCGAGGGCGCGTACGACGTTCTGTTCACCCGTGCCGGCCCACGAACGCCTGAGCGAGTGCCGTTTCCCGCGGCGCCCGGCGCACCCGAGCCGTGGCGCGTCTACGCCAACGATCCTCTGCAGGGCAAACTCGCCCAGTGTCTCGTGCCCGAGCTCCGCAGCTTCCTCTCGGAGCGCCTCCCCGACTACATGGTGCCGGCCCGGTTCTTGCTCCTCGACGCGCTGCCCTTGAGCCCGAACGGCAAGACCGACCGAGCGGCGCTCCCGGCACCGGACACCGTGCGGCTCGAGGTCGAAGCGGAGTACGTCGCGCCGCGCATCCCCCTCGAGGAGCAACTCGCGGCGATCTGGGGCGATCTCCTCGGTATCGACCAGGTCGGCGTGCACGACGACTTCTTCGCCGAGCTGGGCGGTCACTCGCTGCTCGCGACACAGCTCGTGTCGCGGATCCGGGACGCGTTTGGCATCGGCCTGCCGCTGCGGGCTCTCTTCGAGGCGCCGACAGTGGCCCGCCTCGCCGCGCTCATCGACGGCCGCGACGGGAGGGACGGAGCCGGCCCCGCGCGTGTCTCGCGCATCGAGCGCGGCGGCGCGGTCGACCTCGAGCGGTTGTCGCGCGACGAAGTGGACGCGCTGCTCCGGGAGCTGCTCCCGGATCGAGGGGATCCCCGCTGACGCTGCGGCCCGACCTTCCGCCCGACGAGAAACGGGCCCTGCTCGCCGAGCTCCTGCGCGAACAAGACGAGCGACCGCGCGCCTACCCGCTCTCCTTCTCCCAGCAACGGCTGTGGTTCCTCGACCAGCTCGCGCCCGGGAACGCGTACTACAACATCCACCTCCCCATCCCGATCAACGCAGGCGTCGACACGCGCCTGCTCGAGCGGGCATTGAACGAGCTCGTACGGCGACACGAAGCGCTTCGCACGACATTCTCGGCCGAGGATGGTCAGCCCGTGCAGCTCGTAGCGCCGGAGCTTACGCTGAGCCTGCCCCTGGTCGACCTCATGCAGCTCGCACCGGAGGAGCAGGAGGCGGAGGCGCGCCGGATCGCGGTCGAGGAATCGCAGCGTCCCTTCGACCTCGCCTCGGGCCCGCTCCTCCGAGCGACGCTACTGCGGCTGCACCCGACTGAGCATTCGCTGCTTCTGACGGTGCACCACATCGTCTTCGACGGCTGGTCGATGAGCGTCTTCCTCCGCGAACTCACGGCGATCTACGCCGCCTTCCTCGCCGGGCTCCCGTCGCCGCTCGCCGAACTGCCCCTTCAATACGCCGATTTCGCCGTATGGCAGCGCCAGTGGCTACAGGGGGAGGTGCTGGAACGGCAGCTTGCCTACTGGCGCGAGCAGCTCGCGAACGTGCCGATGCTGCAGCTTCCGACCGACCGACCGCGGCCGGCGGTCCAGACCTTCCGGGGCGCTTTCCGCTCCTTCTTCGTGCCGGGAACGCTGGTCGCAAGGCTCCGGGAGCTGGCGCGCAGCGAGGGTGCGACCCTCTTCATGGCGCTGCTCGCCTCGTTCAATGCCCTGCTTGCCCGCTATTCCGGCCAGGACGACCTCGCCGTCGGCACGTATATCGCCAACCGCAACCGCGCAGAGATCGAAGGGCTGATCGGATTCTTCGTGAACACCCTCGTCCTCCGGACCGACCTCGGTGGCGATCCCCCCTTCCGCGAGCTGCTGCGTCGAGTACGCGCGACCGCGCTCGGCGCCTACGCCCACCAAGACGTGCCGTTCGAGATGCTGGTGGAGGAGCTCCAGCCCGAGCGCGACCTCTCCCGGAACCCGCTCTTCCAGGTCGTCCTTCAGCTTCCGTCCACTGTCGGGCTGCCTCAGCAGGAGCGCGCCGTTGATGCTCCGCTCGCCGAGGTCCAACTCGGGACCGCCGCATTCGACATGGCGGTGACACTCTGGGAGGGCGCGGGTGCTCTCGCCGGGCAGATCGAGTACAGCACCGATCTCTTCGACGACGAGACGATCGTGCGCATGCTGCGCCACTTCGAGACGCTCCTGGAAGGCATCGTCGGCAACCCGGACGCCCGGCTGTCCGAGCTGCCGCTGATGACCGCGGAAGACCACGAGCAGCTCCGCGCGTGGAACGACACTGCGCACCCCTACCCCGAAGACCGCGGCGTCGAACAGCTCTTCCAGGAACAGGCGGCGCGCACGCCGGATGCACCGGCCTTCCTCTACGGGCGCGAAACGATCACCTACGATGAGCTCAACCGGCGCGCGAACCAGCTCGCCCACCATCTGCAGAGCCTCGGTGTCGGGCCCGACGTGCTCGTTGGCGTCTGCCTCGAGCGCTCGCTGGAGGCAGTAGCCGCCATCCTCGGCATCCTCAAGGCGGGTGCCGCTTACGTCCCGCTCGACCCCCGCTACCCGCTCGCGCGCTTGCGATTCATGCTCGGCGACGCCGGAGTCCCGCTTCTGGTGACGGACGAGGCCCACGCCAAGGGCTTCGACCTCGATCGTCTCACAGTCGTGCGCGTCGACACCGACGGGTCGTCGGTAGCAATGTGCAGCGCGCGGAACCCCCAATCGGCCCGTCAGCCCCACCACCTCGCCTACGCGATCTACACCTCCGGCTCGACGGGCACTCCGAAAGGGATCGCGGTCGAGCACCGCCAGATCCTCAACCGCCTGGCGTGGATGTGGTCGGAGTATCCCTTCCGCGCCGGCGAAGCCTGCTCGCAGAAGACGGCGCTCAGTTTCGTCGACTCGATCTGGGAGCTCTTCGGCGGCCTGCTCCAGGGCGTCCCGACGGTGATCGTGCCCGACGAGGTCCTCTCCGACGGCGAGACGCTCGTCAGTACTCTTGCCGAGAGCGGCGTTACGCGAATGTGGGTGGTGCCCTCGCTCCTGCGGACGCTGCTTGACGCCTATCCCGACCTCGACCGCCGCCTCCCGGCGCTCACGTTCTGGGTCACGACCGGCGAGCCGCTCTCCGCCGAGCTCTACGAGCGCTTCGTGGAGCGGATGCCGCACGCCGTGCTCTACAACGTCTACGGCACCTCGGAATTCTGGGACGCGACCTGGTGGGACCCGACCGTTGAGCAGCCGCCGCGCTGGCGCGTGCCGATCGGTCGGCCGATCTGGAACACGCAGGTCTACGCCCTCGACCGCCGCGGGCAGCCCGTGCCGATCGGCGTCCCCGGCGAGCTCCATGTCGGGGGTCCCGGCCTTCCTCGCGGCTACCTCGGCCGGCCGGAGCTGACGGCAGAGAAGCTCGTCGCGAATCCGATCGCTGACGAGCCGGGGGCGCGACTTTGGAGGAGCGGCGACCTGATCCGCTTCCTCGCCGACGGAAACGTCGAGTTCCTCGAGCGCACCGACAACCAGGTCAAGCTCCGCGGCTTCCGGATCGAGCCGAGTCGAACAGGCAGTCGTCGTCCTGCGCACCGAGCCCGAACGCCAAGACGCGCGGCTGGTCGCCTACGTCGTGCCGCGCGGCGAGCCGGTTCCCTCCGCGCCCGAGCTGCGCGCCTTCCTCCAGGAAATCTTGCCCGCGCACATGATCCCGGCGGACTTCGTCTCGCTCGAGGAGCTGCCGCTGACCCCGAGCGGCAAGGTCGACCGGGCGAGACTGCCGGACCCCGGCGAGGCTGGGTCGGGCGCGAGGGAGTTCACGCCGCCGCGAGACGGGGTCGAGGAGGTCCTTGCCGCAATTTGGGCAGACGTTCTCGGCGCCGAGCGAATCGGCATCCACGAGAACTTCTTCAACGACCTGGGCGGGCACTCCCTGCTCGGAACGACGCTCATCTCCCGTGTCCGCAACGCGTTCGACGTAGAGCTTCCCCTGCGCCGCCTGTTCGACGCGCCGACCGTCGCGGAGATGGCCGACGTTCTCGGGCAGGAGGCGCGTGACCGCGCCGCACTCGAGCGAACCGCGCAGCTGCTGTTGCAGGTTGCTTCGCTGTCCGAGGAGGACGTGCAGACCATGCTGTCGGAGCGCGCCGGGCCGTAGGCGCTTCGACGGGTGGTGTTCACACGAGCTCGAAGCTCAGCGACGCCTCGCCCGCGTGACCTCGATCCCCGGCGGCGGCGTAGACCTGAACATCCTGGGCGCCGGGCCGGATCGCCCGGTAAAGGAGGCGGTCGTCCTCGCGGAGCACCTCGCCGGACCGCGAGTAGAACTTGTACATCAGCGGGCTGCCTGCGGGCTCGGCGGCCTCCATGCGCAGCGTGGCGAAACGTGCCTTCCGAGCCGGGACCTCGGCCTCGAGCCTGGTGATGGCCGGCGCGGCCGCCGCGCGCTCGTGCGGCTCCGGCTTGCGCACGAAATCGGCATCCAGGTGCGCCGCAAGTCCGGTGATCGGGAGACGACCTCGGCCGGCGCTGCGCAACACGCAGACGAGGTTCGCGCGGGCGAAGAGGAGAAGAGAGTCGCCGGGGCCGGCGAAGACGACATCGCCGAGGGGAACCGTCTCGTCGCGGGCCACGAGCGGCGACTGCACGTCGCCGAGGAGCCTGACGAGCAGGTCGTGCGCCGCCTCCCTCGAGGGGCATTCGAAGGCGTCGAGGTGCAGAAGCGCACTCTCCATCGCGGCCGACGGCCGCCGCCATAGCGACTGAATCATCGGTGGCCAGGGCGGGCGGTCGACATGCTGGATCCGATGCGGAACGAAGCCGGTGAACTGGTCAGGCGGCAGGAGGAGCCGCCACACGAAGAGGTTCTCGTCGAGGCGTGTCCGCCCGCGCCACTCCTCGAGTGCGTGCCGCGCCTCCAGGGAAGGGTAGAAGTCGCGCACGAGGCTAGATCACCGACCTTCGTTGCCGGGTCGAGGGCTGCGGCTCGCAGTTCACTTGACCGACGGGCGACGCCAGGCGGTCCCAGGAGCGGCGTGTGGGGCGCGAGCGCCGGATTCGCGTCACCGTCCACATAGAGGCACGCGTCGAAAATCTGCTCGCTCGCCGTGCACGCTCCTTTCCACGCGACCTCGTGGTAGTTGAATCCGCCCCAGCCGCAGGCAATCTGCCAGGTCGGCGACCCGATCGCTCGAATCGGGTTGAGGGCAAACGGCGCGAGCCCGGCCATCTTCGACTGCCAGAGATCGCAGCCGAGCGCATTGGCGAACGTCGCCACGATCGTCGCGCAGTCGCTGCAGTTGACGTACGGGCCGTTGCCGATCTCGCCTCGCAGCCGCTCGAGGAAAGCCGTGCAGTTGAAGAACGGCATCGAGTACTGGCTGACGGCGAGGATCGGACAGCCGTACTCGATCAGTCCGTTGCCGAGGGCATTGACGGCAATCGTCACGAGCGTCGCAGCCTCGTCGGCCGTGCGCGCTCCCGTTGCCCAACGGCAGGCATACTCGAGCACGTCCGTCCAGGGAAGCTGCGTGTCGGTTGAAGCATCCGCTTGCACCCAGGGAGCCTTCGGCACGTCGAGTACGGCGTAGAAGCGATGCCGGCTCTCGGCAAAGTCGCGCCAGGGAGCGCCGGCGTCAGGACGGTACTGCCAGCGCCACGTGACGTCGTGGACGCCGACGCCGCGCTCCGCGATGCGCGAACCCTCGAGCTCGAATGTCTCGAAGCCGCTCGTCCCGTTCATGCCGAATGTCACGCCGCCCGGCTTGACGGCTCCCAGTGCGTCACCCGCCGCTCCCGCTGCCACGGCGGAAAGGAAGCGGAGATACCACGCATAGAGCACGGAGATAGCAGCGGGAGAGGCCGAAACCGCCGGCTCGAGCCACCACGACGGCGGCTGCGGGGCGACGATTGGGAGCGCTCGGATCTCGGCGTTCGGTGGGTCATCCGCGGCGCGCGTGAACGACGCTTGGATCGTGATCGTACTCCCGCTGGTACCGGCAATCGCGTAGGCAGCCATCGAGTCGCGGTGGCTCATCGTCTCACCCTCTCGCCACTCGGGCACTTGGAGGGGCTCGGCAGCATTCCGCCGGAGCCGGAGCGCACCGACCTCCGCCGCGCCCAGGCCGTACATGAATCGGATCGCGCGGAGGTGCACGCTCAGCTCAACTCCCGGTCGGAGTGGATGCCCGCGCCCCGGCGGGGGACCTGGTTCGGGCTGGAGGCCCGGCCGCTCGCTTGCCCGATGCGGACACCCATGCGCTCGATAGTGCGCGCGCCCACATCGCCGGCCGCGGCCTCATGTTCGCGTTCGAGCGCGTGTGCTCGAACGCGGGAAACGCTTGCACTCAGGCTCGCCGCCGGCAGCCTGTGGCCGACCACCACATGGTCGTAATCGAGACGTGACGGCTCGATGACGTCGCGGGCGTCCGCCGATTCTCGATCCGAATACCGGTTCGTTGCGGGAATGGAGCCCTAGTGCGCAGTTAAGCGAGCCTGAACGTACAGGTCGTCTGCACACCGGCATTTCCAAAAACGTTTCCACAAGGCCATTATGTCGCCCGCGCAGGCGTGAAAAAAGACGGCGCGCCGGCTGCGAAACCGACGATGGCTGCCATCGTCTCTCGATCCTGGCTCTCGGCCTTCGCGGTCAGGCGCTCGCGCTATTCCAGGGCTCGAACGCGTTCCCGATCCCGCGCATCGCAGCGCGCAGCCCTGGATAGTGGCGCAGCAGCACCGAGCGCATGTCGTTGGAGTCGATCCAGTCCATCCCTGTCTCGGTGTAGACCAGGGGCGTGAAGTCGGCCGTGAAGAACCGGTCGCTATTCAGGCGCCGTGACGCCATCAGCACGAAGATCCGGAACGCCGTGTCGCTGAAGGCAAAGCCCTTCGGGAGCCGCTCGGCACCCATCCCGACCGTGACGTCGACGCGCTCGATGTCGCCCTCGTAGACCCGCTTGATCTGCTCGGCCCATTCCGGATTGTCCGTCAGCTCCTCGAACGATGCGGCGGGCTTCAGATGCAGCAGCCGGCGGAACTCGTTGTAGCGCGGCACCCCGAGCTCGCGCGTACGGAGGATGTCAGTGGCCGCAAGGTCCTGGAGCTTGCCGTCGGGCCGCTCGTACTCCTGGAGGAAGCGCGGGAAGTTGTGCAGGCAGACGACACCCGGATGAAGCCTCCCGAACGAGTAGAGGATGTCCGTCATCGGGATCTCGTCCATCAGCTTCGGCGCCCGCGGGCCGGAGAGCTCGTGGAACACGGCCTCGCGGATCGAGGTGTCGTCGGCCGCCCTGCGGAAGGAGTAGTCGTCGGGGACGAGCGGATGCATGCGGTACACCGCGACGAACTCCTCGGTCAGCGAGTACGGGATTCCGTAGTGGTTCACCTCCGAGCCGGGGATGCCGCTGATCACCTCGCTGGAGGCGATGCGGCCGAAGAAGTTGTGCAGCTTCTCCCCTGCGAGACCCCACCAGTTGACGCGCAAGGCCGTGGCCGTCGTCGGGTGGCTGATCACGGCGGGCGTCCACTCGACGGTGTGGATCTTGGCGATCAACGCGGCGTTGATCAGCCGCGCCCGCTCGAAGAGATCATCGTCCGACCACGCCGGGTATTCGCCTCGCAGGCGGTCGCAGATCGCGTTGTGCTCGCGGATGAAGATGATCTGCATCAGCCCGATCCCGACCCAGAAGCCCGGCACCTGCGACGGGTCGTGCTCCTTGTCCGGAGGATCGGGCAGCAGCCCGTCCTCTCGGATCCGCAGCTTGCCGTCCTTGCCGGAGCGCAGGAACCGCTGCATTTCGAGCGAGCTGCCGTACAGCTGCGACGCGTCCCACCAGTGCGTCTCGGTGTTGAGGTACGTCGGCGGAAACTCGTCGTGGCCCGGCGGTCGCGTCGGGTCCGGCGGGGTGCGCGGGATCTCCATCGGCTTCACGGGCCACGGGTCGTCATCCTCGAGCCGGATAGTCCACGTGCTGCTCCCGTCGCCCCGGCCGTGGCTGAACCAGTCGCGGATCATGAACTGAAGCCACGGCGCCACGAGCGCGTTCACGGACGTCGCGGGCACAAACGGGTCGCGCGTCAGCAGCTCGCGGCTGACGAGACGCGGGCTCGGCTCCTGTAATCCGGGGTCGGGCGGCGGGAACGTCCGCTCGAACGGGACGTTACGGCCGAAGCGCGAGCCCGCCCTGCCCATCGCCGGGTCGCTCAGGTCGTTGTACGTCCCGTCGGGGGAGCGCGAGGTCACGAGCCGCGCTTCGAACGGCGGCACCGGCTTCACGTCGACGGCAGGCGCGACGTTCGTGTCGTGGAGATTGTGCCGGCGGAGCTCGTTCCGCACGCCGATCATCACGGCGAGCCCGAGCGGCGTCGAGACCTTGTCCCACCCTCGCTCGTGGTCGATGCGCGTGCAGATCCCGTCGTACACCCTCCAGAGGAGCGAGTTGCGGTAACCGGTCGCGCCGCGGCGATTGCCGACGACTGCCGCGACGACCCCGACGAGCGACGCGCCGAAGAGCAGGCGTCGGCTCAACTCATCGTCCGCCTCGCGAGCAGGGCGAGCACGGTGTTGGTGCCCGAGATCGCGGTCAGCATGATCGTGGTTCGCTTCGACGTCTCCCCGAGCAGGCCACCGACTGCCGCCGAGAGCGTGTCGGTCGCGTGAATTGGAAGGGCGAGGCGCACGGCCAGATCGCGCTTCCGCGGATCGCGCGAGAGCAGCTCGGCGCCGATAATCACCGTGCGGACGCCGAACATCCGCCACGGATAGAGCGGAGCGCCCTCCGGCGTGCCGATCCGCCGAGCCGTCATCGCCGGCGCGACGAGGCCCATAGCGCCGTTGAACATGCGAATCCCGGCGAGCGTCGTGCGAGCTGCATTGCCGAGACGACTGTGAGTTCCGCCCGAGCGGCGAGGAGCGGGCACCCCGCGATCGTACTCCCACTCGGTCGGTCCCGAATCGCCTACCGCATCCGAGGCTCCCTCGACTCCCCGCCGAGCCGGTGTCAGACTCGCCGCAGCCCTCATGCGCACCAAGAGCCGTCAGGTCTCGGAAGAGCAGGTCCGCCGCGGCCCGGGCTTCGGGCTGCCGCCTTCCGACACGGGCAGCCATGTGCTCGACCTGCTCAGCGCGGTCGGGCTCTTCGTCATCCATGTCGAGCGCCGCATCGATCCCTTCTTCCGGCGGCTGTTCGACCGGCTCTTACGCGACCGGCTCGCGACCCTGACGACGAAGCTCATCAACTGGAAGCGCCGGAGCGAGAGGCACGGCGGGCCGGCGCTCGCCGAGGAGCGCATCCAGCCGAACGAGGAGCAGCACCTCCAGGACATCATCGACACGTTCACCGCCCAGATCCGCGGCCTCTGGAAGCCCGGCTACTTCGAGCGCGGCGGCAACACCAAGACGCACGGGATCGTGCGCGCGGAGTTCACCGTGCGCGACGACCTGCCCGAGCACATGCGGCACGGCATCTTCGCCGAGCCGCGGACCTACCGCGCGTGGGTCCGGTTCTCCGGACCTGGCCCGTACGTGACGCCGGACATCGACGACGTCGGCTT
The DNA here is from genome assembly GCA_005884575.1 of Actinomycetota bacterium. GTDB lineage: Bacteria > Actinomycetota > Thermoleophilia > Gaiellales > Gaiellaceae > AC-16. The sequence goes on from VAWW01000029.1 coordinate 12,820, forward strand.
CATGAGCATGAGCATCAAGATCCTGGGCGTCCCGGGCCCGAAGCTGCTCGACGACGAGCAGTTCACGCAGGACATGTTCGGTGTGTCGACCCCAACGTTCGTCACGCCGGACACGCGCGCCAATGCGCAGCTCCAGCACTGGAGCCTTAAGAACGCGTCGCCCTTCTACTTCGTGAATCCGCGCGACCACCACTTCCTCGACTCGATCATGCAGCTGCTCTGGACGAAGACGCAATCGAGCCCGCTCGAGGCCGACTACTTCAGCTGCGTCCCCTACCTGCTCGGCGAGGGGCAGGCGATGCAGTACTCGTTCGCCACGCGCCGAACGAAGCGGACGCGCGTACCACGACTGCCGTTCCGCCCGCCGGACAACTACCTGCGCGACGCGATGGTGAAGACCCTCGCCGGGGAGGACGTCGAGTTCGACATCCGCCTTCAGGTGCAGACCGATCCGTTCCTGATGCCGATCGAGAACAACGCCGTGCTCTGGCCGACCAAGCTGTCGCCGCGCGTGACTGCGGCCGTGCTCCGCATTCCGAAGCAGACGTTCGACTCGCCGGAGCAGCTCGACTTCGCACGCGTGCTCACCTACAACCCGTGGCACTCGATCCCCGAGCACCGCCCGCTCGGAAACCAGGGCAGGGCGCGGAAGCGCATGTACTTCGAGCTCTCTCGGCTACGGCAGGGCGCGAACGGCGTCGAGCACTACGAGCCGACGGGCGACGAGGAGTTTCCCGGCTCGCCCGTCATTCCGGCGAGGTAGCGCAGCGCCACGAGGCCGGGCAGGAAGAAGTACGCGCCTCCCTTGACCGAGACGAAGCGCGGCACGTTCGTCACGCGCTCGCGGACGCCGTCGGTCGGGATCGTGAACGTGCCGCCGAACGGCGCCGACGGTGCGGTCACGGGATCCGCGTCGTCGTAGAGCCGGTCGAACTTCGGGTTGTTCAGCCAGGTGTGACTGATGAACTCGAACTGGCGCTGGATGTTCGCGTTCAGGCAGATGAAGTTGAGACCGCGCTCGCTCGTGTCGCCGCCTGCAAGCGCCTCGTCGATCGTCAGTGACGTTCCGTACTCACGGCCGCGGCGGAGGATGCGGTGGCGGCGGTTGATCTCCCAGGAGTCGCCCGTTCCCGGCCGCGGGTCGAGCGAGTCGCGCGGATGCGACCGCCGGACGTGCGAGCCGACCGGGCAGCGTGCTCCGCGCGGGTCGAGCTCGTGATACGCGAAGTCGTTTGCGTCGGCCAGGGCCGGATCGTCGGCGTCGGGAGTGAGTGCGAGCGGTGCGCCGCCCGGCCAGCGCCCGACCATCTTCGCCGCCAGGCGGACCCGCGCGTGCGGGTCGCTGGTCCCGTCGGGCCCGCGCGTCGCACCGTCGACGTAGCGCCAGAAGTCCGGTACGTCCTGCTGCAACTGTCGGAAGACGAGGTAGCTGCCGTTGCGGCCTAGGTCGGCGCAGCCCGACCCCTGCGGGTCGCGTGGCAACATGCTCGCCGGATCGTCGTTCGCATCGAGTAGCGGGCGGTCGGTGTAGAGGCCGTACTCGTTCGGATAGCCGAGCACGAACTCCCCGGCGCGTACCGTCCGCTCGGCCGGGCCGGTCTTCGACAGGCCCTCGACGAACGGCTGCGAGATCCCGTCGCGAAAGCCAAACGGCTCGAAGTCATCCAGGTCCGACGTCCCGAGCCGGAGGCGGAGCACGAGCCCGCCGGCCGTGAGCCGACCCGTCTGCTCCTCCTCGAGCCGCTGAAGGCCGGCGTCGTCCAGCGCGTAGAGCAGGAGCGCGAGGTCGATTTGCGGGCCGCTCGGGCCGCCCCACTCCCACCGCTCGGGCGCGTTGCCGTCGAGGTCGCCGAGGATGCGGGAGCGGTGCGGCGTGGTCATGCCGGTGACGAACTCGTTCGAGAACATCTCGAACGCGTCGGCGGGCAGTCCGATACGCGCGAGGCCGGAGCTCGTGAACGCGACGTTGAGCGCGTGTCCCGCCGGACGCGCCTCGGCGCTCGTCACCGCGCCCGCGATCTCGCTCAGCCAACGACGGGCGGCCACCGCGTCCTCGATCCCGAGCAACAGAAACGCGGCCGCCTTCAGGTCGCCGTAGCCACGGGCGAAGAGCCCCTGGATGTCGCCGAGCTCGAGTTTCACAGCGACTGCACCCACTTCGACTCGTCGCCGCCCCCCCGAGTGACGCGGAGCCCCGCGCGAATGCTTTCGTTCTGCTCGATGTTGAGCGCCGTCAGTCGCTCGTAGGCCGAGTGCGCGTCGGCACCTGGTGCATGCGCAGGTAGTCCTTGAACGCGAGCTCGTCCTTCGCCCCACCCCGCACAAGCCAGCTCGTCCGTGGGTAGCCGACGCCGTTGCTGAAGACCAGGTTCAGCCCCCAGGCGACCTTGTCGATGAAGTCGTCCATGTAGCTCTCGAGGCTGCCGTCGTAATTGCTCGCGAAGAACATCCGCTGCTTCTCGTCGATGAAGACCCACCGCGCAAAGTGGATCGTCTTCACGCCCGAGAGGTTGCCGCGGTTGAAGAAGTGCCTTGCCGCGTAGTCGAGGTAGAACAGGATCACGCGAATCGTGATGCGGCGAAAGAGCGACGGCTTGATGTGGCCGATCGCCGTGAACGGGTTCTGGACGACGTGGTCCTCGAGCGAGGCCAGCATCTGGACGAGCTCCTCGTTCGGCTTTTCGTGCGGCGCCGGATCCCGCTTCTCGTGCACGCGCAGCAGCACCGCGAGGAA
>VAWW01000029.1:15688-49203 GCA_005884575.1 Actinomycetota bacterium
GAGGCCGTGCCAGTCGCGCCCGACGTCGTCCAGATACCGGTTGATCGCGTTGCGAAGCTCAGACTCCTGTCGGATCTGTTGCACGGTGCGCCCCGAGGTGTTCACGTAACGCGCCGCCTCGCGCACTCGGTGCCGCCGCAGATAGTCGAGCCGCTGGCGCTCGCTCGGCTCGCCGTCCGGGTAGCCCGTGCAGGCCCCGAAGACCCGGTCGATCCCTCGGCCCGCGGTCGTCACCAGCCGGTCGAGGTACGCGTCGACCGGACCGTCGAAGTCACTCAGCAGGATCAGGCTTGCCGGCAGGCGCGCACCCGACCGGCCGGTGTCCGCCGGCGCCATCATCAAGCGGGCGAAGTGCACGTCCTCGACCGCGCCGAAGTCGATTACCGAACCGTTCGCGACGCCGTCGCCCATGCCGGCGAGCAGGGCTTCGACCTCGTTCTCGGCCCCTTCGCGCACCGGCGCAACGATCGTCAGCGAACGCTGGTACGGCATCGGCGACGCTGCCCTTGTCCTTCCCCCAAAACACGAGCCCGAGATAGAGGCCCGGAGCGACCTCGCGGATCTCGTCGCGGACGCGCTGCGCGAGGACCGACGTCTTCGAGTAGTCGAGGACGATCGTCTCCTTCCCGTCGAACCAGCTCGCGTCCTTGTAGACCTTCGCGCGCACCGCCTTCACGCCGAAGGGAAGGATCTTGTTCCGAAGCTCGCCCTTCTCGCGATCGAAGACCTTCCCCTTCCAGGCGAGCTGCTCGGCGACCCAGGCGACCGTGTCCGAGACGTTCTCGTTCTTCGATCCGACGAGCACCTTCCCGTCGGCCTCCCCGTCCGGAATCTCGCCGACAGGACTACTGCGGAAGAGCTCGTCGAGCTCGTCATCCGACAGATCGAGCAGGCCATTTTCATTGACCGACACAGACACCCCTTCCAGTCGAGACGGGCGCGCCGAACGTAACACGGGCCCGGTCAGAGCGCCAATTCCTCGCTCAGGACACGATCCGCAACACAATTCGCGGGTACGGGCAGCTCGAGCAGTAACGCGTGATTCTCTGCTGGAACCGCACGAACAGCCCACGGCAACCTCTGGGAGCGCATGTGAGGGTCGACCTCTCCGTGCTAGAGGGGTTACCTCCCTTGCTCCGCAAAGAGAGACGATTCGTTTACGTTCATGTGTGATACCCGGGCCTCGCCAAGGGGCCGGTGCTTCGAGCGACTGGAGGTGGAGCGGCTATGGAGTCGAGCAGTCAGACGACAGGCGAGCCTGCATACCCGGTGCGGTTCTCGGTCGAGTACCCCCAACGCCAGCTCAACCGGCTCACGACCGCGTTCAGGTTGATCGTCGCGATCCCGATCCTCATCGTTGCCAGTAGCATCGGCGGCCACGAAGGCACCTACGCGGCCGGCGAGCACGGCTGGCGGATAGCCGGCGGGACCGGCGGACTGCTGTTCCTGGCGCCGCTCCTGATGATCCTGTTCCGGCAGAAATACCCGCGCTGGTGGTTCGACTGGAACCTCGAGCTGCTCAGGTTCTCGAACCGGATCGGCGTCTACCTCGCCCTGATGGACGACCGCTACCCCTCGACCGATGAGCGGCAGGCGGTCGCGCTCGACTTCCCCTACCCGGATGCGAAGCACGGGCTCAACCGCTGGCTGCCGCTCGTGAAGTGGCTGCTCGCGATCCCTCACTACATCCTCCTCGCCTTCCTCTGGATCGCGGCCGTGGTCTCGGTGGTGATCGCCTGGTTCGCGATCCTCTTCACCGGCCGCTATCCGCGCGGCCTCTTCGACTTCGTTCTCGGCGTCTTCCGCTGGACCAACCGTGTGGTCGGCTACGCGTTCATCCTCGTCACCGACGAGTACCCGCCGTTTCGGCTGCATCCGTAACCGCGGCCGCCGGAGACGCGAGCCAGGAACGCAGCTCAACCGTCGCCGGCGTCATCGACGCAGCGGATGTCAGCCGAAGTCGACAGCGGTGACGCGGCCGCGGAAGTAGGTGAACGGTCCCTCGGGCAATAGCAACGACACCTCGGCACGCGTCGGCAGCCGCAGCCGCAGTCCACCGCCTATAACGCGCCGCCGCCGACCATGTCAACTTCCTAGTTAGCGGTGTCAAAACCCGGCGCGCGTCCGCAAGAAATCAACGATTTGCAGGCAGGGCGCCAATTCTCGCATCCCCACAAGCACGTGGCGATGGGAAGGGGCGTCACTCTCGGTCGCGAAGTACGTTCACTATGCGCTGGGGGGCTCTGTCGATTGCGCTCGGCTGGGCGTCGGTCTGTCTTGTCGCGTCCGCTCCCTCGGGTGCTGCAGTCCCACCCGACCGGAGCGACCCGTGCGCGAGCGCCGGTCGCGACACATGCGGGAGCGCGGGTGTTGGCTTCTACAGGAGCCAGCGTTACGGGGTGCGCTGGTTCGGCGACTACCGCGGGGTCGTCCCCAATGAGGCGCACACCTTCTGCATCGACCTCCGGTTCTGGTACGCCTCGGTCTCATATCGGTACCGGGAGGCACCTGCTCGGGCGCTGCTCAACAAGGACGGCGCCCCGGTTGCGGTCGAACGGCAGCGACAGATGGCGTATGCGCTCTGGAAATACGGTCGCAGCGCCAACCCGAGCCGGCAGGCCGCCGTCATGCTGTACGTCCACGCGCTGATGGGCGACGCGCGGCCGGGCGAGCTCGACGCAGCCGGCCTCGGCCCTCGTGTCGCTTCGACCTACAAGACGATCGCCATCGCCGCGCGGCACTACCACGGCCCCTACCGGATTCAGACTCGCCTCTCCGGCAACCTCACGGTGGGGCAGCAGGCGACGGCGACGATCCGTCTGCTGTCCGCCGCTGGTCACGCCCTGACGAACGCTCGACTGAGGCTGAGCGCGCTGGGCGCAAGCGGACTCCCGAAGTATGTGGACACTGGCGATGACGGGCTCGCGACGATTGCCTTCACGCCGACAGCGGCCAGCCTCAGCCTTCGTGTTGCGAGCGGTGCCGTCGCATCCAGCAGTCCGAGGATCTTCGTGCCCACGAGCGGCGCCGCCTCGGCGAACGGGCAGCGGCTGGCCGCGCCGGCGTTCGAGCGGATCTCTACCACTGTGGCACTACTGGCGCGCCCGTCTGTGAGCACACGCGCCGCGGCTGAGATCGTCCGTCCCGGCTCGCGAATCTTCGACCGCATCCAGGTGCAGGGCGTCAGCGGAAGCGCTGCGCAGGTCGAGGTCGAGCTCTTCGGGCCGTTCTCGAGCCGCGCGAAGATCAGCTGCCAGGGGAGGCCGTACTGGAGCAGGCGGATCAACGTCCCCGGCGCGAGCGTGGTACGGTCGCCGCCCGTCCGAGTCACGAAGGCCGGCTTCTACTCCTATCGCGAACGAGTGGTCGGCGGGCCGTCGCTGCTGCCTGCGAGCACGGAATGCGCCCTTGCGACCGCGACCGTCCTGGCTGCCCCGGCCATCCTCGGCGGGCGCGGTGACACCTACGCCGTCGCGCGTACCGAGAGTGCCGGAACCGTCCCGCCTGCGCGGGTCTGGATCCCGTCGCTCGGCATCCGCGCCCCGGTCAAGCCGGCCGCGATCGACGTCCGCCACGGCGCGCTCGCGATCCCGGTCGACATCCGGCTCGCCGGCTGGTGGCAGGACGGGACGGGCGCTGGGGGCAAGTCCGGCGCGATCCTGATCGCCGGCCACGTCGACAGCGCTCGAGCGGGCGCGGGCGCCTTCTTCAAACTTCGCAATGTCAGGATCGGCGAACGCGTCGAACTCGCGACCGCCCGGGGACGCACTTATTCCTACCGGGTCGTCTCGGTGCGCAGCTACCCAAAGAGTGCTCTGCCGACGAGGATCTACTCCAGTCAGGGCGCACCGCGACTCGTGCTCGTGACCTGCGGCGGTCGCTTCGATACAGCAACCGGCCACTACGAAGACAACGTCGTCGTTACCGCCGTCCCGACGTGACCTGGCGGGACATCGGGGCCTGCGTGCGCAGTCGACGCTGTCGGTCTCGTGCCGCGGGGTACCGGCGAGCGGACTCTGCACGGCGCGCCGGTGAAATCAGGCGGACGGCGCGGGCTCCGGCACCCGCTCGGCAGCGATGGGCGCGGCCAGGCGGACGACGAACCGGGTCGGCTCGCCGTGGGCGCTGTACACCTCGACGGTCCCGCCCATCGCCTCCGTCAGCTCCTTGACGATCGCCAAGCCGAGACCGGTGCCGACCCTGCGCTCGCCGCCGTAGCGCGACCAGAGGTAGAAGCGGTCGAACGCGTGCGGTAGCTCTTCCGGCCGCACCCCCGGCCCCGTGTCCTCGACCGTCAGCCCACCCCGCTCGGCGAGGATGCACACGCAGCCGCCCGGCGGCACCAGACGCAGGGCGTTCTCGACGAGGTTGGAGATCACCTGGAGCACGCGGTCGGCGTCGCCGACAGCAAGCGCCGGCACTTCGGCGTCGATAGAGAGCTCGACGCCGAACGAGCGGGCCGTCCCGAGATAGCGGCGCTGCGCCTCCTTGGCGAGCACGGCGAGGTCGATCTCGCCGCTGTGGATAGAGAACTCGCTGCGGTTGAGGCGCGCCAGGTCGAGCAGGTCGCCAACGAGCCGCTCGAGCCGGCCCGCCTCACGGCGGATCGTCTCGCCCGCGTCGCTGCTCGCGACCGCACCGTCGGCGATCGCCTCCGCGTATCCGCGGATCGCCGTCAGGGGCGTCTTCAGCTCGTGGCTGACGGAGAGCAGGAACGAGCGCTCAGCCGCCTTCGCCCGCTCGAGCTGGTCGGCGAGCTCGTTGAAGGACGACGCGAGCACGATCAGCTCATTCGCGCCTTCCAGCGGCACCGACTCGGGCCTCGCTCCCCGCGCGAGACTGCGGCTCGCGGAGGCCACGCGACGCACCGGGCGCGCGATCCGGCGCGCGAGCAGGAACGATCCGACCGCCGCGAGCGCCGCACCTGCGACGCCCGCGATCAGCAGGCCGTCGACAAACGGCGCCCACGTCGGCCAGCCGAGCCGCTTCGGCCGCAGCAGCACGAAGGCCTGTCCGGCGACCGGCCGGGCGCCGAAGAACCAGTCCTCGCCGTGGACACGCACCGTCCCCTCCACGTGCCCGCGCGCGTGGAGCCCGCGCAGGTCGCGCTCGGAGAGGTAGTCGGACGCGCGGTCCAGCGGCGCGGCGACGACGCTCTCGCGCTGGCGCGCGAGGAAGGGGCGCAGCCCATGGAGGTGCGCGAACGGGAGGAGCGCGAGGCGCTCGCGCCCGGCGAGCAGGTCGGCCTGGTGGCTGACGTCCTGCAGCGTCGCGCGCTCGACCGCGCGGTGGGTCAGCATCACGCCCACCCCGAGCGTCAGCCCGACGGAGAGGACGACGATGAGCCCAATCGCGAGAAAGAGCCGCATGCGCAGTGAGCCCGGCGCGCGACTCAGCATTCTGGCTCGACCGCCTTGTAGCCGGATCCGCGCACGGTGCGGATCAGTTCGGGCCGCGCGAGCTTGCGCCGCAGCGAGGCGACGTGGACGTCGACGGTGCGCGTGCCGCCCGGGTACGTGAGCCCCCACACCGCGTCGAGCAGCCGCTCGCGCGAGAGCACGAGGCCGGGGTGGTCGAGGAAGAACGCGAGCAGGTCGAACTCCCGCCCGGTCAACTCGACGGGCTCGCCGGCGACGCGTGCCTCGCGCGCGTCGCGGTCGATCGCCACGTCGCCCAGCTCGAGCTCGACCTCGCCGTCCGGCTCGGCGCGGCGCATGATCGCCTTGAGCCGCGCAACGAGCTCGCGCGGCGAGAACGGCTTCGTGACGTAGTCGTCCGCGCCGAGCTCGAGCCCGAGCACGCGGTCGGTTTCCTCGTCGCGCGCCGTCAGCATCACGAGTGGGACGGGCCAGCGTGCGCGAATGCGTCGGCACACGTCGAAGCCGTCCATCCCGGGGAGGCCGATGTCGAGCACGACGATGCGCACGGGCTCGCTCGCGAGCACTTGCAGCGCGTCCTCGCCGGAACGCACCCAAACGACCGTCCAGCCGTCGTGGCCCAGGTAGCTCTCGACGAGGGCGCCGATCGCGTCTTCGTCCTCGACGAGCAGGACGCGGCCGCGCAGGGATGTCTCTGCATGCTGACGCCGGGCCGTGGAGACGGACACCTACCCCCGGCGTGCCTCGACCGTCTGCGCCGGAGCGTCGCCATCCCGGATCGTCAGGACTTTCATCCCGCGCCGCAGGGCGCTCAGCGGCACTCGACCGCCGTTGAGCATGACCTCGGCGGCCGGCGAGACGGCGAGGCTGACATCCGTGCCGTCGCGCTCGTGCAGGGTCAGGGTCTGACCGGAGACGGCCAGCAGGCGGCCGCGGTCGATGCGGTAATCGTGAAGGGCACCGCCGGCGTCGAGCGCCACGACCTCGGCGCGCACGAGCCGCGGCCCGAACAGCGAGCTCACGAACGAAGACGACAGTGCGAGGCCTCCCTGTGCCACGAAGAGCGCGACGTTTACCGCGACGAGGACCGCGATTCCTAGCTGTGCGATTCGTGCTCTCGGCCTACGCATCTCCGACCTCCCTTCGCTCTCTCAATCATCCCCAGGAGGGGTCATTTGCCGTTCGGCGGAACGTAAAGCCTCTGTAAAACACGCGGAGGCCGCCCGAAGGCAGCCTCCACGCCGGGTGGCTAGCTCTTCTGCGCGGGCTCGTGCTCCACGACCTTGGTGGCGGGCGTCGACTCCACCTGCTGGAGGGTCGAGCCCTTCGGGGCACGGATCCGGACGCTGATGCGGTCGCCGATCTTCAGCTGGCTTGCCGCGATTACGGCCGGCACGCGACCCTGCCAGAACAGATAGATGGTGGTGCCGTCGGTGCGGAACGTCTGGCTCGCCGGCTGGGAGATCATCAGTCGCAATGCGCGCCTGACACCGCCTGCGACGTCCATCGTGACCGAGGACTCGCCGACCGAGGTCAGCTTGCCCCGGAAGAGATAGAGCGGCTTGTCCGGGTGGTCGGGGTTCGGGCCGCGGTCGCCGACGAGGCCGGCCGGCTTGGCCTCGATCTCGGCCAGGGTCGCGTCGTGCGGGGCGCGCAGGTGCACGGCGACGACGTCGCCCGCCGCGAGATCGCCGGGCTGCACGACCTTCGGAACGCCGTTGGACCACTTCAGGAACTCGGTCTCCGAGCCGTACGCGAACGTCTGGTTCACGGACTGGCCGAGCATCTTCCGCAGCGCTTTCCTCGAGCCGTTGTCGACGGTGATCGCCAGCTGCCCGTTGCTCGGCGTCGCGAGCAGGTGTCCGACGAACGTGTAGCGGACGCCCTTTGCGGCCATGCCGCTGTCATCTGCCAGCGCGACGCCCGCGAGGCCCGCCCCGAGGAGCGCGGCCAGCGCGGTAGCGAGAAATAGACGCGTTCTCATTGCCTTGCCTCCTGCATCGGGAACGCTTCACTCTTCCCGGGCCCTGTAAGGCCGTCGTTCCGGCTACGCAAAACGGATGTAAAACGGCGGAGGCCTAGCGCAGGTCGGCCAGCCGATGGTCCTGAAAGCGCCAGCAGCTCCGACCCGTCGGAGGACATCATGGTCCCCCCGCGCCGGCCTGGTATCTACTTTCTTCGCGGCGGGCAATGCAGCGGTAGACTCGCGCCTCGTGTTCACCGTTGAGCAGCGGGATGCTCTCCGCGAGCACCTGCTATGGCTCGCGGAGGAGGATGAGCACGTGGTTGCCGGAGCCGCCGTGGGCTCGCTCGCTGTGGACGGCGGCGACCGACCACGTGCCGGTCGCTGACGTGCTCGATGACTGGACGCGCACGCTCGTCGACGAGCTCGATGCGGTGCACCTTGCCGACCTCGAGCGCGGTCCGACCATCTACCGCGTGTTCCTGTTACCGGACGCGCTTCAATTCGACCTCTCGATGACGCCGGCGGCTCAGTTTCGTCCGGCCGGGCCACGATTCCGGCTTCTCTTTGGTGAGACAGCGGCGGGCGCGTCCGAGCGTTCCACACCGCCGGTCGCGGGGGACCTCTTCGGGTGGGGTGTCATCTACGCGCTCCACGCTCGCGCGTGCCTTGAGCGCAGGCGTGTCTGGCAGGCGGAGCACTACATCGGCGCCGTGCGCGACCACGCGCTCTCGCTTGCCTGCCTCCGCCAAGGGCTGCCCGCGATGCAGGCGCGCGGCTACGACGACCTTTCAGCAGAGACCCTGGCTCGATTCGAGGCTGCCCACGTCGGCGCGGTCGAACCTGGGGCGCTTCGGGCAGCCCTCGCCGCCTCCGTTCTTGCGCTCATGCGCGCGGGCGCGGAGGCGCGTCTACCGCAGGCGGATACCGTCGCGCAGCGCCTCGCTGAGCTTCGCTGACGAGCCGCGGCTTCTCCTCAACCTCGCCGCCTGCCAGCTCTGCTACCGCCGCCTCCGCCGTGGCCTATGGCGTCATCGAGGTTATGAGCCCCGACCGTCCGGATCGGCTCAGTTCGGGTACTCGTCCTTCCGCCAGGTGCGAGGCTCGGCGGGTTGGACTTTCGGCGTTCGCTCGAGCAGGAAGCTGTAGTACGGCGCGACAAACGGGTCGGGCGCCATCACCGTGTAGGTGTGGTAGACGGTCCCGTTCTCGCGCGCGAAGGCGATCCAGCTCGGGCCCTCGCGCAGCCCGTCCTTGAGCTCGGCGCCGATTTGGCGTGACCACTCTTGGAGCCAGTCGGGCGGGTTGTCGATCATCTCCTTGACCTCGGGAATCTGCTGCGCCTGCTCCTCGGTCAGCGCGAGGCCGAAGTCGAAGGCGAAGTCGGTGTTGTAGGTCGAGACGTAGGGGAACTGCCAGCCCATCCGCCGCTTGTAGGCGGTCAGCCGCTCGATCGGCGCCCGCGAGAAGCAGAGCAGCGTCACGTCGCGGTGGTTCAGGTGGACGAGCGAGCCGTCGAGCCCATCGCCCAGGTTGGTGCAGCCGGGGCAGGCGCCGAGCGTGTAGTCGGGGCCGAACATGATGTTGTAGGCGAGTAGCTGTGAGCGCCCCTCGAAGAGCTCGGCAAGGGTCTTCTTGCCGTCCTCGGTATCGAACGCGTACTCCTTCTCCACCGGGACCCACGGGAGATCGAGACGCTTTCTCTTGATCTCCTCATTTCGCTCCGCCTGCTCGGCCTCGAGCTTGGCGAGCTCGTCCCGGGCCGCCTGCCATTCCTCCCGCGTTCCGATCTTGTGTTCAGGCATCTCATCTCCTCTCGTCGGACTCGAACGCTCCCGCGAGCCGATCCCATCGTCGGATCGGACGCTACCGGGATCACGAATGAGACCCGCGCCGACCCGAAAACTCATCGGATGGGTTCCTCGAACCGCAGCTCTCGCTTACAGCTGCGACCGATATCGCTCAGGCAGTAACGCCCTTCCTCAGCTAAAGGGCACGAGCCGAACAACTCGGATGAACGGAATCAGACGCACCGAGTTCGCAACCGGTCCGGCTCAGTCATGAAGAAGGGCCTCCTTGCCGGAGACACTCTCTGGTGACGAAACGCATCGGGAAGGAGCCCAGTAATAGGCTAGCCCCGCGGACCCACAGGAGGTGGCACGTCGATGACGGAGCACAGGATCAGCACGCAGGAGGAGTGGCAGGCGGAGCGCGACGAGCTGCTGAAGGAGGAGAAGGAACTCACCCGCCGGGGCGACGAGCTGGCCAGGAAAAGGCGCGAGCTGCCCTGGGTCCCGGTCGAGAAGGACTACCGCTTCGAGACGGAGGACGGCACGAAGACGCTCGCCGAACTCTTCGACGGCCGCTCCCAGCTGCTCGTCTACCACTTCATGTTCGGGCCGGCCTACGAGGCAGGCTGCCCGGTCTGCTCCTCGATCGCGGACACGCTCGCCCCCCAGGCGCCCCACCTGAAGGCTAGGGACACCACCCTGCTGCTCGCTTCCCGCGCGCCGCTCGCGAAGCTGATCGCCTACAGGGAGCGGATGGGCTGGGGCATCGACTGGGTCTCCAGCGGCGGCAGCGACTTCAACCGCGACCTCGGCTTCCTGTACACGGAGGAGGAGCTCAAGCCGTTCCTGGAGGGCGAGATCCCGTCTACCGTCGAGCAGAACGCGCGCATGTGCGGGACGGACGTCGTGGGCTACGTCTCCGAGGGACCGGGCCTGAGCGCGTACGCGCTATCGGACGGGATCGTCTACCGGACCTACGTGACCACGGCCCGCGGCCTCGAGCCCGCGATGGCCTACTACGCCCTGCTCGACCGCACGCCGAAGGGTCGCGACGAGAGCGACACGAGGCCGCTCTGGGTGCGGCGCCATGATGAGTACGCGACGAGTTAGCCGTCGGCCCGAGCGTCGCAAGCGCGTCGCCGCTCAGCTGCAGGAGCGCGCCTCGCCATCCAGAGCGCCTCTGAGCCTCCCTGGCTCCGCAAAGAGAGGTTGAAATCCCGCAAGCCCGGAGGCTCGCCGGACTACCGGTCATCCCGCTTGCCTTGTCGGATGCCATGAAGACCGCATCCTTCATCGTGGGCGTCTCCGGAATGCCATGTGGTCGCAGACCGACTCGCGGCCTGGCGTGGCCGCGCTCGCGTTCGTCGCCGGGCTGCAACAGCTGCCGCCTCTGCAGCGCACCGCTCTTGTGCTGCGCGATGTGCTCGGCTTCTCGGCCGGCGAAAGCGCCTCGATCCTGGAAACAACCGAGGCGTCGGTCAAAGGGGCGCTCCAACGCGCACGCGCAGCGCTCGCCCAGCGACCCATCGACTCCTCGCGTGCGCCAGTCCCGGACTGGCCGCAGGAACGCGAGATCGTCGCCCGCTTCGCGGAAGCGGTCGAGCGCGGAGACACGGAAGCCGTCGTTGCCCTGCTCGCCGACGACGCCTGGGTGACCACGCCGCCCTACCCGTTCGAGTACCAGGGCATTGAGGCCATCACCGTCTTCCTCGACGACCGGGCGCGCCTGCGCGGCGCACCGCTGCGCGTCGTACCGACCCGCGCCAACGGCCAACCCGCCTTCGGCTGCTACCTCGACGACCGCCATGCCCCGATCGCGCGGCCGTTCGGCTTCCTCGTGCTCACGGTCGACGGCGAACAGATCTCGGCGATCACCTTCTCCAGCGACACGAGCGTCTTCGCGCACTTCGGATTGCCACGCACGCTCCCTCGCGCCTAGCACTTAGCGAGAGGACTGACGGCAAGCCCGCACCCCCAACGCTCGCGAGCAAAATTCACACGACAGGCATCTGCCGTGGACTGCCACCCGTTGCGGGAGGTCTCCTCCCTGACGGGACCATTCAACGGGGGGTCCCCTTCTCCGCATTGGGGTTCTTGAGGGCCGCTGGCAGCACGTCGGGAGGCAGAGCCGCGGGAAATGCGGCGACGATGAAGGCGAAGAGAGAGAACACGCCGACCGTGTGTGCCCAGGCTGCGTTGGCGATCGTGGTGAAGCCGATCCCGGCCACCAAGCAGGCGATCGCGAGCCTCGGCAGCAGGCCAGGTGCGAGCGCCGCGAGCAGAGAGCGCGCCTGAGTCGGTCGGCCGACGGCGCGTTCGCCACGGCCGAGGTCTCCACCGAGCACGAGTCGGAAGAGCAGTGCGAGCGAGGGGAAAAGGATTGCTGCTCCCGCGAGCACAGCGACCACCACGGCGACGAGCGTGTCCCGGCCTGCGGCGGCCTCGCGAACAGTGAGTCCCTCGAGGAAGACCGGCGATTGTGCTAGCGCCCAGCCGGCGATGATCGCGGCGACGGCGAGCGCGGCGGTGTAGCGGGAGGCTTCGTAGGAGCGTGGCGCTGCCGGCGACGATCGAGGCGAGCAGCCCGATCAGGCCCTGGCCCTCGACGAGACGGTGGTAGAGCGGGTACGCGTCGGATCGCAGCACGGCCACGCCGCCGAGCGCGACCGCGCCGCTGACGAGACCGGCCGCGAGCGCGCGCGTTCGGAACTTTCGCTCGAGCGTCGTTTCGCCGAGCCGGGAGGCGTCGGCGCAGAGAAACACAGCCGCCAGGTAGGCGGCGGTCGCGACGGCGAGGACGCCGATCAGGAGCGAGGTCGGGTTGAGCCAGCTCGAGAATTGGTCGCCGGCGGCGTTCCCGACCGGGACGCGGCGCGAAGCGATACCGCCGACCGCTGCGCCCAGTGCGAACGGGGTCAGGATCGACGAGAGCGCAAACACGCTGTCGATCGCGCGCAGCTCGTGCGCCGTCGACGCGCCTGCACGCAGCGCATAGGCGGTGCCGCGGAAGATGATCCCCACCGCGGCGATGAAGAGCGGGATCGAGAGCGTCGAGCCGATCGAGCCGAACGCGCTCGGGTAGGCGGTCCAGACGACGGTGAGCACGAAGATCAGCCAGACGTGGTTCGCTTCCCAGACGGGACCCATCGCGCGGTGGGCGTGGTCGCGGATCGAAGCGGCGTCGGGGCCGTTGCCCGCGGTCAGCTGCCACCAGCCGGCGCCGAAGTCGGCTCCTGCAAGCACGGTGTAAGAGGCGAGCCCGATCAGCGCGAAGAGCAGGGGAAGCTCGTAGAGATGCACGATCACGCTTCCTTGGCGGCCGTGGGCACCACGACCACCGGATCGAACGGAACGCGGGCGAGCCGACGGAGGATCCAAGCGACGGCGAGCGCGAGTCCGACGTAGACGAGCGCAAGCGTCGCGTAGCCGACAGGGATGCCGCCGGCGCCGGTGACCGCCTCGGAGGTGCGCATCACGCGATAGACGACCCAGGGTTGACGGCCGACCTCGGTCGTCACCCAGCCGCAGATCAGCGCGACGACCGAGAGCGGCCCCGCCACGACGAGCGCGCGGTAGAACCAGTGCGACTCCGGCAGCCGCTTGCGTCGCCAGCGAACGGCGAGGTAGGCAAGCCCGAGCAGCGCGAGCATAATTCCGATGCCGACCATCGTCTGAAAGGCGACGCGCACGACGTTCACGGGCGGACGCTCGTCCGCCGGAACGGTGTCGAGGCCGGCGACTGTCGCGTGCGGGTCGTGGTAGGCGAGCAGGGAAAGCAGCCGCGGAATCGGGATCCCATACTCGACGCGGCCGTCCTTGTACCAGCCGAGCAGGTGCACGGGCGCGCCCCGCCTCGTCTGGCCGAGCCCCTCGAAGGCGGCGAGCTTGGTCGGCTGTGCCCGCGCCACCTCGCGCCCGTTCCAGTCGCCGACGAGCACCTGCACGGGCGAGCAGAGCGCCGCAACGGTCAGCGGGATCGCGAGCGCCGTGCGCTCGTAGCGGCCCCAACGTCCGCGCAAGCGACCGACCGCGTAGGCGGCCGCGACCAGGAAGCCGGTGACGATGTAGCCGGCCAGCGGGTGCACGGCGACCGCTTTGCCGCCCCGTAGCTGGAAGCCGGTTGGATGGTTCATCCAGCCGTTGACCGAGATCACCGTCAGTGACCCGGTGAAGCCGGCCATCGCGACCGGGATGCCGCTGGCGAAGTGGGCCCGCGGGGAGAGCCGGCTCCAGCCGTAGATGTAGATACCGATGAAGATCGCTTCCATGAAGAAGGAAAAACCTTCAATCGCAAATCCGAGACCAAAGACGCTGCCGAAGCTGGCGGTGAAGCTCGGCCACAGGAGGCCCATCTCGAAACTGAGGATCGTCCCCGTTACGACGCCGGCCGCAAACAGGGCCGCCATCACCTTCGTCCAGCGCTTCGCCAACGTCCGGTAGAGCTCATCGCCGGTGCGCAGGTAGAGCCACTCGACGAACAACACCAGTGCCGGAAAGGCGATCCCGAAACAGACAAGCGGGATGTGCACCGCGAACGAGAGCGCCTGCATCTGCCGGGCCTGCAGCAGGTAGTCCTGGTTGATCACGGCCGGAGGGGCGCTTGCCAAGAGGACGAGCTGGCTCATCTTCTAAGCCTTCTCTCGCTCGATCGAGTTCGCATCTCCTCGAATCCTGGGTCGCGCTCGAGGGTGGTCTCACTCGGCAACAGGGAGCACAAGCATTTCACGACTCGGTGCTCACCTCGAGCAGTGGGAAGCCGATCACGTCGATTCACAGGAACCTGTCCGCTCGATCTCAGGGAGCTCTCAACGGGTTACCGCATCGTGGGACCAGCTAGCCCACGATTCAACAGACGACGAGCTTCACAATCTCGACATCCGCGGGTCAGAAGGTGACCGTCAACAAGGCGTCCTCTACGACATACCGGAAGAGACAAGCTCGACCTCGGCGAGTGCCATTGAGAAAGGCGTGAGCGTCCTCGTACTTGGGACGCCAACGGAACGACCATCACGGCCAGCCAGGTCATCGTGCAACCGACTAACGGCGGCGGATCTGCGACTTCCTCGGCGGCAGGCGTGGTCCCCTTCCAGCGCGGCGCACCGTCCACGGCAAAGCAGGTCGGTCAGATCCCAGCGAACTACACTCAGGGCTCGGGGACGATTGTCAGCGGAACGAACGCGAATAAGGCGACGGAAGCCGCGTTGGCCGCCTACTCAGGGGGCATCGTCGACCGTGTCGTGAAGCTGAGCAACGGCGAGTACGAGGTCCACAACATCGGCGTCAACTGGCCGCACCACATCTTCGTCAACCGGGACTTCAAGGTCGTCGGCGCGGTTTAGCTCTACCGTGGGCCCAGATCACCGCACGCCTACTCAGCCCTGAAGGTCTGCCGGTGGCCGTGTGCTACACGCCGCTGTTCCACGATGTTCCCTCGCCTGAGTGGGTGCTGGTCTTCGCGATGAGTTCCATCGACGTCCGCAGTCACGGCAGCCAGCCGTCACGGTACGCCGACCGCTCCTCCGGCCCGGAGCTGGCGTAGGCCTCATCCGGCTTCGATGTCTCCTCGAGCACGCTCGCGCCGTGCTTCTCCGCCACCTCGTTCACTGGATAGACGGCCTCGAAGCCGCCCGCTCGACTGCCGGTCATGAGGATGACGCACGGCCCCTCACCGGCGCCGACGAAGACGTGATGCGTCCACGGCGGGCAGTGGACGAAGTCCCATGCCTTCAGGCGGCGCTCCTCGCCTTCGATCACGAGCACGCACTCTCCGCCGACGACGAGGAAGTCCTCCTGGCCGCGTTCGCGGTGGTACATGCCGTTGCGCTGGCCGGGCATGAGCACGTGGATGCGGAAGCCGAGCTGAGCCCACTCCTGCCCGCCTTCGAAGTCGGTGTCTTGCCCGCGCTCGTCGCTTCGGATCCACGAAACGTCGCGCGCGTTGAGAATGAACCAGCCCTCGCCCTGGGGGATGAGCCCGGCGTCGGTCATCTTCAACTGTGCCTCGCGAACGGAATCGGTCATAGGCAGATCGTTGCAGGAGCGATGAGTTTCCCGCGCGACGAACTTGGCGTCGACGGCGAGGTCACGCGCTCGTGCCGCCCAGTGCCGCCGATGTTCTGGCTGCGCGACCCGGACGGCGACTCGCTCATCGCGTCCAGCCGTTGTCGTAGCTCCCGACCGACTGCGCGATCGAGATGGCTCTCGGCGCGTCGACATCCGAATAGCTAGTCCTTTGGGTGAGGATCGCCGCTGAGGCCGCGCGCCGTTTTCTCGTCGCCCGGCACCTCCTCGCGCCGGCGTGTCCCCGTTACCAGAGGGGACCCCGCCGTGGCGGGCCGGCGCGCAGTTGCGATCTCTCCTTCGTCCGCGCCGGCGTCTCCGGGCCGACCACGAGGTCCTCGGTGAGTTCCTCGATGCGCCGGTGGAGCGCGACGAACGCCTCGCCGAGGCGCCGTACCTCGTCGTCGGCGAGGGTTCCGGCGGCCATCCGGCGTAGCGCCTGGCGTTCCATCAGCTCGCCCAGGAGCTCGACCAGGACGAGTACGAGTTGCGCGAGGCCACGCTGCAGTGAATCCGGGTCCGCATCAAATCGTGCCGGCAACCGCCGCGGGCGCGCCCGCGGCGGGAACGACAGCTCGTCGGCGCCCTCCGTGCCGATCGAGCTGAGGAGTGCCTGCAGGCGGAGCGTGATCAACTCGACCCCGGCGACGGAAAGTGTGACGTCGCCGGCCGCGCCGATGCCGGTATCGATGAGCCGATCGAGCAGGTCAACGAGGCCGTCGCTCATGGCAGCCTCGCAAACGAGTAGGCCGGCCACGGCCCGGTGACTCTCAGTTCGTAGCCTTCCTCCTCGAGTTCGTTCAGGGTTGCGTGGAACGCCTCCTCGTTCGACGCAGCCACGAGACAGGCGTTGCCCGCGACCTCAGCCGCAACGGCGGCGAGCCGCCCACGGACATCCGGGCGGACGGCGGTCGCGAGCCGCTCCTCCAGATACCGGCCGGGCTCGCCTTCGGGCGGGCGCGCAACGATCTCGACTGCCCACTCCGCCTTCCCACGCAGGCGTACGAGCTCGCGCTCGAGCTCGTCCCGATGGTTGGAAACCCACTCATCCAGGGCGCTACGTGTCGGGAACGCCGTTCCGAATCGGAACGGAATCACCGTCCCCTTCCCCATCGCGTCCAGCAGCATCTCGTTGTGAGCGCGCACCTCTGACTCGAGTTGCGCTTCGTCGCGCATGGCCGAGTCGTCCAGCTTCCGGACGAGTGGAATGACGCGTTCGTCGATACCGACAAGCGCGAACATAGGGCGGTCTGCGACATGTGCCAGCACCCGGCGGAGCAGATCGTCGGCGAAGAGCCCGCGCAGCGTCTCCGCCACTTCCGCGCGCGCATCCGCCTCCGCTTGACGGATGAGCTCCCCGACGTTCACGTCGCGCGCGGCGAGCGCGCGGGCGAGCTCGTCAGCGGCGCCCACGGCCGTCGCCCCCGCTCTCGAGCATCCGCTCGAGCCGTTCGAGCCGGGCTCTCAGGTCGTCGTCGGCTTCCCGTGCGCGGGCGGACGAGCTCAGGGCCGGGTCGTGCTCCCACCAGTCGATCCCCATCGAGCGGGCGGTATCGGCGGAGGCGATCAGCAGCCGCAGCTTCAACGTCAGGAGCTCGATGTCGAGTAGCTGCACGGTGATGTCGCCGGCGATCACGACGCCTTTGTCGAGCACCCGCTCGAGGATGTCGGCGAGCGAGGCGTTGCTCGGGTGCATCGCACGTGGCTCGAGCGAGCTCACGACTCGTCCTCCCGCTGGATCGGATCCGACTGATTGCGCGGGTAGCGTCGCAGCCGGCGCGCCTCGACGAGGTTGCCGTCGGCGTCGAGCTTGACCTCGTAACTGCCGATCAGACTCGTCGTCTCCGGGATGCGCTCGAGCTCGACGAGCTCGAGCGTCACGGTCCAGCCGCGCGTCCCGTCGGGCGCGATCCCGACGATCGAGTCGACAGGTTTGCCGAACAGCTCGGAAACCTGCTGACGCGCCCTCTGCGCGACCTCGGCGGGCGAGAGCTTCTTCGATCGCGTGGAACTAGCCACGGAGCCTTCCGAGTAGGTCCTGCTCGATCATCTCGTACTCGGCCTCGTCGAGCTCACCCCGCTCGAGCGCCGCCTCCGCCTCCACGAGCTCCTGGCGGATCCGGCTCGGGTCGTGGAGCTGTGCGTCAGCCTCCTCCCCCACCTGCTCGAGCACCCAGACGAGCCCGCGCGCCGGCGCGAGCGGAAGCGTGAGCAGTCCGCTGACCAGGCCCATCACGCGGCCACCTGAGACTCGAGACTTACGAAGCTGTATGGGGGAAGCGGGCCGACGAGCGTGAAGCGCAGCGGTGGCGAAAGCTCGGCCGCTAGCTCGTCGAGCGCGGCCGAGACCGCTGCGACGCCGCTTCGCTTGACGAGGAGGGCCAGATTCAGCGCCCCGTACTCGCCCGAGGGCTCTCCGACGCGCACCTCGAGCGCCAGTGGCTCGACGCTCGACAGCACCCGTGCCAAGTCGTGCGACCGGCGCCGAGCAAGCTCCCCTGCTACAGCTTCGCCCAGCGCGAAACCGTTCTCGAAACTCGGCGAGCGTCGGTACGCAGCGCGCAGTCGCCCAAGACCTGGCAGCTCGCCGATCACGGTTTCCTCGTAGGCGCCCTTCAGCGTCAGCTCCGCAGTGTCGCGGTGCAGCTGCAGTAGCGTCACGAGCTCAGGAGCGGCGAGCAGTTCGACAACCGCCGCCTGGTCAGGGAGCACGATTCCGAATCGCGTCGGTAGGACAACCGCGCGCTCGTGGAGTTCTTCGACGACGTCGGCATGTGCGAGGAGGTTCGTCCTGGTCGCCTCGACCGGGCTGTTCGCGTCGACAGGCGAGACGATCGCAGCACGGTCGCCGGAGCGGATGAGGGCGATCCCTTTCTCGCTCAGTCGCGGCGGCAGTCGGCGTGGCCGCGTGACGCCGTACAGATAGAGCGCACTCACTTGTCGTCGTCGTTCCCGCCGCGGCTCGAACGGCTGCGCTCGCCCTTCTCCTCATCGTCACCGCGACCGCCGAGGCCGACCTTCTCCTTGATCGCGTCCATCCCGCCTTCGATCGCTCCCTTGCTCTTCGTCTCGGCCATTTCTTCTCCACCCCGCTCGAAGAGGTCGGGCACGCTCTTCGATTCGTCGGCGGCCCTCAGGTCGAGCCGGTTGGTGGCTTCCGCGAAGCGCAAGTACGTGTCGACGCTCGCGACGACGACCCGCAGGTCGATCGTCAATAGCTCGATGCCGACCAGCGACACACGCACATAGGCATCGATCACGAGCCCCCGATCGAGCAGGATCTCGAGCACATCCGCAAGCCCGCTCGACCGCGGTGGGCGGGCGACGTATCCGGCTGACTCTCGCTGCATTACGGCCACAACCGGCCTCCTTCCGTCCTGGTCGGGTCCCTGACCGCCTAGGCGGTGCCCTCACGAAACGTCTGCAAACCCCCTACGCCACCTTCGCAAGGCCGAGTTGTTCTGCCAGACCGAGGTAGTCCCAACTCGACCACTCCTCGGCAATCCGGCCGCCGACGAGGCGGAGAATGACGAGCCCGTCGATCTCGGCCTCGCGCCCCGTCTCGCGATGACGGGCCCGCATCGTCACCCGCGCCGCAAGGCGATCGCCGTCTCGAAGGACGTCGCGCACATCGAAGTTCGTCCATTCGAATGCCTCGGCATGGTTTTCGAGCAGGTCCGCCAGCTGCTCGGCGTCACGCTCCTCGGTGCCCGCAAGCGTGTGAACGTGCCCGCGGTAGTCGTCGGCTAGAAGGCTTCGGAGCGCCTTGCTGTCGCCTTGCGCCCAAGCTTCGTAATAACGCCGGAGCGACTGCGTCGGATTCTCGCGGCGGCGCCGCAGCGCAACGACGAGCCCGAGCACCGCCGCAGCCCCCAATGCATTCGACGCGCGTCTCATCCGTCCGGCACGATCCGTTCGGGCGGGACGACAATCTCCTTCTTGCCGTCGAACGACGCGTCGAGGTAGACCCGCACCGCGCGCTGCTGCGCGTTCACGCCCACGATAGTTCCGGCAGCCGACGTCCCTGTGCCCGCGAAAACGCCGAGAAACGGGAGCCCGGAGAGATCGACGCGCACGCGCTGGCTTGGCATGAATGGAGCGGCTCCTGCATACGCCACGGGCGCGGGGGTCGGCCGAGGAGCCGGCGCCCAGGCAAGCTCTGCATTCCAGTCGAGCTCGGTGTCGCTCTCCCCCTCGGCGTCGCCCTGCCGGGCACGACCACGCTCTCGAGCGTCGCCGTCGCCTTCGCGCGCTCCACGCCTCTCGCTGCGACTCTGCGAACGCTGCTGCTCGGCGCCGTCAGATTGCTCCTCCTTGCCGTCTCGCTGGTCAGACTCGCTCGGAGTGTGTGCGTCGACGATCCGTTGCAGCTCCTCCTTTGTCAGGTGCGCCCCCAGCGCCTGGACGAGCACATCCTTTGTACGCGACGCGAGCCGGCGCACCAACTGTTCCTTCGTCGCGTCACCGTCCTCGTCGTCGAGCACCTGCGCGAGTTCGTCTTTCTTGAGCCGCGATCCGAGCAGTTTGACGAGATCGTCCTTCGTCACATGTGAGGCGAGTTCCTCGACGAGCTCGCCCTTCGTCTGGCTTGTCATCTCACCTCCTCGCCAAGGAGTCGATCAATTCTTCCTTCGTCATCTCCGAACGATGGGGGATGTCGGCGGCTTGTGCCCGCTTGTAGAGCTCATCCTTGGTCAGGTTCGAAAGCTCCTCGCTCGTCGAAGGGCGAAGGCGAACGGGCAAGAACCGCCTGCCGAGCGCGGCCGCGGCTGCGGCGAATATCAGACCGATCAAGACGCGTCTCATTTCGACCCCACTTCCGCGCCGGAGCCGCGGCACTCCGCGCAAGCCGAACGGTGAACCAAGCAGCGGTCTCATCTGTGCGAGAGGCGCTTCTGTGCTTCAAGCGCTCCACCGAGAACCGCGACTGCTCCCCCGAACAAGGCGAGCCTTCGGCTGCGACCGAGAAACTGCGCGGAACGCAGCAACCAGCCAGCCTTCTTCTTACGCCACCAGACCTTGCGAACAAAGGTAAGGACGCTCATAAAGGGCCTCCTTTCTCGTTTGCAACGACAGCGTTACCCAGTCGGCGCCGTCTCAATCCGAGGACCTTCAATCCGGTAGAAACGGATTCGCGCCGTCGCTGGCGAGAGCTTAAATCGGAAACCCCCGCCGTCCGGCAGCCGCAGGCCGGTCGAAGGGGGTTCCTCGGTTCGAGGATGTCCGGTTTCGTCGTCGCCCAAACCCGCGTGGCCTACTGGGCGAAATGCGTAGCTCAGACGGCCCGTTTCGCCGCCACCCGAGCGCCGGTTCGCGGACGTCGACGAGCGCACCCGTGCGGGCCGCAACGAGCGCACCCGTGCGGGCCGCTACTTCGTTGCTCGTGTAGGGAGGTGGAAGTATGCGCTATGCATCGACTGCAACCGTCGGCCCGCGTATCGGGATCAGCTGGCTGGCGGCGCTGTACCTGATTATCGGCGCGATCGTCGCCGCAACACACCACTACTGGTCGAACCTTCACACGTTGAAGGCAGTCGCATCGGCACTGATTGCCACGGTGCTCTGGCCACTTCTACTGGTCGGCGTGAACCTACACATCCACTAGGAGCAACGATGGGAGACCGCACGCAACGTGTGAAAGGCAAGATCAACGAAGTCACGGGAAAGACCAAGCGCGCAGCCGGCTACCAGAGGGGCGATACCGCAACCGAGGCCAAAGGCGCCGCCCAAACTCTCAAGGGCAAAACCCAGCAGGCGGTCGGCAAGGCACGCGGCACGGTCAAGAAGAAGACCCGATAGCGGGTTGGGCTTCGGGGCGGGGGCGCGTGGAAGCGCGGCCGGGAATGCCGTTGCGCCCCCGCCCCGCAGCGAAGCCGTGGCGCGGCCGGATCAGTACGTGAAGCCGACCGTTCCGGCCACCCGCGCCTTGTAGATCACGCACCTCCCGAACAGCGATACGCGGTAATGGGTCAGTGTCACGCTGAACATTCCCGAGCCGCCGGAACTCGTGGTGGTCGTGACGTCGTTCAACGCGCCGGTGACGAGGTACTGCTGGTTCGTGCAGCCGGCACCGGTGTCGAGCGTCGTGATCGTGCCGCTGTGGTAGACGATCGAGCCCAGCACCGCGTCGAAGGAGCCATCCGGACTATGGGAGACGATCTCGAAGAAACCGCCGTTCACGTATGTCGGGCTCGATCCGAGCGGATCGTGCTCGACCAGCGCGTTCCAGCCGATCATGTCGCCCATGTTCCCGACGCCGGGGCCCGCGAACGAACCGGCGGTCTGGGTGAACGCGTACTCGTAACCCGTGATCGTGAAGCTCGTCGAGGCCGGGGCGGCGACACCGCTCCCCGGTAATGCAAGCGCAGCCGCAGTTGCGCCGGCTGCGATCAAACTGCGAAGCCGTGGGCTCACGAGCGTCTCCTTCGTCGCACGGGTCGGTCGGTTGCCGAGAGAAGATGCGCAGAACCGCGGCCGTGTAAACCCGCCGTCAGTCGAGCGGCAAGTCCATCCTCATCGGCAGCCCCCTCCGTCGACGGCGGTCGCAGGCTCTCGGCGGTCGCGGTGCGATCAGCCCTGACTGACCTGCCTGACGGGCGTGCTGGTCGCATGGACTCCTGCCGACTGCACCTCGCTGTCCACGGCTGACTTGAGCTGCGTTGTCAGCGTGTCGAGCTCCCTTGTGAGCTCCTCGTCCCCAGCGAGGCTCGTCGGATCGTTCGAGGCGACGGCGTCGGCGATCTCATTCTCGAGCTGCGCGACCGCGAGCCGGCCGGCCGCACTCAGGTAGACGGGCCCGCTCGTCTGGAGGAGATATTGCCAGGCGTAGGCATAGGTTCCGCAGGCGTCGCAGCCGCCGTTCGTGGCGGTGGCAACGTTCGCCGGCGTGTAGACGTTCGGGTCGCCGGTCACGAAGAGCACTTGCACTGCGACCGCGCTGGCGCGGCACCCCGTGCACGCGGCCGCTTGCGCGTCGGCGAGGTTCGTGCTGGCGACGGTACCTCCGGCAACGCTCGCAACCTCGAGGTGTGCGCGCGCATGCCAGGACTGATCCGCGGTCGACCGGACGATGACCACGTTGTTCGCGCCGCCGCCTTGGGCCCCGCTCGTGTCCGCATCTGCCGAGGCGGCGAAGGCTGCAAGAGCCAACAGGAGAGTCACGCAGATCGTTCGCATATCTTTTTCAACGCAGAATCCGCCCGGACGGTTACCCCTGTGCAGAGGTCGCTGTCTGTGTGGTCATAGTGGTTGCGGTTGTGGTCACGGTCGTCGTGGGCGCACTGGTGGTCGTGTCGACCGTGGTCGTGGCCGGATCGGTACTCGTCGGGGTGGTCGTGGTGTCGGGTCCGACCGTCGTCGTCGGAGCGGTCGGGGTCGTATCGATCGTGGTCGTGGCCGGATCGGTAGTCGTCGCGGTGCTCGTGGTGTCCGGCCCCATCGTCGTCGTCACCGGGGCGGACGCCGCCGACGGGGCGGTCGTCCTCGCCGCCACACGCGTAGGTGCCCTGTTCGCAGTCGGCGAGGCCGACGTACTCCGGGCGACCCGGGGCGCCTGTCCCGAGCTCACCGGCTGGACCTGCCGCAGCGGGGCGGGCCGGCCGAACGGCGCCGGAGTGGCGATCGTCCCGCGGCCGCGGGCCGTCGAGAGGATCGGCGCCGAGGCCCCGCCGCGGTCGTCCGGACGGACCGCGGTTGCCGGATGCTGCGAGCTGCCGGCGAATGCGATCGCGACGGCGGCACCGGCCGCAAACGCGAGCGCCGGCCCGAAAGAGACGCGCCGCCCGGCGCGGGCCGTGGCGGCTCCGAGTAGGCGCAGAGCGAGCCGTGACAGTCCAAGCAGCAGACCGCAAGCCGGTAGGACCAGTAGCAGCGCGCGAAGCGCGGCGAGCCCGACTGCGCCCCAATCCCCCGCAGCGGCGGCGGCCGCACCGGCCGCGCGCTCGACATGCAGCGCAGTCCACGCCGCCCCAAGCAGCTGCGGCGCAGCACGCGCCACGAGAACTAGCAGGCCGACCAGGACCGGCACCAGCACGAGCGCGTATGCGGTCAGAACCCACCGCACCCACGGCTTCAGCTCGCCGGCGCGCGGGTCGACCGCGCGGCCCGGGACCAGGCTCCGGAGCACGGGCCCCACGCGTGACAAGACGTCCGGGACGCCGGTGAGGTCGTTGAGCACGTAGTAGCCGTCGAGGCGAAGCCATGGCCAGAACTGGTTGGCGACGAGCGCGTGCTCGATCGCCACGACCGCCAGGAGCGGTTCGAACCCGGTTGCCGCGTAGGCCGCGTAGAGCCCGACGACGAAGACGAGATTGAAATAGATGCCGCCGAGGTCGGTCCGGATGCGTCCGCCGCGCCCGAGGCGGTAGACGTCGGTCACGTCGGTGTAGAAGGCCGGGTAGATCAGGTAGAGGCCGATGCCGATCACGCCCGGACGCGCGCCGCCGTAGCGGCAGGCTGCCGCGTGCCCGAGCTCGTGGAACAGGACCGACGCGACGACGAGCCCGAACACGACCACGACGAGCTCCGGACGCACGATCAGCTGGTGGAACGCGCGTGTGAGCCCGTGGTGCGCAAAGAGCCAGAGGTCAGCCGCGGCAACGAGGCCGAGCACGCCCCCGACCGCGCCGGCGGCGAAGAGCGGCTGGAACAGCCTGGCGACGGCGCCGACGACCGATGCCGGCAGGAGGCGCCCGCGCATCGTCAACTGGAGCGGCCCGGCATCCATGGGGCCCGGGGCCATAGGGGCCGTTCCGGCAACGAGCCCGAGCGGGCAGAGCTTGTTCTCGAGGAGGAACAGGACGTTCTCGGACGTGACGGTGCGGCCGATGGCCGCGCTGACGCGCGTCGCGACGGTCTTCAGGCTCGAGGCGCCGTCGAGCGATCCCGCGACCGCATAGAGGAGCTCCGTCAGCTGGACGACCCGTCCGTCGGCGCGGCGGACGAGCCACGGCGGCTCGCGTAGCCCGGAGTCCTTGTACCGACCGAGCAGCTCCGTGCCCGCGGCCAGCCTCGGCGCGGGCGCAGGCGGCCGTCCACGCCGGCCCACGCAGCTCCAAATCGACGTGACCATCTTCTCGAGCGTCGAATTCACCTCCGGTCGGGTGCCGCTAGTGGCTCACAGCCACAAAGTCGGGATACGAGGACGCAGGAGGGCGGGGCGGCCCCCGCCCTCCTTTGGGTCCGGTCAGATGCCCTGGACCACCGGCGCGTACTGGTCGGCGTTCGCGTACGCGACGGAGCTGTCGCTGAGCACGTTCAGCGCGAGCGCTGCGTTGATCGGCGCCGCGATGTTCGCGTTCACGAGTGACAGGACAGCGCGATCGGGCAGCGTCTCGCCAACCTGCTCCTGCAACTCCTCGTTCGTGAGACCATGCTTCATCGTCTTCACCTCCTAGATGCCCTGGGTGATCGGCGCGTACTGGGTGGCGCTGGCGTACGCGACCGAGTTGTCGCTGGCGACGTTCAACGCGAGGGCCGCGTTGATCGGCGCCGCGACGTTGGCGTTCACGAGCGAGAGGACGGCCCGATCGGGCAGCGCCTCGGCGCGCTCGGCCTCCAGCTCGGCCTGGGTCAGCTCGTTCTTGATCATCGTCTGTACCTCCTTGTGTCGTTTGCGCTCGGGTCAGAGGGTCGGCGTGCTGCCGAGCATCCCCTGGTCGATCGGCGCGTTCTGCGTTGCGCCGGCCGCGGCGATCGATCCGTCGGAGAGGACGTTGGCCGCGAGCCCGAGGTTGATGGGCAGCGCGAGGTTCGCGTTGACGAGCGACATCGCGGTGCGGTCGGGCAGCGTCTCGATTGACTGGTGGCGGAGCTCGCTCAGGTCGAGCCCGCGATCCGTGCTTGCTGACATGCGTTCACCTCCTCTAGAAGCTCGGGATGGCCGGTGGGCTGCTGAGCCCCTGGACGATCGGTGCCGTCTGGTCGGCTGCCCCCGACGCGGTGCCGGCACCCGACACGAGACCGCCGATGCTCGACGCCGTCGGAATTGACGCGAGGCCGCCCACGATCGACAGCGCCGTGCGGTCCGGCAGGATCTCGACCACCTGCGCTTCCAACTCGCTGCACCAGAGGAAAGCGCGTGTGGTCGAACGAATCTCCATATGTGACACCTCCTTCCGTTCTTGATACATCACCGCTTATTCTCAAGACAGTTATGTCTCATTTTCTGGAGGACTAAACTTCGGATGAGACATTGATGTCCACAGCGCCTCCGAGCCTGCGCGAGCGCGTGGCGGCCGCGATCTTGGAAGCGGCCGCCGACGCCTTGGCGACGCACGGCGAGCAGGCCAGCATCGCCGACGTCGCCGCCGCCGCGGGCGTCGCGCGCGCGACCGTCTACCGCTATTTCCCGAACCGCCAGGCCCTGCTCGACGCTCTCGCCGGGCTGGCTGTCCGCGATGCGGAGGCACGACTGAGGGAGGCGCGGCTCGACGACGTGGCAGCTCCGGAGGCACTCGAACGCGCAGTTCGCGCGCTCGTCGGAGTAGGCAACCACCTCGTCGTCCTGGAGCGTGAGCGCGTTCGCCCGGACGCCGGCCAGTTCGACGCCGCCGTCGCGCAACCGCTGCGGCGACTGTTCGAGCGGGGACAGACGGACGGCGATATCCGGACCGACATGTCCCCGGTCTCGTTGACCGAGTCCCTCGTCGGCCTCGTCATGGGGATCCTTCGCTCGACGCCGACGCTCGGCGTCGAGGGGACTACCGCGGTCGTCACGAGCCTCTTCCTCGACGGCGCGCGGACACGTGGCGCCGCCGCCCATCCGGGGTAGGTGCTTCGCGACGGTGCGAACGGGAAAGCAGCCGCCAAAACAATAAGAGGAGCCACGCAATGAATGGACAAAAGCCGTCGCTTCCGACGCCGCCGCTCGAAACGCACGAGATCGACGCCGAGCTGCTCCCGAAGCTGGTCGCCTATCTCCGCCAGATGAGCGTCGAGCTCCGCGAGAAGTGGGTTAGCCGGATCTCGGAAGCGCAGCTGTTGGGCGTGATGTCGCCCGAGGAGATCTTCTCCGAGGTCAAGGCCGTCTACGACAACTACGTCGATGCGCTCGAGACGGGCAGCGTCGAGTCTCTGCAGGCGTACGCGCGCGACCTCTCGGAGCGCATCATCCACCGCGGTGTCGAGACCCACGAGGTGCTGGGGATCGTCCTGCTCCTCCGCGACGTGCTGGCGCGGTCGCTCTTCCTCCGCTACCAGGACGATCCGGAGCTGCTCGATCGGATTCTCGACTCCTACGAGCCGGCGGCGAACCGGATCGCGGTCACCGTCGGGGTCAGCTTCGTCGAAGAGCGCGAGCGGGTCATCCGCGAGCAGCAGGCCGCGATCCGCGAGCTCTCCACGCCGGTGCTCCAGGTGCGCGACCGGCTCGTGATCCTCCCGATCATCGGCGCGATCGACTCGCAGCGAGCCCGGCAGCTGACCGAACAGCTCCTAAACGCGATCCAGGCGAATCGAGCCAAGGTCGTCGTCATCGATATCACCGGCGTCGCGAGCATCGACATGACCGTCGCGAACCACCTCGTTCAGACGGTGAATGCGGCGCGCCTGATGGGCGCGAGCGCGATCATCACGGGGCTCTCGTCCGGGATCGCGCAGACGCTCGTCGATCTTCGCGTCGACCTGAGCACGATGAACACCGTCGGCGACCTGCAAGGCGGGCTCGAGGAGGCCGAGCGGCTGCTCGGCTACAAGGTGCTCCACTCGGACCCGGCACCGCCGGATCGGCTGGCGTAGCGGATCGTGTCCGTGCCGATCCTCAAGCAGGGCGATTACCTGATCGCCTCGATCCAGTCGGCGCTCTCGGACAGCGAGGTGCTCGAGTTGCGGGACGACCTCGCGGAGCGAGTGGGACAGTTCAGGGCGCGTGGGATCGTCGTCGATGTCACGGCGCTGGACGTGATCGACTCGTTCGCCGCGCGTGCGCTGCGGACGATCGGCTCGACCGCGAAGCTGCGCGGCGCCGAGACCGTGCTCGTCGGCATCCAGCCGGACGTCGCGATGGCGATGGTGCAATTCGAGCTCGACCTCCAACCGCTGCACACGGCCCTCGACCTCGAGGAGGGTCTTGCGGTGCTGCGGCGGACCGCCCGTGGAGGCGACGACGATGGACCATGAGACCTGTGTCGAGATCGAGAGCGACGCGGATATGGTCGCGGCGCGGGCGGCCGGTCGAGCGCTTGCGGAGCGGCTAGGCTTCTCGCGTACGGATGGGACGCTGATCGCGACGGCGATCTCAGAGGTCGCGCGGAACATCCTCGTCCATGCGGGGTGCGGCGAGATCCTGCTGCACGACGTGCACGAGCGCGACCGCCACGGCATCGTTGTCGTCGCCCGCGACTGCGGCCCCGGGATCCAGAGCGTCGAGCTGGCGCTGCAAGACGGGTGGGGCTCGTCGGGTGGGCTCGGCCTCGGCCTGCCGGGCGCACGCCGGCTGATGGACGAGTTCACGATCGAGTCGGTGCCGGGCGACGGAACGACGGTGACGATGAAGAAGTGGCGCGCCCGCGATCCGCTCGAGCGGCTGCGGCGGGAGCGCGAACAGAGGGAGCAGGTGTGGGCGTGAGCACGGGGACGGCGCCATTCGAATGGGCGGTCGCCTCGCGCCCGCGCGCCGGCGAGGACGTGTCGGGCGACGCGGCGGTCGTGTCGTCCGCGGAAGACGTGTTCCTCGTCGCCGTGGTCGACGCACTCGGTCACGGGCCGGAGGCCGCTGCGACCGCCGTGGTCGCCTGCTCGGCGCTCCACGCCTTCGCCGGCGAGGAGGTCACCGCAGCGCTCGAGCGCTGCCACGAGCGGCTCCGCGGCACCCGTGGCGCCGCGGTCAGCGCCGCCCGCTACTCGCCGACGAGCGCCGAGTTGGCCTGGGCGGGGGTCGGAAACGTCGAGGCCCTGCTCTTCCGGGGCGTCGGACCACGGACACGCCCGAGCGAGGCGCTTCTGTTGCAGCCGGGGACGGTAGGCGCGGGGCTGCCCCGCCTGCGTTCAGCGCGCTTCCGCGTCCGGCGCGGCGACGTGCTGCTGGTCGCGACCGACGGGATCGATTCCGGCTTCGCCGACTGGCTCGACACGTCAGGCTCCCCGCAGCAGGTCGTCGACCGCATACTCGTTCGCGACGGGCGCGAGTCGGACGACGCACTCGTACTTGCGGCGCGGCTGCTCGGAGCGGACGCATGACGGCGGCTGCGGCCGACTTCCGCGTGGTCTACACATCGGCGTTCCGGGCGTATGTCGACGAACGCGGTGAGGCGGCGCTCGGCGTCGCATACGCGCTCGGGCGCGACGCCGTGGCCGCAGGGCTCGGCATCCTCGACCTCGTCGCGATCCAGAACGCGATCCTGGTTGCCGCTCTCCGCGGGGTGCCGGCAGGCGAGGCGGAGCGCGTCGCGGCGGCGGCCGGCGACTTCTTTCTCGAGAGCTTGTCCGCATACGAGATGGTCCAGCGCGGCTTTCGCGAGGCTCGTGAGGCGGCGCTCGCCGAGAAGCGACAGACGACGATGCTGCGAAGCCTCTCCGCGTTCCTCGCGGACGCCTCGCTGGCGTTCGAAGGGTCCGACGCGTTCTACGAGGTGCTTCAGCTCGTGGCCGAACACGCGCGCGAGCTCGTGGGCGCGGGCTGGTGCCTCGCCACGCTCGCGCTCGACGAATCGTCGGAGCCGCTCACGGCGCTCGCGGCCGCCGATCAGGGCACGGGCGCGAATGCGAGCTCGGTCCACAAGCTGTCACGTCTGCCGCCGGGCCACGCAACCCGCATGGGCGCCGAAGAGCTGGCGGCCGACCCCGCATCGGCGGCGCTCGCGCGATTGCTCGGCCTCGATCGCCCGCTCGACGGCCGGCTCGCAGTGCGCGTCGCGGCGCTCGACGGAAGTGAGCTCGGCTCGATTCAGCTGTTCGACAAGGACGGGGGGTTCACCGACGTCGACGAGGCCACGATCCTCCACCTCGCCCAGATGGCGGCGGCGACGCTCGAGCGCATGCGGCTCTACGCGCAGTCGACGTCCGGCCCGCAGTGAGCGGAGCGTGGGGACCGGCGGCCGACCCGCGTCGGCGCCCGGTCGCGCGCGAGCGCGCCGCCGCCACACTCATCAACGGAGCGAACAGGGGGCTTGGCTTTGAGGTCGCTCGTCGGCTCGTGGCCGCTGGCCATCAGGTCTGGATCGGCGCGCGCGACGACGCACGCGGCCAGCAGGCGGCCGACATGGTCGGCGCCAGATTCGTCAACTCGACCTGACCGATGACGCATCAGTGGCCGCCGCGGTCGAGACCGCCGGAGCATTGGACGTGCTCGTGACGTCGATGAGGCGAACGTGTTCGGACCCGTCCGCGTCCTACGCGCATTCCTCCCGCTGCTCGAGAAGTCCCCCGCGCCCGTGGTCCTCAACGTCTCGAGCGGCGCGGGCTCTCTCAGTCTCCCTGCTGGTGAACTGACGCGATCGATCCCCAAGCGGGCGCAATCGGTCGCAGCCGGCGCAACTGGGTAGACGCCCAAAAAACGGCTCAAACGAGCCGCAGCTACGGGCGCCAGCTCGGGCAGCAGGCGTCTCCCTCGAGCTCGTGCGTCAGCCGGCGCTGGTGCCGGCCGCTCGCGTCCATCAGCAGCACCTCGCTCCAGCCGAAGCGCCCACTGTCGAAGGCGATCGTGCGGCCGTCGGGCGAGATCGCCGGGTCGCCGTCGCGGATGCGGTTGGCAGTGAGCCGCCGGTAGCTCCCGCCGTCCGCGTTCATTCGGCCGATTTCGTAGGTCGGGTTGCGGCTTGTCTGGCCCGGCGCTGAGGTGAAGGGCTCGTTGGTGATGAAAGCGAGCCCACTGCCGTCGGGCGACCAGGCGGGCGCCCAGGAGCGGCCGTTGCGCGTCGGGAACTCGCGGCGATCGCGGCCGTCGGCGTCTGCGGTCACGAGTCGGCCGTCGAGCTGGAAGGTGAGCCGCCCGCCGGGCGAGAAGCGCGGCCCCCAACCCGTGGTCACGCGCCGCAGCGGGCCGCCGACGGCCGGCATGGCGTAGATCGTCCACTCGTTGCCGCCGTCGCGGTCGCTGTTGAACACGATCGTCGAGCCGTCGGGCGACCAGCTCGGGAACCAGTCGGTGTTGACGTCCTGCTCGGCGCTCTCGGTCAACCGCGTACGGCGGCCGCTGCCGGCATCGATCACGACTACGTCGCCGGCGCCGTCGGCGTCAGTCCAGAGCACGACGCGGTCGCCCTGCGGCGACCACTCCGGGTTCTGGTCGCGCGGCTCGGTGCCTCGCAGCAGCCGGTCACCGCTGCCGTCGACGGCGACAATGTGGATCCCGTCCGGTGCCTCGTAGGCGAGCAGCTGCGTGCGCAAGGCGACCGGCGCGGGCGAGGCGGCGAAGGCCGCTACCACCGCGGCGGCGACGACCGCGAGCGCGACGACGCGCATTGCACCCATCGTCGCACGCTCGCGACGCGCCCGCTACCGATCCCTCGGCGTAGACCGACAGCACCGCATCGAAGCTGCCGTCCGGAAACGGAATCGCCTCCGGCGTCCCCTTCCAGCAGCTCAACCGAGGCGCCTTCGGCCTCGACTTGGCGGCGGCCGCGCGCGAGCAACGCCGGGACATGGTCGATGCCCACAACGTCGCAGCCGCACCGCGCCACGGCGATCGCCGCGTTGCTACTGCCACAGGCGACGTCGAGAACGCGCCAGCCTGGCTGGAGGTCGACAGCCTCGCAGAGCGTCTCGGCGACCGCTGGATCAGCATCGCGACGGCGTGAAAGTCGCCGCTCGCCCACATATTTTGTTGCCGCTGCTTGACCGGTGCGAGATCAAGACGGTGTTCTCAGCCATCATCATCTCGTTCGTCTCCTTCGCTAGGTTTCGTCGTCTGGAGCTCGCAGTTGTCGCCGAGCCGAACCGGATCGACGTTACGCGCGCCGGGGCCGCCCGTCATCGGGATGGCTGCCCATCTTCGGCGACGCGTCTATCTAACTAAGTAACACCAGCGTCACCCGCGGTTCATTGGAACGCTCCGCCGATCAGGATCTGTTGGGAGCTGCTGATGTCCGGCAGTGCGCTGTAGACGCGGACCGCGTCGCGCGAGACCCGAAGCGACCCATGTTGTAGGTCGCCATCGTTCCGGATCCCCCGCGAAGCGTGATCGTTCCCACGGCGCCGAAGCGAGCGTCACCCAGAGCTGCGTGCCCTCCGGGAGGTTCACATCCTTGACCTGAGCGGACAGGAGGCTGTAGCCGCCGCAGCCGCTGAACCGCGTTTCGTCAGCGGCGGCCTGACCGCTCGGCGTCGGCCGTTGAACGCGGCGCCGGTCAAGGACTCCTTCAGGACCCGTCCGGTCTGGCAGCCAGGCGGGGTCGGCGGCGGCGCGTCGGTGGCGGTGAGCGAGAACGTGCCCGTCGCCGTTGCTCCGGTCGCATCGGTGACGGTCACCGTGAACGTGGAGGCGCCCTTGACGCTCGGCGCGCCTAGGAGGCCCGACGATCGCAGTGTCAACCCCGCCGGAACCTGGCCCGACCACGTGTACGGCGCCGTGCCGCCGCTCGCGAGGAAGCTCGTCGAGAAGAAATTGTTGACGAACACGTTGTGGCCCGCACCGATGTCGCAGACGCCGTTCGCGCACGTGAAGAAGCGGTTGTCGATCGCAAGCGCTGCGTTCTGACCCGTGCCGGTCGCACTGATCGGCACGGTCTGCGGGCTGCCGGCGGCGTTGTCGGTGAGGATGAACGTCGCCGACCGTGCGCCGGACGCCGTCGCCGAGAACGCGATCGACACGCTGCAGCTCGTCCCGGCGGCGAGCGTCAGGCCGGAGCAGCCGTCGCTCACTTGCGTGAAGTCGAGCGGGTTCGCCCCGCGCGTCGCCGCGCTGTTGATGAACAACGGCACGTTGCCGGTGTTGGCGACCGTGATCGACTGCGGCGGCCTCGTCGTGCCGATTGTCTGGGCGGCGAAGGTCAGCGACGTCGGCGTGAACGTGACCGCGGGTGCCGCGGCCGGCGGGGGTGGAGTTCCACCGCGTCCGCCGCCCCCACCGTCGTCGCCCGACGCGGCGGCAGGCACTGCCAGGCCGGCAAGCGCTGCGAATACGAGAAACCCCTTCGAACGTGCCGGATAGCGAGCATCGCGCCCCTCTTCGGTGAGCTTTCGGAGCTTTACGAGTTCCGGGACGGACCGGTTTCCGGCTTTCGAGCCGAAGCTCGAGACGCGAAGTAGCGCTCCACTGTGTCAAGCGGCTCGGTGCTGCGTCGTGCGCGGGCGAGAATTAGGGCGCCCTCGAGTGCAGTCAGTAGGAGCGTCGACTGCTCGTCCGCTACCGCCGGCGGATCTCCAAACTTGACGTAGACGTCGGCGACTGAGGCTTGCCACCGGGCGAGCAGCTCGCTGACGTGGACGCGGAGGTAGTCGTTGTCGGCGGCGTCGACGACGGTTGCAGCCAGTGGACAGCCCAAGGCGAAATCGTGATCGACGAGCAGCCGCCGCCACGGTGCGACGATCGCGCCGATCGCGTCAGCGAAGGTCTCGACTTCGGTGAGCGCCCGGTCGACTTCGTCGAAGAGCTCGGCGAGGGCGACATCGATCGCTTCGGTCATGAGTTGTGTCTTGCCGCCCGGGAAGTAGCGGCCGAGCGAGCCGCGCGGCCCGCCGGAGTGGGTGACGATCTCCCGGAGCCCGACGCCGTGGATGCCGCGCTCGCGCATGAGCGTTGCGGCGCTGCGCACCATGCGCGCACGGGCTGGTGATCGCCGCCTTTCGTTCTTTGCCTGCACGGCGCCATCGTAGCGCTTGCGATGACGACCGTCATCGCATCTGCTACGGTAGTGCAACCGATGACGACTGTCATCGCCTCCCCCCGAAGGAGCGGCAATGTCGACCATGAGTCGAAACAACCTCGCAGGACAACGGGCGCTGGTGACGGGCGCAACGTCCGGCATCGGTCGCGCGGTCGCGCTCCAGCTGGCCCGGGACGGAGCAGAGGTCCTGGTTCACGGCCGCGACGCCGCGCGCGGCGCGGAGACGGTCGAGGAAATCACTGCCGCCGGCGGCAAGGCCAGCTTTGTCGCTGCCGACCTCGGCGACGCCGCCGATGTGCAGCGCCTGGCAAGGGAGGTAGGCGACGTCGACATCCTGGTCAACAACGCCGGGATCGCGCTCTTCGGTCCGACCGCAGAGTTCGACGTCTCCGCGTTCGACAAGATGTTCGCCAGCAACGTTCGAGCGCCGTTCTTCCTTGTCGCGGCGTTCGCTCCGGGAATGGCTGCGAGGGGCCACGGCAGCATCGTCAGCGTCAGCAGCATGGCTGGCGGCGTCGGGCTCGTGGGCGGCGCGGCCTACGGCGCGACGAAGGCGTCGCTC
>VAWW01000093.1:0-6337 GCA_005884575.1 Actinomycetota bacterium
TACGCCAATCCGGTCTTCACGGCCAGCTACGGCGGCTTCAAGAACGGCGAGACGCTGGCGACCAGCGGCGTCACCGGCAGCCCCAGCCTCGCCACGACGGCGACCGCGACCAGCTCGGTGGCGGGCAGCCCGTACACGATCACGGCGGCAGTGGGGACGCTGGCGGCCGGCAACTACAGCTTCAGCTTCGCCAACGGCAGCCTGACGGTGACGCCGGCGAGCTTGACGGTCACCGCCGACAACAAGAGCCGCGTCTACGGCGATGCCAACCCGGCCTTCACGGCCAGCTACAGCGGCTTCAAGAACGGCGAGACGCTGGCGACCAGCGGCGTCACCGGCTCGCCCAGTCTGACCACGACCGCGACCGCTGCCTCGCCGGTGGCGAGCTACACGATCACCGCGGCCGCGGGGACGCTGGCGGCCGGCAACTACAGCTTCACGTTCGTGAACGGCAGCCTGACGGTGTCCAAGGCGACCTTGACGGTGACGGCGGATCACAAGGCAGCCCAGTACAGCGATCAGATCCCGGCACTGACGGCCAGCTACAGCGGCTTCAAGAACGGCGAGACGCTGGCGACCAGCGGCGTCACCGGCAGCCCCAGCCTGACCACGACCGCGACGAGCGCTTCGTCGGCCGGCGACTACCCGATCGTGGCGGCGCAGGGCACGCTGGCGGCCGGCAACTACAGCTTCACCTACGTGAACGGGACCTTCACGGTCAATCTCGAGGACGTCGCAATCCAGTACACCGGTGACACGATCGGACAGACGGGCGCGAGTCTGACGTTGCAGGCAACGATCTGGGACAGCGCGGCGAGTGGCTTCACGGGCACGAGCAGCAGCGGCCCCGACAGCACCAAAGGCGACATCACCAAGATCTGGATCGAGTTCGACGTCTACCCCGCCGGAACGTGCGGAAGCGGCACGCCGATAGCGTCGACGTTTGCGCAGACTGTTGATACCGGCACCATCGGCGATGGGATCGGCACCGCAACAAGTACCTACATGTCTACCAACGAGAACTCATACTGCGTCGTCGCAAAAATCGTCGCGAGCGGCACCGGTGGGACAAATGCGTATTACATCCCGGCGAATGCCGAACCCGCCGGCGTCACTTTCTACAACGACACGGGCCAGTTCGTGACCGGCGGCGGCTGGCTCAGCGATCCTGCTGGCGGTCGCGGCAACTTCGGCTTCAACGCCCGGTACAACAAGAACAACCAGCCCCAGGGACAGTTCCTCTACATCTGGCGAGGCACGTATCAGGGCGTGGCCGCCGACTACATCATCAAGAGCAACTCGCTAACCGCGCTCGGTTTCACTCAGACCACGAGCAGCAGCAACGGCTATCCGATGACGTCGACGCTGCAAGGGAAGTGCAATGTGCAGATCAACCGTGCCCGCGACGGTGTCCAACTCGCGAGCGAGGGCAACGACACGTTCATCGCGACCGCGACCGACACCGGCCTGCCGTCCAACAACGCCGGTGACGCCTTGACGCTGACGCTCAACGGGAGCAATCTGATGAGCAAGAGCTTCACGAACCTGCCGCTGCAGGGTGGCAATGTCGTGATCCACACGAAGTAATGGATAGGAACACACGCAAAAAGGAAAAAGGGGCCATGAAGTTGCTGAAGAGGATTCTCGGCGCTGCGACGCTTGCCGGTGCCATCACTGTCGCGCTGGTTGTCGGCCAGGCGGGGGCCGCATCCAACACGTACGTGTTAAAGGCGAGCCTCGACACCAAGGCGGTTACCTCGCTGAAGGACGCGACCGGTGCGAGTGGATTGCTTACCGGGAAGCTGACGGTGGCGGGCAAGAAGAGCAGCTTTACCTGGACGTTGAGCTTCAAGCACCTGAGCGGGACCGCGACTCGCGCCGACATCTATTTCGGCGCGCGTGGAAAGACCGGCTCCCTCGTGCTTCCGCTCTGCGTGAAATGCCAAGCGCCGAGTGCGCACGGTGCCTACGTCGGTTCCTACGTCGCAAGTGCGACCTTCGTGCGCACAATCCTGCACGGCGGAGCATACGCGGTCGTCGGTACGAAGAAGAACCCCAAGGGCGAAATCCGCGGCCAGATCAGAGCCGCGAATGCGTGAACGTATGGCATCTAACGCGTAGCAGTGGCGATTGAACGGAGGCGACGGGAGCGTTCCGGCGCTCCACTCGCCGTCGGCCACATACTCGAGCAGCTCGCCGCGATGTGGAACAGGAACGATCTCTAAAGGTATAAGGCCGCGCGACGACGTTTGCCGGTGTTTCCGCGAAGCTGGAGCGAGCTATTGACGACGGGCTGTTCCGCGGTGTCGTTAGCCGCTTCCGCCGTAGCCACCTCGAGCAGTTCCGCCAAAGCCTGCTAGGCCAGGCTCGCGCGGCGGCTACTGGGTGACGCGGCGCGTCCGCCGCGCAGACTCGTGCCGCACAGGGTGGCCGGCCTTCCTGGCGAACCGAGGATCTGCGTGCGCACGGCGCACTCGTGCGTCCTCGGCTCGACGATCCCGTTGCAACCTGCGCAGATCTTCACGACCGCATCGGGACTGGCCGGACGGCGAGCGTGCGCACGCGTGGGTTCTCGTCTTCGTCCGCAACTAGCTTGATCTGTACCGGCTGCGACCAGTCCTTGATCGCCTCCATCAGCTCACGGCTGACTTCGACGTAGAACGTGTCGCGCCGCTCGGCGCGCTGCTCCAGGATCTCGTGGACGAGGAAGGCACGGCCCGACCAATCGATGACGCGCTCCACTACCGCGTCGCCTTCACGCGTTCGTCGAGGCGGTCGATCACGGCCAGTGGGCCTCGCTCGCGCTGAGCTCGCTCAAGGAGCCGATCTCGCGGCTGAACTGGTCGGAGGGCCTCGGCGAGGATCGCGCTCTTAACGATGTCGCGGTCGACGCCGGTGGCGCGTGCGAGCACGCTCACCTTTACGTCGTAGGCGCAGTCACTCTCTAAGCCTCGCTCAGCTAAGAACTCCGGTTCATCGATTCGGATTCGCATGCCGTGAGCGCCGAGGCGTGCAGCGCCGCATTCTGCATCGCCTCAGCGCCTACTCACGGTGGGTCGAAATCGGTCCGCCCGCCACTCCCCAAAAGGCGAGCAAGCCTGCACGATGCCGAGGTACCACCGGACGGCCCCGGGAATACTCGGCTGAAATGGGAAGAGCCGGCGAGGCGAGGCTGCGGCCACCGCGCTCGACCGGCTCTTCTCCTTGAGACGTGACCCAGCACGTCCCTCGTTCACGCTCGCACGTCGCCTGGTCCGCAACGGACAGTTTATGACCCTCGTCCGACAGGTTGCCTGCTGGGCAAAGTCCCCCGTTCGGGGGAAGGCCGGGTGTCCCCGTGGTCATATCCGGCCTTCGAGGACATCTTCGGACGAGCGGAGTCCGATCTCGCCGCGGCACAGGCCGCGCGCGGCATCGCTTCTGAAGACCGCAGGGCTCAACTTCCGGATCGTTGAGCTGAAGGCGGGCTACCTGAACGGCGCTGTGTGGTGGTTCAAAATCGCGCTCGCGCTTCTCCTCATCCTCGCGCTGCTGTTAACCCCCTACGCCGCCACCGCTCCGGTACCAGGCGGCGAGATCGTTTGCGAGGCGCTCAGCTTGTTCGATCTCTAACTCGACGGCACGGTCTTGCCTATCAGGTGGATAGTCGTACTTATTCAACAGACGACGCACTCTCGCACGAAGACCGGTGCGAACGGACTCCTTAAGACTCCAATCGATCGTGGTCGACTCGCGTACTGCCACAATGAGTTCGCGAGCAATTGTCTTCAGCGTCTCGTCACCGATCTCCATCACGGCTGAGTCGTTTTGACAGACGGCATCGTAGAACGCCAACTCACTGTCACCCAGCTGCAGTTGCTCACCTCGCCCTTTGGTGTCGCTTAGCTCCTTCGCCATCGCGACGAGCTCGGCGATGATCTCCGCCGTCGTGAGTGCGCGGTTCTGGTATCGGTTGATCGCGCTCTCGAGCATCTCGGAGAACTTGCGTTCTTGAATCACATTGGTTCGGCTGACGGAGCGAATCTCGTCATTGATGAGCTTCCGGAGCAGCTCCATCTTCAGGTTCTTCTGAGGTAGTTGCGAGACCTCTTCCAAGAACTCGTCTGACAGGATCGAGATGTCCGGTCGCTCCATCCCCGTGGCCGCATAGATATCGATCACCGAATCAGCCGCGACTGCCTGCGACACCAACTGCGAAATGGCCGAGCGTCTCGGCGTACGCCTGCTGCGCGCGCTTGCGGACGATCTCCATGTGCGCCATGAACGGCGAAGGCATGGCGGCTCGTCGGCCGCTTATACCGGACAGTTCCGGCTTTGCGGAGCCTTGGGCCCCTTGAAGCTCGGAGTGGGGTACGGCTCGGAGAACGGGAGGAGCCGACTGTCGTGCTCGCGGAAGATCTGGACCCGTAAGCGCATGCGTGGCCGAGGCGGGAGCAGGATGCGGGCCGAGACGATGTCACTGTCGTGCATCCTCTGCACGGCCACCGGTTGGACTACTTCCTTCAGAGTTCGCCCGATCTGGCTTCCTCCGTCGTCGCTGAGCACCCAGCGCAACAAGACGCTGTGACCGGTGTAACCGTCGACAGTCGCCCGAACCTGGAGATACACGTACCGACAGTTCAGCTGCGCCGCGGAATACGGCGTACTGTCCTGGCCGCCGGTCGTTCGGTCGAGGTCGAAGAACTGCCTGAGTGAGATCCCCGGATGGAAGCCGTCCGTGATCGGAGCGACGTGCGCGTCAAGCAGCGGGGACGGCGATGGAGACGCGTAGTGCCACACCCCCCAGCCGATTCCAGCGGCTGCGGAGAGAGAGGTGGCGATTGCGCCGACCTTGGTGAACGCCGAATCGAGGAGGGACAGAGCTCTTCGCGACTCGGTCATGGCCGAGGAGGGGGCAGAACCACGGGGCCGTGGAACGACCTGACCTGGGTGCCGGTCACGATGCGAAGGCCCAACTCGTACGTACCCGCCGAGACGCGATCGTCGATCCAGATCGTCCGAGTGCTGCGACCGGTGAACGGACTGCTCTGCCATGACTGCACCACATCTCCGTTCTGTCGCAACTCGTACGTAACGACCGACGACGCGCCGACGTCGAACTGCACTTCGACCTTTCGCTTGGTGCGGCCGTCCTTGACTCCGACGGTCGTCTTGA
This sequence comes from Actinomycetota bacterium, assembly GCA_005884575.1. Classification (GTDB taxonomy): domain Bacteria; phylum Actinomycetota; class Thermoleophilia; order Gaiellales; family Gaiellaceae; genus AC-16. The sequence goes on from VAWW01000093.1 coordinate 5,156, forward strand.
GCGTGGGCGCGCTTACCGGAACGGTCGGAACGAGCGTCGGCGCGCCCACCGAAACGGGCGGAGTCAGCGCGGGCGCGGTTACCGGAGGCAGCGGCACGAACACGGCGTACACGACGTGAGCGTCGCCGGCCTTGAACCCACACGAATGGGACTGTGGAGCGCGTCCGCAGGCTCGCTGCCAGCCCGAGAATTGGTAGCCGTTCCCCTCCTGTGCGGTGAGCGCGATCCATTGGCCTTTCTTGTACGAGCGCGAGCACGTCCGCGTGCAGTTGAAACCGGACCCTTGAATCGTGCCGAGACCGCGAACGATGATCTGGACGCTTTCGCTGCTCTCCAGCGGATCGGAGCTCGTCCCCGTGGGCTCGCCGTCGTCCGAAGGTCGGTAGTCGCGGGCGGCGTTTGCGGGCGCGGCTGCGAGTGCCGAGCAAACCGCCGCAACCAACGCCGCTGCCGCCAGCACCTTCATAAATGTCCGCGCCTTGTGCACCCTGCCTCCTCCACGTCGGATTCACTCAGGACGCACGACCGTGGCGCTTTCTTCCGGCAGGCTCGCCAATAGCGCGCCGTAGCAGGCTTGCGCTTGATCGCCCGCGCCCAGCGATGTTAGGTGGGGAGCACACGTTCCGGGCAAGAATTGGAGGATTGATGAGGAGCGTTCGATCACTTCTGTGCGTGCTCGTGAGTGCGCTGTTCGTGGTCAGCGGGGCGCAGGCGGGCCAGGCATGGGACAGGATCTTGGGGACGGCAACACGACGGCGACGATTTCCCACGACGGGCGTCTGAACGGGACGACCAGCGGACACTTCGACATCAGTGGTGCGCCGCCGGTCTTCGCGATCAACGGCACGGTCACCTTCACCACGAACCACGGCACGCTCGTCGCGACGGTCGCAGGGACATTCGATGTCACAACCGGCGCCTTTACCGCCTCCGGCCCCGTTTCTGGCGGAACCGGCAAGCTCGCCGGCGCAAGTGGCACGCTCACGTTCTCCGGAGTAGAGAATCTTGCGACTGGAGCCTTCACTGAGACGATCACGGGTTCGATCTGCGGTACCCACGAGGACGAGGATCCCGAGGAATAGAGAATCGAGCAACCTTCAGGGCCGTTCGGCTACGACGAAAATGCGCTGGCTCCGGTCGAGGAGCGGGAGGACACGCTCGGCCTCTTTCCGCAAGTTCGCG
>VAWW01000093.1:6353-17679 GCA_005884575.1 Actinomycetota bacterium
CCAGTCGGGCACGTCGACGTTGACGACCACCGTCAGGTTCGCACCGCTCAGTGCACCGGCGCATCGAGGTCGCGCACTCTCTCGGGTAACGCCTCGTCGCCGGCTTGTAGGGGGCGCCAATTCGTGAGCACGGCCCGTGCTCCCGGCCGCAAGATCCGTGCGATCTCCAGCGCAGTCGCGCGCGGGTCGCCGAACTGGAACGCGTCGATGCACATAACGGCATCGGCCGACGCGTCGGCGAGGCCGGTCGCCTCCACCCGACCCACGACTGCATCGGTCGGGTTGCAGTCTAGAAAGCTCGTGGCCGATTAGCTGGGTCAGTGATCGGAGAAGAACGACACATGGCCAGGCACGAAGTGGGACTCCGCGTCCCTCACGAGATCGTGATCGGCAATACCGACGTCGAGTTCCGCATCACCGCGGACGGGGAGCTCCTCGGACGCATCCGCATCAGTCGCGGAACGATCGACTTCTTGCCGTACCGGAAGAAGAGCGCCTACAAGCTTCGATGGAAGCGCTTCGCCGAGCTGATGGAGGAGTACGGGACCCGCGTCAGTCCGCGCGATCCCCGGTGACGCGGAGCGACTGCTGGTCGTTCGGCCGGTTGGAATCGTCCTTCCGGCGCATTGCCTTAGACCGCGTCCCAGTGCGTCGCGACCTCGGACAGAGCGCGCGCGGTTGTCAGGGCGGCTTCTTCGAGCCTTCTGATCACCGTTTCCAGCTCGTCCATCCGCGCTTCGAGGTCGACGACCTTGCGACCGAGCACGCTCAGCTCGTCGCGATTACCTCTCCCTCGTCACGCGTGGCCATGTCGTCCTTGATTCTACGAGTGAGGGCTCGGCAAGAAGCCGAGTCCTCACCGTCGAACGCGCTGGGTCGAGTTACGCGACCGCGGCGCCGTTGCTCCGAGCGACGACCTTGCCGCTCGTGATCTTGGGCTCGTTGGGGAGGAGCGTGTCGACTGCGGCGAGAAAGACGGCGGCGCCGGAAAAGACGCCGAGAGCGGCAGAGGAGACCGCCACGATCCGCGTCGCGTCGTCGAAGCGGCCGGGAAGGACCACGCCTGCCAGCGCTGCTCCGCCGTTTCGGGCCGCGAGCGCGACCGTCTTCGCCCGGGCGAGCAGAAGCAGGAGTCCGGCCGCGACGAACCAGCCAGGGTGCCCGCGGGACAGCGGCCAGGCCGTCGTTGCGAAATGGCGCGCGGCGAGCAACGCGACGATGACCACGAATGCGCTCGAGACGACGGCAAGCCTCCAGCCACAGCGTTACGATCGGCAGCCGCTACCGGCCTTCGAGCACCGTCGGCGCAGCCGACGCAGCAATCGCCGTCAGCGGATCGAGGCGTTCATCGTCTCCGGTAACCCTCAGCGGGACAACGAAGGCCGGGACTTCGACCCCGTCTAACCGATTCGATGCGCGCCAGGTACCTTCCACATGTGCGGGCCGAGATCAAGGAGAAGCGCCTGGTCGCGAAGGGGACGCTCATGGTCGTCTTCGACCTGCTCGGCCGCGAGGTCGACTTCACGCCCGGTCAGTACTTCTGGGTCACGCTCGTCGACCCGCCGTACGACGACGAGAAGGGGCCGCGGCGACACATCTCAGTCGTCACCTCGCCGAACGAGCGCGGTGTGCTCGGGCTCTGCACGCGCCTCCGCGACAGCGCCTTCAAGCGCTCGCTCGACGAGCTCCCGGTCGGCGCCGAGGTCGACGTCGAGGAGCCGAAGGGAACGTTCCTCCTCCCCGAGGACACGACGCGCGACTATGTCTTCATCGCCGGCGGGATCGGGATCACCGTCTTTCGGTGCATGCTCCGCCACATCGCGGAAGAGCGGCTCCCGCACCGCGTGACGCTCGTCTACTCGAACCGCGACTCCGAGTCCGCCGCCTTCCTCGACGAGCTGCTCGAGCTCGAGCGCGCCAGTCCCGACTTCCAGCTCGTCCTCACGATGACGGACGACTCGGCCTGGGACGGCGAGTCACGGCGAATCGACGCCGAGCTCCTTCGCGACCACCTCGGCGACGAGCTGCAGTCGTTCACGTACCTGATCGCCGGCCCGCCGGCGATGGTCGACGGCATGGTCGAGATGCTTCAGGACGCCGGGGTCCCCGAGGATCAAGTTCTCCCGGATCGCTTCAGCGGGTATTGATGTTGGCCTTGCCGATGATGTGGTGCCAGGGCCGCCACCAGCTCGTGAGCCTCACGTGGTCGCTCCCGCCTTCGCGCGCGATCCCGAGGATGTCCTTGTGCGTCGGCTGGCTGCGGCGTTCGTGCGTCCAAACGATCACCGCGTCTTCGCCGTCGAAGTAGCAGAACGCCCGCCCTCCCGGGCTTCCCCGGTCCGTCCAGCCACGCGATCTCGCCGCCCGACGAGAACTGTTCCGCTGCCGCATTTGCCTCTGTAGTGGAGCTTGAGCTCGGCGTTGTACGCCGCCGCGAGATCGGCTCCGGTCCGGTAGGTGGAGAGCTGCCATCGATCGGGGACGCTGCCGGACGCCATGCACACCGCCGTCTGGATGGCAGTCGGGTCCGGCACGGTCTGGAGCTTGCAGTCCTTCCACAGATACGCCGGAGTGATCGTGGCGGCCGTGACCTCGCGGCTCACGGATGCTGAAGAACATCACGATTCAGCGGTTGGGCGGCCGGGCGTCGAGCTCCGAGTACACCTGGTGGATGTGAATCCGCTCGGGGATGTTCTTCAGGCGCACCCGTCCGCGGTCGCTGTAGTGGAGTCCGGCCAGCCGGCTCGCCAGCCGGCAGGTCGCCCCGCTCACGAGCACCTCGCCCGCGTGCGCGCGTCCGCAGAGCCTTGCTGCGACATTGAGCGCACCGCCGCGGAAGCTCCCGTCCTTCAGCTGCACGGCTTCGCTCGAGTCGATGCCATGCCGACCGTCAGCGGGAGGTCGGACCCGAACTCCGTCTGTTCTCTGAGCGCCTCGATCCCCTCAGCGACGACCTCGGCGAAGCGCGCGGCGAGCTCGGCCGCCGCCTCGTCGCCGTACTCCTCCGTCGAGGGGAGTAGTCGCGAACATCGGCGATGAGAAACGTGCGGACGCTAGCTCGGCCGTCACCCATCCGTTGCGAGTATGGGCACGAGCTTGTGCTGCTTTCAACGATGGAAACCCCGAGGAAACCGCCGCATCTCGCCGGGCGGCCGTGCATGATCCGACCCCTGTGCATCCGTGGGACGCGATCTGGCTGTTCTTCATCCTGAGCTCGCTCCAGCCGTTTGTCCAGCAGCGGCTGATGGCGGCGACACGCCGGCGCCTTCTCGGGACGATCGCGTCGAAGCGCAGTGCGACGGTGATTACGCTCATCCATCGGCAGGAGACGATCTCGCTGCTCGGGATCCCGATCGTGCGGCACATCGACATCGACGACGCGCAGAGCGTGCTCCGGGCGATCCGCGAGACGCCTGCCGGGAACACGATCGAGATCATCCTCCACACTCCCGGCGGGCTCGTCCTCGCCGCGAGTCAGATCGCGAAGGCGCTGCGCGATCACGACGGCCGCGTCGTCGCCGTCGTCCCGCACTACGCGATGAGCGGCGGGACGCTGATCGCGCTGGCTGCGGACGAGATCGTCCTCGACCGGCATGCCGCCCTCGGCCCGGTGGACCCCCAGCTCGGGCAGTACCCGGCCGCATCGCTCGACGAGGTGTCCCGGCTGCCGGGGCGCCACGATGACCAGACGCTGATCCTCGCCGACGTCGGCCGCAAGGCGATCCGCCAGGTCGAGGTCCTCGTCACGGAGCTGCTCGAGCGGCAGTCCGGGGATCAGGCGCGGGCGCGTGATCTCGCGCGCCTGCTCGCCACGGGCGTGTGGACGCACGATCACCCGCTGCTGCCGAGCGACCTCGAGAAGCTGGGATTGCCCGTTCGCATCGGCGTCCCGACGGAGGAGCGGGAGTTGATGGACCTCTATCGGCAGCCGCGCGGCCGCCAGGAGTCCGTCGAGTACGCGGCGTCGAGGCGGATGCCGGTTCGTCGCTGAGCGCAATGGCAGATCCGGTCGTGCTGGCGATCGACGTCGGCGGGTCCCACGTCAAGGCGCTCACATCGAACCAGACCGAGCGTCGCCGGTTCGAGTCCGGTCCGAAGCTGACCCCGGCGCAGATGGTGGCCGGCGTCCGCGAGGTCGTCGCCGGCTGGCCGTACGACGTCGTCTCGGTCGGGATCCCGACGCCGGTCCGCGGCGGGAGAGCGCTGGCCGAGCCGATCAACCTCGGCAAGGGCTGGGTCGGGTTCGACTTCGACGCGGCGTTCGGGAAGCCGACGAAGGTCGTCAACGACGCCGTGATGCAGGCAATCGGGAGCTACGAGGGCGGCCGCATGCTCTTCCTCGGCTTTGGCACCGGTCTCGGCTCCGCGTTGATCGTGGAGGGCGTCGTCGAGCCGCTCGAGCTCGGGCACCTGCCGTTCCGCAAGAAGACGTTCGAGGACTACATCAGCGAGCGCGCGCTCCGCAAGCGCGGGCGGAAGCGGTGGGAGCGGGCGGTGTTCGAGACGGTCGAGCGGCTCTCGGCCGCCATCGAGCCGGACTACGTGATGATCGGCGGGGGCGCCGTCGGCGAGCTCGAGGAGCTGCCGCCGAACTGCAGACGCGGCGACAACGAGAACGCCTTCCTCGGCGGCTTCCGGCTCTGGGATTCGCGCTGGATCCCGCGCGCGGATGCGGGTACCCGGCCCGTCGCCTAGCGCGAGGATTCGTCGCGGGTGGCACACCCGCGCGTAACTCGGAAACCGGTTCGTCCGTTGGAGTAATCCGCGCGCTTGGTACCCCCGCCGCTGCGGCGAGTGCGGCGAATGCGGCCGTTGCGGCAGTTGCGGCACGTCAGCCGAAGCCTTGTGGCGCTTCCTGTGGCAAGCAACCGCCGGCCCCCGGGCCGGATCAGGAAGGAAAGGGAAAAGCCGCATGTTCCGCAGCTCAACGGTTCGACGCCGTGTTGCCACGGCATTGCTCCTCGCTGCCGCAGTGCTGGCGGTCGCCGGCCACGCCGCGGTCGCCACCTTCACGGCGAGCGAGGATTCGTTCGCCACGACCTCCGCGACGTGCCGAGCGATACGTGGAGCGAGACGACGCTGAACTGGAACAACAAGCCGGCGTACTCGTCCACCGTGACGTCGTCGGCCGGCTCGTTCGCCGTCAACACCTGGGTGTCGATCGATGTCACTCCGCTCGTCACCGGTGCCGGCACGTACAGCTTCGCCTTGACGAGCTCGGCGACGACGCCGGTGGACTTCACCGCGAAGGAGCACGGCGGCGCGTACGCGCCGCCGCTCGTCGTCACGACGGGGACGACGCCGCCGCCCCGTCGCTGCCGCCGTCGGGGGAATCCACCCGTCGTGAGCGGCGTGAACGTCTCGTCGGTCGGCCCGTTCTCGGCGACCGTCAAGTGGACGACCGACGTTCCGCTGACGTCGGCGGTGGAGTACGGGACAGCCGCGTCGTACGGCGTCTGGAGTTCCGACTCGACCGGCACGACGAGCCACTCCGTGACGCTCACGGATCTCGACTTCGCCGACACGTATCACTTCCGCGTTCTCTAACAGAACTCAACTCGCGTCAGCGCGAGCAGCGATGCGACGTTCACGACGTCGGCGTTGCCGGCAACCGGACGGAAGACAGCTGCTCGGGGAGGTCGAACACGAGCTACCTCGACCAGGGCGGGCGGTGAACGCCCTGGGCATCGTCGAGTACGACGGCACGGTGAAATCGCATCCCGCGCTCGCCGGCTGGAACGGCCTCAACGAGCCGGACACGAAGCCGAACTATCCCGCTGACCTCCAGCGAGAGTTCGACTCCACCGCGCCAACGACCCGAACCACGTCAATTTCCTGACGCCCTCGCCGAACTTCTTCAGCCAGCTCAGCCCGCCGTCGTGGATGAACGGCGACCGCAGCGCAGGAGTGGAACACGATCTACTCGCCGTCGAAGCCGAACTACTCCCGGATCGAGGCGGCGTCGACGTCATCCCAGTGGTGCACGGGGCGCGGCGTCTACGACTACTAGGTGCGGGCCGAGGTCTGGATGACGATCCCGAACGGGTCGAAGGGGATCGGCTACTTCACGCTGGCGCTGCTCGGCCCGTCGGCCGCGGTGACGCAGCAGATGCTCACCTCGGGCGGCAATGTCGACTACATCGCGCGGCGGTGGAACGGCGCGACGTACATCTTCGCCGTCAGGACGTGCGATTCAACGGAAGCGCGCTCGCCGGGAAGTCGGTGAAGGTGTTCGAGGAAGGCCGGACGATCGCCGCGGACTCGACCGGTTCCAGGACACGTTCGCGCCGCTCGCGGTGCACGTGTACGTCGTGGCGCCCGCAGGTGCATAGACGAATCGCGGGGCGGGCGCCTCTTCGCGGAGGCGCCCCGCAAATCTCTCTACGGGCGAAGGGCGCCGAGCAGCGTGCCGGCGGCGTTCACGACGTTCGCGCGGGGCGGCTGCTCGCAGGCGACGACTGCCTTCTTCGCCGAGGCGACGACGCCCTTCGGGCCCGGGATCCGGAGCGACTTCGGGGCGCCGATCGCGCATGACGTCTGCCGCTCCTTCTGGACCACCTGGCGCGGGAAGAGGACGTGGAACTTCGCCGGCGGAGGCACCTTCGCAGCGGCGGCGGGAGCGACCGCGAGGACTAGAGCGGCTACGGCGAGCCTTCGCACGCCCGAACGATAGCGTGCAACCATTGCAGGATGGCCACGGCGAGGGAGAGGGAGCGAACGCTGGCGCAGATCCGCGAGATCTGCCTGGGCCTGCCCGAGACGAGCGAGCGGCTGAGCCACGGCGCCCCGACCTTCTTCGTCCTAGAAAAGCGCTCGTTCCTGATGGTGCTCGCCGACCACCACGGAGACGGCCGGTTCGCGATGTGGTGCGCCGCGCCCGACGGCGTCCAGTCGATGCTCGTCGAGGCCGACCCGGAGCGCTTCTTCGTCCCACCGTACGTCGGCCACCGCGGCTGGCTCGGCGTCCGGCTCGACCGCGGCCTCGACTGGAACGAGCTCGCCGGAATCGCCGAGGACGCATATGCCGAGGTTGCGCCGGCGAAGCTCGTCGAGGCGGCCCGGGCTTCTAACCGGGAGGCTTGACGGCCGCCGTCCAGGCGAAGAGCTCCAGCGTCGCGGCCTGCGTGTAGAGCGCGCCGGAGCCGTAGGTCCCGTCCCAGTGCCGCGACCAGAATCCCTGCGGGTCGCGGGCATTCGCCGCGGCGCGCTTCGCGTTCCGGTAGACGACCGCGTACCAGCGCGCGTCGCCGTCCTTCTCGTAGAGGCGGAGCAGCCAGCGCAGGTAGACCACGTCGGTCTCGGGCGCCCAGTTCGCGTCGAGCGGGAACTGCGCCAGCGACGCGGTCGCGAGCTCGCGGGCCTTCGTGCACCAGGACTTCACGCGTGTCCCGTCGCAGAGCTCGACGTGCGCGCCGATCATCATGCCCTCGACGTAGTCCATCACTGTCCCGTCGACGTCGCTGCGGCCGTAGAGCCCTCCCTGGCGGTTGTTCACGGTGTGCGCGTCGGCCCACGCGATGTACCGCTTCGCGATGTCGAGGAAGTACCGCTTGTGCTGGACTCGGTAGAGCGTCGCCGCGATAAGCGCGCCAGCGGCGAGCGGCTCCGACGTCTTCTTCTCGCGCGCGACGTTCCACCAGACGCCGCCGTTTCCGGAATCCCAGCCGTAGCGGTCGATGAAGCCGAGCGCACGGCTCGCGTCCCAGAGCCAGCGCTTGTTCTTCGTCGCGCGGTACGCGTCCAGATAGGCGAGCCCCCACCAGCCGGTGTCGTCGAAGTACGCGTTGCCCGTGTCCCGCAGGCGCCACTTCCACGAGACGCCGCCCGTGCCGTTGCCGACCGTGGGGTCCCAGAAGTTCTCCGCCAGCTTCGCGATCGTCTCGACCTGCTGCTTGTTCGCGGCCGTGGGATGTGCGATCGCCACCGCTGCCGTGGCCGCAACAAGGGGATACGAGTGCCAGAGGGTCGCGAGCAGCGAGTCGTCGCCGCGGGTGCCGTCGTACCAGCCGGCCTTGGCGTTCCACCAGTTGGCGCGCGTTTGCTCCATCCCCTGCTCGGCCAGCTGGATGAGGGTCTTCCGGTCGGCCGTCAGCTGGGCCCGCGGCGGCAGGGTCGCGGCGCCGGCGGCGGGTGCGGCGAGACCGAGCGTGAGGGCGGCGAGGACCAGGGGTCGACGCATCGCGGCGATCCTAGCCGCGGCTTCCCTCGGACGAGGGAGACGTCCGGAGCGCAGGGCGACTGCAAGCGGACGCGCGGGCGAAGCCCGCACGTCCTCAGGCCGGCGCCGACAAGCGGCGCCTAAGCGCTTGCGCCGTTCCCGGAGCGCACAGGCGCCGGGGACGGGGACGTGGCCGCAGCGTGGACGAGCGTCGCGTGCACGGAGGCCTGCGTGTTGCGCTCGATCTCGACCTGGCAGAGAGCCGCCTGCGCCTGCAGCTTGTAGCCGAAGGAGCGAGCGTCCCCGATCACGAAGCCGATCACGCCGCCGATGATGGCGCCGGCGAGTAGCGTCGCGAAGCCGAAGCTGTGGGGGATGGGCCAGGAGGCGCCGAGGGACGTGAGGGGGACGCCGCCGAAGATGGCGCCCGTCAGAACCCCGACTGCAACTGACCCCTTCTGCGCGGAGATCGCCTTGCGATACAGGCTTGCGGCGAACTTCTCGATCACCTGCGGGTCGTAATCGACCTTCGGTGTGTTGGACATGGGACCTGCATCGGCCGGAGCACGATGGGCCTTGAGCCGGACGGCTCGAGCTCAGGTACCCACGACTTGGACCAGCCAGCGGCGGTCTCGCTCCCGGTCGAGCTCGAGGAAGAGCACGCGCTGCCAGGTGCCGAGCTGGAGCTCCCCCTCCCGGACCGGAACCGACTCGCCGGCGGTGCCGAGGAGGATCGCCATGCAGTGCGAGTGGCCGTTCCCGACCTCCATGTCCTCGGGGCAGATGTTCTCGGTGCGGCGGTCCCAGTCGTCGTGCGCGTAGTACGTCTCGCACGGCACGAGCCGCCGCAGCAGGTCGGCGAAGTCCTCCAGGAAGCCGCTCTCGAACTCGTTGACCCGCACGCAGCAGGTCGTGTGAGGCGAGTAGATGCACGCGATTCCCTGCTCGATTCCGCTCTCGCGGACGGCCTCACAAACCTCCTCGGTGATGTCGGTGACCGTGAGACCGCCTGCCGTCCTGAGCTGACGCTCGTGCTGGAAGACCTTCACCTGTGGATCACCCTCCTCGTCGGAGCCGAACGGGACGGCGCCTATTGTGCGTCATGAAGCGGCGGGCCGCACGCGTTACCCTGCGCACCGAGGGGCCCGTAGCTCAGCTGGTCAGAGCAGCGGACTCATAATCCGTCGGTCCCTGGTTCGAGTCCAGGCGGGCCCATCGCAAGCAATCGCCGCTCAGCCCTGACGTTCGGGCGCGGCGTCCTCCGGCGGCGGCAGGAGGACGAGGTTCGTTGGAGGGTCTCCGAAGATACGCGCCGCGAAGTCCGCCTCTTGCTCGGCATGCGTGTTCGCAAGCCGCCGAAGGCATTCCGGTGAGCAGACGTGGAGTGGGGCGCCCTCCATTCCGCTCACGCTCACGACGTAGGCGAATCCGCCGCCGCCGTGCTGGTTCTCTGGTCGACCGCAGACGACGCATTCGGACATCGGAGCTCCTTCCGATCGGCCAGAACCCATGATCCCTCCGCTGCTGCCTCGAGTCCAGATTCACCTCATCGTTTCCGCCCTGGCCTTCGGCCTCTTGAATCCGCCTCGTGCGGGTGCGATCTTGTGTCCTTCGCAGCAAGGGAGAGAGAGGGGCGGAGATGAATCGACTGCGGCTGCTTGGACTGCCGTGCGGCGCATTGCTCGGCGTGGTGGCCGCGTTGGCCGGATCGGCGTGGGCCGCCGGGAGCTCGCTGCCGGCCTGCACGACGGGCGCCACGGGGACATTGCAGCCCGTGTTGGCCGACTTCGCCGTCAACCAGGGACTGCCGTCGTACGGGCAGCTCGCCCGCGGCAAGGACAGCATCGTCCGCGTGTACTTGACGCTGCCGACGACGTGCAGCGGCTCGATCGCGATCACCGGCGCGTCGCTCGCTCTCGCCGCCGGCTCGTCGTACACGCTCGCGCCGCAGGCCGGCTCGGCGAGCGGGAGCCTCACGACCGCGGTGCAGACGACGTCGGCCGCGGACCCGACGTTCTTCGTCCCCGCCGCCGACCTGCTCTCGGGCGACGGCACGGCGTCGTTCTCCGCCTCCTTCACGCTGACCGTCACATACACGCAGGGGCGGAGTTCGACGCCGCTGACGAAGACGTTTGCAGCGCGCACGGCGACGGTCGAGAAGAAGACGAACGCCCTGCGCATGCTCGTCGTCCCGATGGGCGACGCGGCGCAGCTCTTCAGCTCCCAGTTCCCGGCGACCGCGCAGACGGATGTGCAGAACGCGATGTCGACGCTGTCGCGGCTCTACCCGGTGCCGGCGGGGCTCGGCGACCTGAGCGGGGCGACCGGCGGCGTCCGCTACACGATCGATCTCGCGACGCTGCTCAATCTCCAGGCGGTGAACGCCGTCGTCCCGGGGACCTACCGTGCGGACGGTCACTTCTGCGGCGGCGGCGCGAGCTGGCCGCTGATCAAGGGACAGCTGGCGCAGTACCTCCAGGCGTGGAACACACAGAATCCCGCGGCCACCGCGGACCGAGCGGTCGGGGCCGTGCACCAGAGCATCAGCGACGATCCGACCGCCGGGTGCGCCGAGGGCATGTCCGACGTCGGCTCGAACGCGGTCTGGGTGCGGGCGGTCGACGACCACGATGGAGCTCGAGCACACCTTCGGAGGCGTCCCGGCGCCGCGCGCGCCGAACTACCACTCGGTGAACATCGCCGCCGACGTCACCGCCCCGGGCAAGGCATACAACGTCTCGAGCAAGCAACCGCTCGGCGCGGCGAATCATTCGGCGATGCGCTACGACACGTCGACCGGGTCGTGGGACAACTCGGACACGCTGCTCGAGCAGCAGGACTTTGCCGACCTGCTTTGCTGGCTGACCCCCGGCGGCGCGACGAACTCCGAGTGCACGGCGGCCGGCACGACCGGCTCGTCGACCGGCGTCGCCGCCGGCCCGCAGCTCGTCGGCGCGGGCACGACCAACGGGACCGCCGTCGGAACGCAGGCGGAGACGTACTACGCGACGGACGTCGCGCCGCAGGCGGGCTGTCCCCAGAGCGTCTACCGGGTGATCCAGGTCGCAGGGACGACCAACGTCCTCGCCAACGCGGGCGTCTGCGTCGCGTTGCAGGGCTCGATCCATCTCGGCAGCGAGACGCTGACGCCGCCGTTCGCCACAGGCG
>VAWW01000093.1:17723-19340 GCA_005884575.1 Actinomycetota bacterium
GCACCATCCTGTACTCACGCGACAAGATCGCCGCTCCCACGGTGACGTCCGTGTCGTTCGACCACTCGACGCCGTTCGGGATCACTGCGCCGACGATCCCGCCGAAGCCCGACGTCGTCTTCCTCGCCGACACGACGGGGAGCATGGGCGGCGCCATTGACAACGTCAAGGCGAGCGTCGCCAGCATCATGGGGACGGTGCGCACGACGCAGCCGCTCGCGCAGTTCGGCGCCGCCGACTACAAGGACTTCAGCTGCGGCGACGACGTCCCGTACACGCTCGGCAGCGCCGTGACGAGCGACACGGCGGCCGTGCAGACGGCGGTCAACGCGTGGCTCGTCACGAGCCCATTCTCCGGGTGTGACACGCCGGAGGCGCAGCTGAACGCGCTCTACCGGCTCGCCACCGACTCGAACGTTGGCTGGCGCGCCGACTCGTCGCGGATCATCGCCTGGTTCGGCGACGCGCCGAGCCACGATCCGTCGAACGGCCACAGCCTCGCCGACGCGATCGCGGCGCTGCAGGCGGCGAACATCCGCGTGATCGCGATCAACTCCGGCTTCGGAGGCCTCGACAGCGGCGGACAGGCGACGGCGATCACGAACGGGACCGGCGGGGTCCTGCATCGACAATCCGCCCGTGACGCTGAAGCCCTCCACGTCGTGCGACCAGGAGGGCGTGACGCTCTCGCTGGGGGCGCAGGTGCCGGCGAACCCGGTGTCGAGCGGCGCCTCCGTTCGCTTCGACGGCGCCGTCGCGCACGTGGCCGCGGGCACGCCGGCCGGCACGTACACGTGCACCGCCGCGTTCACTATCAACGGGCACCCGGATTCGAGCCTGACCACGCAGGTCTCGGTCGTCGTCCCCGGCGGCTCGACCTCGTCGACCGCCGACGTCGCAGTCTCGAGCCCCGACCCGAACCGCGTCCAGGTCGACCTTTTCTACCACTGCGGCGGCGTCTACTACCCGGTCGCGGTCGGCCTGACCCCGGACGCGGTCACCGACACGACGGCGACGTTCACCACGCGGTTCGACTCGACGAACGCCTGCGGCGGCGGGACGCTCATCGCGTTCGCGAACGACGGCTTCACGCGCAGCGCCGGCGTCGAGACGACGCCCGAGGGAGGCTCGCCGGCGCTCAAGCCGCCGAACGCGGCGATCTACGCGCCGACGAGCAGCGTCTTCGAGGCGGGATCGTTCCTCGCCGTCTACGGCGTCGGCAAGAGCCCGCAGACCGGGCAGCTGCCGCCGGGCGCGCTGCACTGGACGCTCACCGGCGGCGCGGGCCAGATCGCGCAGCTCGACGGCCCGAGCGGTGACATCGTCCTCCCTCGAACGCTCGCGCCCGGCGACTACACGCTCACGCTGACGGCGACCGACGCGGTCGGCACGGGAACCGACTCGCGGCCGGTGACGATCGTCGCGCCGCCGTCCCTGACGATCTCCCACAGCCCGTCCGGCGCGACGACCACAAGCGGCTCGGTCACCTTCACCGTCTCCGCCGACTCGGCGATCGGGCTGACGTCCGTCGCGTGCACGCTCGACTCGGCCGACGTGACGCTCCCGCCCGTCTCCGGCACGCCGTATTCCGCGACGTTTACGGCGACCGGCTACGGC
>VAWW01000128.1 GCA_005884575.1 Actinomycetota bacterium
CAGCGCGGCGGAGGCAGCGACCGCCCCGAGCGCCTGCCAGCTCGGCCCGCCGGCCCACGGCGCGTCCGCGTGCCCGCCGAGGTAGGCGATCACGAACAGGAACATGACCATCACTGCTCCCGCGTAGACCAGCACTTGCGCGGCCGCGACGAACTCGGCCGCGAGCAGCAGATAGAGCACGGCGAGCGACGCGAGGTTCCCGATCAGCGAGAGCGCCGAGTAGAACGGGTTCGAGAAGGAGATGACCGCGATCCCGGACCCGAGGCAGGCGAAGGCCGCGACCACCCAGACGATCCAGACCAGGATGTTCCCGGCGTCCGCGAGGATCACGAGTGCTCCTCGTAGTACGGGATCGGCGTGTCGTAGAGGTCGCGGTCGGCGACCGGCACCTGCTTGATCGGCTCCGCGAGCAGCATGTCCTTCGTGTAGATCAGGTCGTCGCGCGAGTACTCCGAGATCTCGTACTCGTTGCCGAGCGTGATCGCGTCGAACGGGCAGCTCATGTTGATCTCATAGATCCGCGCGTAGCGCTCACCGGCCGAGACGCGGTTGTCGGGCGTGTTCTCGGCGGCGACGACGCGGATGCAGTCGGCCGGGCACGCCGCCGCGCAGAGCGAGCAGCCGACGCACTTCTCGAGCCCGTTCTCGTGCACGTGGAGCCGGTGGCGGCCCCGGAAGCGCGGGTACACCGGCCGCTTGTACTCCGGGTACTGCTGCGTGATCGGCTTCTTGAAGATCTGCTTGAAGGTGACGCCGAAGCCCTTGACGCTGTCGAACGGCTGCGGGCTCACAGGGCAACCACCAAAGCCGCGGTCACGACCGCGTTGACCGTTGCGAGCGGCAGGAGCACCTTCCAGCCGAGCCGCATCAGCTGGTCGTAGCGCAGCCGCGGCAGCGTCGCCCGCAGCCAGAGGAAGATGAAGATGACCGCGAACAGCATGAGCGCGAACCGGAGCGGCCCGAGCGGGGCCCACGGCCCGTACCAGCCGCCGAAGAAGAGCGTCACGGCCAGCGCCGAGAGCGTGATCATGTTCACGTACTCGCCCATTTGGAAGAGGCCGAAGCGCATGCCGCTGTACTCCGTGTGGTAGCCCGCGACGAGCTCAGTGTCGGCCTCGGGCAGGTCGAACGGCGGCCGGTTCGTCTCGGCAACTCCCGCGACGAAGAAGATCAGCAGGCCGACGAACTGCGGCCCGAAGAACCAGAAGGTCTCATCTTGTTTGTGGACGATGTCCACGAGCGAGAGCGACCGGCCCATCAGCACGACGCCGAGCACAGCGAAGGTCAGCGAGACCTCGTACGAGACCATCTGCGCGCAGGTCCGCATCGAGCCGAGCAACGAGTACTTCGAGTCCGAGGCCCAGCCGCCGACGATGAAGCCATAGATCCCGAGCGAGCCGAGCGCGAACAGCAGGATGAGCGAGATCGAGACGTTCACGACCTCGCCGCTCACGTAGTAGTCCCCGATTGTCCAGCCCGGGCCAAACGGGATCACGCTGAACGCGGCCAGCGCAGTGAAGCAGGAGAGCACCGGCGCGGTGATGTAGAGGACGTCGACAGCTGAGGCCGGGAAGAAGGCCTCCTTGCGGATTAGCTTGACGAGGTCGGCGATCGGCTGCAGGAGGCCAAACGGGCCGGCGCGGTTCGGGCCGTAGCGGAGCTGCATCCGCGCGAGCACCTTGCGCTCGATCAAGGTCATGTACGCGAACGTGAGCATGAGCAGGTTGATGATCACGAAGGCCTTGATCAGCGAGACCCACCAGACCTCCGTCACTTGCGCACCTCCACCGCGCCGCCGAGGTCGCCGGCGTGCTGGCTCGCGATCCGGACGACCCCCTCGCGCAGGCCGCGGCTGACACGGGCGCGGAGCTCGACGGAGGTGCCGTTGTGCGAGACGGTGACGGTCTCGCCTGTGGCGATCCCGCGCTTCTCCGCGTCCTGCGGTGCCAGCTCGACTTCGCTCGACCGCTGGTCCCGAGAAGAGCGGGCGGTAGCGCACGAGCCTCAGGCCCTTGCCGGCGGGCACGCCGGGCTCTTCGGGAAGCTCGGGCGTCGGCGCCTCGCTGCGCGTGCGGAGCTCGGCCTGCTCGCCGACCTCGCCGAAGGGCAGGCCGTCGTAGATCCGCTCCGAGAGCGCGGCGAAGACTGCGGAGGCGTGGGGCGGGATCGTCACGCCGAAACGCTCGGCCAGCTTGGAGATCCAGGCGAGCTCGTCCGGCGCGGGCGGGATGACGGCGCGGCGCAGGCGCTGCAGGCGACCTTCGAGGTTCACGTAGGTCCCGTCGCGCTCGAGGTAGCTCGTTCCCGGCAGGACGAGGTCCGCCCAGCCGACGACGAGGCTGCGGAACATCGAGATCGCGAGCACCTTCTCCGACCGCTCGGCGAGGGCNNGGCTCCGGGCTCTCGCCTTCGCCGTCGGAGGCTGCGGCCCACGCGTCGGCGGCGCCGCGGCCGTTGGCCGTGCGCGGCAGGTGGAAGGCGCCCGAGCCGGGCTTGTCGGCAAAGCCGAGCTCCCGCGCGAGCGCGGCGCAATGGGCTCCGCCGGCGCCTTCCTCGCTCGACCAGATCACGATCGCGCGCTCGCTCTCGCGGAGTCGCTTGCCGAGCTCGTCCGTCTTGCTCGAGAGACGGCGGCAGGCCTCGATTGCATCGCCCGCGTGCTCGATCTGGGCGCCCTTGCGGCGGGCGGCGCGGAGCCAGAGGTCGACGATCGGCGCGCGCTCGGCGACAGGCTCGTCGCCGAGGATCACCACGACCTGAGCGTCGCGAATCGCCGAAAGCGGCAGCCGGAACGCGTCGAGCGCGGGACTCGTCTCCTCGGGGAGCACGGCCGAGTGCGAGGCGAGCCCTTCGCGCAGCAGCCGGCCGAGCGCGTAGGCCTGCTCGACGGTCTCGGAGCCGGAGAGCGC
>VAWW01000089.1 GCA_005884575.1 Actinomycetota bacterium
GGCGAACCGTCGCGGCGCCTCGAGGTACTCCGGCTTCGGCTGCTCCTCCACGTCGACGAACGAGCGGTAGTCGCGGATGAACAGCGTCGACTCGTACAGCGAGTTGGTGCTGAAGTGGAGCGCCTGTAGGCGGCCCCCGAGCTGCGTCAGGCCGTAGATCGCCGCGCCCGCGCCCGCCAGCGTCATCCGGCCGCCGACGTACAGCCAGGCGAGCCCGCCGACGGCGAGCGCCGTCACGCCCGACGTTCCAGTCGCGCCGGCGATCGCCCGCAGGGCCCGCCGCCGCGAGAGCCGGCGGAACTCCGCGATCCGCTCGTCGTAGAGTGCGTTGTAGAGGCGGCGGAGGAACGGTGCGAGGTTGAACGCGCGCAGCTCCTTCGCCTGGTCGCGCCCGACCATCAGCGACTGGAGGTAGCTGCGCTGCCGGTCGTTCGGCGTCATGCCCCAGGAGAAGTGGTACGTGTCGCGCGTGTTCAGCCGCGTCACGAGCGCTAGCGGGATGTAGCCGACGACGATCAGTGGCACGAGCAGCGGCTGCATCGCGGCGAGCGCGAGGATGATTCCGATCGCGGCGACGAGGGGCCCGACGAGGCCGAGCAGCCCGTTGACCGTTTGCAGCGCGCGAAACTGGCCTTGCATCTGCGCACGGCGCAGCCGGTCGTGGAACTCCGGATCCTCGAACTGGAGCAGGTCGGCTGCGGTCGCGACGTCGATCACGCGGTCGAGCGCGCGCCGGCCGACGAGCTCGCCGAGCAGGCGGCTCTGCTCGCCCTCGACCGCCCGCGCGAAGTCGAGCAGGATCGTCACGCCGACGATGGCGCCGAGCCACGGCAGGATGCTGCCGAAGTCGTGGGCGCCGAGGATCGAACGCAGCACCTCGCGCGCGACGAACAGCTGCGCCGCGAACGAGAGCGCCGTCGCGAGCTGGATCGACGAGGTGATCAGGAACTCGCGCCGGCCCGCCTGCCACACGAGCTGGAACGAGCTCTTCAGCAGCGCGGGGAGCTCGCGCCAGTTCCCCTTCGAGCCGTCGGGGTGCATGACCTCCATCCAGGAGCGGGTGTCTCTCCGAGGTCGGTCTTCGCTCACGGCTATGCAGTTTCGCGGAAGCGGCTCGCCAGTACGTCGATCAGCGCGACCGCCGCGCCCGGCTTCGCCTCCAGGGCGGCGAGCAGATCATTCCTCGTGATCTCCAGGCACCGCACCGGACCCTCCGCGGTGATATCCGCGATCCGGCCGCCGCCGGGCGCCAGCACCTCGATCTCGCCGACGAGCTCTCCGGGGCCCAGCTTGACCGAGCGGCCGGGCCGCTGCACGTGGACGGTCCCCTCCAGCACGAGCGACATCGTGTCGCCCGGCTCGCCGATCCGCATCAGCGGCTCGCCGTCCGCGTAGGTGCGTTCGACTCCGCGCGCGAGGATGGGCTGCAGCAGCTCCTCCGGCAGGTTCGCGAAGACGCGCGGATCGCGGACGACGCGCTCGTACCGCCCGCCGTGAAAGAGCAACGGTGTCCCGCCGCCGTAGCGCACGTACTCGGCCTGCCCGAGGAACAGCGAATGGTCGCCGCCCCAGTACGAGCGGACGACGCGCGCGACGAGGTTCGCGAGCGCGCCCTGGACGAGCGGCGTCTCGCGCACCAGTTCGAAGACGGGCTCCAGCGCATCCTCGGCGCGGACGCGGCCGGCGAACCGGTCGGACAATGCGGTCTGCTTCTCCTCGAGCACGCTGACGCCGAAGCGGACGCCCTCGCGCAGCAGCGCGTTCATCCGCGCGCGCCGGTCGACGGAGATGAGGATCAGCGGCGGGCGCAGCGAGACGGACATGAACGCATTCGCGGTCATCCCGTGCACCTGTTCGCCGACCTGCGTCGTGATCACCGTCACACCGGTCGCGAACATCCCGAGCGTCTTTCGGAACTCGAGCGAGGGATCCGATCCGCTCGGAACCTCCATCAGCTCGGCTGCGGGTGCGTCCTCCCAGAACGACTGTCCGATCCCCTCGGGAACCGGGGCGATGGGGATGCTGCGGACGGAGACGTCGAATTCGCCGGGCAGTTCCATGGGCAAAGTGTCGCTCATTCGTAGACGATGCGCCCGTGGTCGAGACACTCGTCCTCTCGCCGTCGCTCGGCTCTACCCGTGCGATCTGGGACCGGCAGGTGCCGGCGTTCGAGCCGCGATTCCGGCTGGTGCGGCACGAGCATCGTGGCCGGGACAGCGTCGAGGCGCTCGCGAAGGACGTGCTGGACCTGCTCGACTCGGAAGGCGTGGAGCGTGCTTCCTTCTGCGGCGTCTCGCTCGGCGGCGTCGTGGGCATGTGGCTCGCCGCGAGCGCGCCGGAGCGAATCGACCGGCTCGTGCTCGCCGCTACGTCGGCGCACTTCGGGCCGCCGGAGCCGTGGCGCGAACGCGCGGCCCTCGTCCGCGCCGAGGGCACCGGGCCGATCGTGGACGCGACCATGGACCGCTGGTTCACGCCGGCCTTTCAGGAACGCGAGCCGTTCCGCCGCATGCTGCTCGAGTCGCCGAGGGAGGACTACGCCGCGTGCTGCGAGGCGATCGCGAACTGGGACTTCCGCGACGAGCTTCGGAAGATCTCCGCGCCGACGGTCGTGATCACCGGCGCCGATGACCCGACGGCGGGGCCGGCGCACGCGCAGCTGCTCGCCGAGGAGATTCCGGATGCGGTGCTCGTCGTGTTCCCGGACACCGCGCACATGATCGTTGTCGAGCGGGCCGACGCGTTCAACGCGGCCGCGCTGGACCACCTGACGCAATGACCCATTCGGGTCTATGACGGCCGGCTCGTTCTCATTAGCGTCAGCGCGCGTTGCCGAGATGAGTCTTCAGCGCGAGCTCCGAGCCCTCGGAGCCGATATCACTCTGTCGCTCGAACAGCTCGATGCTCCGATCTCGCTTGCGGACGCCGCGGGCTTCGTGCGCTGGCAGAACGCCGCCGCGATCGAGCTCGTCGGCGACAAGCGCGGAACGCGCTTCACGTCGATGGCGCCCGACTATGTCCAGCAGACGCGCGCGTCGCTCGCCCGCCGATCGATGGGCGCGGACCCGATCAGCTACGAGACGACTGTCGTCCTCGGTGCCGACGGCGAGCGGAAGCGCATCAAGCTGATCGTCCTCTCGCTCGTCAGCGGGACGGAGTTCGTGGGCGTGCTGAACATCGTCAAGGAGGTGGTGCCCGACGGAGGCGCTGCGCCGGGGCGACTCACTCCGCGGCAGAACGAGACCCTGCATCTGCTCGCGGCCGGCCTGACCACCGAGCAGATCGCGGAGCGGCTCGGCGTCTCGCGCGAGACGGCCCGGAACTACATCCGGCGGCTCTTGCGGGCGCTCGGCGTCCACTCGCGCCTCGAGGCCGTCGTGCGCGGTCGCGAGGACGGGCTGATCTGAGCAGTGGGCCCACGCGGGTCTAGCGCCTGCCCGACCGGCCTTGAGACAGTCGGCCGAGCCCCCGCCGGGAGCGGCCGAGGCTCTCGTACAGCCGCGGCCGCTCCGATCCCCCTTGAGCGCAGCTCGCTATTCCGGCGTGGTCGACTGGTCGTTTCAGACGCATGTGCGGGCAAAGCCCGCACATGCTGACGTCGGCGTCGCAAGCGACGCCTCACCGCCGCGCGCCGGCCAGCAGCTCGTCCGTCGGCACGCCGCGGATCGACACGTCGACGAGCTCGACCGGATGGAACGCCGGCAGGGGCCGGCCCGCGCGACGGAGCGCCGCCGTGACCTGGACGAGACAGCCCGGATTGCCGCTCGCGTACGCGTCGGGCGCCGTGGCGAGCACGTTCTCCGCTTTCCGCCCGCCGAGCTCCGCGGCCGTCTGCGGCTCGACGATGTTGTAGATCCCGGCGCTGCCACAGCAGATCTCCTGCTCGGCCGGCTCGAGCCGTTCGAGGCCCGGAATCGCGTCGAGCATCGCGCGCGGCCCCGTCGCGATGCCCTGCGCGTGGCGGAGATGGCAGGAGTCCTGGAACGCGACGCGCAGCGGCAACGGCATGCGCTCGGCGCGCGGCTCGGCCAGCAGCTCAGAGATGTCGACGACGTTCGCGATCCCGTGGTCCTTCAGATGCGAGCCGCAGCCGGCCGCGTTCGTGACGATGTAGTCGTAGCCGGCGAGGTCGCGCTCGAGCCTGCGCGCGCGCGAGATTCCCTCCTCGAGCCGGCCCGCGTGCGCGTGCAGCGCGCCGCAGCAGCCCTGCGCGCGCGGCACGTGGACGTCGAATCCCTCGGCGTGGAGGACGCGCGCGGTCGCGGCGTTGACGTCGCCGAAGACGACGCTCGCGACGCAGCCCGCCATCACGGCGACCCTCGGCCCGTCGCCGGCGAGGTGCTCGGGCGGCCACTCGGGCGCGGCCCACGGCGGCGCGATCTGTCTCAGCGGCGCGAGCGGCCCCGGCGCCGGCAGCTTGCGGAGCGCCAGCGCGGCCCGCAGCCGCCGCCGGTGCGGGAAGACGGCGAAGATCCCGGCGCGGATGAGCCGGTCGACGGGCCCGCGCCGGTGGTTGTCCTCGACGTAGTTGCGCGTCTGCTCGATCAGCCGGTCGTACTGGACGCCCGACGGGCATGCAGTTACGCACGCCATGCAGCCGAGGCAGCGGTCGAAGTGCTCGACCACGGTGTCCGAGAGCGGGATCGAGCCGTCGACGAGACCGGCCATCAGGTAGATACGGCCCCGTGGCGAGTCCATCTCCTCGTGCCAGAGCGCGTACGTTGGGCACGTCGGCAAGCAGAAGCCGCAGTGGACGCAGTCGGAGATCAGCTCCGGCTGCACAGCGCCTCCGCCACGCGCTCCGCGAGCGGACTCCATTTCGGGTCACACATTTCTTCGACGTAGGCGAGGCGCGGACCGGGCCGGACGAGCGGCGCGTCCTCGCCGTCCCAGCGCACGCGGCCCGGCAACGTCGCCTGGAGTTCGCGGATCTCCGCCCACGGCTCGGCGGGGTCGCCGCCGGCCCACGCGCACTGTTCAGCGACCGCACGCTCCGAGCCCTCGAACAACAGGTGCAGCCTGCCGCGGACGAGATCGGCGGCGCTGGGCACGAGCTGTGTCCGGTGCAGCTCGCTCCACGGCATCTCCGTGACGACCGTGCGCGCCGCCGCCGGCAGCGGATGAAGCCGCAGGGCGAGCCGCTCGACCGAGCCGAGCCGTCCGCGCGATCCGCAGAAGAGCTTGCCGAGGTCGTAGCCGGCGACGTTCTTGACGACCTTGCCGCCGGAGCTCGCTCGCGTGCCGTCGGGCAAGACGACGGTGACGCCGATCACGAGGTCGCGCATCGTCCCGAAACGGTGCGAGAGCGGGCCGGAGAGGTTGTCCAGCAGGCACTCCCCGAGCGTCGGATTGCCGGGCGGGTCGAGCGAGAAGCGCTGGCCGTGCTGCGCGAGTGCCGCCCGCAATTCGGACAGGCGCAGGCCCGACTCGACGATGCAGGTCAGGTCGCCCGGCTCGTGCTCCAGGATCTCAGAACCGGTCGGCAAGCCCCGCCTTTTCGAGCGGATGCACGCGATACGGACCCGGCACCTCGCCGCAGAGCCGCGGCGTGGGGAAGAGCTTGCCCGGGTTCGCGAGACCGGCGGGATCAAAGGCGGCGCGCACGCGGAGCATCGCCGCGATGTCGTCCTCGCCGAACATCAGCGGCATCGCGCACGCCTTGTCGGCACCGACACCGTGCTCGCCGGTGATCGAGCCGCCCGCATCGACGCACGCGACGAGGATCTCCCTGGCGAGCGTCTCGGCCCGCTCCGCCTGGCCCTCGATGCGCCCGTCGTAGAGCACGAGCGGATGGAGGTTGCCGTCGCCCGCATGGAAGACGTTGCCGACGCGCAGTCCGTGCGCCGTCGACAGCTCGTCGATGCGCCGCAGCACCGCGGGCAGCTTCGTCCGCGGCACGACGCCGTCCTGCACGTAGTAGTCCGGGCTGACGCGGCCCATCGCGGCGAACGCGGCCTTGCGCCCGCGCCAGACGGCGTACCGGTCCTGCGGATCCGACGCGATGCGGATCTCCTTCGCACCGTTCGCGTTGCAGATCTCCTCGACGCGCTCGAGGTCCTCCTCGACCTGCGCCGTCGGCCCGTCGAGCTCGACGATCAGGACGGCGCCGCATTCGAGCGGATAGCTCGCGTTGACCGCTGCCTCGGCGGCCTCGATCGTGACCGCGTCCATCATCTCGATCGCCGCCGGGAGGATGCCGCCCGCGATCACGCCGGAGACCGCAGCGCCTGCCGCATCCGTGTGGGCGAACCCCGCGAGCAGCGTCCGCACCGCCTCGGGCGAGCGGAGGACGCGCAGCGTCAGCTTCGTCGCGATCCCAAGCGTACCCTCGGAGCCGACGAAAGACCGACAGCTCGACCAGCTCGCCGTCGGGGAGCACGACGTCGGCCGCGAGTACGTGGTTGACCGTGAAGCCGTACTTGAGGCAGTGCGCGCCGCCGGAGTTCTCGGCGACGTTGCCGCCGATCGTGCAGACCTGCTGCGAGGAGGGATCCGGCGCGTAGTAGAAGCCCGCGTCCGCAACGGCGCGCGTCACGTCGAGATTCGCGACGCCCGGCTCGACGACGACCTGCGCGCGCTCGACGTCGATCTCGAGGATGCGGGTCAACCGGGCGAGCGAGATGACGATCCCCTCGGCGACGGGAAGCGCGCCGCCGGAGAGCCCGGTGCCCGCGCCGCGCGCGACGAACGGAACGCTGTGAGCGTTGCAGGCGCGAACCGTCGCCTGGACGTCGGCCGCCGACTCCGCGAGCACGACGAGCGCGGGCTGGACGCGGTGGCCGGTCAGTCCGTCGCACTCGTACGTCCGCAGCTGCTCGGCTTCGCGGATCAGCTGCTCGGGGCCGAGCGCGCGCTCGAGCTCGCCGACGAACCCGG
>VAWW01000090.1:0-537 GCA_005884575.1 Actinomycetota bacterium
ACGACCAGGCCGCGTTCTCGACGACGCAGTCACCGACGCGGATGGACCAGTAGCTCGCGTCGCCCTTGTGCGGGCAGTGCGTCGACTTCGACGTCGGCTCGAGCAGGTCCATCCGGACGTCGCCCACGGGGAAGTAGTAGACGGGCAGGTGTCCGCCCTCGTGGAGCAGGACGGCGCGGTCGCTGTCCACCACGGCCTCGCCGCCCACGAAGCCGCGGATTCGCTGCGGCACCGGATCCCAGAGGATGACCGAGCCGGTCGGCGGATCGAGCTCGACGTTCAGCCGACCCGCCGGTCTCGGCCCGAGCGGCCCTGTGCTCGCGGTGAGCGGCACGGCCGCAGTGTTCCAGAAGCGCTACGAGAGAACGCGGTCGAGCTTCGCGAGCACGGCGTTCCAGCCCTGCTTGTGCATGCCCATGATCTCCTGCGACGGGAAGCCGGTGTGGGTCAGCTTGACGAGCGTGCCGTCGCCGTCCTCGACGAACTCGACCGTCACCACGGTGTCGTTGCCGCCCTGGACCGGCTCCGGCCCTTCCT
>VAWW01000090.1:549-6717 GCA_005884575.1 Actinomycetota bacterium
ACTCGCCGCCCACGGTATGGATCTCGCCCTGGTTCGTCTTCATCGACAGCCGGTAGCGTCCGCCCGGCCGCGCGTCGACCTCAGCCACCGGCGTGCTCCAGGTGTCGGCGGCGGACCACCACTTGCGGAGGACGTCGGGGTTCGTCCACGCGTCGAAGACCTCGTCGCGCGGCGCCGCGAAGCGATGCGTCAACTTCAGCGCGGTCGTCTCGGTTCCCATCTCGGTCATGCCGTGTCCTCCTTTGCGATGTGCTCCTCGATCGCCTCGAACTTGGCCTCCCACAGCGCGCGATGGAGTTCGAGCCACTGCGTCGCGTCCCGCAGCGCGCGCCGCCGGAGCCGCAGGACGTGTGTGCGGCCGCTGACTGTGCGTGCGACGACCCCGGCGTCCTCCAGCACCTTCAGATGCTTCGTCACCGCCGGCTTCGAGACCGGAAGGCCCTGCGAGGCCTCGCCGACCGTCGCCGGGCCGCGCGTCAGGCGCTCGACGATCGTCCGCCGGACGGGGTGGGAGAGCGCGAGGAAGCTGCGATCGAGCTGAGCCTGATTGTTCACCTAGAGGTGAACAATAACACGGAGGCCACCCGGGTGACCGATCAGGCGCGGGACCGCATGATCGCGGTCCGAAATCCCTCTTTAAAGACAGACGGAACACGACATCCCAAGGGGGAAAGATGCGGAAATTGATCATTGCGGCGATCGCCGCATGTGCGCTGGCGGTGGCCGGTCCGGCCGGCGCCGCCCTCGTCCCGGGCGTCTTCGATCCAGGTGGCACCGGCTGTCCGAAGGCGAGCTTCAGCAACGGCGTGCTCCACCTCGAGAAGAACTGCCCGACCGCGACGAACGCGAGCGCCTTCGGCGACATCACCGGCCTGACGGGCCAGCCGTTCACGTCGGCGTCGTTCACGCTCGCGAGCACGACCCAGTGCCAGGGCGGCTCGCCGCGGTTCAACATCGGCGCCACCTCGACCACGGGTCCGCACACGTACTTCCTCGGCTGCAACAACGTGACCCCGGTCGTCAACGCCGACGGAACCGCGACGTACAACTTCACCCTGGCGGATCTGCTCAGCATCAACTCGACTCTGCCGCCGCCGGGGACGATCACGAACGCGTCTGTCATCATCGACGTCCAGGGAACCGCCGACGTCTCGAAGATCTTCGTCAACGGCGTGCTCCAGGTTCCCGCGAGCGGCGGCGGCACCGGTGGCCCGCCGACGGCCAAGGACCAGTGCAAGAACGGCGGTTGGAAGACCTTCACCAGCCCGTCGTTCAAGAACCAGGGGCAGTGCGTGAGCTTCGTCGAGCATCAGATGCACTCGGCCAAGAAGGGCGAAGCCGAGCGCAGCGACAAGCACAGCAACGCGAGTCGCCATCACCGCACGCACAAGCGGCACCACGACTAGCGCACGGCCCGTTCGACTCGAGGCGAGCCCCGGCGAGAGCCGGGGCTCGGCCGTTCTAGCGGAGGATCCCGGTGTGGCCGAGCGAGTACCGCCCCGGCTGCGGCCAGACGCAGAGGCCGTGTGGGCCAGCACCGACTGGAATCCGTGCCAATAGCCGCCCGTCCCTCGTGCTGATCGCGTAGACCTCGCGGCTGTAGCGGCCGCTCAGCCACAGCACCTTGCCGTCGGCGGAGACGTTGCCCATGTCCGGGCTGCCGCCGCCCGGGAGCCGCCACTTGCCGACAATCCGTCGCGTCGCGAAGTCGATCCGCGTGATCGATCCCTCGCCCCGATTCGTCACGTAGAGCGTCCCTCCGTCGCGGCTCGGATAGAGCCCGTGCGCACCGCGACCGGTCGCGCGGAAGCCGATGACCCGCAACCGGTCGCCGTCGACGAGCCAGACGCCGTTCGCGTTCATGTCGGCGACGTAGAAGACGGAGCCGTCGGGCGAGAGTTTCACGTCCTGCGGCGCGGCGCCCGAGCGAAGGGTCAGCGTGCCGGCGACGCGCTGTTGCGCGACGTCGACCTTGACGAGCTGCCCCGAGAACTCGCAGCTCGCGATCAGATAGGAGCCGTCGGCGGAGTAGTCCATGTGGTCGACGCCTCGGCAGGGCATTGAGAGCGATTGGACGAGCTTGAACGAGTGCGCATCCCGGAAATCGAGGCGCGCCAGCCGCTCGGCGACGACGACGGCGTAGCGCCCGTCGGGCGTGAAGTACATGTTGTAGGGATCCTCGACTGCGAGCGTTCGGCCCGGCTTCCCGTTACGGGGATCGATCGTCGTCAGGCTGTTGCCGATGTCGTTGGTGACGTAGAGCGTCTTCAGATCCCACGAGGGGACGACGTGCTGCGGCAGCGCGCCGACGCCAAAGTGGCGGACGACCCTGAAGGTGTGCTGATCGATCACGTCGACGGTGTTCGAGTCGCTGTTCGGCACGTAGACGAGCGGCTTCGCGAATCGCGCCGCGCCGGTGAGCATCCCGGCCCGGTCGGCGGCGTAGACGCTCGAGACCTGTGCTGCGGGCGCCCGCCGCGCGGCGTTGCCGGGGCGCAGTTCGTAGATCGTCGCGACGGCGCCCGAGCTGCCGTGTCCGCCGACCACGAGGATTCCGCCGCCGACGGCGGCCGCGCCGAGATCGGAGAGCGGCTCCGCGAGGCGCCCCGCCGGGCGCACGCGGCCTCGGACCGGGTCGATCGCGACGATTCGCGACGTGGGCGTGCCGGCGACGGCGCCGCGGCCGCCGACGACGTACACGACGTCGCCGAGCGCAGCCGCCGCTGCATGCGTCGTCGCGGCGGGAAGCACGCCGATCTTTCGGACGGCGTTGCTCGAGGGATCGAAGGAATAGATCTCGCGGCTCGCCGTCCCGTTCGGCAGCGAGCCGCCCGCGATCACGACGCGGCCGCCCGCGGCGGCGACCGCCGCGTAGCGGACCGGTGACGGCAGATGAGCGACGACGCGTGCGCGGCCGCCGCGCTTCCACGCGACGATCGTGTCGAGCCACTTCGCACCGGTGTAGCCGCCGACGACGTACGCCGTGTCGCCGACCGCAGCTCCGGTCTGGTCGGAGCTCCGCGCCGGCAGGCGTCCGATCGTCTCGGCGGCGCCCGTCAGCGGGTCGACCTGGACGATCCCGTCGAGCTGCTCGACGCCGTCACCACCGCCGAAGAGGTAGACAAGGCTGCCGAGCGTCACTGCAGCCGCGTCGTGGAGCGCCACGGGCAGGCGCCCCGGATGCCGCTCGACGCCGGCCCTCGTCACGGTGACGATGTCGCTTCTCGAGGTGTCCGCAGCGGTGAGACCGCCGAGCAGCGCGGCACCGGCGCCGCCGGGAAGCCGGGCCGTCGCAGGATCCTGGACCGGCGTGCCGAGCGTTCCGGCCGGGGCCGGCACGAGCTGCCGGAAGAGGACGCGCTTCACGGGCCGCGGGCCCGCATCGGTCGCGGCCGCCGTCGGAGGCGAGCTCTTGCTCGAGCCGGAGCAGCCGGCCGCGAGCACGAGCAGGACGATCCAGAGCACAGCGCGGCGGACCACCCTGGAAGTATCGCGATCCAACGAGGGATCCCCTCGGTACGATGAGACGATGGCCGTCACGGCGCAGACGACGAAGCTCGACGCGCGGAAGCTGCGCGCGGATTTCCCGATCTTCGAGCAGACCTTCCACGGGAAGCCGCTCGCATTCCTCGACTCTGCGGCGAGCTCCCAGAAGCCGCGGCAGATGCTCGACGCGATGCGCGAGTTCTACGAGACCTCGTATGCGAACGTCCACCGCGGCGTCTACCAGCTCGCCGAGCGGGCCACAGCGGCGCTCGAGGGCTCGCGGGAGAAGGTGCGGGAGCTCCTGAACGCGCCGGCGGCGCGCGAGGTGATCTTCGTGCGCAACGCGACCGAGGGACTCAATCTCGTCGCGTACGCCTGGGGCCTGAACAATCTCGGCCCCGGCGACATCGTCCTCGTCACGGAGCTCGAGCACCACTCGAACTGGGTGCCGTGGCAGTACATGGCGAAGAAGACCGGCGCCGAGTTCCGGATGCTGCCGCTCGACGAGCACGGCGAGCTCGACCTCGGCGCGCTCGACGAAGCGGCCGACGGCGGGAACGTGAAGGTCGTCGCGACCGGGCTCGTCTCGAACTCGCTCGGGACGATCAACCCGGTCGAGAAGCTCGTCGCGTGGGCGCATGAACGCGGCGCGATCTTCGTCTGCGACGCCGCGCAGGCCGCGCCGCATATGACCGTCGACGTGCAGGCGCTCGGCTGCGACTTCCTCGCGATCTCCGGCCACAAGATGTGCGGGCCGAGCGGGATCGGCGCGGTCTGGGGACGCGCAGAGCTGCTCGAGCGGATGGAGCCGTTCCTGCTCGGCGGGCACATGATCCGTTCGGTGCGCTTCGAGGGGACGACCTGGGGCGAGCTGCCGCACAAGTTCGAGGCCGGCACCGCGCCGATGGCCGAGGCCGTCGGCTTCGCCGCGGCGATCGACTATCTGCACGGGATCGGCTTCGATGCGATCTCCGCCCACGAGCACGAGCTCGTCTCGTACGCGCTCGACCGGCTCGCCGAGGTGCCCGGCCTGACGACGTACGGACCGCCTGCCGACCGCCGCGCCGGAATCGTCTCGTTCAACTTCGACGACATCCATCCGCACGACGTCGCGCAGATCCTCGACCTCGAGGGCGTCGCGATCCGCGCCGGACACCATTGCTGCCAGCCGCTGATGCAGAAGCTCGGCGTCGCGGCGACGAACCGCGCGAGCTTCTACCTCTACACGCTCCCCGAGGAGATCGACCAGCTCGTCGACGGGCTGCACAAGGTGAAGAAGGTGTTCGCGTGAGCGACGGCCTCGACTCTCTCTACAGGGAGATCATCCTCGACCACTACAAGAACCCGCGCGGCCACGGCGTGATCGAGTCGGCCGACGCGGAGGCCGAGGGACAGAACCCGCTCTGCGGCGACGAGGTCTCGATCTACGTCGCGTTCGGAGAGGACGGGGAGACGATCGACGAGGTGAAGTTCTCGGGTCGCGGCTGCGCAATCTCGCAGGCGGCGACGTCGATGCTGACGGAGATGGTCCAGGGCCGGACCGCGACGGAGGTCGCGACGCTCGACAAGGACGAGTTGCTCGAGGAGATCGGCATCCCGCTCACGCCCGTGCGGCTGAAGTGCGCGATGCTCGGCCTGACGACGCTGAAGGTCGCGCTGCACAAGGCGAAGGGCACGCCACTCCCCGAGGGCATCGCGGGCTTCGACGAGCTCGACCTGAAGTAGTTTGGCCGAGCTCGACGTCGCGCCGGTGGAAGAGTTCCCGCCGGGCTCCGTGAAGATCGTCAATGCGGGCGAGCTCGCGATCGGCGTCTTCAACTGCGACGGCGACCTGCTTGCCATCGAGGATCGCTGCTCGCACGACGACGGGCCGCTCGCCGAGGGTGACTGGGAGCCGGACGAGTGCATCGTCGTCTGCCCGCGCCACGGCTCGCGGTTCGACATCCGCAGCGGCCGGCCGCTGACGCTGCCTGCGTACGAGCCCGTGGACACGTATCCGGTGCACGTCGTGGACGGCGTGGTGCGCGTCGTCGTGCCCTAGGCTGGACTGTCTCCGAGTGGTCCCGACACCTTCGGGGCCGCTGATTGGTTTTTGACGAGCGACGGCGCCCCGTGGGGCGCCGTCCGTTTTGCGACTCAGGCTCCTCTTACCGCCAAGCAAAAGGAGGAGTCGCGTGTCGCAGGATGACGTGCTCTTCGGCTATCGGCTGCAGCTGTTCGACCTCGCGGGCCGGGTCGGCGTCTCGGCAGCCTGCCGCACGTTCGGGGTGCACCGCTCGACGTTCTACGACTGGAAACGCAAGGTCGATCGCCACGGCTTGGAGATGCTGCGCCCGAGCGAGCGGCGCAGGCCGCGGATGCCCAACCAGCTCTCGCCGCTTGTCGAGCAGCGGATCGTCGCGTTCTCGCTCGCCCATCCCGGCTTCGGGCCACGGCGGATCAGCAGCGAGCTCGGGCGTGAGAGGTGGCGCGGGATCGTCGTCTCGGCCAACGGCGTCTGGCGCTGCCTGTGCCGGCACGGCCTCAACAGGCGCGCGAAGCGGCTGGCGCTCGTCGCCGGCTACCGCGCCCCCTACCAGCCGCCGCGCGAGCCAGAGCCGGAGCGGCACGTGGAGGCCGAGCGTCCGGGCGAGCTGGTCGGTGTCGACTGCTGCTTCGTCGGCCGGCTGCACGGCACCCGCG
>VAWW01000129.1 GCA_005884575.1 Actinomycetota bacterium
TCGCCTCGCGCTCGAACCGCTTCTGCGCGGCGGCGTCCTCGGCGCGGAGGACCTTGACCGCGACCTCCTGTTCGCCGTCGGTCGCGTGGTAGACGACACCCGTCGCGCCCTCGCCGAGGACGGGGCCGAGGCGGTAGCGGCCGACGCGATCCACAGTGCGATTATCTCCGCCGGATGAACGAACTCCGCCTGCTCGGGCCGCTCGAGTTCGACGGCGTGGCGCTGCCCGGTGGGAAGCCGCGCGCGCTGCTCGCGCGCCTCGGGCTCGACGCCGGCCGCGTCGTGGCGGCGGACACGCTCGTCGGGGCGCTCTGGGGCGAACGCCCGCCGCCGAGCGCGCACAAGGTGCTGCAGGCGCACGTCTCGACGCTGCGGAAGGCGCTCGGCCCGGATGCGATCCAGACGCGCTCGCCCGGCTACGTCCTGCGGGCCGCCAGGACGGATCTGGCGTGGTTCGAGTCGCTGGCCGAGTCGGCGCGCGGCGAGCCGGACGCCGGACGGCGCGCTCAGCTGTACCGCGATGCGCTCTCGCTCTGGCGCGGCCCCGCGCTGGACGAGTTCCGGCGCGAGCCGTTCGCGGTCGCGGCGGCGCGGCGGCTGGCCGAGCTGCGGCTGGAGGCGCTCGGCCAGCGGATCGAAGCGGAGCTCGAGCTCGGCCAGCACGAGCGTCTCGTCGGCGAGCTGCAGGCGCTCGTCGAGCAGGAGCCGCTGCGCGAGCAGCCGCGGCGGCAGCTGATGCTCGCGCTCTACCGCTGCGGACGGCAGGCGGAGGCG
>VAWW01000091.1 GCA_005884575.1 Actinomycetota bacterium
GCCAACTCGCGTTCCGCGAGGGCAAGTACCCGAGCGCTCGTCGCCTTAGTAGCAAAGCGGTTGCGGGACTCGAAGAGAGTGACCCCGCGGCATCACGCGCGTGGCTCAATCTCGCTCAAAGCGCGTACTTTGACGAGGCTGCGGAAGACGCCTTCCGACATTTCAAGCGTGCGCTCGACCTTGCACAGACCGATGAAGATAAGGAAGACGCCCTGTGGGGAGCGTTTTCCGCAGCGACCTACTTAGGGATGGGGGAAGGAGCCGAATTGCTCAACGCCTTCGAGGCGCTCGCGGTGCCAAGCACCGACTTCCAGTTACGCGTCGCGACGGCTTACTGCCTGCACGCAAACGCACTGGGCTACGGAGAGGACGCTCTAGACATCGCCGAGCGGGCCCGTTCGCTGCTCGACGCAACGGATAACCCGATGGTGCGAACGGCGTTCCTGTGGCGCTGGGCCGGTCTTCTCGTCTTGTGCGGGCGTTACGACGAGGCCGCGCCTCTATTGAGACTTGGCGCGGCCGAAGCAAAAGCTCGTTGGCTGCCGTTCGTCCAACCTTTGTTCGAGATGCGGCTGGCGGCGTGTGAAGCTGGTCGGGGACGCTATAGCCGGGCCGGAGCACTGCTTGATCACGTCCAGAAAGCGACGGCTCGAGTCGAAGACATTCACCTCTGGTTGTCCATCCTGAGAATTCGCGCCCATCTGGCTGCCGCGGGTCACGCGCCGGAGAGATTTACCTTGTCGGATTTCGAGAATGACGAAAGTATCCATTGGAGTCCAGCGTACGCCGAGTATCTAAGCGGTGTCGCTTTACTTCGTATCGCGCAGACTCGCATAGACGACGCGCTCGAGCTTTGCGAAAGAATCGAGTCACGCGCGACGACTCTTGAGCCCCTCCTCGACGCCAAACTGGTGAGAGCAATTGCTGCGATCCAGAAGGGCGCCTCCGACGCCGCGGCCTTAGCAAAAGGTGCGTACGACCTCGCGGCCGAAACCGGTGCGTGGGACGGATTCGTGTGGGCCTATCGAGTGTCCGAGAACTTTCTTCAGACCGTTCTGGGAGCAGGGGCATCAGTGACAGCTGTCTCAGTAGTTCTCCACCGTGCTGGTGACGTATCCCTCGCCCGGCGGCTGCACGTCGGGGATGTCGAAACGCGACACAGCTCCAGCGCACTCACACCTCGAGAGTACGAAGTTCTACAGCTCGTGGCGAAAGGATTTACAAACCAGGAGATCGCTAAGGCACTTTTCGTAAGCCCAGTAACAGTCAAAGTTCACCTTCGGCACGTCTATGAGAAACTAGGTGTCCGCTCGCGAACGGAAGCCGCGCTTCGTGCCCAAGCAAGCGATTTGATCTAGGCGACTTCAACCAGCAGTGCGGGCTGCTCATGCGGCTCGCGTGCATCAATCGTGAAGTCGGCCCGAGCGCCCGTTCGATAACTCTCGTCCGCGCCAGCGAGGATAGCTTCGAACGCAGCAACGACGGTCGTATCGAACTGCGTCGTAACCGCTTGTGCGAGACGCAATCGCGCGACACGGCTCGGCATCGCGTCGCGGTACGGACGGTCGGATGTCATTGCGTTGTACGCGTCGTCGACAGCAATGATGCGCGACAGGAGCGGGATTTCATCTCCTGCAAGCTTGTCGGGATATCCCATGCCGTCAACTCTTTCGTGGTGGTGCCGCACGACATGGGCGATCTCCGCGTAGTCCTCGACATTCCGCAAGATTCTCTCGCCGATGACGGAATGCTCCTCCATATGGCGGCGCTCCTCCAGCGTGAGGGCTCCGGGCTTTTCCAAGAGACCGGCGGGAAGCCCAACTTTTCCGATGTCGTGTGTACTAAGCCTGCGGGGTGTACCATTCGCTGCTCTCGAGCTGAGAGGCACTACGTTCAGCAATATCGCGGGCGTAGATCGCGACCGCCGCCGAGTGCCCTGCTGTGTATCGGTCTCGCGCATCCAATGTGGCGACAAGAGCCGTCGTGAAGGATACGTTGGCCTGTTCAAGACGAACGTTTACGATGCCCAACTGCTGCGTCGCCTCACGCTCCTCTTGGTAAAGGCGGTAGAAGCGCTGGGCGGCGAATGCCGGCCCGAAGAAGAGCAACACACTCCATGGCGAAACAGCCGAGTATGCGTAAACGAGCAAGACCAGCAGCGGAGCGTAGAGCGGGACGGTAGTGATGAATACGGGGCCAAGGCTCCGCAGGTGGTTGGCAAACGTTCCATGTCGGCGGATCACATAGACACCGACCCCAATAGCCATGTCGACCACTGCCTCGGTCGCGGCCGCAGCGATCACAGCCGCGATGAGCAATCCAACCGAATCGGTGCGGACGCCGACCAACGAAGCTGCAAGACCGCCTGCCAGCGAGCGTGACGACGTCCAGATGAGCCACCGGGAATACGGACGTTCGAAATGCAGGACGAGGCCCAGCGCCGCAACCGCCATACCTGCATGGGTCCGTATTCGACAGCAGCGAACAGCACAGGTAAGACGGAGACGGTCATTTCTACGCTCGGACTAAGCCGCACAGGCTGGCGCTCCATGAAGAGGGCTACGGCACCCACCAGGACAACGATGGTTGGCGACGCGCCTAGGCCCTGATCGCTCTCGATGAGCCCGAACGCGAGCACGGCTGCGGCCACTCCAAGCGCGATTCCATACACCTCGATTGCAGCGTGGTGAAGTTTTGCCAGAACCTGCGCGAAGACTTAGTCAAGACCCCTTGAAACTCCCCTAAAAGGGTCATAGGATTGCGCATGCCGTCAGTCCCCGAGGGAGGCCTCTCGTGAGTCATCGTGTGCGCTGGGCCGTCACCCAGCTCGCTTCTGTTGCCCGCGTCGCGGGCGTCAGTCGCGTCTGGTAGAGCGGTCGCAGTGTCCTTTGTCCACAGCTGTGTGACATCGCTCTGTTGAGCGATTTCCACAGGAAGTGGAAAACAGGCAGAACCTGAGTACGCAAGCCGCGTCGGAGTTGGAGCGACTCCGGCGCTTGCTTGTGCTCTAGCCGATGATGCCGCGGCGGAAGCCGACGGCTACGGCATGCGCGCGCGAGCGCGCCTGGAGCTTCGCCAGAAGGTGGCGGACGTGCGACTTGACCGTCTCCTCCGAGAGGAACAGCCGAACGCCGATCTCGCGGTTCACCAGGCCGTCCGAGATCAGCTGGAGCACCTCGATCTCGCGCATCGTCGGCTCCTGCTCGAGCTCCCGAAGCGGCCCCGTGAACGGGATGACCTCGCCGTTGCCGTTGCTGCGGCGCGCCGCGACCTCCTCGAAGCGACGCGAGTGGTCCATGTAACGGCTGAGGATCTCCTTGCGCTCTGCTGCGTCCACGGCTCGAGTATCGGTCGCTGCGGGGGCCCCCTTTAGGCGGTCCTACCTCGAATCAGGGATTCGACGGGCCCGATGAATCCACGGGGAGCGCACTTTTGTCCGCCTCCGCAGGGCTTTCCGGCGCCGCCCGGACGCGCTCGAGCGTCGCCTGGTCGACATTGAGCGGGTGGTGACAAGCGGCCAGATGGCCGTTTCCGTAGTCGGTCAGGGGCGGCTCGACCTGCTTGCAGACCTCGGTCGCGTAGCGGCAGCGGGGGTGGAACCGGCAGCCCGACGGAGGATCGATCGGGCTCGGCACGTCGCCCGTGAGGACGATCCGCTCCCGCGCCTCGGCCCGGTCGGGATCCGGGATGGGCACCGCCGAGAGGAGCGCCTCCGTGTAGGGCATGATCGGCCGCTCGTAGAGCTCCTCGGCCGGCGAGAGCTCGACGAGCTTCCCCAGGTACATGACCGCGATGCGGTCGCTGACGTGCCGGACGACCCCAAGATCGTGGGCGATGAAGATGTACGTCAGCCGAAACTCCTCCTGCAGGTCGCCGAGGAGATTGAGGATCTGGGACTGGATCGAGACGTCGAGGGCCGAGACCGGCTCGTCGGCGATGATCAGCTTGGGCTGGAGCGCGAGGGCCCGGGCGACCCCGATCCGCTGCCGCTGTCCGCCGGAGAACTCGTGGGGAAACCGGTTGTAGTGCTCCGGGGAGAGCCCGACGGTCCGGAGCAGCTCCTGCACCCGGGCGCGCCGAGACTTCGCGTCGCCGATTCCGTGGATCTCGAGCGGATCGCCGATGATCGTCCCCACCCGCTTCCGAGGATTGAGGCTCGCGTACGGATCCTGGAAGACCATCTGCATCTCGCGCCGTAGCGGCCGCAGTTTCCCGGCCCCGAGCTTCGAGATGTTCCGGCCCTCGAAGACGATTTCGCCGTCGGTCGGCTCGAGCAGGCGGACGATCGTGCGGCCGAGCGTCGACTTGCCGCATCCCGACTCGCCGACGAGACCGAGCGTCTCGCCCTCCTGCACCGAGACGGAGACGTCGTCCACGGCGTGGACGCGCGCGACCTCGCGCTGCAGCAGCCCCTTTCGAACCGGGAAGTACTTCTTGACGTGCTGGACTTCGAGCAGGCTCACGCGGCCGCCGGCTCCCCGCCCTCGATCGTCTCGTCGCGCACCGCGCGCTTCGCCTCGACCGTGAGCCAGCACCGGTCGAGATGGCCCGGCGTCTCGACGCGGTTTTCGAGCGGCGGCTCCTCCAGGCACTTCTCGAACGCGTGCGGGCAGCGGGGGCGGAACTTGCAACCCTGCGGCAGGCGGATGAGCGACGGCGGCGACCCCTCGATCGTGTGCAGCCGCTCCGACCTCGGCCGGTCGAGCCGCGGAATCGAGCCGAGCAGGCCCCACGTGTACGGGTGCTGCGGGTCGTAGAAGAGCGGCCGCTTCCCGCCGTGCTCCACCACGCGGCCCGCGTACATCACGAGCAGGTCGTCGGCGATCTCCGCGACGACGCCGAGGTCGTGGGTGATCAGGATCACCGCGGAGTTGAAGTCGTCCTTCAACTGGTCGATCAGCTCGATGATCTGCGCCTGGATCGTCACGTCGAGCGCAGTCGTCGGCTCGTCCGCGATCAGCACATCCGGGTTGCAGGAGAGGGCCATCGCGATCATCGCCCGCTGCCGCATGCCACCCGAGAACTGGTGCGGGTAATCGTCGACGCGCGACTCGGGATTCGGGATCCCGACCTGCCGAAGCAGCTCGACCGCGCGGCGCCGCGCCTTGCGCTTGTCGACCGGCTCGTGCGCCTGGATCGCCTCGACGATCTGATCGCCGACGCGGTAGACCGGGTTCAGCGACGTCATCGGATCCTGGAAGATCATCCCGATCTCGGCGCCGCGGTACTGCTGCATCTCGTTCTCGGGCAGGTCGAGCAGGTTGCGGTCCTTGTAGATGACCTCGCCCTCGAACCGCGTGTTCACGTCGCGCGTCAGCCCGAGAATCGTCATCGCGGTGACACTCTTGCCGGAGCCGGACTCGCCGACGATCCCGAGCACCTTGCCGCGGTCGAGCGCGAAGTCGACGCCGTCGACGGCGTGGACGACGCCGTCCTCCGTCGCGAACTGCACCTTCAGGCCGCGCACCTCCAGGAGCCGCTCGTCGGCCATTACGTCGGCCGGATCCGCGGGTCGAGGTATGCGTAGAAAAGATCCACGAGCACGCTGAGGAGCACGATGAACCCGGCGCCGTACAGCGTGACGCCCATGATCGGCGGCAGGTCGAACTTGTCGAGCGCGTCGGCCGCGTACCAGCCGACGCCGTGCAGGTCGAACACCTTCTCCGTGAGGATCGCGCCGCCACCGAGGACGCCGGCGAAGTCGAGGCCGAACAGCGTCACGACCGGGATCAGCGAGTTCCGGAGCACGTGCTTCGTCAGCACCTCGCGGCGCGACAGCCCCTTCGCGCGCGCCGTGCGCACAAAATCCTCGTTGATCGTGTCGAGGATGTTGTTGCGCAGCACGCGTCCGTAGAAGCCGATGTAGAGGACCGCGAGCACCGTCCACGGCAGGATCAGGTGGTACGCCCACTGCACCGGGTTGGCCGTCAGCCCCACGTACTCGCCGTCCGGGAACCACG
The DNA here is from genome assembly GCA_005884575.1 of Actinomycetota bacterium. GTDB lineage: Bacteria > Actinomycetota > Thermoleophilia > Gaiellales > Gaiellaceae > AC-16. The sequence goes on from VAWW01000091.1 coordinate 5,961, forward strand.
TGTTCTTCTCGGCGAGGAAGTACCGCGTGACGATCCCGAGCCAGAACACGGGCATCGAGATCCCGACGAGCGCGAGGATCGTGATCGCGCGGTCGGACAGCCTGCCCGCGGTGACTGCGGCGATCACGCCCACGAGGATCCCGAAGAAGAGCCAGATGACGCTCGCGCCGATCGTGAGCGAGAACGTCGCGGGAATTCCTTGCTTGATCTGCTGCACGACGTCCTGCTGCGTCGTGTAGGAGAGGAGCTTGTTGTCGGGATTCGAGTCGCCGACGAGCCCGTGCCATGCCTTTTCCATCATCTTCCAGTACTGGACGTAGAACGGCCTGTCGAAGGCCCACTTGTGCTCGATGTCGATGANNNNGCAATCCGTTCCGCGGTGCCGTGCGGGCCGCCGCCGGGGACGACGATGAAGATTACGAACGTGATGAAGCTGACCGCGATCAGCACGAGGATCGCGCCAAGGAAACGCCTCATGAAGAAGGCGGCCACTAGTGCTCGATCCTCACTTTCGCGCGCGGGTCGAGCGCATCGCGAAGGCCGTCGCCGAAGACGTTCAGCGACAGCACCGTGAGGACGATCGCGATCCCGGGCGCGAGCGAGAGCCACGGGCGCGTGACGATCAGCGTCTGTCCGTCCGCGATCAGCGTCCCCCACGAGGCGGTCGGCGGCTGAACGCCCGCCCCGAGAAACGAGAGCGCAGCCTCGACGACGATGTTGTTCGCGATGATCAGCGTGAAGAAGACGAGCACCGACGACGCGAGGTTCGGCAGCAGGTCGCTGACCATGATCCGCCACGGCCGCGCTCCCTGCGCGATCGCGGCCTCGACGAACTCCTTCTCGCGCAGCGAGAGGATCTGCCCCCGGATCGGCCGGCCGACGTACGCGATCAGCACGTAGGAGATCACGAGCGTCGGAATCCAGATGCTGCCGCTCTCGATGGTGATGCCGAAGTGGTGGAAGCCGTTGATCGCGAGGGCCGAGCCGAGCGCGATGCCGAGCAGGATCACCGGGAACGCGTAGAAGAGGTCGTAGAAGCGCGTGATCACGAAGTCGATCCAGCCGCCGAAGTAGCCGGCGATCAGCGACAGCAGGACGGCCACGACGATGCAGATCAGCGCCGACCCGATCCCGATCACGAGCGAGTTCCGGCCCCCGTAGAGCAGTCGAACGGCGACGTCACGCCCATTCGCGTCGGCGCCGAGGAGGTACCGCCCGCCTGCGTTGAACCACTGCGGGCCGATCGGGAGGGACGGAACGAGCTTCCCGTTGATCAGCCCGCCCGGCGACACGACAGGCACCTGCTTGCCGTGGACGGTGATCGTGTCGAGCACGTGGTTCGCGTTCGGCCCCGTGTGCGCGACGTGGCTCGCGTACGCCGGCGCGAGGGCGCACGCGAGAACGATCACGACGAAGAGGCCGAGAAACGCGAACGCGATGTAGTTCCGCCGCAGCCGGCGCCACGCGAGATACCACGGGCTGCGTCCCTGGATCGCACCGTGCTCGACCTGGGCGAGCTCGGCCGCCGTGTCGAGCGTGAACTCAGTTCCGGTAGCCGGCTCCCCCACCGCTGCCTTCCGCGGCGCCCTCGCCTACTTCTTGCAGGCGAGGGCGAAGTCGAACGTGTACAGAACGTGGTTCGTGTAGCAGCTACCGGTCAGATCCATGTCCGCGTTGAAGAAGTCGATGAACTGTCTGTTGAGGAAGGCCGCCCAGGGAGCGTTCTGATCGACCTGCTTGTCGACCTGCGCCCACTCGGCATTGATCTTCGCGTTCAGCAGCGGTTCCTTCTTCAGCTTGTCGATCTGGTTGTTGATCGCCGGGAAGTTCGCGTTCGCGTAGTTGTTGTTGTGCGTCTGCGTGATCCGCTTGCCGTTCAGCAACACGTCGAACCAGTCGAGCGGATGCGGATAGTCCTGGAACCAGTCGGCGAATCCGATCTGGGCCTTCGTCGCCTGGTTGCCGATCGTCGTCCAGTACACCGCGGCATTGACGATCTTCTGCTTGACGTTCGTGAAGCCCATCTTCCCGAGCTGGTCGGCGAGGTACGCCGTCGCCTTCGGGTCGATGTCGCGGTCGTGGTTCCAGATGACGATCGGAGTGCTCGCGCAGTTGCACCCCTTGATGAGCGCCTTCGCCTTCGCGAGGTTGTACGGGTAGAGGTTGAGCTTCTTGTACTGCGGATACGTCGGCGGCATGACGTTCTCCGTCGGCGTTCCGAGCCCGCCGTAGATGCGCACGAGCGCGGCGCGGTCGATGCCGAAGTTGACGGCCTTGCGCACGTTCGGGTCGTCGAACGGCTTCTCGCGCACGTTCATGAAGAAGTAGTAGAGGTTCGCCGGGATGTACGTCTTGTACTGATCCGCGTACTTCGACTGAATCGTCCCGAGGCGGTCCGGCGGCGGCTGGTGGTAATTCCAGTCGTCCTGGCCGTTGATCACCCGCTGGAGCGCGATCGTCGGGTCGCTGATGATGTCGATCGTGATCTTGTCCGGGTTTCCCTTCGGGACGTTGCCGCCGAGAAGGGAGTCGTCGAACTTCGGGTTCCGGACGAGGACGCCGCCCTTGTTCGGCTTGAACGACTGGATCATGTACGGGCCGGTGGCGGGCGCCGGCGTCGTCGACTGGTCCTTGGCGGGCGTCTTCGCCGGAACCGGGGCCGCGAACTCGGTGGCAAGGATGTTGACGAAGTCGCCCTGCGGCGAGTTCAGCTTGATCGTGATCGTCCCGGCCGCGTTGTCGGTCACGATCCCGGAGATGTGACCCTTCTTCGTCTTGCTGAACGTGTCGGCGCCGGCGATGTTCGCGAAGAAGCCGACGCCCGGGGAGTCGAGCTTGAAGTCGCGCTCGATCGTGGCCGGGAAGTCACTCGCCTTGACCGGAGTGCCGTCGGAGTAGCTCAGTCCCTTCCGCAGCGTCAGCGTGTAGGTCTTGCCGTCGGCCGAGACCTTCGGCAGCTCCTTGGCGAGATACGGGACGATCGTCGCACCGTCCGGCGGGTGTACGAAAGCCCGGGATCCAGGAAGTCGATGCCGGTGTCGAACACGGTCCGAAGGTTGGCGAACGTCTTTGCTGTCGTCCCTCCGCCCGAGCTCTGGGCGGTGGACGTCGCCGCAGTACTGCCGGCGGCGGCATTGTTCTTCGGCCCGCCACCGCCGCACCCCGCGGCGACGAGCGCGACGCCGAGTACGAGAGCGCCTGCGCTCAGCCACTTCGCGCGGTGTCTTCCTGTCACTTCAGTACCTCCCGAGGCTGGATTCGCTTCCGCGCGCAGCGAGCAGACCCCCGGTGCCTTGCGCGCGCTGCATTGTTACATGGACGATTCGCCCGACGGAGAGTTAGCGGCAGGGGAGCGACCGGTGCCCGACCGTCGCCCAGATCACGATGCCTTGGGCCACGCGCTACAGCGCGGCGCGGTTTAGCGCCTGGCCTCGAACACACACGCGCGCGGATGCTTCAGCACCCGCGCGCGTGCAACGCCACCGCCCGACCCTCGGCGGCCGCCATGCGCAGCCATCGGCCGGCGGAGGCGCGACCGCTCGCGCCGGAGCCACACAAACAAACACCAGCCGCAGGAAGGGCCCGCGGGAAACCTGGTTTCCCGCGCCCTAGACGGGCGGCGGCTCGGCGACCGGCTCCGCGAGGCCGGCGTCGAAGACGGGCTCGCGCTCGTGCGGCCGGATCGTCCCCGCCTTGATCTGCTCGGCCCAGTGGCACGCCACCTCGTGGCCGGACGCCAGCCGCCGCAGCGGCGGCGCCTCGTCGCGGCAGCGCGTCGGCTGCACGTACGGGCAGCGCGTATGGAAGCGGCACGCGGCGGGCGGCGCGGCCGGGCTCGGCAGGTCGCCGGCGAGCAGGATCGGCTGGCGCTGCCTCTCGACGACGGGGTCCGGGATCGGCACCGCCGAGAGTAGCGAGATGGTGTACGGATGCAGCGGGTTCACGTACAGGTCGTCCGCCGGCGAGATCTCCACGATCGTGCCCAGGTACATCACCGCGATCCGGTCGGAGATGTGGCGGACGACGGCGAGATCGTGCGCGATGAACAGGTAGGTGAGCTGGAAGTCCTCCTGGAGCTCCTCGAGCAGGTTGATGATCTGCGCCTGGATCGAGACGTCGAGCGCGGAGACGGGCTCGTCCGCGACGATGAAGTCCGGGTTGACCGCGAGGGCGCGGGCGACGCCGATCCGCTGCCGCTGGCCGCCCGAGAACTCGTGCGGATAGCGCGACGCCGCGTCCTGCGGCAGCCCGACCACCTGGAGCAGCTCGCGGACCCGCTTCGAGACGTCGCCGCCTCCGGCCAGCCCGTGCACGCGCAGCGGCTCGCCGACGATCCGCCCGACGCTGTGGCGCGGGTTGAGCGATGCGAACGGATCCTGGAAGACCATCTGCATCCGGCGCCGCAGAGGGCGCAGCGCGCTCTCCGAGAGGTTCGTGATGTCCTGGCCGTCAAAGAAGATCCGGCCGCCGGTCGGCTCATAGAGGCGCAGGATGGCTCGGCCGACGGTCGACTTGCCGCAGCCCGACTCACCGACGAGCCCGAGCGTCTCGCCGCGCTCGATCGTCAGGCTGACGCCGTCGACGGCGCGAACGTCGCCGACGTGGCGGTCGAGGACGATGCCGCTGCGAATGGGAAACCACACCCGCAGGTCCTCGAGCTCTACGAGATTGCCGCTAGCTCCCGTTGCCATTCATCCGCCGGAACGGGATTGAAGCAGGCGACCCAGTGGTCGCGCGTGATCTCGACGAGCGGCGGGACCTCCTGCCGCGACAGGTCGACCTCGTAGCGGCAGCGCGGCTGGAACGGGCACGCGCGCGGCGGGCTGAGCATGTCCCGCGGCGAGCCCTCGATCGGCCGCAGCTTCGCGCGCCGCGGCGCGTCGAGGCGCGGAACGCTCTGCAGCAGGCCCAGCGTGTAGGGATGCCGCGGGTTCGCGAAGAGATCGTCGGCCGGCGCGATCTCCATGAACATCCCCGCGTACATGACGTTGACGCGCTCGCATGTTCCGGCGACGACGCCCAGGTCGTGCGTGATCAGGATCAACGCGGTGTCGCGCTCGGAGACGAGCTCCGCGAGCAGATCGAGGATCTGCGCCTGGATCGTCACGTCGAGCGCCGTCGTCGGTTCGTCGGCGATCAGCAGCTTCGGCTCGCACGCGAGCGCCATCGCGATCATCGCGCGCTGCCGCATGCCGCCGGAGAACTGGTGCGGATAGTCGTCGACCCGGGCCCGCGCGTTCGGGATGCCGACGAGCTCGAGCAGCTCGACGGCGCGCGCCTGCCCCGCCTTCCGGTCCATCCCGAAGTGCGTCTCGAGCGCCTCGCGGATCTGACGGCCGACGGTGAGCACCGGGTTCAGGCTCGTCA
>VAWW01000096.1 GCA_005884575.1 Actinomycetota bacterium
CTACTGCGACTTCGTGACGGTCACCGGGCGGGACGATCAGCACGGCGCGTATGTCGACGCGCTGCTCCGGGAGCTGGCGCTCGAGCGGGAGCTGCTCGCGGAGGATTTGGAGACGGTCTTTCTCGGCGGCGGGACGCCGACCCTGACCTCGCTGCCCGAGCTCGTCCGGTTGCTCGAGGCGCTGCCGCGTGCCGTCGAGGTGACCGTGGAGGCAAATCCGGAGACGGTGACGCTCGAGTTGGCGCACGCGCTTCGCAGCGCCGGTGTGACGCGCGTTTCCCTCGGTGCGCAGAGCTTCCGTCCCCATCTGCTCGAGACGCTCGAGCGCCGCGCCACGCCGGATGTCGTCCGACGCGCGTTCCATACTCTCCGTGATGCCAAATCTGACAACATCTCGCTGGATCTCATCTACGGGATCCCTGGCCAGAGCGCCGCCGACCTCGACGCCGACCTCGGCGACGCGCTCGCGCTCGGGCCGGAGCATCTGTCCTGCTACGAGCTCGAGGCGAAGCCGGGGACGCGTTTCACGCATGCCCACGGCGCGGAGCTGGAACGTCAGGTCGACGCGATGGAGGACTACTTCGAACGCGTCGTCCGTCGCCTGACGACGGCCGGCTACCGGTGGTACGAGACGGCGAACTTCTGCCACACTCCCGAGCGGGACGCGCTCGGGCGCGACCTGCGTGCGCGGCACAACCTCGCCTACTGGCTCGGCCGTGACTATCTGGGCATCGGCGTGGGCGCGGTCTCGACAATCGAGAGCCGACGCTGGCGGAACACGCCTCGGCTTGCCCGGTACCTTGCGGCGCTCGCCCGCGGCGAGCGGCCGGAACGGGAGGTCGAGCCGCTCGGCGACGAGGTGCGGAGGCGCGAGCGCGTGATACTCGGACTGCGCCTGGACGAGCCGCTGACGATCGACACGGCGCTGGCCGGCGCCCTCGACTCCGGCGGTCTCGCCCGGATGGAGCGGCACGGTCTCGCCGTACGCGGCGACGACGGCACGCTTGCGCTGACCGAGCGCGGCCGCTTCCTGGGCGGCGGCGTCACTGCCGAGCTGCTCGCGTAACACCCGCGTGCATGCGGGCTAGAATTGCCTGCAAATGGGCCGTGTCGTGGAACTGACGCCGAGGCAGCGCGAGATCCTGCGGCGCGTCGTCGAGGAGTACGTCTCGACGGGCGAGCCCGTGGGCTCGAAGACGCTGGTCGAGCGGTCCGCGATGCGTGTCTCGTCGTCGACCGTCCGCAACGAGCTCGCGGCGCTCGAGGAGCGCGGCCTGCTGATGCATCCGCACACCTCCGCGGGACGAATCCCGACGGAGACAGGCTACCGCGTCTTCGCCGACGACCTACTCGAGCATGTCGAGCCCGAGCACGGCGAGTTCCCGCTCGACCTGAGCGCGGCGCAGAGCGAGATCGAGGCGGCGCTGCAGGCGACGACGGAGATGCTCTCGCAGGTCAACCGGCTGCTCGCCCTCGTCTCCGCGCCGCCCCTCGAGGCGACGACGGTCAAGCACGTCGAGGTGCTGATGCTCCAGCCGCAGCTGGTGATGGTCGTCGTGATCACGTCCGCCGGCGGCGTGACGAAGCGGCTCGCACACTTCGAAGAGCACGTCGACCCCGGGCTGGCCGGCTGGGCCGCGGAGTACCTGAACGAGACCGTCGCCGGCCTCCAGCTCGGCACGACGCTGCTCCGGCGGCGCTTCGAGGATCCGGGCCTCTCAACGCGGGAGCGAGCGTTCCTCGACACGCTTCGTCCCGCGTTCACCGAGCTGCTGGCGCCCGAGCAGCGGCTCTACGTCGGCGGCGCAGCCGACCTGCTCGAGGAGGTGCGCGGCGAGGAGCTCGCCTCGTACCGGCGCCTCCTCGAGCTGCTGGAGAAGCGGGCGGCGATGCTCGAGGTGCTCGGCGGCTCCATCGACTCGCGCCGCCCGTTCGTCCGGATGGGCGCCGACCTCGAGAGCTTCGCCCTGTACAACGTCGCGCTCGTGGGCGCCGCCTACGGGCTCGTCCATCGCTCGCTTGGCTCGGTCAGCCTGATCGGCCCGGTGCGGATGGACTACGAGAAGGCGATCCGCTCGGTCCGCTCCGCGGCGGCCGAGCTCTCGCGCTTCGTCGAGGCCGTCTTCGAAGAAGACTGACCTCCTAGCTACCCTCCGGGGACGATGGCGACGACCGAGCGCGACTACTACGAGCTTCTCGGGGTCTCGCGGAACGCGAGCGAGTCCGAGATCAAGAAGGCCTTCCGCTCGCTCGCGCGCGAGCTCCATCCAGACGTCTCCGACGCGCCGGACGCGGAGGAGCGCTTCAGGGAGGTCGTCGAGGCCTACGAGGTGCTTTCGAAGTCCGAGACCCGCCAGCTCTACGACCGCTACGGCCACGCCGGCCTGCGGAGCGGCGGCTTCACGCCCGGCAGCGTCGACTTCGGCAGCCTCTCCGACCTGTTCGCCGCGTTCTTCGGCGACGATCTCTTCGGAGGCGCGCGTAGCGGCCGCGGCCGCGGTGCCGACGTTGCCGCAGAGGTCGAGATCGAGCTCGTGGAGGCCGCCCGCGGCGTGACGCGCGAGGTCCCCTACGACGTGGCGGTCGAGTGCGCGCGCTGCGGTGGCGCGGGCGCCGAACCCGGCAGCGAGGTCACGACGTGCCCGACGTGCGGCGGCTCCGGACGGTTGCAGCAGATCTCGCGCAGCCTCTTCGGGGAGTTCGTCCGCACCCAGGGCTGCCCCGAGTGCGGCGGCACCGGCCGGCGGATCGAGCAGCCGTGCAGCGACTGCCGGGGCGCGGGCAGCGTCATCGAGCAGCGCACGCTCGCCGTCGAGATCCCGGCCGGGATCCACGACGGCCAGCGGATCCGCCTGACGGGCCGCGGCCATGCGGGTGCCGGCGGCCGCGCCGGCGACGTCTACGTCCAGGTGCGCGTTCGGCCCGACCCGCGCTTCGTCCGGGAGGGCGACGACATCTTCTCGACTGTCGACCTGACGATGACGCAGGCTGCGCTCGGCACGACCATCCAGCTGGCGACGCTCGACGGCGAGACCGAGCTCGCGCTCGACGCGGGGACGCAGCCCGGAACGGTCGTCGTGCTGCATGGGAAGGGAATGCCCGTGCTGCAGGGCTTCGGGCGTGGCGACCACCGGGTGCTCGTCAACGTGCTCGTCCCGCGCAACCTGACCGACGAGCAACGGCGCGCGCTCGAGGAGTTCGAGCGGACGGCGGGCGAGGAAACCTACGCGGCGGACGAGGGGTTCTTCCAGAAGCTGAAGAGCGCCTTCCGCTGAGCGGTCTTCGGCGCGTCTCGATCACGACCCCGTCGGCGCGCGCGGAGGAGGCACGGGCTCGGATGATCGAGCTGTTCCCGGAGGGCTTCGAGGAGATCGAGCACGCCGACGGAGTCGAGCTAGTCGCGTACACGGACGCCTCCGGCGAGGAGCGGCTGTGGCACGCCTTCGGCGCGGCGCGCGGCGCCGAGGTCGCCGAGGGCTGGGAGGACGCGTGGCGGAGCTTCCACCGGCCGGTCCGGGTCGGCCGCCTCTGGATCGGACCGCCCTGGGAGGAGCCGGATGCCGGCGTCCTTGCCGTCGTCGTCGACCCCGGCCGCGCGTTCGGCACCGGCTCGCACCCCACGACCCGACTCTGTCTCGAGCTGCTGGACGGCCTGCCGACCGGCAGCGTCCTCGACGTCGGCTGCGGCTCGGGCGTCCTCTCGATCGCCGCGGCCAAGCTCGGCTTCGGCCCGGTCACGGCGGTCGACGTCGAGCAGGCAGCCGTCGAGGCGACCCGGGCGAACGCCGAGGCGAACGGCGTCGAGATCGACGTCTTGAGGCTCGACGCGGTGACGGAGGCGCTGCCACCGGCCGATCTCGTGATCGCGAACATCGCGCTCGAGGCGGTCGAGGCCCTCGGGCCGAAGGTCGACGCGCCCCGGTTCGTCACGTCCGGCTATCTGCAGTCCGACGAGCCGCGCTTCCCCGGGCGCAGACGTGTCGAGCGCCGCCGCGCGGAGGGCTGGGCCGCAGATCTGTTCGAGCGCATTTAGAGTCTCGCCTTCGATGGCAACGTTCTCCGTCGGCTTCCTCGGCTGCAAGGTCTCGCACACCGACGCTCACGACGTTCGGGAGCGCCTGCTGCACGACGGGCACTTCGAGCACGACGGGCCCGCCGACGTCGCCGTCGTCAACACCTGCTGCGTCACGAACGAGGCCGTGGCGAAGTCGCGCAAGGAGGCCGCCCGCGCCGCCCGGACGCACGGCCGCGTCTACGTCACCGGCTGCGGCGCGAATCTCGCCGCCGACGCATTCGCCGGATTGCCTCACAACGTGATCGTCGTCGCGCGGCGGAGCGAGGAAACGCCGGCGTTCGTCGCTGGCGACATCGGCGCGATCGGCTGCGTTCAGGCCGACGCTCGCCTCGACCGTGTGCGTGCCTTCGTCAAGGTGCAGGACGGCTGCAGCTTCTCGTGCAACTTCTGCGTGATCCCGCTCGTCCGCGGCGGCTCGCGCAGCCGCGTCGCCGAGGCCGTGCTCGCCGAGATCCGCCGCCGGGTCGGCCAGGGCCACCGCGAGGTCGTCCTGACCGGGATCAACCTCGGCTGCTACCGCGACCGCGCCGCCGGCTACGACCTGCCGCGGCTCGTTCGCGAAGCGGGCGCGACTCCCGGCCTCGCCCGCCTTCGCCTCTCTTCGATCGAGATCAACCACGTCGACGAGAAGCTGGTCAGCGCGCTGCGGGAGACGCCGACTGTCTCGCGCCATCTCCACGTGCCGCTCCAGTCGGGCGACGACGGCGTCCTGAGGGCGATGGCGCGGCGTTACACAGCCGCGACCTATCTTCGCCGGCTCGAGCCGCTGCGCGACGAGTTCAACCTGACCGCCGACGTGATCGTCGGCTTCCCGACTGAGGACGAGCGCGCGTTCGACCACACCCTCCGCGTCGTCGAGCGCGCCGGCCTGACCAAGATCCACGTCTTCCCGTATTCGCCGCGGCCCGGCACCGTCACGGCGGAGCAGGACGCGGTGCCGCCGCAGGTGAAGAAAGAGCGCGGCGCACGGCTTCGCGCAGCGTCCGACGCGGCCTGTCTCGCGCGCTGGCGGACGAAGCTCGGCGCCGACGACACCGTGCTCGTCGACCGTCCCGGCCGCGGCTACGGCGACGACTACTCGCCGTGGCTCGTCGCGCCGGCGGCGCCCATCGGCGAGCTCGTCCGGGTCCGCGGCGCCGCCGTCTCCGAGGAGGGGATCCTCGCTGCCTGAGCCGGATCCCAACTGCCTCTTCTGCCAGCTCGTCCGCGAGGGCGACTACATCGCGCGCACCGAGGGCTTCGTCGCAGTCCAGGACATCAACCCGCAGGCACAAACGCACCTGCTCGTCATCCCGGAGCGCCATGTCGACACGTTCCGCCAGATCGAGCAGTTCCCGGCGGACGAGGACAAGCGGATGCTCGACTTCATCGCAGAGGTTGCGCAGGCCGAGGGGTTGGACGACTATCGCGTCGTCGTCAACGTCGGCCCAGGCGCAGGGCAGACCGTCTTCCACCTCCACTGGCATATCCTCAGCGGCGCGTTGACGGGGAGGATGGCGTGAGCCTGATCGGGCGGATCGAAGACGAGGTCAAGGATGCGATGCGCGCCCGCGACGTGCAGCGCCGTGACGCGCTGCGGCTAATCCTCTCGAGCCTCCAGGGTGCGGAGAAGGAGCTGCAGCGGCCACTCTCGGACGACGAGTCGCTCCAGGTGCTGCAGCGCGAGCGCAAGAAGCGGATCGAGGCCGCCGAGGCGTTCCGCGCCGGCGGCCGCGAGGAGCAGGCGGCCGCCGAGGAGGCGGAGCTCGCCGTGCTGCAGGAGTTCATGCCCGAGCCGCTGTCGGAGGAGGATCTCGAGGAGATCGTCGACGACGCGATCGCCGAGAACGGCGCGACCAGCATGCGCGACTTCGGCCGGGTCATGGCGGACGTCATGCCCCAGATTTCAGGCCGGGCGGACGGCTCGGTCGTCAGCCAGCTCGTCAAGGAGAAGCTCGCCTAGCCCGGTCAGGGGCCCTGCCTAAACTGAGCAGGGTGCAGCAGGTCCTGGACGTTTCGAACGACGTCGCCGCCGAGCTCGGCGGGATCGGCGACGGCGTGCTCGAGGCACTTCGCGACCGCCTCGAGTGCACGATCCGCCTGCGCGGGAACCGCGTGACGATCGAGGGAGACGACGCGCGTGTCGCGGAGGCCACGGGATCGTCGCGGCGGTCGTCGAGAACACGCTCCTCTGGCCGGGAATGTTCGTCGTCGACCGCGTGCATCCAAGGCGCCGCGACGGGACGTTGCCGCCGCTCGCGAGGAATCCGCGCGTCTTCGCGCAGGAGACGTTCGTGCATGTGCTGTTCGGCACGGTGCTCGGAGCGCTCGGCCCGCGCAGGTAGGCACTGCTGGGCCGGTCGGCCCATCAGCGCCCCTACACTGAGCGCGTGCAGGAAGTCCTGGACGTCTCGAACGACGTGGCCGCCGAGCTCGGAGGGGTCGGCGACGGCGTTCTCGACGCGCTGCGCGACCGGCTCGACTGCACGATCCGGCTGCGCGGCAACCAGCTGACGATCGAGGGCGACGACCGGCGCGTCGCCGAGGCCCGCGCCGTCGTCGACGAGCTCGTCGACCTGGTCGAGAGCGGCCAGGAGATCGGAGCCGGCACTGTCGATGCGGTCGTCAACGCGCTCGACCAGGCCGAGGACATCCGCACGATCTTCGAGGACGTCGTCTGGAGCCACCGCGGGAAGAAGGTGACGCCGAAGACGGTGACGCAGAAACGCTACGTCGACGCGATCCGCGCCGGCACGATCACCTTCGCGATCGGCCCGGCAGGGACGGGCAAGACCTACCTCGCGATCGCCCTCGCCGTCGCCGCGCTCGACTCGCGCCAGGTCGGACGGATCATCCTCACGAGACCGGCCGTCGAGGCCGGCGAGCGGCTCGGCTTCCTGCCGGGCGACGTGCTCGCGAAGGTCGACCCGTACATGCGCCCGCTGTTCGACGCGCTCTACGACATGATGGATCCCGAGAAGCTGAACGCGTACATCGAGCGCGGAACGATCGAGGTCGCGCCGCTCGCGTTCATGCGCGGCCGCACGCTCAACGACTCGTTCATCATCCTCGACGAGGCGCAGAACACGAGCCCCGAGCAGATGCAGATGTTCCTGACGCGGCTCGGGTTCGGCTCGAAGGTCGTCGTGACGGGCGACATCACGCAGATCGACCTGCCGCGCGAGCAGGCTTCGGGCCTGATCCAGGTGCAGGACATCCTCGGCTCGATCGATGGCATCGCATTCGTGCGCTTCGGGCACGAGGACGTTGTGCGACACAAGCTCGTCCAGCGGATCGTCGAGGCGTACAAGCTGCACGCCGAGGAGACCGGCACGCAGCGGCAGCGCTAAGTGGTTGAGGTAGAAGTGGACAACCGGAGCGGGGAAGACGTCGACGCGAGCGCGGCCGTCGAGCTCGCGCGTCGTGTGCTCGCGGGCGAGGGCGTCGACGACGGCGAGCTCGGCCTGAGCTTCGTCGCGGCGGACGAGATCCGTGGGCTGAAGCGCGACCATCTCGGGATCGACGAGGCGACGGACGCACTCGCGTTCCCGATCGACGCGCGCGAGGAGCTGCCGGAGGGATTGCCGCGGCAGCTCGGCGACGTCGTCGTCTGTCCGCAGGTCGTCGGCGACGCGTGGCGCGCACCGCTCGTGCACGCGGTCCTGCATGTGCTCGGCTATGACCACGGAGCGGAGATGGAGGCGAGGGAGGCGCTCTATCTGTGAGCACGGGCCCCCGGCGCTCGCCGAGCCTGCTCGACTCGTTCAACTACGCGTTCGAGGGGATCATCCACGTCCTCCGGACGCAGCGGAACCTCCGCATCCATTTCCTCGTCGCGGTCTTGGTGCTGATCGTCGCGCTCTACCTCGACATCTCGAAGATCGAGCTGATCGCACTCCTGCTCGCGATCGCGTTCGTCCTCATCACCGAGATGATCAATACGGCGGTCGAGGGCGCGATCGACATCTCCACGACGTCGTTCGACCCGAACGCGAAGCTCGCGAAGGACATCGCCGCCGGCGCTGTGCTGATCGCCACGGTGAATGCGGTCGCGATCGGCTACCTCGTCTTCGCCGGGAAGGCGGCCGACAAGAGCACGCGGCTGCTCGACAAGATCCTGAACGCGCCCGCGAAGGTGACGCTGGTGGCGCTCGTCCTGGTGATTTTCGCCGTGATCGGGACGAAGGCGTGGACGGGGCGCGGTACGCCTCTGCGCGGCGGGATTCCGTCCGGGCACGCTGCGCTCGCGTTTGCCGGGTGGATCGCGGTGACGTACCTCGTAGGCGACACACACAGGTTCATCATCTCGATCGTGACGTTCGTGATGGCGCTGCTCGTGGCGCAGACGCGGGTCGAGTCCGGTGTGCATTCGGGGCTCGAGGTCCTCTATGGAGGCGCGCTCGGTGCGCTCGTGACGCTGGTCGTCTTCCAGGTGTTCGCGTGACTCGCGACATCCTCGCGGAGCAGCGCGACTACTATGCGGCGCGAGCGTCGGAGTACGACGACTGGTGGTTCCGACGCGGCCGCTACGACAACGGCGAGGAGGCCAATGCGCGCTGGGCGGCCGACGTCCGCGAGGTGGAGGAGGGCCTCGTCGAGTTCGATCCGCGCGGTGACGTGCTCGAGCTCGCGGCCGGCACCGGACTCTGGACGCGGCACCTCGCGCGGAGCGGGCGGCGAGTCGTTGCCGTCGACGCGAGCGCGGAGACGCTCGCCGTCAATCGCGGGCGTGTCGACGTCGGATCCGTCGACTACGTCGTCGCCGACCTGTTCGACTGGGAGCCCGCCGAGCAGTTCGACGTCTGCTTCTTCGGCTTCTGGCTCTCGCACGTACCGCAAGCGCGCTTCGATGCGTTCTGGGGACTCGTTCGGCGCGCACTCCGCCCGGATGGCCGTGTCTTCCTCGTCGACAGCTACGCAGGCGACGTGGCGCACACCGGTGAGCCGCTGGGCGGCGAGCTCGAGCGGCGGCGCGTCGCTGACGGCCGGGAGTTCACGATCGTCAAGCGCCGCTGGGAGCCGGATGCTCTCGCGGCTCGCGTGGCACCGCTCGGCTTCCGGCTCGAGCTGGCCAAGAGCGGCCACGGCCACTTCCTCTACGGCGGCGGCGCATGACGGACGAGGAGCTGTACCGGCGCGCGGTCGAGGTCTCGGAGCGGGCCTACGCGCCGTACTCGAACTATCTCGTCGGCGCCGTCGCGCTCGCGCGGGACGGCCGCGTGTTCGAGGGCGTCAACGTCGAGAACGCGGCGTACCCGCTCGGCGTCTGCGCGGAACGGTCGGTGCTGTCGCGGGCCGTGGTCGAAGGCGCCCGCCCCGGCGACATCGAGGCGGTCGGGATCACGGCCTCGCCGTGCGGCGGCTGCCGGCAATGGCTGTTCGAGTTCGGCGTCGACCGGGTCACGTTCCGCAATCCGAAGGGGGAGATCGTCACGTACGCGCCGCGCGAGCTCCTGCCCGAGGCCTGGGACGAACTGTGAAGTCCGGCTTCGTCGCCGTCGCAGGGCGGCCGAACGTCGGCAAGTCGACGCTGACGAACGCGATCGCCGGGGGCAAGGTCGCGATCGTCTCCGACAAGCCGCAGACGACGCGGCACAAGATCTTCGGAATCGCGAACGGAGACGATTACCAGCTCGTGCTCCTCGACCTCCCCGGGTTCCAGCGGCCGCTCGACGCGCTGACGGAGCGAATGCAGCGGACGGTCGACACGTCGTTCGAGGACGTGGAGGGCGTGCTGTTCGCGCTCTCGGCGCGCGAGCGGATCGGCGCCGGCGACCGGTACATCGCGTCGCGGGTCTTCTCGCTCGGCGTTCCGGTCGTGATCGCGCTGAACAAGGTCGACCGGCTGAAGCCCGGCCACATCGCGACGCAGATGGCCACGGCGGCCAAGCTCGGGCCGTTCCACGCGTTGCATCCCGTGAGCGGCAAGACCAGCGACGGCATCCCCGAGCTGAAGCAGGAGCTGGTCAGCCTGCTGCCCGAGGGGCCGCCGTACTTCCCGCAGGAGCAGCGGACGAATCTGCCGCTCAAGCTGCAGATCGCGGAGCTCGTGCGGGAGAAGGCGCTCGAGCTGACGCGTGAGGAGCTACCGCACGCGATCTCGGTCGAGGTCGACGAGCTGGCGGACAGGGTCGTGCGTGCGAACGTGCTCGTCGAGACGGACTCGCAGAAGCAGATCGTCGTCGGCAAGGGCGGTTCGATGATCAAGCAGATCGGCACGCGCGCGCGCCCCGAGATCGAGGCGCTGCTCGGCCATCCGGTGTTCCTCGAGCTGCAGGTGAAGGTGCGCCCGCACTGGCGCCGAGACGACACGATCCTCCAGCGACTCGGCGTGTAGCAGCGCGCTTAACAGGTACACGCGCGCGCGACCCCCACCCATATAGGAGGGTGGGGTTTCACCCACCTCCCTCGTGGTCGACGATACCGGTGAGAGGCGCACGTGTCTGTGCCGGATTCGTGCCGAAATTGCGCGGTCGCGGGCCGACGCTCTACCGCTCGCGCCGGCGCGGGGCGTAGTAGCGCGCGAGCCAGCGCGAGAGGCCGTCGAGGCCGGGGAAGAGCACCCGCTCGGTCAAGTTGGCCTGGTCGAGCTTGTCGCGCACCTCCCATTTCAGCTCCAGCGGTACGACGATCCGGCGCGCGCAGTCCGGATGCTGCGCGATCCACTCGTCGAGGCTCCCATCGGGCCGCGAGACGAGCGAGAAGAGCGCGTACGCCGCCGAGGTCGCGCGTGTTCGGCGCAGCCTCGCTCAGCAGCTCCGTCGTAAAGACGTTCGCCCCCTCGTCGCCGAGCAGCTTGCGCAGCCGCTGCGGCAGGAGCTCGTGCGCCCGCACGTAGTCGAGGCACCAGACCGCGCCGTCCCGGTTGTACCGCTCGAAGCTTTGCGTGACGAAATGAAGTGCGACGTACGGCGAGTACGTCCAGTCCAGCAGGCGCGTCGGGAGCCCGTGATGCTGGCCGAGCGCGAGCCAGTCCCACGGGGTGTCGTGCGCAACGGCGTCGGCGGCCGCGTACTTGCGGAACGCGCGCATGACCTGGCCCTCGAGCTCGCCTGGATCGCCGCCGAGGCGGACGAGCGACGTGCTCAGGTCGACCGACGCGTCCGAATGGCCGCGGTAGGCGAAGTTCGAACGCCACAGGCCGAGCTCCTCGTTCCAGGAGTCCGCGAACAGGACGTCCTGCAACTGGAGCCAGCTCTCAACGCGGTACTCCTTCAACTCAGTCCTTTCGGAGCACGGACAGATCCTGGTGCGGATTGCCCGTTGCTCCCTCGGGCACGAGCTCGAGAAACGTGAAGCCCGCGCCGAGCGGGCCGCGGAGCGCCGATTCGGGGTGGTAGGCGCTGCAGAGGTTCGTGCCGGCGACGTCCTCCCAGCGGACGACGACCTCGCCGCCGTCGAACATCTCGCGCTCCTCGGGCGAGAGACCGTCGAGGTACGCGCGGCCGTGCGTTGTCAGCAGGAGCAGCCCGCCCGGACGCAGGACGCGGCGGAGCTCGCGCAGCCACACGTGCTGGAGGTCGACGGTCAGGTGTGTGAAGACCGACAGCGCGTAGACGAGATCGAACGAGTCGCCGGCGAACGCGAGCGGCGGCGCCAGCCCGTTCGTCTCGAAGCGGCCGAACGGAAGGTTGGCGCGGCACCAGGCGACCGCCTCCTCGTTCATGTCGCTGCCGTGGACGCCGTCGAGTCTGCACCAGCGGCGAGTGACACGGCCGCAGCCGCAGCCGAAGTCGAGCAGCGCCCCGAGCTCCTCGACGGCAGCACCGTGGCGGGCGAGCGCGGCGCGGATGCTCTCCTCGGCGCGGCGTCCACCTTCGAGGAACCAGTCGCGATCCGCCGTTCCGGCGACGCGCACGCGCAGCCGCGCCGGCGGCACGGGCAGGCCGTCGTCCGCAGCCGCCTCCCGGCCGAGCGGGCTCAGCGCCTGCAGCCGCTCGTACGTGCGGTACGCGCCGCCGAGCAGGCCGAGCTGCTGCAGCAGGCGAAGGAGGCGCGACTTCACCGCGGCAGGCTAGCGTCCGGCCGTGGACCGGGAGACGCGGGAAGCGGTCGCCCGCGCGCGGCGGCGGCTCGACCGGCTCGACCTCTATCCGCGGCCGGTCGGCACGCGGTACCTCCGCGTCCTCGTCGTGCCGTGGCTCTTCCGGCTGCCGTGGTTCCGCCGCTTCGACGGCTACTCCGCGCACGGGACGATTCTGCTGCGCCGGCCGCTCGGCCCATACGACGACGACCTGCTGACGCACGAGCTCTGCCACGTCTGGCAGATGCAGCACCAGCCGCTCGCGATGCCGCTCTCGTACCTTGTCCGCGGCTACGCGACGAATCCGTACGAGGAGGAGGCACGGCGCGCCGTCGAGCTGACCCGCCGGGGCTAGACTCAAAGCATGGCGCAGGCGCCTGCACTGCCCGGCGGCTTCGAGCTCCCGCTCGAGCCACGCCTCCCGCGGATCGGCTCCGTGGACGCCGTCGCGCTCGAGGAGCGCGCCGCGAGCCTCGCGAAGCGCTCGATCAAGAAGGACGCGAAGGTCTGGGCGCTCCAGCTCGCGATCCGCTGCACCGACCTGACGACGCTCGAGGGCGCCGACACCCCGGGCAAGGTCGCCGCGCTGTGCTCCAAGGCGATCCGGCCCGACCCGAGCGACGCGCACGTCCCCTCCGTCGCGGCCGTCTGCGTCTACCCGAACCTCGTCCCCGTCGCCGTCGACCGGCTGCGCGGGACCGGGATCCACGTCGCCTCGGTCGCGACCGGCTTCCCGTCGGGCCAGTACCCGACCGACATCAAGATCGCCGACGCGCGGCGCGCCGTCGAGGCCGGCGCCGACGAGATCGACATGGTGATCGACCGCGGCGCATTCCTCTCCGGCCGCTACGCCAAGGTCTACGACGAGATCGTCAAGGTCAAGGAGGCCGTCGGCGACGCCCACCTGAAGGTGATCCTCGAGACCGGCGAGCTCGGCACGTACGACAACGTGCGCCGCGCGTCGCTGCTCGCGATGGCCGCCGGCGCCGACTTCATCAAGACGTCGACCGGCAAGGTCAACCCGGCCGCAACGCTGCCCGTCGCGCTCTGCATGCTCGAGGCGATCCGCGACGTGCACGAGGAGACGGGACGCCTCGTCGGCTTCAAGCCCGCCGGCGGCGTCCGCGCAGCGAAGCAGGCGATCCAGCATCTCGTCCTGGTCAACGAGACCGTCGGCCCCGACTGGCTGACGCCCGAGCTCTACCGCATCGGCGCATCGTCGCTGCTGAACGACATCCTGATGCAGCTCCGCAAGGAGAAGACGGGCGCCTACCAGTCCCCGGACTACTTCACGCTTGACTGAACTCGACAAGAAGCAGATCGGCGTTCCCGTCCCCGCCGACTGGGCGTACGCGCGCCTGCAGGAGCGCTACGGGCACTTCGTCGGCGGCGACTGGCTCGAGCCGGCGGAGACGTACACGACGATCTCGCCGGCGACCGAGGAGCCGCTCGCAGAGGTCGGCCAGGCGACGCCCGAGGAGGTCGACCGCGCGGTTGCCGCCGCGCGCGCCGCGTTCGAGAACGGCTGGAGCGGACTCGCCGCATCGGAGCGCGCGAAGTACCTCTTCCGCATCGCGCGCATCCTGCAGGAGCGCGCGCGCGAGTTCGCCGTGCTCGAGTCCCTGAACGGCGGCAAGCCGATCAAGGAGTCGCGCGACGTCGACCTGCCGCTCGCCGCCGCGCACTTCTTCTACTACGCGGGCTGGGCGGACAAGCTCGAGTACGCGTTCCCGAACCGCCGCCCGCACCCGATCGGCGTCGCGGGGCAGATCATCCCGTGGAACTTCCCGCTGCTGATGCTCGCGTGGAAGATCGCGCCGGCCCTGGCCGCGGGCAACACGGTCGTGCTCAAGCCCGCCGAGACGACGCCGCTGACGGCGCTGCTCTTCGCCGACGTGCTGCGCCAGGCGGAGCTGCCGGCGGGCGTCGTCAACCTTCTCACCGGCGACGGCCGCACGGGCGCGGCGCTCGTCGAGCACCCGGGCGTCGACAAGATCGCGTTCACCGGCTCGACGGAAGTCGGCAAGGCGATCCAGCGGCAGCTCGCCGGCTCCGGCAAGAGGCTGACGCTCGAGCTCGGCGGCAAGGCGGCGAACATCGTCTTCGACGACGCGGCGCTCGACCAGGCGGTCGAGGGAATCGTCAACGGGATCTACTTCAACCAGGGCCATGTGTGCTGCGCCGGCTCGCGCCTCTTCGTGCAGGAGTCGATCTACGAGCCGCTCGTCGAGAAGCTGCGGCGGCGGCTCGAGACGCTGCGCGTCGGCGACCCGCTCGACAAGAACACGGACGTCGGCGCGATCAACTCGGCGCAGCAGCTCGCGAAGATCCGCGAGCTCGTCGCGAGCGGGGAGGAGGAGGGCGCGCAGATCTACCAGCCGCCGTGCCGCCTGCCCGAGAAGGGCTACTGGTTCGTGCCGACGGTCTTCACCGAGGTCGCGCAGAGTTACCGGATCGCGCAGGAGGAGATCTTCGGGCCGGTGCTCTCGGTGCTGACGTTCCGCACCCCCGAGGAGGCGCTCGAGAAGGCGAACAACACGCCGTACGGCCTCTCGGCGGGCGTGTGGACGGAGAAGGGATCGCGCATCCTCTGGATGGCCCAGCGGCTGCGCGCCGGCGTCGTGTGGGCGAACACGTTCAACCGCTTCGACCCGACGTCACCGTTCGGCGGCTACAAGGAGTCCGGCTTCGGCCGCGAGGGCGGGCTGCACGGACTCGAGCCGTACCTGAGGTTCGACGAGTGACACGGCTCCCCGTCAAGAAGACATACAAGCTGTTCGTCGGCGGCGAGTTCCCGCGCAGCGAGTCTGGGCGCACGTACGAGGCGGAGGGACAGAACGTCGCCCGTGCCTCGCGGAAAGACGTGCGCGACGCGGTCAAGGCGGCGCGCGCCGCGCAGCCCAAGTGGGCCGGCGCGACCGCGTACAACCGCGGCCAGGTGCTGTACCGGCTCGCGGAGATGGTCGAGGCCCGCGCGGGCGAGTTCGCCGAGCTCTCGACCGGCCGGGAGGAGGTGGAGCGCGCGATCGACCGCGGCTCCTCGAACCCGGTCGCCGGCCCGTACTTCAATTTCACGGTGCCGGAGCCGACGGGTGTCGTCGCGGTGCTGGCGCCGGAGGAGCCGCCGCTCCTCGGCCTCGTCAGCCGCCTGATCCCGCCCGTCGTCGGCGGCAACTCGGTGGTCGCCGTCGCCTCCGAGACACGCCCGCTCGCGGCGATCGAGCTCGCCGAGGCCGTCGCGACCTCGGACGTCCCGGGCGGCGTGATCAACATCCTCACCGGCTACCGCAGGGAGCTCGGGCCCGTGCTCGCGTCGCACATGGACGTGAACGCGCTCGACCTCGCGGGCGCCGACGGCGACTCGCCGGAGCTCGAGCGGCTGGCCGCGGAGAACGTCAAGCGTGTCGTGCACGGCCGCGCCGACGTCCAGAGCCCGTGGGAGATCGCGAGCTTTTTGGAGCTCAAGACCGTCTGGCACCCGATCGGGCAGTAGGCTTCCCGATCAGGGGCATGCCGCACCGCCGATTCAGTCAGGCGATCTCCGAGGGGGACGGGATCTCGGTGATCGCCGCCGTGGAGGATGCAGACGCAGCACGTGCGGCGGAGGCGCAGCGCGCGGAGGCGCTCGTCGTCCGGAGCGACCCGCGGGCGGTGCGGGACGCGACCGCCCTGCCGATCCTCTGGCGCGCGGACGTCTCACTCGAGGAGGCGTCCCAGGTCGCCGACGCGTACCTGCTCGTCTACGAGTCGCTCGACGAGGAGCGGCTGGAGGAGCTGCACCGGCAGGCGCTCGACCTCGGGCTCGACTGCGTCGTCGACGTCCGGAACGAGGAGGAGCTGGAGGAGGCACTCGACGTCGCCGACCCGGAGATCTTCCTGCTCTCGCCGCGCGACGCCGACGGCGACGACGGTCCGCTCGAGCACGTGCTCGACCTCCTGCCGAGCGTCCCCGCCGGGAAGCTTGCGATCGCCGACCTGCCGCTGACGACGGCAGAGGAGATCGCTCACCTCGAGCAGGCTGGCTTCGACGCGGTGATCGTCTCCGCTCGCGACATCTCGGCCCTGGCCGGCGGGCCACCACCCGTGGTTTAGGGCGCTACCCTTCCGCCCATGAGGGCGACGATCGTGGCGGTGGCGGCCGCGCTGGCGTTCGGCGCGCTCGCGCCGGCGGGCGGGGCGAAGGAGCAGCGCTGCCCCAAGGCGTGGGTCTCCGGCTGGCAGCAGCTCGCGAACAAGGTCAACGCCCCCGTGTACTGCCCGGCCTGGATGCCGAACCCGCTCGACGCGCGGATCGGCGGCGAATGGCAGGACATCTACTCGATCGACAAGGACCGGAGCTACCTCGTCAGCTTCCTCTACCACGGCGACCAGGGCACCGGCGACGTGCACGTCAACTTCCGCGGCTACCCCGGGCAGATGGCGATCCCGCGCTGTAAGACGATCATCAGCGTCAATGGGACGAAGACGCGGCGCGGGACGACGCCGTGCTTCGCCGACGCGGGCGGGACCCGCAAGGCGGGCGGGATCGTAGCGACGGTGTACACGGTGAACCAGGATGCAGACCAGTGGCACGTCCTCTACGCGTGGCGCCACGACGGCTCGCTCTACACCGTCAGCGAGCACGTGATCAGGCCGTACACCTACAGGCAGGTCGTCAGGAATCTCGACCGCCTGCTGGCGAGCCTCGTGCTCGTCCAGCCCGCCCGCTGATGCAGATCACGCGGCGCGGGTTCCTTGGCGGCGCGGTGGCCGGCGCGCTCGGCGGCGCGGGCCTCTACGAGCTCGTCGACCGCCTGACCCAGGCGCCGAAGCGTCCTCTTGCGGCCCCGCCGCCTGCAGGTCTCGCGGCGGAGCAGCACGTGATCGACCTGCGGACCGTGCACAGCGAGGGCGTCGAGGTGATCGTGCCGCCGCTGCACAGCGAGGTCGTGACGGCGAAGCTCGACGTCGCGGATCTCCGCCGCGCGCAGCGCGATCTCGAGGACGCGCTGCGCGAGCTCGACGGGCGCTTCGCGCCGAATCCTGCCGGCCTCGCCGTCACGGTCGCGTGGGGACTGCCGTACTTCGAGCGCTACGTGCCGGCGCAGTGGCAGGCCCACCGGCCCCACGACCGGCGCGCGGATGCCTCCGCGCTCCTGCCGCCGCGGCGCTTTCCGAGCGATCCGCACGACACGATCCTCGAGTCGAACGACGTCGCGATCTTCCTGCGGAGCGACTCGCGCGCGCACATCGACGACGCGCGAAAGCTCCTCTTCGATGGGCTCGGCTTCCTGAAGACGACGAGCATCCGGCGCGGGTTCGCCGGCGGCGGCTTCGAGGGCGGGCAGGGGCTGCCGAAGCAGATGGCCGTCGCCGCGGGCGTCCCGGGCGCCGACCTGATCCCGGACGGCTCGGAGCTCTTCCTCGGCTTCACGTCGACGCAGAAGTCGGGGCTCGGGCCGCGGCTGATCGCGAACCACGAGACGCTCGGCTACGTCGACGTGCGCGGCGGCTACTTCCGGCACGGGACGCACATGCACCTCTCGCACATCGCCGAGGATCTCGAGGCCTGGTACCTGAACTTCGACTTCGACGAGCGGGTGCTGACAGTCTTCCGCCCGGGGATGACGAACGTGCGGCAGGGGGCGCAGACGGTTCCGCAGGGCCCGGAGCACGTGTCGACCGAGCACCAGGTGAAGCATCAGTTCCGGACGACGGGGCGCTTCGGCCACAGCGCGTCGAT
>VAWW01000097.1 GCA_005884575.1 Actinomycetota bacterium
CTGGATGTCGCCGTGGCGTGTGTGACTCGTCAGGTGACTGGCCGCCGTGAGCGTGCCTTCGGAATGATCTGTCTGCACGTGTGCGGCGGCGCCGGTCTGGCGCCCGCTGCTGGCTTGATCAGGAGCTTGTCCGCCGTCGAGGCGTGACTGATTACCGTCCTGCCGCCGCGGTTTCCCTGCATCAGACCGGCACCACCGGACCCTACGAGCTGGAGTCGGAGGATCGAGTCTGATGCTTGCAGACGAACTGGACTACGTGCTCGGCGTCGATACCCACCGCGACGAGCACGTCATGGCGGTCGTGACGGCGCCGGCGGGCGCCGTTGTCGCCGGAGCGGCGGCGCCCGCGAACGCGCACGGCTACCGCGAGCTGCTTCGCCTCGCCGAGCAGCACGCACCCGGCCGCCGCGCCTGGGCGATCGAAGGCACCGGCAGCCACGGCGCTGGTCTGAGCCGCTATCTCCATGCACGTGCAGAGAGCGTGCTCGAGGTCAGTCGCATAGCGCACAGCGAGCGTCGACTCCGCGGCAAAGACGACGCGTTGGACGCGGCCAGGACCGCGCCGGCCGCGCTCGCCAGCGACACGCTCGCGCTCCCGCGCAGAGGCGAGCGGCGCGAGGCGTTGCGGCTGTTGCTGGTCGCGCGCCGCAGCGCCATCGACGTCCGCCGCGAAGCGCTGACGCAACTGCGCGCCGTCATCGTCACCGCCCCGGAGCTGCTTCGCCAGGAGCTGTGCCAGTTGCCGGAGGGCAAGTTGCTCGACCGCTGCAGCCGCTTCCGCCGCACCAACTCAGCAGGCGCCGACGAGCTTGCGACACGGATCGTGCTGCGCAGCCTCGCCCGCCGCGTCCGGACGGCCACCGTCGAAGCTGACGAGCTCGAGCGCGAGATCCTCGCCCACGTACACGCACTCGCGCCGACGCTGCTTGACGAGCCCGGCGTCGGACCGATCGTCGCCGCCCAACTGATCGTCGCCTGGTCGCACCACGGCCGACCCCGCTCCGAAGCGTGCTTCGCCCGCCTCGCCGGCGTCGCACCCGTCCCCGCTTCCAGCGGCCAAACCACCCGGCACCGCCTCAGCCGCGGCGGCGACCGCCAACTCAACCGCGCCCCACACACGATCGTCCTCCACCGCCGCCAACACGACCCGGCAACTCGCGACTACATCGCCCGCCGCATCGCCGAAGGCAAGAACCGCCGCGACGCCACGCGCCTACTCAAGCGCCACCTCGCCCGCCACCTCTACCGGCTCCTCCAACAACAGGAGCCGATCATGGCTTGACAAGTCATAGGAGCATCATTCCCGGGCCGGAGCCCTTAGCCGATCTGCTCCGCCAGCTCGACGATGATCCCCTCCGGGCCGCGGACGTAGCAGAGCCGGTAGATGTCTTCGTAGCGCTCCACCTCGCCAACGAGCTCCCCGCCGTGGGCTCGCAAGCCAGTGACGACGGCGTCGATGTCGTCGACTGCGAATGCGGTCGACCACGATGCCCACGTGCTCCATGCGGTGGATGGTCATGCGCTCGACGGTAGCGGAACGGGGGTCGTGACGAACGCCAGGCATGCTGAGTTCCGCGCGGCGCAGTACACCCGCGAGTACTTCGATCGCGGCTACGAGATCAAACCGCCGCTCAAGGATTGGGAGATCGAGCGCCACTAATCCCGACGACTAGCCCTCTCCGGGCCAATGCCGTAGAGGGCGACGCGCCCCGAACCTAGCGGCGCCGGTTCAGGCGTCATTCGCGAACGCTCGCCCAGACGAGCGACGACTCACGCGGTGGGCTGTGCGGGATCCGCGAAGAACTTGATGCAGTTGCCGTCGTCGTCGGTGATAGTCAGCTGTCGCAGGGCGCTCGAATCGGCCCCCGGCTCGTCGAGGGCGAGCCCCCGCGCGCCGAGCGCAGTTGCGTGCTCGTCGAGGTTGGACACCGCAATCGTCACCAACGCGCTACCCGCTCGCGCGGGATCTGCGGTGACGTACACCGATCCGAAGGTCGTCACATGCCAAACCGCCTCGCCCTCCTTCGGGAGCATGTCGGGCGGCCGACCGAAAAGCGCCTCGTACCACCGGCGAGCCGCAGCGAAATCAGAAACCGCGACTCCTGCGAAGAGATGAGTGATAGGCATCGGCGCCAATTGTGGACGAACCGTTCGCGGGACTGTGAAGCCGCATGAATCACCGGCCACATCCCACGATGCACCGGCAGAAGTTCATTGCGGTGATTAGTCGGCGCCACCGACTTCCTCGGGCGACACGAGGCGAGAAGGTTGCCGGTTGACCCGTGGGATGCATTAACTGGGTCTCATGCTGCTGCGGCCTCGTATTCGTGGATGAGTCGGCCAAGCAGATCGCGTCGGCAGACCAACGCAGGTGCGGTGGTCTGACCTCTCTTCGCGGGCTTCGTGTCGGGGGCTTGTAGCTCGAGCGCGCGGTGTGGCCTCTGGCTGTTGTAGTGCCGGACAGAGACGCGGAGGACGTGCTCGAGTTGGCGGCGGCTGAGGATGAGCAGGCGGTCGAGGCACTCTCGCCGGACGCTGGCCGCGCTGGGGTGCCGGAGGGACGCCCGCTGCTCGGAGGACATTGCGCACGAGCGTCGCGGAGACGTCGATCCCGAGCTTGCGCAGCTCGCCGACGATCCGCAGGTATCCCCATTTGCTGTTTTCTCGCGCCAGCCGCAGGATCAGCTCGCGCACCTCGCGGTCGATCGGCGGTCGACCGGCTCGCCGGTGCCGGTCCAATCGCGCGCGAGGAGCTGCCGATGCCAGCGCAGCAGCGTCTCCGGCCTCACCACGAAGGCGCGCCAAAGCGACGCCGCAGCATCCGGCTGAGCGCCGCAAGGAGCAAGCGGTCGCGCTCCGTGAACTCCGGCCTCCACACCTGCCGCCGCAGGATCGACAGCTCGTGCCGCAACACCAGGATTTCCAGCTCCTTCGAGCGCTCGCCGCGCCCGAGCAGCACGGCCAACGCGAATAGACGGCAGGCACGGCAGGCAAGGACATACGCCAACGACATAACCAAGAACCACCTCCAGAGGACGGGAACGCCGCCGTACCCCGACCTCAGCCGTGACTCAGTGCCTACCCGACCGAGTTTGTGCATCCCACGGGCTCGCCGTCCCCGTCGCTGCTGAGATCCTCCGCCGAGCAGAACTCAGCTCGTCGAGGACGAAGCCGGTCGGCGAGTCTCGTCTGGCGCTCGAGACGGTCAGCGAGAGAAGGGTGGAGCGGCCTTCGCAGACCGCGACGGCGAGCACCCGACCCGCTACTGACGCCTCCCGCTCGGGCACGATTCCGCTGCAAATTCGTCACGACCGAATTTACGAACCCGACGTGCGTTCGCGGCAGATGTCTTTGTCTTGCCGGCGCGCTAAGTCTCGCCGCGCCTCGCGCGACGCCGGCGACTGTCGCCGAGCGCGAGACGTAGGACAACATCGAGGATGCGGTCGAAGCTCGCCTTCGAGACAAAGGCGTCCACATCGATCGCACCGGATCGATGCGCGACGACATCGTCCGCGCCCGAGACCATCAGCACGCACACGCGCGGCCGGCTCTCGCGCAGAAGTCGCGCGGCCGCCACGCCGTCCAGCAGCGGCATCTCGACATCCATCACAACCACGTCCGGATCCTGCCAGCAGCCAAGCTGAACTGCCTCCTCACCATTAGCGGCCAGGCCGACAATCTCAAAGCGGCCATCGGCTTCCATCGTCGTCGCGAGCGCGTCGAGAAAACCGGGATCATCATCGGCCAGGACGACACGGATTGGCGCCCGGTCCCGCACCGGCCTCACTCTTGCAGGTTTCCCGGTGTCCC
Organism: Actinomycetota bacterium; assembly: GCA_005884575.1. Classification (GTDB taxonomy): domain Bacteria; phylum Actinomycetota; class Thermoleophilia; order Gaiellales; family Gaiellaceae; genus AC-16. Next base: position 3,811 of record VAWW01000097.1, read on the forward strand.
GTCGCAGCCCCGATCGAGTAGAGCTAAAGGCGCGAAGACCCGAGCCAGAGGAACAAGCTGGACCAGACTCCCGCCCATCAGCCCGATCCCGCAGCGCAGCTTCCACTGCGCCTCATCGCGCCGTGCCCCTGTTGAGACCGACCGCTACAGGTCGTCGGACGTGATCTTCCGCTGGATTCCGAGCGCGACCTGCGGTCCGATGCCGAGGCTCCCTGCTGTCATGACAGGAGGCGCGTCTGGAACAATGCCGGCTAGATCCGCCATGAGGCCGACCGCGTGGTCGAGGCGCTGCGACGTGTGCTCGAGACGACCGGGAGCAACGGCCGGCCGATGGTGCGCGCGGAGGCGGCAGGCTGAGATCCAGTGGCTGGTGCGCGCCCTTCCGGTCGAGAGCGGACGCACCTTGTGGCGCTCGAGGCTTACGCGGGCAGGGTGCCTAGGCTCCGAGCATCAACGGTGCGGGCGGAAGGCGGAGGTTGCGCACCCGCACCGGCCATGAGGAATGCTTACCTGGCTAGTCTGATCGGATGGCCGACGAGCTGGCTATCCGCCTCCGTAGTGTCGTCAAACGGTACGGCCTGATCACGGCCGTCAAGCGGTTCGACCTGGACGTGCCGGCGGGAACCTACTCGGCGGCCTGATCCACGAATACGAACACGCCGCCTTGACACGATCGATCTCCGTACCGCCACGTGTCACGCGCTCTTCGGCACGCTCTACCTTCGGAACGTCTTAGGGTTTCACACGCGCGCGCGATTAGCAGATCTGCCGCGTCGACGTCAAGTGCACCCGATTCACGCGCCGGGCGCCGCAGACTCGGTTTAGACAGGCCAACCCGTGATTGACCGGCGACACACGATCAAGCGCGGGTCGAGGTGAATGGCCGATTGAATCCGCGGACAGCGACATCGCTCACCTGCGCGAGCGTCTCGGAATGACGGCTGAGGAACCGCAGCCAGGGGTGGTGGTCAGGCGCGGACGTGCACGAAGGCGATCACTTGTGCAAGCTCACGTTTGGTGCGCGCGACGGCACCGTCGCTCTTTGATTGGCCCTCGATACCGACGTCGCCTTCGATCGCGTCGAAGAGCCGACCGTCGTGCTCGCGCTCGAAGCCGTCGAAGAACGCCACCCTATCGGTGGCTTGATCGCCGTCGGTATCCAGGAGGGCGAGGTCGCCGCGCAACGGCTCCGCCGCGAGCGAGAGGAACTTGAGCCCGCGACGCGCGTCATCCAGAAGGTAGGGCGCGTAGGCGTAGCGTCTGCCCGGCTGGAAGGCGCTTGAGCCGGCCTGCGCGTAGCAGAAGGCGGCGAAGACGACGCTGAACGGGCAGAGGACGCCATACCAGAGCGTGTACGGCGTCCGCTTCAATCCCGGCCCGTCCTCGCGCCGGCCCAACCCCTCGCGGGCGCCGCTGCCGCGGCGCCGACGGCCGCACGTGAACGCGGTTGCCCGTCGAGCGGGCGTCGGCCGGGCCACAGGCTCGTCGGGTCCCGCCTTCTACGTCACCCGGGAGCTGCCGGAGCCTCCCGCGCCGTAGTGGGCTAGGCGGCGAAGCCGGCCAGGCGCTTGCGGTACGGAGACCGCGCCCACAGCTCTTCGAAGCTGCACGTGCGCTCCGCGTCCATCGATTTGCGCACCCGCTCCCACGCCTCGGGATCGTGATAGCGCCCGAAGCAGAGCAGGTTCGCATATCTGTTCGTGTTGTGCGGCTCGGCCGAGAAGAGCTGGGCGAATCTCGGTAGGAGCCGGCGCTGGACGAGATGAGCCTGCGGCAGGACGGCGCCGGCGCCGAGGTCCGAGGCGAGCTCCTTGCCGACGAGGAGCCGCCGCGTCGCCTCGAGCGCAGCCGCCAGATCCCCGCAGCAGACCATCCCGATCTGATCTCCGGAGTACGTTGTGGCGCGATACCACGGCAGCAGCAGCGGCGTCATGTACCTAACCGCGTTGATCGCCTGGAGCAGCGCAACGAAGAGGTCGAGCCGTGCGTGCTTCGCCTTCAGCGCGCCGATCGAGCGGCCGATCAGGAACACGAGCTGCGGCCGCCGCTCCGGCGCCAGCAGCTCGGCGACCAGGCCACCCTCGATCACGATGATCCGCGTCCCGAGGTAGCTGCTCATGCTGATCGGCTTGCTCTCCTTGTCGACCACGTACACGTCGACCCGACGGTCATACTGGAGCGTCGCTCTGACCTCGTCGAGCAGCGCCTGGAGCTCCGGCATCGTGTCCGGGCCGACCTTGACCGACCGCCCGAGCAGGCGCGCCCGGCGTATCTGCTGCGTGAACCAGATCAAGACCGTCGCGAGCGCGAGAGAGCCGACGACCTGCACGAGGAAGTTCGCATTGCCGGCGCCGATCAGCGCGAGAACGGCGACGAGCAGCCCGAGTGCGACGCCGACCGCGGCGATGATCAGCCGCGACCGCTCGGTGGGATGCAGGAGCGGGCGGATCGACGCCGGGCCGCTGAGCGGCGGTGTCGACGCGCGTGCCTCGACGAGCGCGAGCGGTGCCGTGGCGACCGCACGCTGCGCCTCCCATTCCGTCCTCGTCGGCAGCTCGGGGAGAGTCGCGAGATGAGCGCCGCAGCCCGGGCAGTAGTCGTACGCTTCCGCCGGTGCTCCGCAGTTCGGGCATACCCTGACGCTGTCCGGCACGCTGCTCATGCGGACGGCTGGATCGCGATTGCGTCGATCAGAAGCTGGTTGCCCAGCCTGACGAAGTGGAAGCCGATCGAGCCGCCGCCGACGGTGCCGGCGTCACTCGAGATCGAGTAGATCGCGGCGGCGGTTGCCCGCGGGACGTCGTAGCCGAGGTTCGACAGGCTGTAGACGGGATTGCTCAGCGCCGCAAATTGGCTGCGGTACGTGTCCAGGGCCTGCGCGAGGTCCTCGGACGGATCCGTGCCGTTCGTGCGGACGAGATTGTCGGCGAAGAGGCTCTGGAGGCCGTTCACATTCTCGTTGGTGTAGGCGTCCGCGTACCACTGGAGCACCTGGCCCATCTCGCCCGTGCTGATCGGCGCAGCGGCCGGAGCCACGTCGATCGGCGCCGGGAACGCGGCGGGCGCGCCGAGGTTCGCGGAGGCGGGCGGTGCGGAGGCGGGCGGCGCGGAAGCCTTCGGCGCGCCCGAGCCGCGGGTAACGAAGACGACCGCGATCCCGACGGCGAGGAGGACGAGCACGAGGCCGGCGCTGGCGCTCACCACTCTGCGGCGGCGGCAAACAGCGACCGGCGCGGCGGCCACGGGCGGAGTTGCCGGCTCCGGCACTGAGTGGAGCCGGAGGTTCAATCCGCACGCCGCGCACCAGGCGGCGCCCTGGGATTCGGTTCCGCAGCGCGGGCAGGGCCGCTGCCCGACCGATGAGGTTGCGGCGATCACAACCCCTGGACGGCCGAGGCGAGAATACTCTTCCCTGCGAGGCCGTCGGCCCTGTTCGTCGCCAGCGGCGGGGTTTCGAGGAGTCGGTAGAGGTTGCGAGCGAGGTAGCACTTGAGGCAGCGGGTGGCCTCGCGGCGCGTGGGGTGCACAAAATCGGTCGTGCACGCGAATCCCGTCGATTCGCAGGCGGATCGAATAGGTGCCCACGGCCCCCCACGGCTGCACGTCCCTCGCGGTTAGCTGGTGTCCCCAAAGGTAAAGCTCTGGCTCCTCCGCGGGTCGGGTGGCCACGAGTGCCTGGGTGGCGAGCCGCAGTGCCCCTGCCTCTTGCAGGGCGCGGAAGACGTTCCAGCTCAGCGCGTCTTCGCTGTTTTCGTGCCCTAGTCGGTGTGTCTCCGCTTTTCCGCTGAGCGTGTCCACGAGGACGTCGTGTCCTGCGATTAGGTTTTTGTGTCGCTCGCGTAGGACATAGGTCGGCGAGGCGTGGAAGCGCACGGCCGGGTCTGCATGCCATTCGGTGCCCGAGCGTCGCCTGCCTTCATGCCAGCGCAGGCGTTCGCCGTGACCGTGCAGCGGGCACAGCATGCCGTGCTCATCGATCGCGCCCGGCTGGTGGGCTGCCGAGGAAGCGACGACGGCGGGATCGAAGTCCCTACCGCCATAGATCGCACGCCGAGTATGAGTTCGCGCAGCGGCCGCTAGGACGTGAGAACGGCGGGGTCGCGTACGCGCTAGATAAGACCTTTCTCTGTGGGAACGGGCAACTAGGCACCCGGCCCGAGGGCGTCTCAGGGATGGGCAGGGCGAAGCGTTAGATTTGTCGCCATGCGACCGGAGGCTGCGAACGACGCCGAGGCACGGCCCGAGGCCGTCCTCTCGACTCGCCCTCTTTACCGCTTCGCAATCGTCCCGAATATGCCCGACCAGCTCCCGCGGCTCGCGGCGCTCGCCGAATCGGAGGACTGGAACTACCGTCACACACCAAGCGAGCACCCGTCCTCTTCCACGACTCAAGCGACCTCGTGTCCGGGAACGCGCGGGAACGAGGCAAACGAGTAGTACCCCCCTGGAGCGCCACGTCGCTGTGGCAGATGCCGCACGCGCGCACGCGAATGACGACTTCGCCCGGCCCTGGCGCGGGCGCCTTTCGGTCGACTAGCTGGAGATCGGTATTCGGTTCCGTCAGAACTGCTGCGCGCACTCTGTGCTCCTTCTCGAAGGTCGGACCCGTGACGCTGCGCCTACTCCGTGTCCACGAATCCAACAGGGTCATGGGATCTCGATGACGAGCCTGCCTGCGAGCCCCCCGCCGCGAAGGCGGACGAGCGCGTCCTTGACATCCTCGAGTTGCATCGTCGACGCGATCGCGGGCACGATCTCACCGGCCTCGACGGCGGCGCGCGCATCCTCACGTGAGCTCGCCCGTGATCCGATCACCGCGAGCTCCGAGAGCACGAGGCGCATCGAGTCGAGCGGCCACGACGAGCCGGATGCACACCCGCAGCAGACGATCCTGCCTCCGGAACGAACGGGACGCGGCGAGGGAATCGAATCCGCAGGGACGGCCGGACGCCTCGAGCCGGAGGTCGGCGCCGCCGTCGCTCCACGCGACGACCGACGCCACCTCGTCCGGCGCCACGGCGACCTCCGCGCCGATCGCCCGCGCCTTCTCCCGTGCGTGCCGTCGGGGTCGACGGCCGCAACCGCAGCTCCGGCGTTGAGGGCGACCTGCACCGCGTTGAGTCCGAGGCCGCCGGCGCCGGCGATCAGGACCCGCTCGCCACTGCGGAGCGCGCGGCGGACCCGGAGCGCCGGGCCACGGCGTCGCAACGGCGTCCGTGGCAACGGCCGCAGCGGCGAAGCTCAGGCCGTCGAACCGGAAGACGTTGTCGGCGCGCAGCACGACGTACTCCGCGAGGCCGCCGTCGCGGCTCCGCCCCACCCGCCCGGCGTCGGGACAGAGCGCGTGGTCGCCGGCGCGACACCACCGGCAGTGGCCGCACGGCTCGTGCAGGTAACAGCCCCGCGTGCGCCGAGCAATGCGTCATCGCCAGCGACGACGTCGCCGGCGACCTCGTGACCCGGGACGAGGGGAAGTCGGAGCCCGGTAGGACCCCGTCGACGACCTTCAGGTCACGATGCTTGGCGTTGGTTCGCTGCCGAAGGAGCTCGAGCTCGCCGCGGGTCGTGTCTTTCGGCCGACGTAGCTGGTAAAAGCCGCGCTTCCTCGCCCGTGTCGCGCTGGCTATCGGGCTTTGACTTGCCTTGTTTGGATTGTTGCGAGTCCGGCGGTATCGGTGACGGTGGCGGTGATGGTGTAGGTGCCGGCGAGACTGTAGGTGTGCGTGGCGTTGGCTGCAGTTTGTGGGCCGACGGCCGGTGAGCCATCGCCGAAGTTGAATATGTAGCTGGAGATGGGGGTTGCGTCGGTGTCGGAGGCGGTTGCGGAGGCGGTGACGATCAGCGGCGCGGTTCCGTTTGTAGGGGAGACCTTGACTGTCATGCTTGGCGGGTTGTCGACGACGCTGACCTTGGCGGTCGCGCTTGTACTAAGCCCGGCTGTGTCAGTCACGGTCATGGTGACGTTGTACGTTGCTGGGACAGTGTAGGTGTGACTTCCTTTCGGGCTGGTCTGGGGGCCGACCAGGGCGGAGCCGTCGCCGAAGTCGAAGGTGTAGCTCAGGATCGGCGTCGCGTCCGTATCAGTGGAGGCGGAACCGTCCGCGATCACTGACAGGTTGATTGCCCCGGAGGACGGCGTTACCGTCAGCGCCGCCGTTGGCGGCGCATCCGCCGTTGCGCCGGTCGCTTGCACGGTTGAGGTCGCCGTCGAGCTGAGACCGCCGGTGTCGGTGACGGTGACGGTGACGGTGTAGGTGCCCGCTGCGGAGTACGTATGGCTCGCGGTCGCTGTGGTCTGCGGTCCGACCGGCGTCGATTGATCCCCGAAGTCGAAGCGGTAGCTGGCGATCGGCGTCGCATCGCGGTCGGTCGAGCCGGACGCGTCGGCGGTTACCGCCAGCGGCGCCTGGCCAGAGGCGGGCGTCACGGCAAGACTTGCGACAGGCGCCGCGTCGCCGCCGGCACCGACTTGCACGGCCATGCTCGCCGTCGCAGCCAGTCCCGCCGTATCGGTGACGGTGACCGTGAGAGTGTATGTCCCGGCAGCGGCATAGGTGTGGGCGGCGGTGGCTGCGGCTTGCGGTCCCAGAGTCGCACTTCCATCTCCGAACGCGAACGCGTATGTCGAAATCGGAGTCGCATCGGTGTCGCTCGAGGCGGAGGCATCGGCCATGACGGTGAGCGGTGCCGCGCCCGAGCTCGGAGTTACGGAGATTCGCGCTGTCGGGGCGGCGTCTGTGACCGGCCCCGGCTGGAACTCGTAGGCGCCGCGATCGTCATAGCTGCGGACGCCAGTGCCGGTATTTGGGGTGGCGGGGTCGTCGACGCGGGGATTGCCTGCGATGTCGAGGTTGGGTTGGTCGCGGGCGCCCGAGTCGGCCGAGTCGATCGCTGGTGAGCCGGCGCTAAGGTGGAACTCGCCTGCGGCCGCACTTGACCACTTCGGGTCTGCCTGGAGTCCGTGCGGCTCTTGGCTGCTCGCGGCCTGGAAGGCGGTCAGCGAGGTGTAGCTGACCGAGTTCCATATCAGGAGCGTGTCCGCCGTTGTCAGGTAGACGAGGTCGTGGTCCATCGTCGTGCCCGCAGTCGAGCCCGATTCGATCCGGATGTCGCTGTGCGTGCGCGGGCTCTTGATCCCATTGTCGACGCTGATGTTGTTTGCCAGCGTCGCCCCGGTCGAGTTTCCCTCGACGTTGATCCCGGCGGTGACGTTCCTGTAGACGCTGTTTCCGACGATGGTGGCGCCGGCCGCGAAGGAATCGTCGATGCCGTGGTCGCCGTTGTTGTAGGTGACGTTGTTGTAGACGACACAATCGGTCGAGCCCGGATAGATGTTGATCCCGGAGTCCTCGTTGTCATGTGTGATGTTTCCGTCGACTGTGTTACCCGGCGCTGAGTAGAGATGGATCCCGGCCGCCGCCCGCTGGTAGCCCTCGGCATTGTTGAACGATTGGTTTCCCCTCACCTCGTTGCGGGTCGAGCCGCTGACCAGCCCGATCCCCGCATTGGTGTTGTGGTCGGTCACGTTCCCGGACACCAGCGAGTCCGTGACGTTATTCAAGCGGATCCCGTACTTCGTGTATTCGCTGAGCGGCTGCCCCGAAAGCGTGATCTGCGATGAGCTGTTCACGGCGATTCCGTAGTCGGAGGTGTTGATCACATTGAAGCCGCTGATCGTGACCCAACTGATGCCCGTGAGGTAAAAGCCGTTCGCCTGGCCACTCAGCGTCACCGTTGCACCCGGCGCTACCGTGAACACAATCGGCGCGCTTGATGTCCCCGAGACCGAAACGACTACACGCTCCGGATAGGTCCCGGATGCAACCTGCACCGTCTGCCCAGCCGTCACCTTCGCCGCAGCCGCACCAACCGAACAAAACGGATGATCAACTGTGCCCGCACCCGAATCCAAACAGGCCAGGTTGCCACGATCGACATACAACACGGCAACGCTAGCCGCGCCCCCGGCCGCCGGAACAAGCGCAAATGCCAAGGCGGCCCCAATGAGCCAACCCCAACGCCGCCCTTTCCCCACCATCCCTCCGCCGCCCTGAATGGGCTTCCAGCTACTCCCCTGCGACAGAATGACACGACTGCCGACATGCGTCAACGCCGTTCGCTCCCTAAGAGCGCCTAACGAAAAGCAGGGACCCGTTGGTCGGCGGCGAAGCGGGCTGCGTCCACCTCGGTTGAAAGGATGGGGCGCAGATGGCGAGGCCGCTGGTCTCCGATGAGCTGTGGGAGTTGATGGAGCCGTTGATCCCGAAGGTGAAGCGGCGTCACCGCTATCCCGGTCGCAAGCGGCTGGACGACCGCAAAGTGTTGAGCGGGATCTTGTTCGTGTTGCAGACGGGGATCCCGTGGGAGTACCTGCCCAAGGAGATGGGCTGCGGTTCGGGGATGACCTGCTGGCGCAGGTTGCGGGAGTGGCAGGAGGCGGGGGTGTGGCAGCGGCTGCACGAGCTGCTGCTGGCGAAGCTGAACGAGGCCGACCGGATCGACTGGTCGCGGGCGGCGATCGACAGCTCGCATGTGCGGGCGTTTGGGGGGGCGAAAAGACCGGCCCGAGCCTGGTCGACCGCTCAAGAAGCGGCTCCAAGCACCACCTGATCGCCTGCGGCCGCGGCACGCCGCTTGCCTGCTCGCTCACTGGCGGCAACCGCAACGACATCACGCAGATGGTCCCGCTCGTCGATGCGATCCCGCCGGTGCGTGGCCGCCGCGGCCGGCCACGGCGCCACCCGCGCGAGCTCTACGGCGACCGGCGCCTACCACTCACGCGAAGGCCGTAGCGAGCTGCGCCGCCGCCACATCAAGCCGAGGATCGCCTGGCCGAAAAGCGCGCACGGTTCCGGGCTGGGGAAGAAGCGCTGGGTTGTCGAGCGCACGATCGCCTGGCTGCACCAGTACCGACGATTGCGGATCCGCTACGAGCGTCGCGACCACATCCACGAAGCGTTCCTGGCGATCGGCTGCAGCCTGATCTGCCTCAAGCTCCTCCAAGCGGAACCGTCATTGTGTTAGGCGCTCTTAGGGATTGGAGCGTCTCGGGTGACTCGGGTCGGCGTCCAGGAAACGGCCATTTGCAGGCGGAACGAGATTTTTGACACCCAACACGGCCTCAACCGGCTCCGCCAGGCGGCGACATGAATATTGGCGCCCTTCACGCGCAGCGAGTTCGTGCTTGCTTCGCGTCTCGCCCTGTAGAGCAACGACGTGCGCACGATCAGCGCGTTCGCCTGCGCCGCTCTAACCGCGCTCACCGTATGGGTTGGGAAAAAACTCGGACCGACGTTAGGAACGGGCTGATTTACAGGTGGAGCGGAGTCTTGGCACCCTACAGGAGGATGGTCGCGCTAATCTCCCAGCAGCACGACAAGCCCGGAACCGAGAGAGGGAGCGAGACGCAGATGAGCGCTCACGTTGGAGACAGGATCGTCGTCGAGTCCGAACGAGCCTCACAGCCGAGCCGGGCAGGAGTGATCGAGGAGGTGCTCCGTGAACAGCCTCCGCGCGTCCGCGTCCGGTGGGAGGACGGGCACACCAGCATCCTCACGCCTTCTGCTGGCGTCGCGCGGATCACTCCCCCGACGACTCGAACCAAGGCATAACCGGAGCGGCGCGGCGAGCGCCGCGGTGATGAGCTTGTGATGCGATCAGCGACAGGTCGTCGAACGCGAGACGACGGTGACCTGGAAGTGGTTGCCGCCGCTGGTGCGGTCGTCCAGGGCGATGGCGGCGCCGGGGAAGGCACGTTCGAGGAGTGTGCAGATCGTGTCGTCGCCATCGGCATGATGGTAATGACGGGCTCTCGGATCGCCTTCTCCACGTCGGTGCCGGAGCGCGCGCCGCTCGCCGGGGGCCGAGGGAGACCGTGAGACGCCACCCTGCACTTGTCCGGCTGTCGGAGGAGCACCACCACGAGCTCGCGCACGCGAAACGCTTGCTCCGGGCGGCCGTCGCGGGGCCCGAGGAGCGGCTGGCCGTGGCGAGCGCGTACGTTGATGCGTTCTTCACTGAGACGGTCGAGCACTTCCGGCGCGAGGAGGAGATCCTGTTCCCGCTGTACGTCCGCCACGCCGGCTCGACCGCCGTGCTCGAGCGAATCCTGCGCGAGCACATGGAGCTGCACGGGCTCGTGCGCGCGCTCCGAGTCGAGGCGGCCGCGGGCGACATCCCGCCGGAAGCGCTGAGGACGCTCGGCAACCTCCTGCACGACCACGTGCGCGTGGAGGAGCGCGAGCTGTTCGAGGAGATCGAGCGCATCGTGCCGGCCGCGGAACTCGAGGCAGTGAGGCTCAAGGGCATGTCCGGAGAGTAGGAGTCTGCGATCCGGCCGCGGTCCTAAGCTCGGCTGGTAGCGGTGGGGCGAGCGAGGGGGTGTCGGATCGCGATGAGTGTAGGGTTCGCAAACTCGATCCTCCTGCACACCTGGCGAACGCTCTCTGCGTTGCATCGGGGTCGATGCGTTTCGGGGCGGCCAAGCGGTCCTAAACAGGCGACCATCGCCGCATGGAGCTCATCGGCGGAGCTTCCGTGGAGGTGGCATGAACTTCGGATGCGCGTGTGCGAGGTGGCGATCGAGGATCTCGCGCGACCTTGCCAGGGACACGTCTTCGCCGAGCTGCTTCCGGCAGAGGGCGCAACGAACGCAGACGCGCTGCCTAGCCGCCCAATAGCGGGCATCTGTGTCTGCGTTCCTCGCCCATGGGGCCACTAGAGCGGCGATTCGTGAGTGTCCATCTGTCGTCCCGTTGCGAGAGTTCGGTGAGCAGCTCCTTGATCCAGCGCTTACCTCGACCGGCGTCGAAAACCCCTGCGATCACCCGACCAAGGTCGCTGCCTGTTTCTTCGTCGCCATCTGATAGTCCTCGGCCGGCGTGTTCGGTGCCCTGGTCTCGATGCTATCCGGCAACCGGTGCCGCCGCGGCCTAACGAGTTCGTTGTTGATGCTGATCGGTTAGAGAGAGCCCCTCGGACTTCGAGGCCGACGGTGGCGGCAGGCGCGAGGTGGCTCCGGTGGATACGCACAACATGCGTGGCGTCTGCCACGTGCCCGGCGTGTTTTGATGGCCCCGACGACGCGCCAACCCCTGCGCGTCCGCTCCCCGTGACGGTGCCCACCACCGTCACGCCATCACGCGCGCAGCGCGAACCCGCTCCAGTAGACCGAATCGCGACCTGTCGAGCACCGTCAACAGGCACCGTCAATGAGGAGCACTGTGGAGCATGAGCCAACCTGCGAGTTGCGGCTTCAGGGTGGGTGCACGCGGATCTACCGTTCGGCGCGCGGCTTCTGCCGCGTCGGGACTAGCCGACGTCGTCCCCGACGACGAACCGGCCGAGCGAGGCGTCGGGGCCGTCGATGGCATACAGGCGCAGTCACGGCGCTCGGCCCAGGAAGGCGACGAGCGTCGACTTGCCGTAGCCGGGGCCAGAGTCAACCGTCGTGAGCCATCGCTGGACCGCCTCATCGAGCCGCCGCTCGAGCTCCGAACGGAGGTACAAACGAACCGGGAAACCGAGGCGGCTGCAGGTTCGTACGCGTGACCGCTGAGC
>VAWW01000003.1:0-33274 GCA_005884575.1 Actinomycetota bacterium
ACCAGCGGCGACCGCCGAGGACGACGAAGAGCGTGAGGAAGGCGACCGTCACGGCGGCGGCTCCCGTGTTCAGCAGTCCGCCCACGACGCGCGACGCCCGCCGGGCGATCAGCCCCGCTCCCTGGTCGGCGATTGACGCGCGCGCGTGCTCGACGATATGGAAGCGGCGCTCGAGGAAGCCGAGACTGCCGTGGCCCTGAGTCAGCGTCTGGAGCAGGCCGGGAACGTGGTGGGCGAAGCTCGCGACCTCGCTCACGAGCGGCGCGACCAGGAGGTAGCCGAACGCCGCGACGGCGATCAGCGCAAGCGAGAACGTGATCGCGACGGCCTTCCCACGCGCGAGCCCGCATCGCTCGAGCGCCTGGACGGGCGGCTCGAGCGCCATCGCGAGCACGACGGCGACGAGCAGCTGGAGAAGGATCGTGCGCGCAGCGTAGGCGAGGGCGACCAGGAGGACCCCTCCGAGCGCGAGGAGGACGAGCGTCACGAGCGTGCGGGGCGCGACGACCACCTTCGTGATCTCCGCCTCGGGCCGGGTCTCGGGAGCGTCGGCGAGCGGCGTCCTCACAGGGAGCACGCGACGACAGTCGCGACATTCACGAGCATGCGGTCAGTCTGGCGTCGGACGGCTCGTCCGAGCATCGGCAACATCGCCGAGACGCTGCGCCAAAACAGCAGCGTGCGGCCCTCGCGGCTACCTCCCTGGTGTGGTCGCCCCCGCGGATACCCCCGCCGCAGCGGTATTCCTGCTACCCACCATGACGCTGGAGCTTTCGTGTGGCACCCTGTGGGCAGTGCCTCCACGCTGTCTGCTGGTCGACGACTCCACACGCTTCCTCGAAGCTGCTTCGAAGCTCCTCGAGGCCCAGGGGCTTGCCGTCGTCGGTATGGCGTCCACGGGGGCCGAAGCCCTGGCCCTCGTTCGGGAGCTGGAGCCCGACGTGACCCTCGTCGACGTCGATCTGAACGGGGAGAGCGGCTTCGACCTGGTCTGGCAGCTCGCCGCGAGCTCGGACGGGGCTTCGACGCGCACGATCCTGACCTCGACGCGCAGCGAGTCGGACGTCGCCGAGCTGGTGGCCGTGACCCCGGTGCTCGGGTTCATCCCCAAGAACGAGCTGTCCGCCGCTGCCATACGCGACTTCCTCGCCGACTGCAGCCACGGTCGCGGCTGCAGACACGAGGCGCTCGTCTACTCGTCGCCGGACGAGCTCGCCGCGGCGACCCTGCCGTTCATGCGGCAAGGTCTGGCGCGCGGCGACCACCTGCTGGTCGTCTTCAGAGAGGCGGGTCGGACCGTTCTTCGAGAGGCGCTTGGGCGGGACGCCGCCCAGATCGAGTTCGCGGACGCAGTTCCTTGGTATCAGAGCCCCGAGCGTGCGTTCGAGCAGTACAGCTGCTATCTCGACGACCACCTCGATCGTGGCGCTACGCGCGTGCGGGTCGTCGCCGAGGTGATCTGGCCCCAGAGCTCGGCCACGGCCGAGATCGCGGGATGGAAGCGCTACGAAGCTGGGATCAGCGGCGCGATGGCTTCCGTGCCGGTGTCGTTCATCTGCGCCTACGACACGCAGGAGCTGCCCGCGGCGATCGTCGCGGATGCCCGGAGGACGCATCCGGTCCTGCGAACCATGGAGGGCGCGCGGCCGAGCGGACACTACGCAGAGCCGGGCGCGTTCGTCCGCGGCCTGGAGCCTAGGATTTAGGGTCGGTTGCGGAGGATCCGCGCGAACGGGTCCGAATAGCCTCCGAACGGCCGCGGAAAGACCGCGCTTGCGCGGGAGACGTTGGCCGCGTTGACGAGCGCGACCGGAGCGTCGGCTCTCGCCGGCAACCGAGCACCGCGCGCCGCCGCAAGGCAAGCCTCTACCGCCATCTGTCCCATCGCATACGGATATTGCGAGACGGTTGCGCTCATCGACCCGTCGCGAATGGCATCGAGAGCCTCGGTGATGCCGTCCAGGCCGATGATCCTGATGTCGGCGGTCTTGCCCGCGGAGCGAACCGCGTCGGCGACACCGAGGGCCATCAGGTCGTTGGCGGCGAAGAAGCCGGAGAGATGGGGATGCGTGCGAAGGATCCGCGCGGCGGCGACCTCGGCCTTGACGCGAACGTAGTCGGCGTTGGCCCGCGCGACCACTTTCACGTTCGTCCCGTGGATGCCCCGCTCGAAGCCGCCCAAGCGGAGCTTGCTGTTGATGTTGTCGGCCCACCCGCCAAGGAGAGCCACGTCGCCCGTGCCGTGCAGCAGAGAGGCCATCTCGGTGCCAGCCAGCTTTCCGGCGCCGACATCGCTCGATCCGATGTACGTGCGGATTCGCAGACCGGCCCTCTTTGCGGCCACGAGGTCGATCGGGCTGTTGACCACGACGAGGGGACGCCTCACGCCGCGCAGCGCGATCACGAGGTTGGTCGCGCTGATCGGAGCGATCGCGTAGCAGTCGTTCCTGCCGGCGACCAGCGCTCGGGCGCGGGCGGCCTGACCGGCCAGGTCGTAGCTGGTCGCCGGGGCTCGGACCGAGGCACGCACCCCGCGCCGCGTCGCCTCGGCTCTGACGCCTTCGTACATCGCGACCCAGAACGGGTTGTCGAGCGCGTTGAGGACGACGCCGACCCGTACCGGGGCCGGTCGAGCGCCGCCGACGCCGCAGGCGAGAAGCACTGCCGCAGCAGCCGCAGTGGCGATCGTCCGAGCCTTCACGACGGGCCTCCGGAGGGACGATCAGGACGCTAGCGCATCCGGTCGCGTGGCGAAAGCGTCCCACACGAGACAGGGAAAAGCGCAAAATGGCTGGAGCTTCCAGGTGCGCGGGCGACTTCGTCAGCTGATACCGGTTGGGCTCGTGCTCGGGCTGACCCTTGTCGGTTTTTTCGTCGCGCGGGCCTTCGGTGAGGCGGATGCGAGACACGACGCGGCACGTCGCGCCGACATCGCGGCCACTCAGGTGCGCGACCACGTCGCGCAAGCCGCGACCCTGGTGGATGGCGTCCGCCGGTTCCTGGTCGGACAGGTCACCTCGGGGCTCGCGGCAGAGCAGTTCACGGAGATCGGGGCACGCTGGCTCAGTCCGGCCGGCCTCTCTGCGGCAGCGTGGGTCGAGGGCGTGTCGCAAACGGAGCGCGCGAGCTACGAACTGCGAACCGGGCACCGGATCGTCGCCGAGACGCGCTCCGGCGGAGTCGTCCCGGCGACCCCGAGCGCGAGGTACCTGCCGGCGACGCTCGTAACGGGCATTCCGCCGTTGAGCACGGCGGGTCTCGACCTCAGGCGCATCTCGGGCATCGAGGCGGCCCTCAACCGTCCGCAGACAGCGTACCGCGTTGCTGCGACTCCCCTGGTGCGACTTCCCGACGGTACGTTGGGCCTCTTCCTCGTCCAGGCGGCGCAACGTCTGAATCGCGGCGTCGTCCAGCCCGGCTTCGCGGTCGTGTTCCTTCCGGCTTCGTGGCTGCTCGCCGCCGCCGCGGACACCGTCGATTCGAGCCCGGCCGCCAATCCGAGGCTCCAGATCGTGGTGGGCGGCGTGCCGGCCGGCTACCTGCGCGGCGCGGCGACCGCTCGACGCACGTTCACGGCGGCGGGGCAGCGCTTCGACGTGCTGGTGCCGCGGGGCGGAGTCCACGGCGCCGCCGTCGTGCTCCCGTGGATCGTGCTCGCGGGAGGTCTCGTGCTCGCCGGGCTCGCGGGCACGCTCGGGTTGTACGCGGCGCGCCGGGCCAGAGCGAAAGCCGAGCTCGACCGTCTCTTCACCATCTCTCCCGACCTGATCGCGGTCGTGGGCTTCGACGGCTTCTTCAAGCGCGTCAACCCGGCCTTCGAGACGCTCCTGGGATACACGGAGCACGAGCTGCTCACGCGACCCTACATCGAGTTCGTTCATCCCGACGACCGCGAGCGGACGACGGTGGAGCGGAACGAGATCGTGAAGGGTGCGACGGCCGTTTCGTTCGAGAACCGGTACGTCTGCAAAGACGGCTCCGACAGATGGCTCGAGTGGACGGCAACACCGGTGCTCGAGGAACGCCTGACCTATGCGGTGGGGCGCGACGTGACCGAGCGGCGGCAGGCCGAGGTAGATCTGCGCGAAGCGGAGGAGCGCACCGGGGTGCTGGCCGCGGAGCAGGCGGCGTTGCGCCGCGTGGCGACGCTGGTGGCGCGTGGGGTGCCGCCGGAAGTGCTGTTCACGGCGGTCACGGAGGAGGTCGGGCAGTTGCTTCCGGTCAGCAGCGCGGCGATGGGCCGCTACGACCCCGACGGACTCTTCACCACCGTTGCCGCTTGGGCGAAGGGAGTGCCCGCCTTTCCCGTCGGGACGCGGTGGATCCCCGAGGGGAAGAACGTCACGACGATCGTGTTCGAGACGCGCCGTCCCGCCCGGATCGACGACTTCGCCGATGCCTCCGGCCCGGTCGGCATCGCCGCCCGCGAGGCTCGGTACCGGTCGGCGGTCGGGACGCCGATCGTCGTCGAGGGCCGCGTGTGGGGCGTCATGACCGCGGCGTCCTCGGAGGGCCTGCTGCCGTCGGAGACCGAGGCGCGTCTGGCCTCCTTCACCGAGCTCGTCGCCACCGCGATCGCCAACGCGGCGAGCCGTGCCGAGCTGGCGCGGCTGGCCGAGGAGCAGGCGGCCCTGCGCCGGGTCGCGACGCTAGTGGCGGAGGGCGCGACGGACACGGAGCTGTTCGCCGGTGTCGCGCAGGAAGTGGCACATGTTCTTGCCGTCCAGATGGTGACGATCGACCGCTACGACGCCGACACATCCTCGACGGTGGTTGCCTCCGTCAACGACCCGGGCTTCCCAGTCGGCAGCCGCTGGCCGCTCGACGGGCCGAGCCTAGGGGCGATCGTCCTCGAGACGGGCCGTCCCGCAAGGGTCGACGACTACGCGGATCTGAAGAGCACGTCCGCGGCCGCTGCGCGGCATCAGTCGGTGAGCTCGACCGTAGGCGTCCCGATCGTCGTCGAGGGCAGGGTCTGGGGAGTGATCTGCGTCGGGACCGCGGGTCCTGAGCGCCTGGCGGCCGACACCGAGAAACGGCTTGCCGGCTTCACCGAGCTCGTCGCCACCGGGATCGCGAACGCCGAGTCGCGCGCGGGGCTCGCGCAGCTGGCCGAGGAGCAGGCGGCGTTGCGGCGGGTCGCCACACTCGTGGCGGAAGGCGTACGGCCGGTCGAGCTCTTCTCGGCCGTGAGCGAGGAGGTCGGTCGCGTGGTCGGCTCGGACACGGCCGCGGTCGTCAGGTTCGACCACGGCGGTCCGGCGATCGTCTTCGTCGGCGTCTCGAAGAGCATCGAAGAAAGGATCCCGATTGGAACACGATGGGAGCTCGACGATGCGATGGCGTCGGCGGAGGTGTATCGCACCGGACGCTCTGCCCGCGTCGACGCGAGGGACTGGTCATCAGTCACCGGCCCCGTTGCCGCGGCCGGAACTCACTTGGCCGTCGTCTCAACGGGTGCGAGCCCGATCATCGTGGAAGGCCGTCTTTGGGGCGCGATGGCAGTCTCGCACAACGGGCCACTGCCGCTCGACACCGCGGAGCGGCTCGAGAAGTTCACCGAGCTCGTCGCGACCGCGATCGCCAATGCTGACAGCCGCGACGAGCTCGCCGCGTCCGCGCCGCCGGATCGAGCGCAACCTCCACGATGGGACGCAGCAGCGGCTGGTCTCGCTCACCCTCGAGCTGCGCTTGGCCGAAGGGGCCCTCGCTGCGGAGCTCGAAGAACCGCGCAGGACGATGGGCCGGGTCGCGAGGGAGCTCGACGGTGTGATCGAGGAGCTGCGCGAGATCTCACGCGGAATCCATCCGGCCATCCTCTCCGAGGGAGGTCTCGCCCCGGCCTTGCGGACGCTCGCCCGCCGTTCGGCGATTCCGATCGAGCTCGGCAACGTCGTCGACCACCGCCTGCCGGAGCCGATCGAGGTCGCGGCGTATTACGTCGTCTCGGAAGCGCTCGCGAACGCGACCAAGCACGCGAACGCCTCCCGAGTGGTCATCGAGGCGACGACTCGAGAGGGCAGGCTGCGGTTGTCGATTCGCGACGACGGCGCCGGCGGCGCGGATCCTGCGGGAGGCTCGGGCCTGGTCGGCCTCCGCGACCGCGTGGAGGCGCTGGGCGGATCGATCGAGATCAGCAGCCCGCCGCTGCGAGGGACGGACGTCGTCGTCGACCTTCCCGCGGAGCTCGACCTAGCCGTCGACGAGTCCGAGGACAGCCAGTCCGACTGGGTTCGGGCAGGTCATTAGAACCAAGTCGAGCGCAGAACGGTGTGCCGCGTAGTGAGGGTCGGGGGAGCACCTGCCGCATAACGCGTGCGACGTACGCCGGACACCGTGCTGCACCATCCGGTGTAACGCCAAGAGTCGCCCGTCGGCCGACGCGGACGCGACGGCTTCTCGGCGACGATGTTCCTCGACGAGGCAAGCGGGTTGCTCCGGCACGCGGACGAAACCGCTCGCACTGCGCGGCAACGCGCGTCCGGGCACGGTCGGGAGGCTGCGGCTCGGACGTGTCGTCGATGCGATCCCGGCCGTGCTTCCACGCGCGATCGCGGCCTTCGGAGCGCGCCATCCCGGGATCGAGATCGTCCCCCAGCCGGCGCCCGCACGGCGTGCGCTGGAAGACCTCCGCAACAGCCGGCTCGACATCGCCCTCATCGGGCTTCCCGCGCCGGCCACGGGACTGAATGTCACGCCGCTCGCGGTGGAGCGAATCGTTGCCGCCGTCTCGGACAGCCACCCCCTCAGCGGCCGCGCCGAGATCCCGATCACCGAGATGGCAGACACGCCGCTCGTTCTCCGGCCGCGGGCGACGAACCCGCCGCTCTACGACTCGGTGATCGCCGCGTGCCGGTCGGGTCAGCTCTCACCGCCGCCGATCGACATGTCGGAGCCCTTCGCCGAACATCCGCTGCTGCTCGTCGCGAGCGGCAGCGGAATTGCGTTGCTGCCTGCGTCTGTCGCAGCCCGATACCGGACCGTCGGCGTGAGCTTCCGACCACTCGCTGCTCCGGCGCCGCGCCCGAGCCCGGACTCGTCGCGCGGGCCGATTCCGAGCAGGTCGCGGTCGCGGCATTCATCCGGGTTGCGCGCGAGCAGTCCCGGACCTCCCGCTGACCGCGTAGCGCATCGCCACCGGTTCGTCAATGGGGACTCGTTCCTCTAGGAGCCCGGATCAGTCGTCGTCGTCGGCGTATGAGCAGTCGCGGCGGTGGCGGCCCCTGCCGTTGCAGCGGACGCACACCGCCTGCTCCTGGTAGAGAAACCAGAGGGCGAGGAGCGAGAGCAGACAGGCGAGAGCGACGGCGGGTGTCATGTCTGGGCGCCCGCCGCGGGAAGGACGAGCCCGGTCTCGTAGGCGAGCACGACGAGCTGTGCGCGATCGTGCGCGCCGAGCTTCCGCATCGTCCGGCTGACGTGGGTCTTCGCCGTCGCCGGGCTGATGACGAGCCGCTCGGCGATATCGTCGTTGCACAGGCGGCGGCGACGAGCGCCATCACTTCCCGCTCTCGCTCGGTCAGCCACTGCAGTTGCACGGGCGTCCGCGCCCGGTCGGCGCGCGCGGCGAAGTCGGCGATCAGTCGCCGGGTGATGCTCGGAGCGAGCAGCGCGCCTCCTCCGGCCACGATGCGGATTCCGCGCAACAGCTCGAGCGGATCGGCGTCAGAACGACGTCTGTGGGCGTCCGGGACGCGACGGAGACGGCTTCCTCGCTGTCGCACGCCTCGCCGACAACCTCGATGTCGTCCTCGCCGTCGAGCAGCGCGCGCAAGCCGGCGTGGATGAGCGCCTGGTCGTCGGCAACCAGGACTCGGATCACGGCCGCCGCAGGTACGGCAGTGAGGCATGGACGCGAAAGCCGCCGCCCGGCCGGCGCCCGGCCTCGAGCTCGCCGCCCAGCGTGCCGACACGCTCCTGCATCCCGAGGATTCCGTAGCCGGAGCCTTCCGTGGAACCACCGGCGTGCGCCCCGTGCCGTCGTCGTCGATCGTCACGAGCAAGCGGCGCTGCCCGTACTCGATGGAGACGCGAGCCGTGGCGGCCGGAGAATGGTGAAGCACGTTCGCCAGCGCTTCCTCCTGCGAGCCGCATTCCGGCTCGACCTGCTGTCCCTACCGCGCAGGGTGTTGGCCCCACCGGCCGCCGCTCGGGATCGTCCGCTGAACCGATCGAGCCGCCGGCGCGAAGGTCTTTGCGCAGCGGAAGCGCCACGACGACCGCCGTCCCCTCGCCGCCGTGGCTGCTGAAGGCGGGAATGTGGCGATGGGCACGGGCGATGCGCTAGCGTGGCGGTGGCTCCAGAGGGGGCGGGAATGACGATCTGGCGGGTCACGATCGCGGCGCCTGTACAGCCGTCTCGGCAGTGCTGAGGGAGGAGGGCATGGCGCGGAAGCGCGCAGAAACGATCGCCGAGGAGCGCGCGGACGAGGCGCCGGCGAGGCCGCGCGTGATCCTGGCCGATGACGACGTCCTGCTCCGAGCGGGGCTCGCGAGCCTCCTTGCGAACTCGGGATTCGACGTCGCCGGACAGGCGGCGGACGGTACGGAGCTGATCGCGCTGGTTCGCGAGCACGAACCCGATCTCGCCATCGTCGACATACGGATGCCTCCGACGCACTCGACCGAGGGCCTCGAGGCCGCGCAGCTGATTCGGCAGGATTTCCCGGAGACGGCGATCCTCGTTCTCTCGGCGCACGTCGAGGTGGAGCACGCCATGACTCTGCTGGAAACGGGCCATCGGAGCGGGTATCTGCTGAAGAGCCGCATCACGCACGTGGACGAATTCGTCGAGACCGTGGGACGCATCGTTCGAGGTTTAACGGATCTCACGCAACGCGAGCGCGAGGTGCTGTCTCTCATGGCGCAGGGCCGCTCGAACTCCGGCATCGCGCGTCGACTCTGGGTCACCGAAGGCACGGTCGAGAAGCACGTCCACAACATCTTGGGCAAGCTGCGCCTTCCCGATACCGACGACGATCACCGACGCGTGCTCGCGGTGGTCGCTTTCCTCGGCTCCCGCTAGCGCTCGGAAAGCAGCTCGCGCACCGCGTTCGCCGAGAGACGCGTCTTCGACAGAAAGCCGACCGCCGGGCTCGCTGCGATCAGATCGGCGAGTTCCCCTGCGGCGCGCGTCGAGATCAGAACGACGCCCGGCCTGAGGTGGGGGAAGCCGGCGACGAGCCTCCGCGTGAGGTCGAAGCCGCTCTCGTCGCCGAGCGTGATGTCGACGAGGACAACGTCGGGACGTAGCCGCTCTGTCTCCTGCAGTGCCTCCGCGACGGTCGTCGCGGTGCCGACGACTTCGATTCCGTCGCGATTGAGGCTCGCGCTCGCGACATCCAGGAAGCGGTCGTAGTCATCGACGATCAAACAGCGAAGAGCCACAGATCGAGCATCGCAGCCGGAAGCGCCGCACTGCATTGAGGCTAGCCCTCTCCAGTACGGTAGACGACCCGACGTTGCCGCCCGGCAGACGACGACAAACGTCGGTCGCCCAGACACGATGAGTGCTCGATGGCGATCGACGCTCTTCGTAACGGCGGCGACCTGCTCAACGTCTTCGGCGACTTCCCGACGTTGAACGATCCCTCGCCACGCGCAGGCCTACAGCCCGCTCTTGGGACGCACAGCTGGGCCTCTGGACCGACAAAGCGGTCAAGCAGGGACTGAACACGCGCCAGACCGACGAGGTGCAGGTGTTCAACCTCGCCGCGACGCGCCCCGACCTACTCACCGGCATCAACCCGGCGACCGGTCAGCCCGCTCCTTACGGCGCGACCGGCGTCGACATCAACTGCGCGGTGATCGGCTTCACCGACAAGGCGCCGACCGCCAACCTCGCTGTCCGGTTCCGAACTCGCAGTTTCCACCCCGCTAGGCCGCAAGGAGATCGACACGAGGCGGTGGGCCCGCCAGAGCGGCCCACCGTCTCATCCGCTCCCGCAAGATGCTCCCACCCGATTCGTTCGCTGACACAGAGGAGGCACAGGAATGGTCACGGTTGGTCTTTGCGTCCGCTTGACCGCTGCACCGGGGAAGGAAGGCGAGGTTGCAGCGTTCCTCGAGAGCGCACTGCCACTCGTCGAGGCCGAGCCGGAGACGACCGCGTGGTTCGCCGCGCGTATCGACACCTCCACGTTCCTGATCTTCGACGTCTTCCCAAATGAGTCGGGAAGAGAGCAACACCTCGTGGGCCCTGTTGCCGAAGCTCTTGCGGCACGCGGCGCGGAACTGTTCGCCGAAGCCCCTGTCATCGAGCGAATCGAGCTCCTCGCTACGAAGCTGCCGGGCTAGCTCGAACCTCGGGGCGGCGCGTGAGGGGGTGCGCGCCGCCCCCGTTCTTCAGCTTCAGGCCGGAAGCGCTAGAGAGCGAGGCGTCCTCGCCTGCGCAGAGCGACGAGCGTGCCGCCGAGCAGTACGAGGATCGCTCCCGTCGCCGTCGCCGCGCCGAGGGCGGCGTCCGCCCACCGGAAGCTCACACTCGGCGCGGGCACCGCAGCCGGCGTCGGCGCGCCGCCGTTGCCGCCGAGCGTGTCTGTGATGAAGCGGTAGCCCTGGACGATGGCGTGCTTCGGATGCCCGTTGCCGCCGAGTGTGTCTGTGATGAAGGGTCCGGGGGCCCGCGGATCGGTCGCGCGAATTTCCGGCGCCTGCACGTTCAAGGCGACATGCGGGCCGCCGTTACCGCCGAGCGTGTCGGTGATGAACGTGGAGCCCTGAGGCTTGTCGGCTCCGAGGGCGCCTGGGGCCGCGAGCACGAGCGTCGCGAGGACGGCGGCGGGAGTGAGTAGTGCCTTCATCGTGGTACCTCCGAGTTCCTGGCCGCTCTGTGCGGCCGATGCGGTGACGGTCGCGCACGCCGGTCGAGATCCGGTCGGTGCGCGGTATGCCGCGAGTAGAAGTGCCTGCTTGCGGTGGGGATTCCGCGGCGCTAGCGTCGTTGTCGTGCGCATTGGCGTTCTCGGGCCTGTGGAGGCTTGGGAGGACGGGCGCGAGCTTCCGCTCGGTTCCGGCCGGCAGCGGGCGCTTCTCGTGCTCCTTCTTCTGCACGCCGACGTCGCCGTCTCGAAGGACACCTTGATCGATGGGCTGTGGGGGGAACGGCCGCCTCGGAGCGCGGCAAAGCTGCTGCAGGGCTACGTCTCGCAGTTGCGGCGGGCGTTGCCCGCGGAGGCGATCGTGACGCGCGGCTCCGGCTATCTGCTCCGCGCGGCCGACACGGACGCCGCCGAATTCGAGCGGCTGCTTACCGACGCACGCGGCCAGGAGCCGCTTGAGGCGGCGCGGACGCTCCGCGCCGCACTCGCGCTCTGGCGGGGCCGCGCGTTCGCGGACGTCGAGTATGAGAGTTGGGCGCAGGCCGGGGCCTCCCGGCTCGAGGAGCTGCGATTGGTGGCGCTCGAGGAGCGGATCGAGGCGGATCTCCGACTCGGTGAAGACCGCCGGGTCGTGCCGGAGCTCCAAGCGCTCGTCGCCGAGCATCCGCTGCGGGAGCGGTTGCGGGCGCAGTTGATGCTTGCGCTCTATCGTGCCGGCCGGCAGCCCGAGGCGCTTGACGTGTACGCCGATGCACGACGCCGTCTCGTCGACGACCTCGGCGTCGAACCGGGAAAGGCGCTGCGCGAGTTGCACCAGGCGATCCTGCGGCAGGATCCGATGCTCGACCCCGCCGCCCCGACCGGGCGGGCGGCGGAGCGGGCAGGGAGTGCCTTCGTCGGCCGCGAGGCAGAACTGGCCGAGCTCCTGGCGGGGCTCGAGGATGCGCTTGCCGGGCATGGTCGCCTCTACTTCCTCGTCGGAGAGCCGGGGATCGGCAAGAGCCGCCTCGCCGACGAGCTGATCGCGCAGGCGCAGGCGCGCGGGACTCGCGTTCTCGTCGGCCGCTGCTGGGAGGCCGGTGGGGCGCCTGTGTACTGGCCTTGGCTGCAATCCCTCAGGCCGTACATCCGCGAGACGGAAGCCGAGACGCTGCGCTCGCAGCTCGGTTCAGGCGCCCCTGATCTCGCCCAGATCCTGCCCGAGCTGCGCGAGCTCTACCCTGATCTGGCGGAGCCGCGCTCGCTCGAACCGGAGAGTGCACGCTTCCGCCTCTTCGAGGCTATGACCTCGTTCCTGAGGAGCGCTGCCGAGCAACGGCCGGTCCTCCTCGTCTTGGACGACCTGCACGCGGCCGACGAGCCCTCGCTCCTGCTCCTCCAGTTCGTCGCGCGGGAGCTGAGGGCCAGCCGCCTGCTCGTCGTCGGCGCCTACCGCGACGTCGACCCGAAGCTCGCCGACGCGCTCGCGGCAGCGCTGACGGAGCTGGCCCGGGAGCCGGTGACCAGAACCCTCTCGCTCGGCGGCCTGGGCAAGGCCGACGTCGCCCGCTTCATCGAGCTCACGACCGCACACACACCTGGTGCCAGTGTCGTCGAGACCGTGCACACCGGAACGGAGGGGAATCCGCTCTTCGTCGGCGAGATCGTGCGCCTCCTGGCCGCAGAGGGGCGCTTGGACGAGTCAGGGCCGCGGCCGGCGGTCCCGCAGAGCCTGAAGGAGGTGATCGCACGCCGCCTGCGCCATCTGTCGGCAGAGTGCAAACGCGTTCTCTCGCTGGCATCGGTGCTCGGTCGTGAGTTCGACCTCGACGTGCTCGCAAGCGCAAGCAGTCTGGAGCGCGGCACTCTTTTCGAACTGCTCGACGAGGCGATAGCCCAGCAGCTCGTTACCGACGTCCCCGGCAGCCGAGTTCGTCTGCGCTTCGGCCACGCACTCTTCCGCGACGGCCTTTACGACGACCTGCCCGCCAGCCGCCGGCGACAGCTCCACAGAGCGGTCGGCGAGGCGCTCGAGAAGCTCTCGTCCAGCGACGCCGATTCGCATCTGGCGGAGCTCGCTCACCACTTCTGCGAGGCCGTTCCGCCGGCAGATCCGAGCAAGGCCGTCGACTACGCTCGGCGCGCCGGCGACCACGCTGCTGGTCTGCTCGCGCCCGAGGAAGCGGTTCGCCTCTACGAGATGGCCCTATCGCTGGCCGACCCTCCTGAGCGCCCGCGACTGTTGCTTCGCACGGCCCGGTCGATCTGGATGGGCGGCGCAAGGGGGTCGGAACGAGCGGTCGAGGCGCGCGATGCGCTCGTTGCCGACGGTGACCGCGAAGGGGCAGCTGAGGCCGAACTGTTGCTGGCAAACATTCACTGGTCCGAAGGCAGCCGCCAGCTCGTCTCGGAGCACATGCAGCGCGCGGTTGAACTCGTCCGCGGCAGGCCGATTTCCCGGACGACGGCGGAGGTGCTGGCCGACGCTTCTCGCTTTCACATGGTTGCGGACGAGAAGGAAGAGGCGATCAGCCTCGGCCGGGAAGGGCTCGCGATCGCCGAGCAGCTCGGCCTCGAGGGCGTACGAGCCCACTGCCTGAACAACGTCGGCGTCGCGCGCGCCTGTTCGGGCGATCTCGGGGGACTGCAGGACCTCCGGCGGGCGTTCGAGATCGCCGTCGCGGCACAAGACGGCTGGGCAACATGGAGGTCCCGTGTCAACCTCGCCGACTGCCTACTCTGGCTCGTAGGCGACGCCGAGAGCGCCTTCGCCGAACGGCACGAGCTGAGGCGCCTCCTGCGGATGGCCGGGTCAGGTTTTGTGGCGCGCTTCAATCAGGCATACGACGCCTGGGAGTCGTACTGGCGCGGACGCTGGACGGAGACGCTTCGTGTTTCCAACGACTTCATCGAGCAGGTCGAGGCGGGCGACCCTCATTGGGTTGCCTGCGAGTTGTACTCGCTGCGGGCGCTCATCGGCGTGTCGCGGGGTGACGAACGGGCGCTTGACGATGCCCGAGCGGCAGTGACCCTGGGGCGACGGGCGCAGGATTCGCGGAACCTCTATCCCGCGATCGCGTTCAACGCCCAGATCGCCGGCGAGCTCGGCCGGTTCGAAGAGGCCGATCGGCTACTGGACGAGCTGCTCCTCACGCACGGTCCGACGCCCTACCCTGGCTACGTCGTCCCTTTGTCACTGGCAGCCCTCGTTCGCGGACGAGTGGAGGATGTTTGGGCCCGTCTCCGGCGGCTCGGGCCTTCGCCGTGGCGTGACGCAGCGGCCGCGATGCTGCACGGCGACAACGTGGAAGCAGCCGAGGTGTTCGCGAGGATCGGCGTCTTGCCCGAGGAGGCTCAGGCGCGCCTGCTCGCCGCTGAAGCCTTCGCCGCGGCCGGCCGCCAGGATGACGCGGAAGCCCAGCTCGCCCGTTGCGTCCCGTTCTTCGAGAGCGTGGGCGCGGCGGCGTACGTTTGCCGTGCCGAGAAGCTTCGCTCTTCATTGCCGGACGCCGTGAACGCGGCGCACGCGAACCGATCGTAGAAGGCTGAGGCGCCGATTCTCAGGGCCGTCATTCGTGATGGGCCGAGCGCGGCAGCCCGAGCGCTGCTCGGAGCGGGATCGCGCGCATCAGACAACCGCTGACCACCGACTGCGCCGTGCTCGCACTGCTGATTGACAAACGCGCGGCGTTCGTACTAGAAGAGCAAGTAGCGAAAGCAGGAGGCCCACGCCACGATGTATTCGGCGACAAAGCCACTGCTGCGGCGACCAGATGGTCACGCGCCCCGCCTCCCGGGTCGCGGGCTTTGCCATGGGGTCACGATGACGGTTCGCCTCTGCGGCAACAGGGGATCCCGGAGATCCGGAAGGACGGCTCTGTGTTGCCGCAAAGTGCCGTAGCGGCGACCCAACCGGCGGGAGGCCGGCCGGAGGCTTCGCCTGAGCGCATCCGGATCTCCCTGCTCGGGACGTTCGACGTGAGCGTCGGCGACGGTCAGGTGGCTTTGCCCATGAACGTCCAGCGGCTGGTCGCCTTCCTCGCCCTCCAGAGGCGGTGGGTGCAGCGCGGGTTCGTCGCGGGATCACTCTGGCTCGACTCGACTGACGATCGCGCGGCCGGCAGCCTGCGATCGGCGCTTTGGCGCGCAAATCGCGAGGCGCGTTTCGTCGAGGCGCAAGGAGAACAGCTTCGTCTCCTACCGGCGGTGAACGTCGACCTCGACGCGGCCGTCGTCCAAGCGCACCGACTACTCGATCCTGCGAGCGCCGAGTGCCCGAGCCCGCACGACATGCTGCTTCGCGACGACGTGCTGCCCGACTGGTACGACGACTGGGTCGCACTCGAGCGCGAGCGGTTCCGACAGCTGCGTGTGCACGCGCTCGAGTCCTTGTGCGAGCGGCTCATGGCGGTCGAGCGCTTCGGCGAGGCGATTGACGCCGGCCTGGCGGCGACGGCGACCGAGCCGCTTCGGGAGAGTGGCCACCGTTTGCTCGTTCGCATTCACCTCGCGGAGGGGAACAGCAGCGAGGCGCTCGCCCGCTTCAAGTCCTTCCGGGCGATGCTGCTCGATGAGCTCGGCCTCGAGCCTTCGCCGAAGATGTTCGACCTTGTGGCGCATTTGACGAAGCGGTGATGCCCGCGTGACGCGTGGCTGCGCATGGTGCTGTCAGTGACCGTGCTCCCGAGTGAACGGACGGGTCTCCTCGTGATACGTGCTTGGGTCGAGACGAATGGGGAGCCGCGGCTGCGCGCGCGGATCACGCAGACCGCCGATCTCAGCGGTCGCAAGGAGACCTCGACGGTGGCGGCGACGCGGGACGACATCGCGAGCGCCGTGACCGAGTGGCTCGACCGCCTTCTTGGCGAACGTCGGTGACGGAGCGTTGACGGAGCAGTGACGCACGCCGAACACACTCGGCGCGGATGATCGTTCGCCCCGTCATCGGGCAATGGGAGGTTCCGCGGATCGAGCGCATCCAGACGCTCGAGGAACGGCGGATCGCACGGCTCCCGGTTCCGGGGCTGCTCGGCGACATTCAGCAGGACCTCGGCGCCGCATCGCTGACCGTCGAGATTTCCGGTTCGCTGCACGGCGACGAGGCACGGGACGACTTCCTCCAGTCGCTGCGCGAGAGCTTCAGGGCGGGCGATCCGGTCTCCTTCGCAGCCGACATCACGAACGCGGCGGAGCTCGACCGCGTCCTCATCGACGAGCTGGAGCTCGAGGAGGTGAACGACTCCGCCGACGGCTTCCACTACCGAGTCGTCCTGCGAGAGTACGTCGAGCCGCCGCAGCCGCCTCCCGCGGTCGACGACCTGGGGCTCGACCTCGGCGGCGACCTCGACAGCCTGGCGTCGCTCGGGCTCGACGGTCTCAACTTGCCGGATCTCCTCGGCGGCGTGCCCGACATCGCAAACCCGGTGCCGCCGCTCCAAGGCGCGCTCGAAGCCGTGCAGTCGGCGACCTCGCAGGTGCCGGATGCACTCCAGGGACTCGCGTCCGTCTTCACCGGCTGATGGGACTGGCGGCACTCACCGACGCCCTCGCGGCCTACCTCGAGTCGACCCTCGAGCCCACGCCTGCGCTCGTGGGCGCGACGTACCCGACCGCGAACACGGATCTGCCGGCGGTCGTCCTCTCGTGCAGCGGGGCACGTCAGCAGCTGCGGGGCATCGGTCGCCTGCCGGCACCGAGCGCCACAGGAGCGCTGCGCGTGACGGACACCGTCGATCTCGCAAATCCGGTGGCGACCTTCCCCGACGCCGTCGTCACCCTGCTCTCGAACGACCGTAAGACGCTGACACTCCTGCACGGCCCGCTCGTGGCGGCGGACGGGACGAACACGACGTTCGGCAGCGCCGACCTTCACGCGACGGTGGGCGCGACCGTCTTTTCCGTCGTCGAAGGCACGCCCGGGGCGGGAGAGGTGCAGCCCGATCCGGACCTCGGCGTGTTGCGCTTCGGAGCTGCGCTGCCCGCGACAGGAACGCTCACCGCTTCCTACTTCGTCGGCGAGTGGGAGGTGCGCACCGAGCGCTACCAGGGAACGCTGCTGGTCGAGACGTTCGCTGCCGACACCGGCGCCGTCGACACGCTCAGCCGCGCGGTGGAGGCAGCGCTGCTCGAACCCGCCGGGAACGGCCCGTTGGGCCTCAACGAGATCGAACCGACGTCGTGGCTGCCGATCGACGCAGCCGGCCCCAACCGTGCGTCGGCCCGCGGGCGCGCACTTGCATTCACATTCGACTACGAGCTCGTCGAACCGCACGTCGGCGCGGGCGGCGGCCTCATCTCCACGGTCTCCGTCGACTCGACGTTCGGGGCCGAGCACTTCGACGTGCAACGCGAAGGGAGCACTCCATGAGCGAGTCCATCGCCGAGATGGTCATCCCCGGCACCTACATCGAGGTCCGTGCGGAGGGTCTGATCAGCGTCGGCAGCATCGCGACAGGGAACATCGGGGTCGTAGGGACCGCGTCACGTGGTCCAGTCGGAACGATCGTGCCGCTCGGCAGCTACGCGGATGCGATCGACAGCTTCGGCGCGTACGACGCATTCGCAGATCCGCTCGTCGACGGCTCGCCGCTCACGCTGACGAGGACGATCGAGCAGCTGTACATGGGCGGTGCCGGCTCCGTCTATGCAGTACGGATCGCGAACGGGACGCCGACCGCTGCGCACGCCGACGTTCACTCGACCGGGGGTGGCGCAGGTTTCACGCTCACCGCGCGTGACGCCGGAACATTCGGCAACACGATCGAGTACACACTCGTCAACCAGGGGACCGACGCCGACCCGAACTGGACGCTGACGCTTCAGGCAGGAACGACGAAGGAGACATACAACGGCGCGAACGTCGGTGCCGTCCACGACGCGATTACCGGAGGCAACTCGAAGCTCGTCACGGCCGGCGCGGTCTCGAATGCAGCCTCGGGCTTCGACACGGTGGCGACGGCAACGGCGTTCAGCGGCGGCGGCGACCTGCCGAACGTGAGCTCCGCAGACGTCGCAACAGGCCTCGCGACGCTCGCGCACGAGACGATCAACATCCTCGTCGTCGGCGGCATCGGCTCCGCGACGATTCGCGCAGTCGTCGGAGCGCATCTCGAGCAGACCGAGAACGACGGCCGCGAGCGGATCGCGATTCTCGGTGCATCCGAGTCGGATGCGTCGACGGTGGAGGGCGAGGTCGCAGACATCGCCGACAAGCGCATCGTGCTCGTCGCGCCCGGCATGGAGGCGACCGATGCGCGTACGGGAGCCACCGTCACGCTGCCGCCGGCGTATCTCGCCGCACTCGTCGCGGGCAAGCTCTCGACACTTGCACCCGAGATCAGCCTGACGAACAAGACGGTTCCGGTGGCCGACCTCGACGTCCACTACAACTCCGCGACGCTGAAGACGCTCCTGCTCGATCGCGTCCTGCTCGTGCGGCCGAAGTTCGGCTTCCAGATCGTCAAGGGGATCACGACCGACACGGGCGCCTTCAAGCAGATCAGCGTCCGGCGTGTCGTCGACTACGCCAAGGCCGGCGTGCGCCTGGGCTCCGACCCGTACATAGGCAGGCTCAACAACGCGCGAGTGCGTGCTGCGCTGAAGGCGACGCTCGATGGGTTCCTCTCGCAGATGGTGCTCGACGAGATGCTCGTCTCGTACCAGCTCGACGTGACCGCAACCCGAGCGCAGGAGATCGCGGGCATCGCCGTCGTCTCGATGACACTCGAGCCTACGTTCTCGATCGACTTCATCCGCGTCACGATGACGCTCCAGTAGGAGGAACCGATGCCAAGCGCAAACACTCACGTCTTCACGGGACTCGACGGAGCGATCAGCGTCGCCGTCGAGAGCGGCCCCGAGGGCGACGCAGCGAAGGCCGTCAATGATGCATACGGTCTCACGCCGGTCGGTCGCGCGACCGGTGTCACCGTGCAGGTGACGTCTGACATGAAGCCGTTCCACGAGCTCGGCCAGCGCTACGCGACCGAGCTCCGTCCGGGCAACGTGAACATCAGCGGTTCGATCGCCCGCGCCCACGTCAACGGCGCCTTGCTCAAGCTCATGCTCGGCGAGGGTGCCGGCGGAACGCGACCTGCAGGTGCGTTCGTCAGTCCGTCGTTCAACCTCAGCCTGCGACTCGAGAACCAGGGGTTCCCCGGAAACTCGGCAACGGTCACCGTGCACGGTGTCAAGCTCGACGGCTGGAGCTATGACATGCCGGAGGACGACTTCGTGCTCGAGCAGGTGACCTTCCGAGCGCTCTGGATCAGCGGCGCCGACACGAGTGCGTGACACGATGACGCTGACGACAGACGAGCTGTTGCTCGGCGGATCGACGACGCACACCGTCGAGATTCCTGCCGACGTGCTCATGGCCGACGGCGACGCGCCGTCGCACGTCGTTCTGCGTCCGCTCGTGCTCGCAGACGTGCAGCGCATTCACCAGGCGGCGCAGGACTCGCGCGATCTCACCAGCGTGCTGATGGTGCAACAGGCGCTCGTCGAGCCGAAGGTGACGGTCGAGGAAGTGAGCCGCATGCATGCGGGACTCGTCGAGTTCCTCCTGCACGAGGTCAATCGCATCTCCGGTCTTGCGCTCGCAGGCGACGAGCTCGAACAGGTCGTGCACGCTCCGCTCGCGCGCGCGTGCTTCGTGCTCGCACGCGAGTTCGGCTGGACGCCCGACGAGTGCGCGAGGCTCACCATCGGCCAGGTTCTCCTCTACGTCGACTTGCTCGGTCGCGGTGAGAGATCGTGGGACGCGTCGGCAGCCTGACGGCCGATCCGCTTCGGTTCGCCGAACCGGCCGCGGTCGCCTTGGCCGTGCAGCGGCTCGACCGTGCTGCGAGCCTCGCCGCGCCGCTGCAGGCGGCCTGGCGGAGCCTCGCGGTGCTGACATGCCTGCGTCTCGAAGCCCTCATCTCGCCGCAGCGCGGCGACGAGGCGCTCGCAGCTGCGCTCGCGCGCTATGCCGAGACGGCGATCGAGGAGCCTGCTTCGCCTGCACGTGCACACCCGGCGCGCCGTGCCGGTCATGCGGCAGTCCTTCCCGCGCCACGGCCGGCTCCCTCACCGGCGAGGCGGCCGTCGCTCCCTCGTCGAGAGGCAAGGCGTGCACCTGCGGTGACGACGTCGGGCGCACGTACCGGCGCACGGCGCGTCGAGGCGCGGCGGGTCGCGGGCGGTTCTCTCGAGCCGGTCGACCTCGGCGCGCCGGCGGCGACGGAGGCGACGGAGGTGCACGGCCTCGAGTGGCTCGTCGGCCGCGTGCCGGGTGGAACGGAGGCGGCCGAATCGCCGCTCGACCTCGCCGCTTCCGTCGACGACGTCGAACCGCTGCGCCCTGCGGTTGCCTCCGGGACGCCGGCCCGCGGGCCGGAAGGGACGCAGCCGAGCGCACACCGCGACGTGCCGATCGCCGGACACGCGTCCGAGCCGCGGCACGCGTTCGCTCCAGCGCCGGCCGCGGCGCCGACGCCGGCCGCCTCACCTGCGGCCGCCGGCGCAGCGCAGGCGCGCAGGCTCTTCGCGGAGGCCGGCGGTGAGCTCGAGACGCTCGTCCGCGCCTGGGACGCGGGCGCGCAGGCCGACGAGTCGTACGTGCAGACGACACCGCCTGCCTACTCGCCACAGGCATCGCGGCCCGCGGCCGACGCGGAGCCCGCGACCGAAGCCGCTTCCGCCGCCGGCCGGCCGCATGCGGCGAAGGGCGCGCACACGCAGGCGCGCGAGGAAGAGCTGCTCGGACTGGGCGACGAGCTCGGCCGCGTCCTCGTCGCGGAGCTCCGGCGCTATGGCATCGAGGTCGGCGCATGACACTCGGCCGCCCCGACGCCGCGCTGACGCTCGACGGTGACCGGCTCACCGCGGCCGAGGCCGCCCTTACCGCGCTTCACATAGAGCTGGGCGTCGGCAGCGCGCACGACCGCTTTCGGGCGGCGTTCGGCGCGATCAGCCGCTTCTCTGACGTCGCAGCAGGAGCTTCGGCCGTCGTCGAACTCGGCTACGGCGACGATCTCGAGACCGTGTTGACGGGAACGGTCACGGCGATCGAGCGTCGGCCGTGGGGGCTCGTCGTCGAAGGGCTCGCAGCGACGTTCGCGCTCTCCCGCACGCGCATCGGCCGTTCGTATGTGAGCCAGTCCGCTGGTGACATCGTCTCCGACCTCGTGGGCGCGGCCCAGTGCAGTGTCGGCGAGGTCTCGTCGTCGCTCTCATTGTCCGCGTATCACGCGGACGAGCGGCGGTCGGTCTGGTCGCATCTCTGCGCCCTCGCACAGCTCGCGGGCTGCGAGCTCTCGGCCGAGGGTGACGGCTCCGTGAACTTCCGGCCGCCGAAGAGCGGCTCGCCGGATCACTCGTTCCGCCACGGAGCAGAGCTCGTCGCGTGGGACGTCGGCCCGCGCGACACGGTGCAGACCGATGTCAGCGTCGTCCCCTTCGGGGCCGCGAGCGAGCAGGGATCCGAGAAGTGGCACGTCCTGCTGCGCGAGCCCGACGGCGGCTCGCCGAGTGACGAGACGCTCGTGCCGGGCGCGCTGCGCGACCGCGACAGTGCGCAGACCTTCGAAAAAGCGCTAAAGGACGCGCGCACGCGGCGCGGCACCGGCGGAGAGGTGCTCGTCGGCGGCGATGCAGGCGTGCGTGCTGGTGACGTGCTCACGCTCGACGATGTTCCGGGAGCCGGGAGCGACCCACTGCGCATCACGTCGGCGGCGCACCGTCTCGGCGGTACGAGCGGCTTCTACACGCTCATGCGCGTCGAAGGAGTTGCAGCGTGACGGCGCTCGTCCCCGCCCTGCAGGCGCTCGTCCGCGACGAGCTCGGCAGCATGCGCACGGTCGAGCTCGGCATCGTCACGCAGACGTACACGAATGAAGGCGGCTCCGGCGACAACAACATCGCCGTCGGCGTGCGCATTCGCGGGAGCGCGCTCGAGCTGCAGCACGTCCCCGTGGCCGTCGGCAGGCTCGGGCTGTCCGTCAGCCCACGCGTCGGCGACCTCGCAGTACTGGCGTTCGTCGGCGGCGACGTCAACGGCGCCGTCGTGATCGGCTTCCTGTACGACGAGCAAAACCGCGCGCCCGACGCCACAGCGACCGAGCTCGTCTACGTCGTACCGGACGACCAGAAAGACGACGACCGCCGCCTCGAGCTGCAGCTCCCGAACGGCAACAAGCTCACGGTGAAGGACGGCCAAGTCGACATCACGATGGGTCAGACCTCGATCGTCGTCGAGAGCGACGGCGCCATCACCCTCGACTCGGCAGGTGACGTCACGTTGAAGGCGCAGGGAAAGCTCGCGTTCACCGCCGGAACCGAGGTGTCGATCGAGGCAGGAACGACGGCGAAGCTCAAGGGCGGCTCGGGCGTCACGGTCGAATCGGACGCGCAGGCGAAGCTCAAGGGAGCGACCACGACCATCTCCGGCATGACGAGCTTCAGCGCGAGCTAGCGATGCCGGGACCTCCTGTCTCCGTCGGTTGCGCCGTCGTCCTTTCACCGGGAGCGGCAGGTGCGCCCGACAGCGGCGTGATCGTCTCCGTGCTGCAGACGACCGCGACGGCGTCCGGGATGCCGCTCGCGACCGCCGGCTCCATCTGCCAGATGGTCAACTCGGTCAGCGGCGTCCCGTATCCGCTGCCGATCGGCACGCTCGGCGCGTCGACCGGCGTGACCGTCGACGGCCAGGGGCTCGTCCGGGTCGGCGACCAGATCCTCTCCGGCCCCGGGATGCTCATGATCCTCGGTCCGCCCGCTGCGCCGTTCGTCTCGGACGGGAACTCGCCGTGAGCCCGCGCACGGCAGCGGAGTTCGCCGTGCTCGAGCGTCGGCTCGGCACCGATCTCGCGCTCGACTTCGCCGGGACGAGCGGCTGGTGGGAGGACGCCGACCTCGTTCCCGCACGCGAGCCGGGACGCGTCGCCGTGCCGGTCGATCTCGCCGTGACGAGCGGCGTGCCGTCGGCGGTCCAGTTCCTCGTCGATCGGCTGAAGACACAGCAGGGCGAGCTCGGAGCGCTCGGCCATCCTGAGTATGGATCGCGCCACCACGAGCTGATCGGGGAGCCGAACATCGACCGCACCCGCAATCTGATCAAGGTGTATGTGCTCGAGGCCCTCCGGCACGAGCCGCGCATCGAGAAGATTCTCTCGGCGAAGGTCTACGCGACGTCGACGCCGCCGCGCGACACCGTGCAGATCGATCTGACGGTCCTGCTGATCGGCAAGGACAACCCGCTCAACTTCGTCGTCCCGTTCTCGCTCCAGGTGGGTGGATGAGCTTCGCCGCCGAGCCGTACGGCGTCTTCGTCGACGACCTCGTCAGCTCGCTGACGGGCGGTGTGACGCGCGAGCGCTTCACGTTCCTCGAGGATCAGAAGCCGTTCACGCTCGCGTTTGCCGCGTCGGCCGTCGCGACGTCCGTCCGCGTGAGCGGGCTCGTGAACGGCGCGTACTTCCGCTTCACACCCGGCACCGACTTCGATGTCGTCGCGGGCACGATCGTCTGGCGCGAGAGCGCGCCGGATGTACCGGCCGCACGCGCGACGTGGCCAGACCGCGGCAGCGACTTCTACGCGAGCTATGAGCGGACGGCGGATCCGGAGTCGCCGCCGCGCCTGACCGACAGGAATCCCGGCAGCATCGTGCGCACGCTCGCCGAGAGCTTTGCGCGCGAGTACGCCGTTCTCTCTCGGCAGCTCGAGCTCGTCTACGACGCCGGCTTCCTCGAGACGGCGACGGGTCGCGATCTCGACCAGGTTGCGGCGCTCGTCGGCGTCACCCGCTGGACGCGGAGCGTCGCGTCGGGCGAAGTCGTGTTCGCACGCGGGACACCCGCGCCGGCGGACATCTTCATCCCGGCGGGGACGCTCGTCTCGACCGGCCGGCCGCCCGCTGTGACGGTCGAGACGACCGATGCGCAGACGCTGCGCTCCGGAACGCTGTCGGCAACGGCGCCCGTTCGCGCACGCGTGCCCGGCCCGCCGGGCGTCGCACCTGCCGGATCCCTGACGGTCATCAACCGCCCGATCCTCGGTATCGACTCCGCCACGAACCCGCAACCGCTCGTATTCGGCGGCGCGGATGAGACGGACACGGCACTCCGCGCACGGGCCGGGCGCGCACTCGAGGCGGGCGGCGGCGCAACGACCGACGCGATGCTCGGCGCGCTGACGTCGGTCGAGGGCATCCGCGAGCAGGACGTCCGGATCGTCGATGATCCGATCGCGTCGCCGGGTCTGCTCACGATCACGATCGCGAGCGATCTCGACGGCTCTCGGTCCGCGTTGGCCGCGTCGCTCATCGAGCAGACGAGGCCGGCAGGAATCCGCGTGCACCACAACCTCGTCGTGCCGCCGGTGACGCCGCTCCCACCCTCTGCCGACACGCACGGTGAAGATCCGGGCCCGCCGTCGCCGTCGACGGCGAGCACCGATCCGGTGTGGTTCGACATCGGCGTCGCCGCCGCGGTCACGGCCGCCTCCGCATCGCTGACCGCGCAGCAGAAGACCGCCCTGACCGCGGCGGTCTCGGACGCGATCATCGCCTTCGTCCAGCAGCTCGGCGTCGGCGACACCGTCGTGTACAACCGGCTCGTCGGCGCGATCGTCGACGTTCCGGGTGTCTACGACGTCTCGCTCGACGTGTACCAGGCCGGTGCCACGGAACATGCCGGCCGGAAGAACCTGCTCCCGGTACCGCCTGAGACGCGACCGCGCCTGCAGTCCGGGAACCTCGAGGTGCGCCTGCGCGGTGCGCTCGTCGCGCTCGACGTCTCCGTCGAGGTCGAGCGCAAGGGCCTCGCGGTGATCGCCCCGCGCGACTCCGTGTTCGCGGAGATCCACAAAGACGTCGTTCGCCGCCTACAGGCGCAACTAGCGACCGGCGGAACGATCAGCAACGCGACGCTCTTCGGAGCCGTGAAAACCGACACGGATACGTATTCGGTCAAAGAGCTGTCCTACACCGCGGAGTTCCTCGACGAAGGCCTGCGCGTCACGCGGAAGGATCCCGAGTTCGAGCCGACCGCCGACCAGCAGGCGTGGATTCGCAACGTCGTCGTGAACGAGACCAGCGTGGTCAGCGGGACGTCACCATGACGCAGAGCGCGCGCACGCTGACCGTCCTGCGGCGGTTCCCTCGGCATCTCGACGCCGACGATCCGGGCAAGGTCTTCTCGGAAGTCGTCGGCGGTCTCGGCGGTGAGCTCGACGTCAAGTCGGTGCAGCTCGGCCGCGTCCGGCGCTCGCATGCGCTCGGCGACGCCGGCGAGGAACGCGACCTCCTGCTCCTCGCAGGTCTGCACGACCTCAAGCCGAACGACCTCGAGCTCACGCGGATCCGCCTCGCAGCAGTACGCGCGATCGAGAAGACGCTGGCCGACGGTGCGAGCACGCAGGACGACCGCACCGCCGCGATCGCGCAGTTGCCGCAGGTTCTCGGCCTGCAGCCAGACGCGTTCCCCGCCTGGCCGGCCGATGGCTCTGATCCCGAGCCCGCCCAGGCGCGCCTCGCCGGCGCGCTCGGCGACCTCTCCTCGTATCCCTCGGAGCTCGACCTGCTCCGCGGCACCGTCGAGTCGGTGATCCGTCTCCACCGCGAGGGAAACGGCACGGTCACGGCGATCCTCTGGGCCGGTGCGGCGTACCTCGAGCTCGGGCTCGGCACGATCGTCGACACCGAGGACGAGTACTGGCACGTCGCTGAATGTCACGACCTGTTGCGGCTCGTCCGGCGCGAGCCGCCCGGCTCGCGGCCGGCAACGACGACGCTCACGCCGAAGACGGATCTGCTCGCGCTCGAGGAGAACCCACTCCGGCAGCAGGATTCGGATCCCGTCGACCGGCGCAGCGGGGACCGTTTCCATGTGCTGCGCAGCGGCTTCGAGACCGTCCCGGCTACCGTCCGTGTCGTCGGTGTCGGCAGCCGCACGGTGCAGCCGATGGTCGTCAATCTCGACACCGGCTTCGGGCTTGTCTACACCGGCACCGTCGGCGACGGCCAGGAGCTGCGCTTCGAGAGCGACGGTCGCGTGACCCTCGACGGCTCGAGCGTCGCGCGCCTCTCCTACTCGTTCACGGGCGGCGTGTTCGCGGACGCGACGGGTGCGGACCGGCGCGACTTCGTCTTCGCGGGCGCTCCGGACAAGGGCCCCACCGCGACGTTTGCGGTGACGCAGCCGATCGACAACGGCTTCGATCCCGACGCTGTCTTCCCGCACACGGACGGATTGCTCGAGACGACGTCGCTCGTCGTCGGCGAGTCGCGGTTTGCGTTCTTCGTCCGGGAGGCGCATTACGGCCGGGACGCTGAGACGCCGGCCGACGAGCTGGCCGTCCCGGTCTACGAGGCGGGCGTATTCGACTCGTCCGTCTTCGAGCCCGACACGAGCGTCAGCAGCCCGAGCTCCGCGAAAGTCGGGTTCAGCTGGCAGGAGCACGAGCCGTTCGCAGCTCGGCTCTGGATCCCGCTGCGCTTTTCGACGCTCGACGCCGCCGGCGAGGTGCCGGTGAAGGAACGACTCCGGCTGCTGCTCGACCGCCATCGTGCAGCCGGCATTCACATCTACGTCGACTACGCGGACGACCGGTGGACGGTGCCTGCCGGCGTCATGCGCGACGCGGACTCCGACGAGCCGCTCGGCACCGTGATCGTGGGAACGGCCCTCTGGGCCCCGCGAGCCGACGTGCCGACCTGAATCGACGAGGGAGACAGCAGCAATGGCTCTGACAAAACCAGCTCTATCCACCGTCAAAGCCGGCGATCCGGTGACGGCGCAGGCGTGGAACACGATCGTCAGCGGCGTCAGCGATCTCTACGACGCGGTGCTCGCGTTCGGACACGGAGTCCTCGACGTGAGCGTCCGATTCAACGGCGACCCCGTGAGCGACGCGCAGGTCGTGGCCGTCCCCGCGACCGGCGACCTGACGCCGATCGAAGCGGTGCAGCTCTACGGCACCGTCACCACGTACACTGTCGTAGGTGTCACCGCCGGCCAGTGGCACGTGTTCGTGAGTGCGCCCGGCTTCCAGTCGCAGAGCCAGGACGTGACGATTCCCGCGTCGGGCCCGCTCGTCTTCAATCTGGTCTCGGCTGGAGTCGTCGTCCCCGATCTTTTCGGCGTCACTGCGCAGGACGCGCTGACGCAGCTGTCGGCGCTCAACCTGAACGTCGACGTGATCCTCGACGTCCTCGGCCACGAGGTTCCGAAGACCTCGCTGCCGCCGCAGTACCAGAACCAGCCGATCCTCGACCAGCTGCCACCCGCGGGCACCGTCGTCGACCCGACCGCGCAGCGCTTGCGCCTCGTTGTCGCGACTGCGCTCGAGCAGGCGCCGGTCGTGACGATGCCGAGCCTCGTGGGACTCTCCTACGACGAGGTCGCGTCGGTCCTCGACGGGCTGGGGCTCAAGGTGGGCAAGACAACCGTTCAGAACTGAGGAGGACCGATGTCGTTTTTCCAACGAGTAGTCGCCGCGCCGCGTACCCTGCTCGGCGCGCAGGCGCAGCCGGCTCAGGCCGCGGTACCGGTGACGGCCCAGCCGAGCACCGTCTTCGTCGAGCTCGGCTCCGTCTCGCAGCAGGCGAACATCGCACGGAACGGCGTCCAGGTGCCGGTCGTCACGCTCAATCCGGCTGTGCTCGAGAACGTGCTCGGGCAGACGACGAGGCTCGTCCCCAAGGTCGTCAGCCAGAGCATCCAGGCGGGCGTT
Organism: Actinomycetota bacterium; assembly: GCA_005884575.1. Lineage (GTDB taxonomy): Bacteria > Actinomycetota > Thermoleophilia > Gaiellales > Gaiellaceae > AC-16. The sequence goes on from VAWW01000003.1 coordinate 27,514, forward strand.
TCGGTCGCGAAGGGCACGACGATCGATCTCGTGCTCGCCCAGCCGGCGAGCCTCAAGGTGAAGGTCCTCCAGAACGCGTTCGTGCCGCTTGCAGAGGAGACGCTCGACACGGTGTTCAAGAACGTCGTCCGCGACAACCCGCAGGTGCAGTCGGTGCTCGCGCGCAACATCTCGGCGACGTCGCTCAGCACGGCGGATCAAGCGACGCTGACGACCGCGCTGACACAGGGCGGCACGGCGGTGACCACGGATCCGGGCCATACGATCGACGCGGCTTTCAACACGCTGCAGGCTGCGTTCACGTTCGGGACATGAGATGGCGCTGAACCTGAGCGGTCAGTCGTTCGAGGTCTCCGGCTCGAAGACCCTCGTCAGCAACGAGAGGGACTTCATCGCCTTCATCAGCCGCCCGGGTGTCGTCGCACCGCCGACGGCGTCGGCGGTCGTCGGCTCGGCCGAGCAGACGCTCGTCCCGAAAGGACCCGCTGCCGTTGCGGTGCGCGAGGCTCATGCGGACATAACCGCGTCGATGCCGGCCGCCGCGACGCTTGCGGGCGCCGCGCAGGTGCGGGCGAATCCGGGCGATGCCACCTTGCTCGTGCTGGACTTCCAGGGCCTGCGGACGGTGACCGAGCTCGCGGCACCGAGCGGCGTGACGATCAAGAACATCCAGGCGTGGCTCGGGACGAAGTTCGACGACAAGTCCGTCGCAGGCTTCCCTGCGGGCGGCGCGAACGCAGTCGCCTTCCAGGAGGTGCAGGCCGAACGGCTGCTCGTGACCCTCGACCACGCTGTGAAGCCGTCGGACTTCGCAGCCGGCAGCTCGGTCGTGATCCCGACGCCGCCGTCGAACCTCGAGCTGCTCGTGAACGGGACGCGCGCGTGGTTCCAGTCCGGCCCGATCAAGGGCTCGCAGTTCAGCGCGAGGATCGACCTCACGGCTGCGGTGACTGCGGCTGCGGCGAGCGGTGACGCGGTCATGCTCACGTTCCGCGCTGCCGCACCGGCGTCACTCACGCTCGACGGATCGGCGGAGATCCTGCAGCGCTACCCCGTGGTCTTCCCGGAGGCGGCTGCGCGTACGGTCGACGCGCCGGCGGAGGGCGTCTATCCGCTGTTGCTGCCGGTGCAAGCTTCGGAAACGAAGTCACCGTGGTTCGTGAAACGCGTCCTCGTCGACGTCAGCGCGAAGGTCCCCGCGACCCGCGTGCTGCCCGCGGACGGGCCGAAGCTCACGGGCGATGCCGAGCTCGTCCTCGACCCCGACCACGCGATCGTCATCCGTCTGCCGGCGACGGCCGTCTCCTCGCTCGGCACGCTGACGGGTGTCCGCCTGCCCGTTGTCGTCGACGCCGCCGGCGCCGAGCTCGCCGGCACGCTTCGCGCTGCGACGGCGAACGGCGAGCCGGGCGAGCCGATTCCGAAGGGCGCTCTCGGGCCGGTGACGCTGCAACCGTCTCCGTCGGGCGACACGACGTGGATCGACCTGGCACTGACGGCGCCGCACGCGCTCAAGAGCACCGACGTCGTCTGGCTCGAGGTGCAGGCCGCGCGCGGCTCGGTCGTCTGGCGGCTCGCGACTCCGCCGGCCCACACCGACGACGACGCGCCGCTTCGCCGTCGGACATCGAGCGGCACCTATGTTCCGCTCTCGACGCTGTCGAAGGTGCCGTACACGGGGGCGCTTCGCGTCGTCGGCCAGGAGAGGCCGAACGATCCGCTCGCAGCGGTGCTCGTCGCCGCGACCGGAGCCGGTGCGTCGGGAACGGTCGCGGGCGTGCCGACGCAGGCGGGCACGACGTTGGCGCTCGTCCTGGACCCGCCCGTTGCCTTCGCAGCCCCGACCTCCGGCGATGCCGACTTCTCCCTCGACCTGACGATCTCCGCGCCCGGGTCGTATGCGATCACCTCGGCGGAGCTGCAGTACACGACCTAGTGAGGAATAGACCATGAGCGACGAGCAGGGAACAGTCTTCGTCGATGGATTGCGCGTCACCGCGCAGCATCTGAACCACCTGGAAGAGTCGGCGCAACAGGCGGTCGGCGATCTTCGGCGCGTGCTGGGCCTCGCGCACATCGGCTACGGATTCCGGATCCAGGTGTCCGACGACGGCCAGTCGGCGACCTTGACGCCGGGGCTCGCGTTCACGTCGGGCGGACGGCGGCTCTCGCTCGACGAGGGTGCCGCGCTCACCGTCCCCGAGGGCGCCGGGCCGTTCTTGGTCGCGCTCACCGCCGGGAGTCACGACGACCCGACGACGCGGGTGGGTGACGCCGGCACGATCATCTTCTCGGACACGTCCGTGAACGTCGCCGCCGAGGTCACGGCCGGCCCCGACACTCTCGTCGTCGGCACGCTCGCGCGTGGCGACGGCAGCCTGACGGCGACGCAGGACAGCTCGCTCTTCCTCGCGCCGGCGAGCCACGGCCACAGCGGCGCCTTCTACCAGGACGGTCTCGGGCTCTGGCGGTTCGACGGCCCGCACCTCGCGCAGACCGACGACACCGCCGGCCCGCCCGGACCGCCCGGACCGCCGGGCGCCGACGGGCCGCAGGGACCCGCAGGCCCGCAGGGCGACACGGGACCGCAGGGCCCGCCGGGCGAGACCGGCCCGGAGGGTCCGGCGGGGCCCGACGGACCGCAAGGGCCGCCCGGCCCGCAAGGCGATCCGGGCCCGGGGGGCGCACCGGGTCCGCAGGGCGACGCCGGCCCGATGGGCTTTACCGGCCCGCCCGGCGAGACGGGGCCGGCCGGCTCCGCCGGCGCGGACGGTGCGCCCGGACCACAGGGCCCGCAGGGCGAGACCGGCCCCGCAGGCCCGGCCGGCGAGACCGGCCCGGCCGGCTCCCTAGGCGCGGACGGCCCGCCCGGACCGCCGGGCCCGCAGGGCGAGACCGGCCCCGCCGGCCCCGCCGGCGGCGGCGGCCCGCCCGGCCCGCAAGGGGAGAAGGGAGACACCGGTGACGCCGGTCCGCCCGGCCCGCCCGGCCCGACCGGCCAGGCCGGGGAGCAGGGGACGCCCGGCCCGCAGGGAGACAAGGGTGAGACGGGCGATCCCGGTCCGCCCGGCCCCCTCGGGCCGCCCGGGCCGCAGGGAGATCCCGGGCCGACGGGCCCCATCGGCCCGACCGGCGAGTCGGGAGGCACCGGTCTCACCGGGCCGCCCGGGCCGCAGGGAGATCCCGGCCCCCAAGGGCCCGTCGGTCCGGCCGGCCAGCAAGGGCCGGCAGGCATCGCCGGCCCGCAAGGCGACCCCGGGCCGCAGGGCCCGCAGGGACCGCAAGGGCCGCCCGGTCCCGAGAGTGGCCTCGACCTGACGATGATCCGCGCCGTCAGCTGGAACCCGCGCGTCCCCGTGCCGCTCACGACGGCGGTCAAGCTGCTCGAGAGCCTCCAGATCGCATTCACCGCGCCGCTCGGGCCGGCGAACGCGCTCCTGCCGTTCGCCGCCTGGGTGCGGCTCGCGCCGCCGACGCCGACCGCGACGACGGCCGCGCCGTCCCTGCCGCCTGTCCTCGCGCTTCACGGCACGCTCGTCGTCTCCGGCAGCAACCTCGCGTGGCGGCTCGCCGATTCACCCAACACGGTCTCGGCGGCCTTGAGGACCGGCGGCCTCATCCTCATCGATGTCGACTGCGACTACGTCCTCGACGCGAACGGCGCGGTCGTCTCGGGCAGTGCGTCGCTTCTCGTCGACGCGAAGCCGCCGGTCCGTCCCGGCGGGCTCTTCCGCTCGTGGATCCAGGTGGCGGCCGGCTGACGATGCCGTCGCTCCTCGACAACCTCAGCTCCTCGTTCTCGAGCGACGGCTTCGACCTCGGCACCGCGTTCGGCGCGCTCGGCCAGACGGTCTCCGGCATCGCACCCGCCGGAGCCTCGCTCGACGAGGGTGCGCTCGGCCGGATCGGCCAGGGGCTCGGGCAGGGCGGGTTCGGCGCGATCGGCTCTGCGGTCACCGGCGTCGTCGGCCAGGCGAGCGGTCTCGCCGGGAGCATCGCGGCGCCCGACAAGCTGTTGCAGCCGCTGACCGGAGCGTTCTCCGGCGCCTCGACGTTCGCGACTGCCGACCCGCGTGCGCTGCTGCAACTGTTCGAAGACACGGCCGCAACGGGCGACGGCTCGCTCGGGCTGACTGCGCTCGCCGGTCCGCTCAGCGCCCTGGCGGGCGTGCGCTCGAACCCGCTCGTCGCCACGGCGCTGCAGCTGTTCGCCACCGCGGTCCCGGGCGGGCTCCAGCTCGACCGCACCGTCACCGCATTCGGCGATGTCGTCCCCGGCGTCGTCGCGCTGGTGCGCCTGCTCGGTGCGCTCATGTCCTCCGACGCGCTCACCCGCGAGGTGGCGTCGACGGCATCGAGCATCCAGGCGATGCTCGACCCGCAGTCCGCAGAGGCTGCGCTTGCGAAGCTGTCCGCGGCGGCAGGAACCGGCCTTCCCGAGCTGATCGCCGCGGCGGACCCGAACGACCCGATCCAGGTCGCGACGGTGGCGCAACCGGTGGCGGCATTCGCCGATGCGATCCGCGTCGCCGCGGACCGTCTCGTCCGCGGCATGGCTTTCGGGGAGGCCACGCTCGTCGGCGCCGAGCTCGACGCCGTCGCCGCCGGGTTGACGCAGGCCGCAGGCCTCCTCGACGAGGCCGCGCTCGGCCCGGTCAGGAGCCTCGCGGCCGCCGGCGCCGGACGTCTCGATCCGCTGCTCCAGCTCGACCTCGGCTCGCCTGCCGCCTCGGTCGACGCGTTCGTGGCGGAGCTCAGCGGTCTCGTCGGGCAGCTTGCGGGAGCCGTCGACTCGATCGACCCCGCGGTGCTCGCGCGTCCGGTGTCGAACGCTCTCGCGTCCGTGCTCGCGCCCCTGCACGAGGTCGAGAACATCGCGAACCAGGCGACGGCCGCGATTCGCAGTGCGTTCCAGACCGCCCAGCAGGCGATCGCGAGCATCGACCTGCGCCCCGTGACCGAAGCGATCCACACGGCCGTGCAGCCCGTCGTCGACGCTTTGCACGAGCTCGACCAGCTCATCGGCGAGGCGCAGGCGGAGCTCGAGACGCTTGCGACCGACGTGACGACCGCGCTCGACACGGTCAGGACGACTTTCGACGCCGCGACGCTGACGATTCACGACGCATTCTCCAGCGTCAAGCATGTCGTCGACGACCTGCACCTCGAGAACCTGGAGGCGACGATAGAGGAGGACATGCAGACGGTTGCGACGACACTGCAGAGCGCGCAGCTCCAGCCGTACTTCGACACCGCGATCCAAGCGCTCGGCACTGCCAAGTCGGTGATCGCAGCCGTGCCGCTCTCGCTTCTCCCCGACGACACGCGACAGGAGCTCGCCGACGCCGTCAAGCCGATCAAGGACCTCGATTTCGACACCGAGGTGCGCGACGTGCTCGAGAACGAGCTCGACGCAATCATGACGTCGCTCAACACCGACGTGCTCGACGACATCGATAAGGCGTTCCACGAGGTGCTCTCGTTCATCCAGAGCATCGACCCGCGGGGGCCGCTACAGCAGTTCGAGCAAGAGGACTTCGACCCGATGCTCGCGCGCATCCGGGCCGTCGACCCGACCGAGATTCTCAAGCCGGTGTCCGACGTGATCGACGAGGTGAAAGCGACCGTGGCGGACATCGACCTGCGTCGCGACGTTCTCGGCCCGCTCGAAGACGCGTTCACCGAGCTCGAGAACGCGTTCGCGCAACTCGATCCCGCCGCAATGCTCGCTCCCGTCGAGCAGCAGCTCGGACAGCTGCGC
>VAWW01000003.1:33288-51910 GCA_005884575.1 Actinomycetota bacterium
GCGGCTCGCGCTCGTCGACCCGTTCGTGACGGCCTTGCTCGGACGGCTCGACTTCGACGCGATCGTCTCGCTCCTCGATGCGGCCTGGTCGGAGCTCGAGCCCGCACCCGACCCGTCGGGGACGAGCGCGCTCGCGACTGTCGTATCGGGGCTTCTTGCAGGCACGGGACTGACGCTCCGCATGGACTCCTTCGCCACGGTCACGCGTTGGATCGGCGGCGCCGACGCGTCCGCGGAGGTCTGGGGGCGGCTCGATGCGGCGGCCACCGCGCTCGACAGCGTGGTCGCGGTCATCCGGCAGGTCGATCCGCAGTCGCTGGTCGCGTCGGTGCAGCCGTCCTACACCGCCGTGAATACGGCCGTGCAAGCGCTTCCCGAGGGGAGCCTGCTGCGCGACCGGCTCGAGCCGCTCCTCGCCGGCGCGTCGCCGCTCGACCTGCTCGGCGGCGCCGTCGACAACCGCAATCGATACCTCGCCTCGCTCATGGCGCTGGCGGCGAGCGTCCGCGCGCTCTCGGCGTCGGCGCGGGGAGAGCTGAATGCCATTGCGCACGGCCTACGCGATGCCTTGCGTCCCCTGACTGCTGTCCCGGATCGGATCAAGATGCTCTTCGCCCGCATCGGGCTCGACGTCGCGCACAAGAGCCTGCGCGAGCTCGTGCGCGAGCTCTTCCAGCGGGTGACACCCTCGCGTCTGCTCGCGCCGCTGTCGCCCGCGATCACAGCGCTGAAGACGAAGGTTGCTGCGCTCGTGCACGACGGGCTCGTCGCGCCGCTCCAAGACGCGCTCTCGACGATCCAGGGCGCGCTCGACGTCCTCGACATCTCGTTCATTCGCACCGAGCTCCAGGCGCTGCACGACCAGATCACCGTCGACATCGAGCAGTTGCGTCCGAGCGTGCTCCTCGCCGACGTGCTGAATGCGTTCGACGAGACGAAGGCGACCATCGCCGGCTTCGATCCGCTCGCGCCGGTGCGCACCGCGATCGATGCGATGAAGGCCGCGATCGATGACGTCGCGAACCACTATCGCCCGACGGTTCTCTTCGCGCCGCTGCTCGATCTCTACGACGAGATCGTCAAGGCGCTCGGAACCCTCGACGTGCGGAAGCTCCTCGATCCGATCCTGAAGGCGCTCGACGACATCAAGACCCAGCTCGACAGCGGGCTCAACGGGACGGCTGAAGCGCTCAAGCAGCTGCAGGCGGCGCTGCCGTGACCACGGACTCGGTCGAAGAGTTGACGCGGGCCTCGAGCTTCGTGTTCAGTGGGACGGTTCAGGATGTCGGCGCGTCGAACGTTCCGACCGTCGAGCCGAGCGACACGACTGTCCTCGTCCGTATCGAGCGCGGATTGCGCACCGACCCCGCGCTCGGCGACGTTCGCGGACGGCTCGTCACCGTGGAGACGGCGACGCCGCAGGAGCTCCAGCCCGGAACGCAGGCGGTGTTCTTCACCGACAGCTGGATCCACGGCGACGAGCTCGCCGTGCGCGAGCGTGCGCACATCGCGCCGGACCGCGTCGACGAGGTCGCGTCCGCGGTCGAGCGGCTGCCCGACATGCATCTCGAGGACCGCCTTCGTGCCGCAGCCGCCGTCGTCCACGCGACTGTCACGCGCACGGCCATCGTGCCGGGGATGCCGCTCGAGCGGCGTTCACCCCGTTGGGCGGAGGCAGCGCTCGATGTCGTCGCGACGCTGAAGGGCGATGCGAGCGGCCTGCGTCTGTTCTTCCCGACGAGCGAATCGCATCACTGGTACGACGCGCCGTCGTTCACGGCCGGCCAGCGGAGCGTCATCCTGCTGCACGTCGGCGACCCGCAGGTCGGCCACTGGCTCGACGGCCCCGAGTTCGCCGGTGCGGCCACCGCTCTCGACCCGGCCGATGTCCAGCCGGAGGCCGTGCTCGAGCATGTGCGGGCACTCATCGCGAGGATCGGAGCCTGAGGTGACCACCGTCGACGTCATCAATGTCGTCCCGAGCACGCACAGCAACGAGACGAATCAGGACAGCGAGCCGTCGATCGCCGTCAACCCCCAGAACCCCTCGCAGGTCGTCATCACCGCGTTCACGCCCCCCGACCCGGGGCTCGTCAGCAGCCCACTCTACTACTCGCTCGACGGCGGGTTCACCTGGCATCTCAACTTCGACGTCCCCTACGGGCCGACCGGAGCGGGTGCGCTCCAGTTCCCGGGCGACCAGTCGATCGCTTACAGCGCCGACGGCAGCGAGCTCTTCGGCGCCTTCCTGCGCCACGACAACCAGAACCTGCAGGTGTTCCGGACGAACGACGTGACGGCGCCGGCCGTCCTCGCGACGTTCGACGCGCGGCCGCAGATCGACCAGCCGTGGGTGGAGGCGCGGCGGGTCGTCGGCGGGCCGGACGACGGCAAGCTTCGCGTGTACGTCGGATACAACGACGACGGCCCACCGCTCGGCAACCCGACCGCGACGGTCGACGTCTGTCTCGACGGCCTCGCGGCGGCGCCGGTGTACAACCCCGTGAAGCTCAATCCGCGGGCCGTGGGAGCGGGCTTGCGGGACGGTTACGCGATCCGCCCCGTCGCGCACGCCGACGGCACGGTCTACGTCGCGTACGAGGGCTGGACGGGCGGTGCGTTCGGCAGCCCGATCACGACGAACATCGTCGTCGTGCGAGACGACAGCTGGGCGAAGGGCGCCACGCCGTTCACCGATCTCAAGGATCCGAGCGACAACCTCGCGGGACGGTTCGTCGCGACCAACGTGACGGTCAACGACGGCGGCAACATGGGCCAGGAGCGCCTGAACAACGATCTAGCGATCGCGGTGGATCCGCGGACCAGCTCGACCATATACGTCGCGTGGGCGGACAACGCCGGCTCCGATTACACGCTGCGCGTTCGGCGTTCGGTCGACCGCGGGGTCACGTGGTCCAGCGATCTCCTCACTGTCGACAACGCGACGATGACGTCGCTCGCAATCAACTCGCGCGGCAAGGTCGGCCTGCTGTACCAGCAGCTGAAGGACAACAAGTGGGAGACGCACTTCCGGCGCACCACGGACGACAGCGGCTCGAGTTGGGACGACGTCACGCTGGCGAGTACGCCGGCCGCTGCGCCGGTGAAGGTCTACGACCCGTATCTCGGCGATTGGGCGCGCATCGTCGCCGTGGGGACGACGTTCTACGGCGTCTTCTGCGCGAACAACACGCCGGATCCCGCGAACTTCCCGAGCGGCGTCCGCTTCCAGCGCAACCGGACGACCTCGGCACCGTTCGGCCTGCTCGGTACGAACAACACGACGCCGGTCAACGCGTCGATCGATCCGTTCTTCTTCCGCATCCGCGAAGGCAGCAAGGCCGCGCCGCCCGGCACGAGCCGGCCCGGAGCCGCCGGCAGCCTCCTGATTCCGAGCGCCGTGGCACTGCTTGCGCACAAGCGGCTGCGCGACGTCGTCGAGGCCCTCGAGCGCAAGCTCGGCGGCGGCCTCTTCGACGTCGGACCGCGCGACATCTCGCTCGCCTCGATCGACGTCGGCACGGTCGCCGTCAACGACACCGACCGGCGCGTGCTGGCGCTCGCCAAGGCGGCGGCGGAGATGTTCGAAGCGGGCCCGCAACTCGTCGACGTCCCTGACGGCCTCCAGGTTGGTCACGGCTTCGGCCGCTTCGCGATCGCGGGCAGTGCGGCATTCGAGATTCCCGCGTACGCGGAGCTCTTCACGCAGAACGGCAGCTGGGTCGCGGACATCATCCGCCGCGGGACGCCCGACGAGAACCTGAGCAAGGTCGTGGTCGCTTCGTCGCAGTTCGCAGTTCGCACAGGGGAAAGAGGCGTCGGGCTCACGACCGACGACGCGACGCAGGCGAAGATCCAGTCGTTCGCGATGGGCATGTTGAGCGCGCTCGCGAGCGACGTCGTGGTCAATCCCGTGCTGCGCGGGCTGCAGGTGCGCCGGACGAAGCGCGATTGGAGCCGCGCGGAGCCCGCCGTCGACATCGGACTTGCGGAGGAGCGGATCATCCGCAACCTGCTCGGCGGCCGCGACGGTGCGGCGACGTGGCAGGGGTGGTGGCCGAACGCGTCCGATATCCCGAACGAGCTGTTCGACGGCTACCTGCTCGCGCTCGAAGAGGCGTACGGCATCACCGCAAACCGTCCCCGCGGCTTCGCAGACTTCGAGGAGCTGTTCCTCGCTTCGACGCCGCCGTCGCTGAACCGCGACCGGCTGCGCGACGGGTACACGCTCGCACGGCTCGATGCACAGGTTGCGTCGTGGGGCGTCGGGACGTGGTACCTCACGCTGCTGCCGCTGCTCGTCATGCCGGTCGTCGGCTTCGCGCTCGTGCGAGCGCTGCCGCGCGGCAAGGCGTTCGTGCGGTCGGGGTCGAGCATCGACGAGCGTGCTGCCTGGGAGGTGCTGACGCTCGCGACCGGCCTCGGCGCGCTTCCTCCCGCCGGCTACTCGATCTACCTGTGGACGCAGGTGCCGGAGAACACGGAGGCGTTCGTCGAGGCGATCGTCCTGCTGGCGCTGCGTTCGGCGCTCGCGCTCGGCTCGATCGGCGCTGGCGACGCATCGGCAGGCGTTCGCTGGGGCCTGCTGTACACACCGCTCGCGCTCACCGACGTGTACGCGCTCATCCGCGGCTTGATCGAAGAGGGACGGAACCCGCCTGCCGGCTTCGTGTTCCTCCTGCAGACGCTGCCCGTCCTGATCGGATCGAGCGTCCTCATGTGGGCGCTGATCGCCGACGGGTTGATCGCCCTCGGCGCGGACGACGACGTCGTGTACTTCGTCATGCTGGCTGCGCTCGCGGCCGTCATGCTCGCGGCCGTCGGCATTCCGGTCGCGGCGGCGCTCTCACGCGGCGGCGGGCTCCGCTCGCTCCTCTTCGGGAACCGGCTCGCGATCACGGAGTCGCTTTCGTCGCTGACCGAGACCGGCGGCCCGGCCGCGCTCGCCGCGCTCTTCGACGACTCGACGCTGTGGGTCAACCCGGATGCGCCCGCGGCCGGGCCGACGCTCGCCGACCTCCGCTACCCGGCGGGACGGCGCGCCCTGTTGCGGATCTGGTGGACGGGCGCGGGCGGCTTACAAATCTCGCACGACGAGCACACGGTCACGTTCAAGAAGGACGACGCGTCGACGAACGACGTCGTCCTCCCACTCGGGAAGACCTCGGCAGCCGACCTCGGGCGATTGCTGATGGCGCAGATGCCGGGCGTGCAGGCCGAGGTCTACGACCCTGCCGATCCGGCGAAGGACCTGCCGTTCCCGCACACGCTCGCCGATCCGGGCGACACGCAGGCGACGATCGCGCTGCACGACTCGCGCGTGCACGACTTCTCGCCAGTCGGCACGAGCGTCGACGAGGCGTACGTCCTGCGCCACACGCCGCGCGACGAACTGGTCACGGGCTACGGCGAGAACGGTCCGGCGCGGTCGAATCTCGACGCGATCGAGCTCGTCCCGGGAGAGACGCTCGGCGATCTCGAGCAGTCCGCGCTCGGCACCGCAGCCGATCTCGCCGCGCTTCTCTGCATGGGCGCCGCGCCGAGCCTCGCCGGCTCCGCGAACGGCAGCGGCGCGCGAGCACCCGCAGAGGTGAAAGGCCCGCTCACGGCGTACAACCCCGCCGGGCGGGCGCCGCTCCCGGGAACGCTCGGGCCGGTGTTCCAGGTGTTCCGACAGTGGAACCTCGACGAGCGCCGCGTCAACGAGTGGCGGCTGCTCGTCAACGGCAACGCCGAGCGCGACCAGCCCGACCCGGTGCACGCAGACCCCGGCATGCGGCCCGATCCGCGCGGACTCGGCCCCTACGTGAACGCGGCACAGAACGCGCCGCCGGCCGCGCCCGCGCCCGCACCGGAGACCGTGGCGCGCGCGCTCGGCTGGGTGCCGCTCTGGCGCGCGTGGTCGCGAATGGCAGCCGACATGACAGCCGACACGTCCGCAACGGCGCCGATGAGCTACACGCCGCCGATTCGGCTCGCCGACGGCACGCCGCTCCAGCCGACGAACGCCGACCTGACGAACGGCATCCGCTTCCTGCTCGACCTCGCCTGAGCGATGACCGACGAGCTCCCCGACGTCGATCCCGTCCCGCAGGCCGCGGTCGACGCGCTGACTCCGCGCGCCGGGCTCGATGCCTGGGGGGAGTACGTGCCGGTGAAGCCGGAGGATCCGGCGAACGCGACTGCACCGATCGCGCTGACCGTCGGGCGGCGCCCCCTGCAGGCACCGGGCGCGCGCGCCCCCCGGCGCGCGGCCGACGTCGCCGCTCTCGACGCGGGCCAGCGCGCCAACTGGCTCCTCACCGGCCCGCGCAACGTGGGTGGGCGGACGCGTACGCTCGCGATCCACCCGGCGAACTCGTCGGTGATGTACGCAGGGCTCGCGGCGGGCGGCATCTGGAAAACGACCGATCGCGGTGAGACCTGGGCGCCGTCCTGGCGCGACGACGCGTCGCCGTCGATCGGCGGTATCAGCATCTGCCGTGACCACCCGGGCACCGTGTGGGTTGCGACGGGCGAGCATCTGGGCCAGATTCTCGGCAACGGGATCTACGTGTCCACGAACGACGGCACGACGTGGGGGCCCGGCAACGCGCAGGTTCCGGGCGCCGGGAGAGCCGTGACGTTCGACGCGATCGCCGCGCATCCGACGAATGCGCAGAGCTGTTGGGCCGTCGGAGCGACGGGCGTCTATCGCACGACCGACGGCGGGACCACGTGGGACGCATTCGAGAACGGCATCCCGTACTCCGACGTCGCGTTCGCGGCGGGGCCCGCGGGTCTCGTGGTCTTCCTCGTGCGTGCGCGAAGCACGCTCGGCGAGGCCACCGTCGTGCGGATCGACAACCCCGACGCGGCGGTCGCCGCGGTGCAGGCGTCGATCGTCAATGCGGCGAGCGCGAGCAACCCGATCCCCCCGGCGATGCCGCCGCCCGGACCGGGGGCGCCGCTGCCGACGTGGCCGGGCCGCGGGAAGCTCGCCGTCTGCGCGGGCACGCCCACCGTCGCCTACGTGCGTTTCGCCTTCCAGGGCAACGACCAGAATGGCGGCGGTCATGCGGGACTCTTCCGGACGCATGCCGCGCCGCACGACGCACAAGCGGCGAGCGGCAGCGCGATCCAGTGGGACACGATTGCGGCCGCGGGCGCAGCCGACTTTCAGGGAGAGGTCGTCGGCGGGTACGCGCTGGCGCTCGGCGTCAACCCGGCGAACGCGGCCGAGATCGCCACCGCGATGTCGAACGTCCACGTCTCGCGCAACGCCACTGGCCCGGGCGCGGTGACGTTCAAGCGCGTCATGGCGCAGGAACTCTTCCCCGTCATCGACTCCGCCCAGCACGCCGACAACCACGTGACGCTGTTCGGTCCGCCGGCGGTGGGGTCGCCTGCGGGCACACCGCCGAGCCTCTGGGTCGCGCACGACGGCGGGATCGTCCGCAGCGACGACTGGGCGACCGGCGCCGGGTACCCGAACGGCGTCACCTTCCTGCCGCTCCCCGACGGCGTCGTCAGCTGGCGCAAGACGTACGGCATCACGGGCTCGCAGATGTACAGCCTCTCGCAGAGCCCGCTGCTGCCGACCGCGTTCGGGTGCGGCTTCCAGGACAACGGCGTGCTGATGACGGCGGGCGGCCCGACGTGGCGGTTCCTGATCTCCGGGGACGGCGGCTTCCTCGAGTTCGACCCCGACGACCCGTACAAGCTGCTGGCGACGTGGCAGCGGGAAGTCGACGAGGTCGTCTTTCCGGGCCGGCTCGAAGGCGCGTTCCCACCGCCTGGCACGTCGGCCGGTTCGGGGCTGTGGCCGCGCTTCCTCGCGCAGGGATTCCTCGCCGCCGACCCGCCGCTCTTCGTCGGCGACGCTGCGCATCATCCGCTGCGCGGCGACCGCGTCCTCCATGCCCGCAGCAACCGGCTCTACGGGAGCACCGCGACTCGCGGTGACGCATGGCAGGTGGAACCTGCGGGACGCGGGGTCGAGCTTCAGCTCGCCGTGCCGCCGAACACGGTGGCGGTCCTGCGCGTGCTGCCCAGCACCGCCGGCGGGCCGCTCGGATTGCCGCCGCAGGTTGCGTTGGCGTCGACGGGCGCCCAACCGGCGACGCTGACCCTGCGCAGCCTTCTGCCGGGACCGTACGCACTGCAGGACGGACAGCAGCTCAACGTGCAGGTGACGCTGACGCCCGGCGGACCGGTTGCGGTGCCGGCGATCACGTTCAACCGGCCCGCCGACAAGCACGGTGTGCCGTGGTCGGCGGCCGAGGTCGCCGGTGCGATCGCCGGGCCGGGTCTCGCCGCCTTCCCATGCTTCTGGCCGCGCCCGAACGCCGTCGAGGTGATCACGACGGACTCCGGGCCTGCCGCGCGGATCACACTGGGCGGCGCGGCGCTCCAGCCGCCCGCGGTGGGAGGGCTGTCGCCGCTGGGCCACCGGGCGCGCGCGATCAATGGCTCGGCCAACCGCGCCGCGAGCGTGACGCTCGTCGCCCCGAACGTGGGCATCGACACGACCTCGTCGATGGCCGCGCACGCAGGCGCCGCTCTCACGATTGCGATCGGAGCGGGCGCTGCGAAGACGGTGACCTTCGATGCGGCGACGTTCGCCGATCTCGCGTGGATCCATGCCGGCGAGCTCCAGCGCGCGATCCGCTCGGCCCTCGACGGTGCCGCTGCGACGGTTACCGCGGTCGGCGTCACCAAGGCGTTGCTCTTCCAGGACACGGGCGGCGCCGGGCTCACGCTCGGCGGTGCGGCGGCGTCGGTGATCGCTGCAGGCGCCCAGCCGGGAGTCGGACTGAACCTCGTCGGGCTCGCGTCGCCGCCGGGGGCGGTGCCCTTCGCGTATGCGTGGCCCGTCCTCGGCAACACGTTCAACCTCGCGCCCATCGGCGGGGTTGCGCAGCCGCTGACGATCAACGACGGCGCGGCGCGCCCGACGCTCACCTTCAACCAGGCCGAGAATGACCTGCGCGCGATCACCGCGGAGGAGCTGCAGACGCTCATCCAGAACCACTTCACCGCCAACGGGGTCAATGCGACCTGTGACGTGCAGTACTTCCCCGGGACGGGCTTCCCGTCCGAGATCGTCTACTCGAGCGCGAAGCCGGACACTGCGTGGGTGGGCGGCACGGACGGCACGCTCTACAAGACGACGAACGACGGGGGCCGCTGGAACACGATCGAGGATCCGCAGATCGCCGGCCTCGATCGAGCGGTCGAGGCGATCGCGATCCATCCGGTCGATGCAGACATTGTTTACGTCGGCCTCGAGGGGCGGCCGACGTCCGGCCCCGAGGACAACACGCCGCTGACGAAGCCGGGGCTGATCTTCAAGACGACGGACGGCGGCCGTTCCTGGTCGCACGTCGGCGGTGACGTGAAGTCGAGCGACGGCGGCCTGCTCGGTGCGTATGCGCTCCGCATCGACACGGGCGCGCCGGACACCGTCTTCGCCGCGACCGAGGTCGGCGTCTTCCGGACGACGAACGGCGGCTCGAGCTGGCAGCCCTTCAACGAGGGCCTGCCCGTCGGCCTCGTGCGCGATCTCGACTTCGTCCCGGAGCGCCGCGTTCTTCGTGCTGGCATCTGGGGCCGCGGCACCTACGAGCGCAGAGTCGGCGACGCAGCGCCGAAAGACGTCCAGCTCTACGTGCGTGCGAGCGAGCTCGACGACGGCTCCGTCCGACCGGTGCCGCGCGGGCCCGACCTCCGTGCGGCGCAGCCGCGCACGCTGCCTGCGTCGGCGAGCCCGGACATCAAGGTCAGCCGCGACATACCACCGTCGCTCGCGGGTCTCATCACGCTCGACGGCGCCGCGTTCGATCTCGACGTCGAGCACGAGCAGATCGTCTCCGGCAATTCGGCGATCTACGTCCAGCTGCACAACCGCGGCGCGTTCGCCGGCACCGACCTGCGCGTCGTCTGCCTCTGGGCGGACGCCTCTGCAGGCCTGCCGCGCCTGCCCGACGACTTCTGGACGACGTTCCACGCGGGTGCATTGCCCGCGCAGACCGGCGGCTGGACGCTCGTGCACGACGCGAAGCGACCGGATGCCGTAGCGGCCGTCACGGAGATCGGCTCGGGCCGCCCGGTCGTGCAGCGGCTGCCGCTGACCTGGCCCAACGATGTCGCGACGCATCGCCGCATCGGCATCCTCGTGCTCGTCGAATGTGCGGAGGATCAGCTCAGCTCGACCGCGCTCGACCTCGACGACCTGCTCACGACGGAGACGAAAGCTGCATACCGCGAGACGGGGACGGTGCGAGACCGCGACGACCAGACGATCCTCATCCGCAGGACGCGCGCGGCACAGTTCACCGTGTCCGCTCCGCCTGCGCCGCTTGCTCCTGCAACTGCGATCCTCCGCGCTCCCGGGCTCCCGGTCGGTCCTGTCGGCTCGCTCCTCGGCGCGACGCAGCCCGGGTTCGCCCTCGCGCCGGTCGGTCTGAACGTGCGCGCATTGACGTTCTCGACGCCGCCGCAGGTCGTCACTATCACATTCGGAGCGGGCATCGCGAACCCCGCCGCAGCGACGCAAGGAGAGGTGGTGAACGTGATCACGCGCGCGCTTGTCGCGGCCGGTGCGCCGCTCGCGGTGAATTCCGCCGGCAACCAGATCCAGTTGCGCGGCGGTGCCGGCTCGGTCTTCCAGGTGACCGGTGGCACAGCGGCGCCGAATCTCGGCCTCGCACTGGGAGCGCCGACCGGCGTGCTGGTGACCGGAGTGGCGCCACCGTTCAATCTGAGCGCGGGCGCACCGCAGACCCTGACGCTGTCGGTGACGAATCGCGCGGTCGTGCATTTCGCGCGGCAACCGGACTTCGACCCGACGACGCCGCAGCCCGCACGCGCGGTTCGGCGTGTGCTGAACCGGAGCTTCGCCGCGGCGAACCTGCCCGTGCGAGCGGTCGTGCCCCGCGTCGACCTCTGGATCAGGCGCTCGATCACGGACATCGACGGGCTCCCGTCTCCGGTCGCGGGTCACGGGCTCGCCGACATCGTCGCCTCGCCGGCGGCCGTCGCGCCGGCCGCGCAGGCAGCGCTGTTCGACCTGGTCAAGGTGCACGCCGCCGACCCGGTGCACGCAGCGGTGGACAACCTCCTGTACGTGCGGGTCGCGAACCTCGGCACCGCCGATCTTGCGGCGCCGGACTCCCGTCACCGTCTCTATGCGGTCGCCATCGCCGCGTCGCCGATCACCCTGACGCAGATCGGCGCCGTCGCCGGCGTCCAGCAGGCCGTGCCGGCGGGGTCGAGCACGATCGTCGAGCTCCACTGGAATCCCGGAGCAGCTGCGGTCGGTGACCGGCTCTTCGTCCTCGCGGTTTCCGACGATGCGACGAACGATCCGCTCACGAAGGACGGCGCGCCCTTCGACGCCACGGCGACCTTCGCAAGCGTCGAGGCGCTCGAGCGGTTCTGCACCGCGAACCCCGGAGCGAGCTACCGCATGTTCGTGGTGGGCGGCTGAGGCGATGGTCGGAAAGCGCCGAACCGACACGGGACCGCGCTGGCGGTTTCTCGTAGAGACGCCGACTCCCTACAACCCATCGGTGAGGCCTGAGGGGACGGCGGCCGTGCCGTGGGGCAGGGCATGGACGCTCGCCCGCGACGGGAAGTCGGTCGTCGTCGAGGTGGAGGCGAGTGCGGCCGCGATCGCAGCGTATGTCGACGGAACGCTTCCGAAGCCGGGTCGGCTCGCCATCCAGTCGGAAGGCCGGTCGGCGGTCGAGAAGTATCTCGCCGAGCGGAAGCTGCCCAGCCGGATTCTCATCACCGCGCAAGGCGTGCGGAGGGCGTGAGGTGTTCGAGGTCCGGTTCACGACGACGACGCATGCACCGCCACACAGGGTGTCGATCCTCACGCCGCTCAACGAATGGGAGAACATCGAAGGCTCGTACGCCGACGGAACCTGGACGTTCTCCCTCGACGAGACCGAGCTCTGGACCGAGCCCGGCTACTTCAAGTTCATCCTCGACGAGCGCTTCTGGATGGACGACCCCTACATCCGGATCGCGCCTGCACCTGGAGACGCGTACAACTTCGACGAAACGACGGTGACATTTGCCATGAGCACGACAGCTCCCACGACCGCAACTCCGGCTCAGGCATCGAGCCCGATGCCGACGCCCGAGCCGACGCCCGTAGTGCCGGGCACACCGCCCCCGGCGGTGGTGGTGCCGCCCATTTCGGAAGGGGCGGTCATCAACCGGGTCGTCATCCTCAGCACACCCTTCATCACGGCAGGCGCCGCCTGGGTCGCGGGCGTGATCGCCCGGCACGTGCCGGGTGTGAAGCTCGATCAGACGCAGGTCGTCAGCTTCATGATCGCGATCGTCGTCGTCTGTCTCGCCGGCGCCTGGAAGTGGCTGCAGGGCTGGCAGCAGCACGAGCTCCTCGTCGCGCAAAGGCTCGCGGCCCCGATCAAAGCCGTCATCAGCACGGTCCAGACCGGACCGCCGGCATGATCATGGGACGTTCCTTCGCCGTCAAGGCCGGGCTCGCCGTGTCGAGCGGATGCCTGGCGCTTTTGACGCTCGTTCAGAAGGACTGGATCGAAGCAGTCTTCGGCATCCATCCGGACGGCCGCAGCGGCGCGTTCGAGTGGCTCGTGGTCGCGGCGCTTTTCGCTGCAGCGATCGCTTTCTCGCTCCTGGCCCGTGCGGATTTGCGGGCGCGGACGAGCTGAGCCCGGTCCGCGCGTCAGCGGGCGGGTGTCACGCCCCGGCGGCGACGAGCGAGACCGTGCGCCCGTGGGCTCGGCAACGCAGGGCCCGAACGGAGCGCCTCGCGCGTCGCCGGCAGCCGCGCCTCCGCCAGCTCACCGCTCGACGGGTCGAGCGTTACCGCCTGAAACACGTGCTTGTGGCTCTCGATCGCTGCGTACAGCCCGCATTCAAGCGGTCGTCGCAACGCTCGCCTGTTACGGAGCGGATCGTAGCGTTCTGGTCTGCGGTGCCTGATCGGGTGATGAGGATTGGTTCCGCGTCGGCGATCGCGGAAGCGGCGTAGCCGCCGGAGCGATTGCCGACGCGGGTCCGCGCAGCTGCTGGGGCCGTGCGTCGCGCCGGAGTTGCTCCTGGTCGACCCGTCGGGTGAGCGGCCGGCGAGGCGAGAGCTACGGCGACGATGCCGCGCAGGCGAGCAGGTGCTCGCTGAGGGTTTCGGCGGGTGTGTGCCAGCCGAGGGCCTTGCGTGGGCGGCTGTCGAGTGCGAGCGCGACGGCGGCGAGCTCTTCGGGGCTATGGCGGCTGAGGTCAGTGCCGCGGGGAAAGTACTGACGGAGCACGCCGTTGGTGTTTTCGTTGCTGCCGCGCTGCCAGGGGCTGTGCGGGTCGCAGAAGTAGATCTCGACGCCGGTGTCGATCCGCAGCTGGGCGTGCTCGGCCATCTCCGCGCCTTGATCCCAAGTCAGCGATCGGCGTAGCTGATCGGGCAGTGTCACGATCGAAGCGGCGATCGCATCCCGCACCGCGCCGGCGCCCTGGCCGGCCAGCGCCGGCCCGTTCTTGACCCGCCGCTCTCGCCGTGGCCGCTCATCCGGCGCAGGTGCAGCAGCATCACGTACCTGGTCGTCCGCTCTAGGAGGGTTCCGATCGCGGAGCTGTCAAGCCCAAGGATCAGGTCGCCTTCCCAGTGGCCGGGCGCCAGCGCGATCGTCGGCCTCGGCGGGACGCTCGCTGATCATGATCTCCGGCCGGACGAAGCCTTTGCCGCGTGCGGCACGCGGCACCCGCAATGCGCGTCCGGCGCGCAGGCAGGCCGTCAGCTCGCGGCGCAGCGCGCCACGGCCTGGACATAGAGCGATTGGTAGATCGCCTCGTGCGAGATCCGCATCGAGGGATCATCGGGAAAGTCGAGCGGCAGCCGGTGCGCGATCTGCTCCGGGCTCCACGAGCTCGCCCAGCGCCGATCTTTGCGGCGACCGTGGCGCCGGCCGACCCAGTGCACGAGCGGGCCTGCCACCAAGCCGCCGTCGGGGCTGACGATTGCGCCGGCGAGACGCTCCTGCACGTACTCCTGCAACGCCTCGTTCGCGGCCAGCTTCGAGACCTTCGGGCGGCTCGCGCGGCGCTCCGCATGCCACTGCGCCGTCGTTGCCCGATACACGACCGCGTGGCTACGCGTCGACGCATTGCGGCGCAGCTCCCTCGAGATCGTCGACACGGACCGACCAAGCTGGCGAGCAATCGCGCGCACGCCGACGTGCTGGGCGTGAAGGATCGCGATCTCTTCCCGCTCGGCAAACGACGAATAGCGCTCCGACGCCGGAGCCAACGAGATCGGCGACATCCCGCCACCGTCGCGGAACCACCGGGTGCCAACCGGCACGGATACGCCCGCCGCCCCGGCCGAGTCTTCGGTCGAGCGCCCGGCCGCGATCGCCCGCCAGAACCGCTGACGATCCTCCCGCCGCGCGACCGACGGCCGACCCGGCGACCACATCTGCCCACGCATCGCAAGAATCGCCTGCTGACGCTTGCCAACACCCATCGCGCACCACCTCCATCACGAGGTGTTGCGACGACCAGTTGAATCCGCCCAGCATTCCTGCGTCAGATTGTGCTGCGGAAGAAGCCGGTGGCGAGCAGTGCGGCCGCGTCGCGGCGGTCGATGGCCTGGTCTGGAGCGGCGGCGGAGAACTCGTAGACGCGCCCCGTCGTTGCGCCCCGAACCCGGATGGCCGACCGCTCCGAGTAGCGGATCCGCACGTCGCTGTGAGCGGCGCGGACAGCTGCAGGGGCGGCGGCGAACGGCGCAGGCGGCGGCGGGCCCGATGGGGGCGACGCCACGGTGCCGAAGAGTGGGGTCGGCCTAGCCTGCGCCTCGGCGGGCGCCGACGGGGCTCGCTTCTGGCCACAGCAGCCCATGCGGTTCACCTCCCTGCTTTTCAGCCTTGACCGCCTCGAGCACCACCGGCTCGCGGCCGAGCCGCTCGAGCAGGCAGGCGGCGCCCGACAGTGCGAGCCACGTGGGGAGTGCGTCCGCCGACTCGCGGCTCACGACGAGTGTCATCGGCGCCGCGACCCAGATGCTGAGGCATTGGAAGCAGTCGATCAGGCCGCCTGCACGACGCGTTCCGAGCTGCGCTCGGAGCCGCACGACTGCGTCGCCCGGGCCGTCTTCGCTCGCCAGTAGGTGCGTCACGCGCCAGGTTGCGACGGCGGCCAGGGCGAACCGGGTCGGCAGGCTGGCGTCGCTCACCCGATCGGGCCCTCCTGCGGCTCCTTCAGGTCGTTGCAGATGCAGAAGGGGAAGTGGTGCTCGATCTGGTGGCGCCCGCCAGAGAGGGCCGGGCAGACCGAGTTGTCCCAAACCAGCAGCCGCGCGACGTAGCCGCAGCATTCTCCGTCAGGGTGCCCGGGTCCGCTGCGGGCGAGGGTCAGGTCAGGCTCGCCGGGGTTGCAGATCGCGTCGAGGCGGCGGAGGTCGATGCTGGCGAGGATCCCTGGGGTTTCGGGGCCGACCGGTCCAGGCGGCGGCGAGGCCGTGGCGCAGCGGAGGCCCGGGTCACCGACCCGCGTCGTTCCGTTCGTCGGGGGAGTCCACGGCAGCGGGCCGGGCACAGGCAGTTGGACGCCGGGGTCGGGTGCGCCGTCTTTCTTGATCCAGAGTGCGTAGCCACCCTGGACGACGCCGCCGACCATCGCGTAGTTGTCGCTCGGGATCGCGCCGTTGCCCTCCTCGATGAACTCGTCGTAAGCGATCCCCAACAGGTTCGCGAGCCAGGGAACGCTGCAGTCGCCGCCGCCGGCCGCGAACTGGCTGAGGTTGATCGTCGCGCAGGCCGGCACGCCGCCGATCTGGGTGATCTTGCCGTAGATCGACTTGTTGTCGAACCACACCTGCTGGGTGTCGTAGTAGTGCGCACCGGTCGTGTCCTCGACGTCGAGCAGGAGGGTGTAACGGCCCGACTGGCAGTTGATGGTCGGGAGTTGCTGCGCAGTCCAGGTGGGGCCCACCTGCGGGTCGACCGGGAACTGCTGGGGCGGGACCGGTGTCGTGTTGCCCGACCACCAGCGCGTCGGCGTGAGCCAGTCCTTCGGGATCGACGTTCCGGGCGGGAAGGGTGGCGAGGGCAGGACGATCGGGTCGTAGACCCAGAAGCTGGTCAGGTCGAAGTCGTTGGTCTGGATCTCCTTGTGCTGCAGCGGGCTCAGGTAGTCGACCTGCCAGAATTGCGTCCACGGGCCGACCAGCGGGTCGGTGACGAGCCCGGGCTGGAAGGAGAGCGTGTAGCGCTTGATCTCGCGGCCCTCGCACTTCCCGACCCAGGCGCGGCCGTCGATCTCGAGCGCCGTGCCGAAGGCGCGGAGCGTCGTGCCGGTCTCCAACTGGGCGCTCGCGTCGAGGATCCCGTTCGGGCCTGGCTGGACGCCCTCGATGTCCTTGATCCAGACGCGCTGGCGGAAGATCTGGAACTCAGTCGTGCAGCAGGCCGGCGCGCCCGTCGTGCCGTAGACGCACAGCCGCACGGCGACTGCGTCGGGGACCGGGTTGCTGGCCGTGTCGAGCCAGCCGAGGCTCGAGTTCGACACGCCGCACGGGCCGGGCCCGGTCGGCGAGCCGCCCGCGTAGACGATGCTCGTCTGCGTGTAGGCCGTGTCGGGGGCGCCGGCCGGCTTCCACTCGAGAATGTAGTGGTCGCAGAACGCGCCGCCGGCGGAGCCGACGATCTCCACGCCGAGCACTTTCGGGCCCCCAAAGTACTCCTCGTCGGCGCACGAGTCGACCGCCGGGCGGGTGATCTCGCAGAACAGCGGCCGGAAGCACCGCCGCAGGCAGCGGCGGTAGAAGACGAGGCAGCGCAGGACATCGATGAGGCTCCGCGCCTGGGCAAGGCAACACCCGAAGCGGATCGCGCACAGGCACCAGCAGCGGCAGAACCAAAAACTCGGATGTCGGCTGTGCTGCTCGAACGCCTTCCGGCCGAGCAGGGCGGGCCCGATGTCGGCGGTCAGCAGCCGCTCGAAGATCGCGGCAGACTCGTCCTGGCCCTCGTTGCAGTCGATCTTCCCGCCGATGATCTCGTCGGGCAGCCCGAGCGGGAACTCCACGGTCGCGAGCTGGTCGGTCAGGTAGGGCTGGTACGCGCCGGCGAGCACGCGCACGAGGGCCGTGAAGTCCTCGCGCTCCTCGTCGGTCGGCGGCCGGTCGCCTGGCGCGTCGCCCAGCGTCTGGCGGACGCACAGCCAGTACCGCCAGAGGTAGTAGTTGAACGAGCGGAACGTACGCGGCCCGCGGCAAACGAGCCAGCCGAAGATGATGCAGCAGCGGATGTGCCGGAGGCACCAGCGCCACTCCTCCACCGACCCCAGCTGCTGCCGTGCCTCGGGCGTCAGCAGGCGCAGCGAGACCTCTTCCGTGACGAACCGTTCGAAGATCCGGTTCGCGAGCGCGCGCTCGTCCTCGCAGCTCGGCGGGCGCTCGAGCGCCTCCTTCTTGAGCCGCTCGGGATCCCGGGCGCGCTCGAGCTCCTCTGCGAGAACGGGTTCGTACCCGGCGAGCAGCTCCTTCAGGACGAACTGGAAGTCCTCGTCGTGAACCTCGTCGTCGCGCGGCGGACCGTCCTCGTCCTCCAGGTGTGCGGCCGCCCCTTCCTCCGGCTCATTTCTCTGTCGTGCCACGATGCTCGGCCTCCCTTTGAACGAGATCCAGACTGCCGTCCGGCCGCGGAAAATAGAGCTTGACCGGCACACGTCACCCCGCCGTCACCGGGCCGTCACCGCGCCGTCACCAGGCGTGCGCCGGCTGTCAAAACTCTTGGACGTTTACGCCGCCCGGGCTACCGTCGGGGCGATCATCGAGGCGTCGCGCTTGCCACCCGTCCGCGCGCGCATGAACACAGGGCTTCCGACGGTCGCGCACCAGTCCGCGCAACTGGCGTCGAGGCGGACTATGCGAGTACTTCCAGCAGCGGTTCGAGCTCGCCTAGCTCCATCGCAGGGAGTCCCCTGCGCCACACTCACGCCCGTGGGGCGATGGACCGGTAGACGCGAGCAGCGACGCGCCAACCTGTGTCGGTTCGGACGACGACGTCGTCGTACTCGCCCGATTCAGCTCTGCCGTCATGCTGAATCAGGATAAGTCGTGTTCGAAGTCGGACTTCGGCATCGCTCGCGTCGACGTAGATGTTCGTGATGTGGTGCGCGGCGGGATGTCGTGCTTCGTGTGCCATGTAGTCCTTGATGGGGCTCGAGGCCCTCCAGGGGCCGTGAGCGGTCGGGCGTTCGGATGTCGAAGATCGCGCCGTCTGCAATCACGGCCGGCAGGCCATCCCGCTCTCGGCGATCGATCAGGTCTGCGTAACGCGAGTTCAACTCATGCAATTCGAGCCGATCGTCGACGCTGAGGCGGTCACTCATTCTCGGGACTTCGCGGTCAGCGCCAGGGCGGTCGCAACGTCGCTCGGCAGGCGGTTCGAATAACCGTCGAGCCTTCGATACCAACCGCCTGCGGCCAAGACGCCGCCGTCGACGATGAGCGTGGTGCCGGTGACATACGTGGCGAGTGCGGATGCAAGGAAGAGAACGGCGCCGGCGACCTCGGTGGCGCGACCCATTCGGCCGAGCGGAATGGTCACCTCGTTGCTCGTCTGCACGTCCTCTGATTCGAGGTCCT
>VAWW01000003.1:51978-52549 GCA_005884575.1 Actinomycetota bacterium
GCGTACGGCTGAGGTTCTCGATGGCGGCCTTCATTGCCGCATAGACGGCCACGCCGGGCGCGGCGCGATGCGCTTCGCTCGAGGTGACGTTGACGATGCTTCCACCGCCGCCGGCGCGCAGCAGCGGGATCGGAACGTGGATCGAATCGAGGATCTGCGTGAAATTGAGGGCGATCAGCGTGTCCCACCCGCGGCGCGTCGTGTCCGTGAATGCCGCCGTGAAGGTCCCGCCGGGCACGGTCACGAGGATGTCCAGGCGTTCGAACCGCTCGGTGACGGCGCCGAAGAACAAACGAACATCCTCAGGCTTCCGAACATCGCCGTGAACGAGAACGCTCGGCGATCGCAGCTCGTCAAGCGCGCGGCGGAGGTCCGTCAACGCGTCTTGGTCGATGTCGCAAACCGCAACTCGAGCGCCGGCGTCTGCGAGAAGCTCGGTGATCGCGCGTCCGAGCCCACCGGCGTCTCCGTTCACCGCCGCGACTTCGCCGGCTACGCCCAGGCGATCCGCGATGTTCGGTTCGCGCGACGTGGAGTGCGCCTCAGATGTTCCGCGCGCTCGCGCCGGCCG
>VAWW01000003.1:52610-56841 GCA_005884575.1 Actinomycetota bacterium
TCGACGGTGGGGTTCTCGAGATCCGGCCGAAACAGACGGAACGACCGCTCGTCGTTCGCCATAGGCGTGTTCACGCCACTCGGGCAGATGACATTCGCCGTGATGCCGTAAGACGCAACCTCCAAAGCCAGACTCTTGATCAGACCGATCAGACCCCACTTCGATGCCGCATAGTGGCCGAGCGTCTCCCACCCGGCGCGTCCCGCCATGGATGCCGTCGCAACCACGGAGCCGGACCGCCGTTCGATCATGCTCGGCAGGACTGCTCGGACCGTGTTGAAGGCACCGCCGAGATTGACGTCGACTGTCTCGTCCCAGACTCGCCGGCTCATCGCCGCCAACTCGGAGAAGGTGCAGATTGCGGCGTTGACCACGAGGACGTCGATCGCGCCGAATGCATGCAACGCTTGGTCGGCCGCGTCAATCAGTTGCTCGCCGTCGCGCACATCGACGGGGAACGCGAGCGCCCGCCGCCCGATGCCCTCGACGAGCCGCTTTGTCTCCTCGAGGTCCTCACGAGTGGGGAGCGTGTATCCCACGGTTTCGAGATCGTCGCCGCCGAGATCGCAGAGGACGACGTCGGCCGGCCCTGACCCCGCGCCGCGCCGGTGATGAACGCAACCTTGCCGTCGAGGCGTGCCATGACTCAGGCCGCGTGTCGCGCGTTCCAGCCGAGCGCGACTGAGAGCGCTTCTCCGGTTATGTACTTCGCCTGGTCCGACGCGAGGAAGAGGACGGCGTTCGCGACGTCGTCAGGTTCGAGCCATGGCTTCGGAAGTGGGTTCAGCCCGGTGTACGCCTCGACGACGTCCTCGCGCGAGATCTCCTCTTTGTCGGGCAGGAACAGCCGGTGGAAGGTCTCGTTCTGAATCATCGGCGTGTCGACCGACGTCGGACAAACCGCATTGACGGTGATCCCCTTATCGCCGCCCTCGATCGCGAGGCTCTTCACGAGCCCGATGACGCCCCACTTCGACGCCACGTAGTGCCCGATGCTCGGAGAGCCCTGGCGGCCGACGATCGACGAGGTGGCGACGATGCGACCAGGTCCCGTGCGATCATGTGGGGCAGCACGGCTCGCATCGACTTGAACACGCCGCCGAGGTTCACGTCGACTATGTTCTGCCACTGCTCGTTCGTCATGTCCACGATGCTGCTCGTGCCGGCGATTCCGGCATTCGCGACGAGAACATCGAGCCGGCCGAATTCCGCGAGCGCCGTCCCAACGGCTGCGTGAAGTTGGTCTGCCGAGCGCACGTCCACGGCACAGGTGATTGCGCGCCGCCCGCACTCCTCGACCAACCGTCGACTCTCGGCGAGGTCGTCCGCTCCCGCGAGCGCATACGGCACTTGTTCGACGTCTTCGCCTGCGAGGTCGCACAAGACCACTTCCGCGCCTTCTCGAGCAAACCGCACCGCATCGGCGCGCCCTTGGCCGCGACCCGCCGCGGTGATCATCACCACTCTGTCCTGGAACCGCCGGCGATCGGACGTCGACATACCGTCGATCCTCTGCTGCGAGGGGCCAGCGAGGGAAGGGCCTTCTCTCCGCAGGAGCACCTTGTTTGCTTCCGAACGCCGGGACGAGAATCGAGCCGCTCGACATCTCATCCCTGACTGGAGGGCTTCGCCATGCGAAGAGGCATGAAGTTGTTCGGCGTAGCGAGCGCGGTGGTGCTCGTTCTCGCGGCCGCCGGTTACAGCAGTACCCGCGGGGCGTCACCGTCGGGCGCCGTGAGCGCGCGATCTGCGACGGCGGTCCCAGCGTGGCTGAAGAAGGCGCGGAAGAACGCGCTCCAGGCACAGAAGATCACAACGCACGTCGTTTCTCGCGCCTACGGCAAGTTCACCCCGAAGCCGAACGCGACGATCTTCCACATCGCGTGCAACCTGGCTTTCGAGGGTTGCTCGAAGCTCGCGAACGGGATCAAGGCCGGGGTTGAAGCCGCGCGGCTACAAGTTCGTCCTGTGCGACGGAGGTGCGACCGCCGACACAATCGCATCCTGTTTCAACAACGCAATCCAACGCGAAGCCGGATGCAATCATCATCAACGGCATCGGCACCTCGGACGCCGCAGATCAGTACGCACGTGTCGCACAGGCAGGAATCACGATCGTCGGGTCGTTTACCGGCAACGACCCGGGTGTTGCGGGCGTGGCGACGGAGGTTGCAGGCGATGTCTGCGTGAAGCAATCGCGCCAGCTCGCCCGATGTCATCATTGCGGACAGTAGCGGCAAGGCAAACGTGATGTTCGTGGGAACGAAGACGTTCAAGTGCAACGTCCAGCGCCAGCAGGGGTTCATCTCCGAGATGAAGACCTACGTGCAAGGTCACAACCCTGCCGTTCGCGATTACGGCGATCCAGAGTCAGCTGCCGCAGCAGCTTCAGGCGGCTCTCCAGACGCATCCGAAGCTGACGTACATCGTCGGGACCTTTGGACGCCATCCGCGCTCGCCCCGATCGATGCAATTCGGCAGGCGGGGAAGTCAGGCAAAATCAAGGTGCTCGGCTACGACGGCGACGCTCCTGATCTCGCATTGGTCAAGAAGGGCGACATCCAGATCGCTGACAACACAACGGGGGCCGGGGAAGACGGGTGGGCGGCTGCAGATGCTGCCGCACGCGCGATCGCCGGCAAGAAGCTCCCGCCGGTCACGTCCGTCACGACGCTGGTCGTGACGAAGAGCAACTTCGCAAGGTCCCCGGCAGCCGCTACGACGGTCCGCCGAACTACCAGCAGGAGTTCAAGCAGCTCTGGGGCAAGGGATAGAGAGGCAGCCGTCGCAGCCCCGACTGTGGCGAGCACGACTAAGCCGGTGCTCCTGGTCCGGGACGTCTCGAAGACGTTCGTCGGGCAGCGTGCACTCGCCGGGGTGGAGTTCGATGTCCGCCCAGGCGAGGTGCACGACCTCGTCGGGCACAACGGATCCGGCAAGTCGACGCTGACGAAGATCCTCGCGGCTATCGCACGCCGGATCCGGGAGGGGGACCCATTCAGGTCGCCGGGAGTTCGCTTCCCCCCAGCGATCCCGATGCGTCCCGCGCAGCAGGGCTCCGGTTCATCCACCAGGAGCTCGGTCTCGTCAACCGGCTGACGGTGCTCGAAAACCTCCGCCTTGGAAGTGATTGGAACACCGGCCGCGGCGGGCGAATCCGATGGGGCCGCGAGCGCGTTGCCGCGCGGACGGCTCTTGCATCGGTTGGGCTCAACGCCCATCCGGACGTACTCGTGGGGGACCTTGGGGCGGTGCAGCGGACGCAAGTCGCCGTGGCACGGGCACTGCAGGACCGAGGACGCGCGCGCGTCCTCTTCTTCGACGAGCCCACGGCAACGCTTCCGGGCTCCGAGGTCGAGCGGCTCTTCGCCGTCATCCGGTCGACCGTCGAGCAGGGAATCGGCGTCGTCTACATCTCGCACCGGCTCGAGGAGCTCCCGCAGATCGCAGACCGGATTACCGTGCTGCGCGACGGACGAGTCGTTGGATCTGGGCCGATGTCCGAATTCCGTCGCGACCGTCTCGTGGAGATGATCGTTGGCGGGTCGATCCAGGCGGCCGCGCGGACGGCCGGACCGGCGCGCGACGGCGCGTCCGGCTACCTGCAGTTCGACGAAGTCTACGGCGGCGAGCTCAACGGTGCCTCGTTTGCGGTTGCGCCCGGCGAGATCGTCGGCATGGCTGGCCTTGTGGGGTCGGGTGTTCACGACATCCCCGCAGTCCTGCTCGGACGCGTGCCGCTCGAACGCGGCTCCATTCACGTCGCCGGGGCAGACTTGCCCGATCTGTCGCCGCACAGGTTGATCGCTCGCAAGATCGCGGTCCTTCCGTCTGCGCGGCCGTTGAGGGCGATCTTGACGCTGACGGTGCGGGAGAATCTGACTCTTCCCGATCTCGGCCGCTCTGGCGGCGGGGTCGGCTTCGGCTGCGCGAGGAGCGGCGGGTGGCGCTCGAGCTGATCGAACGGTTCGGCGTGACTCCGCACGATTCAGAACGGACTGTGGCGCAGCTGAGCGGCGGGAATCAGCAGAAGGTGAGCATTGCGAAGTGGATGCGAACGGCGCCACGCCTGCTCGTGCTCGACGAGCCGACGCAAGGCGTGGACGTGGACGGCAACGCAGAGATCCTCAACATTCTGCGTGAGGCCGCGTCGAGTGGCGTCGCAATTCTCATCTGCTCGTCCGATCTCGAGGATCTCGCGCAGGTGTGCAACCGGGTGCTGATCGTCCGC
>VAWW01000003.1:56893-60240 GCA_005884575.1 Actinomycetota bacterium
TGAGCGCCTAGCGACTGTGAGACCACAAACCCGCCGGTGACACCGCGCGACGCGGTACCTCCTCGCGCGGAATCGTCGGAGCCTCCAAGCTCGCAGTTCTTGCGGCGCTTCTCGGCGACCGGCCGCGAGCCGCGTCGATCGACGTTGCTCGAGCGCTACGGCGGGGTCCTGCTGCTCGCCGTGATGTTCGTCATCTTCGCGATGACGCTGCACGGCCAGTTCCTGACCTACAAGAACCTCGTAGGCGTGATCGGGAACCAGGCGATCGCCGGTTTGATGGCCCTCGCGCTCCTGCTTCCGCTCGCGGCAGGCGTCTTCGACATCTCGATCGGCGGCGCTATGACGCTCGCGGTGATCCTCGTCACGTGGCTCTTCCAGACGACGGCCGGCTCCATGCCGATTCCCGTGCGGATCCGAGGTCTTGGGAAGTCCGCAGGCATGAAGAAGAGTGGCGCGGGGCGCGCCCCTGAGCGACCCTGATGTCACTCCCTGGACAGCCCCGCCAGAGCGAAGACGCGGCCTTGCTCGCCGCGCGGCCGCGCTGTGCATTCGCGCTTCCGCGTCCTCAGTCGCCTCGATAGTCACGACTATCGGGGCTCTGCCGCGCGAAGCTCGGCCCATTGCATCGCGACGCCCATCGCACCCGCGCAACGAGCACCTTGGGTCGTGCGTCAGCGGGACGGTCGTGGTAACGCCTGTTCATCGCTTCGACCAGCGCGTGTAGCAGGAGCGCGACGCCCACAGCACGCGACTTGACCCGAATCCGAGCGGCTCCCTCTCGTCCGCGAAGCCGCCGGCGCCTGCTTTCGAGCGTATTGGACAGCGTCGTGATGACCGCCGCAGCCTTCTTCGACTGCGCGCGATGCCCGCCGCGATCCCGATGCCGCGGCGAGGTGACGCTCTAGCGAAACGGATCTGCGGCGCTCGGCGTTGTATTGTCGAACCCACAGGGAGGTGAATACGGATGCTGTTGCTCGTGATCTTGGCGCTCCTGGCCATCGTCGCGTTCGGCGTCGGCTTCACGATCCACTGGTTATTCATCGTCGCCGCGGTGCTGGCCCTGATCTGGCTGATCTCGCTCTTTGCCGGCGGCGTCGGCGGCCGCCGCGCCTGGTGGTAGCCCTTCGAACGCCACACCGATCAGGCGCAGCAATTGACGGGGGCGGCCCGTCCGCTCCCGTCAATCGCGCCTGACAAGTCGGTTGTCGTCGACGTACGCGGGCGGAGCGAAAGGAGGAGGTCTGCATGGCAAGCTGGCTATGGGTCGTAATCGCGTTCGCCGTCCTGGTGGTGGTCGCTGTCGTCGTCTGGCAAGCGACGAGGATGCGTCGTTCGAGGCAGCTCCGCGAGCGCTTCGGGCCTGAATACGAGCGTACGCTGGCGAGCAGCGGGAACAGCCGCGAAGCCGAGCGGGAGCTCGCGGCGCGGCAGGAGCGGCAGGAGCAGTTCGAGCTTCGTCCGCTCACGGCAGCTGCGCGGGACCGGTATCTGCAGTCGTGGCAGACAGTGCAGGCGAGGTTCGTCGACTCGCCCGAGGCTGCGGTCGTCGACGCCGATTTGCTGATCCAGTCGGTGATGGCCGAGCGCGGTTATCCCGTCGAGGATTTCGAGCAGCGGGCCGCAGACGTCTCGGTTGAACATCCGGACGTCGTCCAGAACTACCGGGAAGGACACCGGCTGGCACGGTTGTGCGCAGCCGGCGACGGCTCGACCGAAGAACTGCGCCAGGCGATGCGGCACTACCGGGCGCTTTTCGAAGAGCTGGTTGAGCCCGCAGCCGACGCTGCCAGCGTACGCGAACAAGAGGCAGAAACGGAAGCGGACCGGCATGAAGCGCAAACGGAGGCGTGATCACGACGGAGGAGAACCCAACCACGGCCTCTCCCGCCGCGACTGCGAACACGAAGCCGGGAACGGGCAGCTCGTAACCGCGCATGAGGACGACCGTGTCGAAGCTCACGGCACGGGCAGTTCGACGGAAGCTGCGCGCGGAGGCGAGTCTGAACGGACCTCTGCTCGCGAACCAGCAGGTTGAGAGTTTCGGCGACCGCCGGCAGCAGATCCAGGCCAGGCTCGTCGGATCAGCCCAACGGGCGGTCGAGCAGCCATACGCTCTTGTTGCCGACCTGATGCATGCAACTCGGCAGCCGGCGCGTCCACCTGGCCAGCTGCACGAAGAATCCGACCGGCGCCTGGGTCACACAGCAGGCGCGCCAGTTCGCCTGGACGCTCCAAGAGCGGCCGGCGCGTAGGGTTCGTAAATTCGGTCGTGGCGGATTTGCAGGCGAATTGTGCTTCGGAGGCCGGGGCACCCGAAATCCGCCGATGGCCTCAACCGAGTCCGCTTGATGGCGAACGTACGACTGACGCCTCAAGTCGCCGATTCGTCGGTCTCGATGGATTCGCCGCCGTTACGAGTCGCGAACGGCCGCGTCTGCAGGATTCCCCTGCAAATGAGCATGACCGAGTTTTACGAACCCTACGCGTTGACGGGCAGCCGCTTGAGCGGTTCTTGAGCAGGCCGCGCTGAGCTTATCCCGACTGGGCCGCAGCGAAGGAAAGGCAAGCGTGCGCCGCAAAAATTCGCATCACCAGACCAGGGTCCGCTACGAGCGGCGGTTTCGACCGTCGTTGGGGCCTGTCGGGTGCCAGAACTCGGTGCGCGCCCTGAGAAATCAGCGATTCGCAGGCAGAACGCTAATTTTGACACCCCACAGGGTTCCAGATGATCTCCCAGAGGTGTCCGTCAGGGTCGCGGAAGTAGCCGGAGTAGATCCCCCACGGGCGATCGTGGGGTCGCCCCGTGAGAGTCGCGCCGGCTCGTTCGGCTTGGGCCAGCAACACATCGACCTCGGCGCTGCTCTCGACGAGTTGTCCGATGCTGAACTCGCCCGTCTTCGGTGGCCCGACGGGAATGTCGGCGTCTTTGGCGAGTTCGCTGCGCGGATAGAGCGCGAGCACGACGCCGCCTTTGAGCCGGAATATCACGATCGCGCCAGAGGCGTTGGTCTCTTCGTCGACGAACTCGGTGGCGACGACGCCGGTTGTCTCGAGGCCGAGGCCGTCGCGGTAGAAGGCGAGCGAGCGGTCGAGATCGCCGACGGCAAGTGTGATCACGTCGATGCGCGGTTCCATCATCCCGCTCCTAGGAGTCGAGGTTGGTCAGCTCGACTGTTGTGCCCGTTCTCGAACGGGTGTCGATGGCGACAATCATGCCCGTGATCGTGAACGCGCAACACTGGCTAGCGTGGATCGACGGCCGTCTCAGGCGCCGGCGAACTTTGTGCTTGCCATATAGACAGTCGCGCCGCCGTCGACCATGAGCGTCGCCGCGTTGATGTACGCGG
>VAWW01000092.1:0-2644 GCA_005884575.1 Actinomycetota bacterium
GCCGCTGCGTTCGCCTTCATCCTCTCCTGGACCGAGTTCCTCTTCGCACTGGTGCTGACGCGCACCCACACGGTCACGCTGCCGGTCGCGCTCGCCGGGATCATCACTGGCTTCCAGGGCAACCAGTATGGCGAGGCCAGCGCGCTGACGATGGTGTCGCTGATTCCGGCGCTGCTGATCGGCGTGCTCATCCAGCGGCACCTCGTCCGCGGTCTCACGCTCGGGGCGGTGCAGGGCTAGTGCCCGACGCGCGGTACGAGCAGGGCATGGCCCGGCCGGAGATCGACATCGGCGCCGGCAGCCGCGAGCGGAAGCCGGTGGCGGAGCGCACGACGCTCCTCACGGGCGGCGCGGGCTTCATCGGCGGTCACCTCGCACGCGCGCTCCTGGACACGGGACGGCGCGTGACCGTGCTGGACGTGCGCGCGTACACGCCGGAGGCGCGTTTCGCCATCGGCTCGGGCATCGACGAGATCCCGTTCGAGGTCGCGTCGATCGGCGATCAGGCTCGCGTGCTCGACGTCTTCCGGACGCATCGCCCGGACGAGGTCGTGCACGCCGGCATGATCCTCGATCCCGCGTACCTCGCGACGAACCGCTCGACCGCGTTCCAGGTCAACGTCGGCGGCGTGATCAACCTCGTCGAGGCGATGATCGCGTTCGGCGTGCCGCGGCTTGTCAACTTCTCGTCGATCGGCGTCCTCCCGCGCGTCATGTACCA
Organism: Actinomycetota bacterium; assembly: GCA_005884575.1. GTDB lineage: Bacteria > Actinomycetota > Thermoleophilia > Gaiellales > Gaiellaceae > AC-16. The sequence goes on from VAWW01000092.1 coordinate 722, forward strand.
GCCGATCGACGGGAACCACCCAATCCTGCTCGCCGACTCGGGCCCGGGGACGGACTTCTACGGATCGACGAAGGCGGCGGCGGAGACGATGCTCTTCGCCTACAACCAGGCGTTCGGGTTCGACTTCCGCACGATCCGGCCGTCGGCGGTGTACGGACTTGGGATGAACCAGTACGTGGGGCCGATCAAGGCGATGGTGGAGAACGCTGTGCGAGGTCAGCCCGCACACTTCGAGTTCGGCGGCTCGCATCCGCGCGCATACACACATGTGCGCGACATCGCAGGGCTCGTGATCGCGATGCTCGACGCCCCCGACGACGCCGACCGCATCTTCTACGGCTCCGCCGGCGGACCGCTCGTGACGACGACCGAGGTCGCAGAGGTCGTTCGCGAGCTCGTGCCCGGCGCCGACGTCGAGATCGGCGAGGAGCTGAGCGAGGCCGAGAAGCCCGTGGCCGCCCTCCGCGGTGAGCTGTCGATCGAGAATGCGCACACGCAGCTCGGCTGGGAGCCGCAGTACGGGTCGATCCGCGACGGGATCGTGCAGTACATCGAGCAGTACCGCGCATTCGTCGGCGCTTAGCAGGAACGGATCGCGGTCTATAGAGCAGCGATGAGTTCCGGGTCTCTCCCGGGTCTATGGAGTGGAGGGTCGAGAACTCGACCCGAGCGCGACGGTGCGATCGAAAGCGAGCGGAGGTTGACCATGGGTATTGCGTTTCCAGGCGAGTCAGCGGAGTACCGGGCTGCACGCGACCGGCTGCTCGGCGAGGAGATCGAGCTGCGCCGTGCGATGGAGGCGGTCGCCGCCGCGAGGCGCGCGCTTCCGCGAGGCGGCGCAGTCCCCGAGGACTACGTCTTCCAGGAGCTGGGTGTCGACGGCGCCGCGACCGACGTGAGGCTGTCCCACCTGTTCGCGCCCGGCAAGGACTCGCTCGTGATCTACAGCTTCATGTTTCCGCGCGATCCAGGTGACGAGCGGCCGGGGCCGACGGCCGGGCGGACGGCGCTGCTGCCGCTCGCGGAAGGCCCGTGCCCGTCCTGCGTCGCTTTCCTCGATCAGCTCGAAGGAGCCGCGGAGCACGCGACGCAGCAGATCAACCTTGCGGTCGTCGCGAAGGCCCCGCTGCCGCGGATCGTCGCCTATGCCGAGGAGCGAGGCTGGCGACGGCTGCGGCTGCTGTCCTCGGCGGCCAACAGCTACAACCGCGACTACCTGGCCGAGACGGCGGAAGGTCACCAGAGGCCGATGTTGAACGTCTTCCACCGCGACGGCGAGACGATTCGCCACTTCTGGGGTTCGGAGCTGTTCTACGCACCCTCCGACGCCGGCCANNNCGGCACTCTCGAGCCGGTCTGGAACCTGTTCGACCTAACTCCGGAAGGTCGGCCGACCGACTGGGACGAACAGCTGCACTACTCATGACCGACGTCACGAGGCAGGAACCGGTGCCGCCATGATTGCATCGTCCACGCGGTCGGCGAGGCGCGGAACCCCGCACTGCCGGAGCATCGCGAGCGTTTGCGCGCGGTAACGCTCGCGGACGTCCCTTGTCGGCGGCCGACAACGACTCGAGCCGAGCCCGACGAGTTCCATGCAGAGCTTGTCCAGGTAGCCGTCGCCGCCGGTGTAGGACTCCATCTCGTGCCAGAGCGCCATGAACGGCATCGCGACGCGGACGAGCTCGAGTTGCGCCTCCACGTACTCGCCGCTCTCGAGGAGCTCCCAGACGCGAATTCCCCACTCGGGCCAGTACGTGCATGCGTGCACTTCGATCGCCCTCGCACCGAGGATGTGGCTGGTCACGAAGCGGAGCTGGTTGTCGATGATCGAGAGCCGGTCGGCGAAGCGCGAGACGGCCTGCTCGAACTCCATGAACCCGCTGTCCGTGGTCGACCACTTCAGCCCGACGACGTTCGGGA
>VAWW01000092.1:2712-12797 GCA_005884575.1 Actinomycetota bacterium
GTGCGAGAAGTAGAAGGGCGGCGATACCTGAATGAACTCGGCGCCGATCTCACCCGCGGCCGCCGCGAGCTTCACGAGCTCCTGCGTGCTCGTCGTCTGCGCGCCGATCGCGACCGGGACCGCACCCGCCGCCTCTGCAACGACGGCCTCGGCCACCGTGAGCCGTTCGTCGGCCGAAAGGGTCGAGAAGTCGCCGGCCGCGCCGGTCGCCAGCAGGACGCCGTTGCCGGTGCGAACGCCGGCGTCGATCAGAAAACGGACATGACGGCGGATCGCGTCCGGATCGACAGGCAGCCCGTCAGTGTCCCGGAACATGGTCGGCAGGGTGATGTAGCACCCCCGCAGCCTGCTGATCGCTCGCTCCCTGTCCATTTCCTCTCTCCCGTTTCGTGTGACGCGCAGCCGCCTGCTTTAGACCGCGAAATACGTGCCCTGGATGCACGTGACGCCCTCGCTGTTCTCCCCGTAGTAAACAGTGAACAGACGGCCGGGCTCGTACTCAATCGCGGATGGATAGCCCAGATTGTCGTTCGGAAGGTCGTCCCGGATGACGATCTCCTCGCTCCAGGTTCGGCCGCTGTCGTCGCTCACCGCGGCTCGGATGCCGAACGGGGCGCGACGGCGGCCGTAGACGACGAGCACGCGGCCGTCGGCCAGCGCGACGCCATGCGCGGGATAGCCCCAGTGCGGAAGCGCCACCGGCGCCAACCAGCTGCGGCCGCCGTCGGCCGACCGGCTGGCGTGGATGTGGCCGCGATTCTCTTCCCGCGAGAACACGAGGACGTCCCCGTCGTGAAGCACGACCGCGGCCGGCTCGGAGTACACGCAGTCGGCTTGTCGGGCCACTTCGACGGGCGGCCCCCAGCTGACGCCGCCGTCGGTCGAGCGAACGACGAAGCTCGCGGCCGCCGAGTCGTAGTCGTGACTTCCGAGCGGCAGCAAGAGGTCGCCGTCAGGCAGTTCCACCGCGCCTTTCGGACTGAACGCGCCTCGGTAGTCTCCGATGTCGACCTTCGCCGACGACGACCAGGTCCGGCCACCGTCCTCGCTTCTGTGCACGAACGCGCCCCCGTCTGCGCGCACGTAGGAGAACGGATGTCGCTCCCAGTCGTCCTCGCTGCGAGCCGGATGCCAGCTGTGCGCACTCGGCTCGAGGACCGGCCCGCAGACGAATGCTTCGAGTGCGCCTTCGGCCCACAGCTTGCGGCCTTCCTCGAGCGGGTACCAGAGGAAACGCCACTGGTTGAGCAGCACCGCCTCCGTCGAGAGCTGCGCAATCCCGGGTGTTTCGACGCCGTACCAGTCGTACCCCGGAGCAACACGAGGCTCGTCCCAGCTGCGGCCGCGATCGGACGAGCGCGCGATCATGTTGAGATGCCGCGGGTCGCTCGGCGGGTGCAGGAATGGGTCGGCCTGCACGGTCTCGGAGAACGCTACGAGCCAGTCTCCGTCGGCCAACGCGACGACACATGGGTGCGACGAGTATCGGTGCGGGGCGCGTCGAACGACGATCGTCTCGATCTCCGACGCCGGCTGCGCCGGGCGCGTGTTCACGTGCACGCCGTCTCCTCTTCGTCGCCGCCGGCACCGGCGGGGCGCAGATGCTGCAGCTCGGCGAGAGCAGCCGGCGCGATCTGACAGCGCAGCGAGTTCGTCGAGGTCACCTTCTGCCACGGCGGAAGCTCGCTGTCGCAAATGGGGCCGAGGCGGCGCGGGCAGAGCGGTGAGAACGGACAGCCCGTCTCTCCGATCAGGCTGCTCGCACTGGTCCGTTCCTCGCGGTCGCTCGCGAGCGCGACGCCGACCTCCGGGACGGAGCTGAGCAGCATCTCGGTGTAGGGATGGACGGGAGCGGCGAACACCTCGTGGGCGGCGCCGAACTCGAGGACGCGTCCACCGTAGAGGACGACGACGCGATGGGCCAGCCAGCGGACGACGGCCAGATCGTGGGCGATGAAGACGTAGGTGATTCCGTGTCGTGTCTGGAGCTCGCGCAGGAGGTCGAGGATGTTTGCCTGCACGGAGACGTCGAGCGCCGAGACGACCTCGTCGCAGAGCACGAGCTTCGGCTCGGCGGCGAGGGCCCGTGCGATTGCCACGCGCTGGCGCTCGCCGCCCGACAGCTGTGTGGGCAGGCGGCGCATGTAGCTGGAGTCCAGATGGACGTCCTCGAGCAGCTCGGCCACCTTGCGCTCCCGCTCGCGCCCGGAGAGCCCGAAGAAGAGCTCGAGCGGCCGCGCAACGATCGAACCGACGCGCCGCCGCGGGTTGAGCGACGAATCCGGATTCTGGAAGACGTACTGGATCTCGCGCAGCAGCCGTCGCGGCCGGCGATCCGCGCGGATGCCGATGTCCTGCCCCTCGAACACGATCTGTCCTCGGCGCGGCGTCAGGAGCCCGGCGATCGCCCTGGCGATCGTCGTCTTGCCGCTTCCGCTCTCACCGACCAGCGCCAGCGTCTCGCCACGCCCGATCGTGAAGTCGATGTCATGGACGATCGTGCGCTGCAGACGGCGGCGCGCCATCCGCGCGGCGCCGGAATAGGCGCAGTCGAGCTCGCGCACCTCGAGCAGGGCTTCACTCACGATCGCGCACTCCCGACGAGCTCTCGCTTCTCCGTTGCGATCTCGCGCCAGAGCCAGCAGGCGACGTCATGGTTCGCTCCCGCCGGTTCCGGCGTCTGATGCCGATCGAAGCACTCCGCGCGTGCGTGCCGGCAGCGCGGAGCGAAGCGGCATCCGGGCGGAAGCTCATCACGTCGAAGAAGGCCCTGAAGCGCCTCCTCCTTCTGCAGAGGCGACGCGAGTCGCGGCACCGCAGCGATCAGGCCGCGCGTGTACGGGTGCCGCGGTGAGCGAAAGAGCTCTTCGGTCGTGGCGATCTCGACGATCTCTCCGGCGTACATGACCGCGACGCGGCTGCAGATCTGGGAGACGACACCGAGGTTGTGCGTGACGTAGAGCATGCTCATCTCGTGCTCGGCGCGGACGCGCGCGAGCAGACGGAGAATGCGCGCCTGCGTCGTCACGTCGAGTGCGGTCGTCGGCTCGTCGAGGACGAGGAGCTGCGGTGCGCAGACCAGCGCCATGGCGATGACGACCCGCTGCTGCTGCCCTCCGGAGAGCTCGTGCGGGTACCGCCGTGCGACGGCCGGCGGATCCGGGAGACCGACGTCCGCGAACGCCTCGAGCGCACGCCGCGCGGCCTTTGCGCCCGCGGCCACGCCGTGCGCTTCCAGCGCCTCGACGACCTGGGCGCCGACACGCATCGACGGAGTCAACGAGCCCGCCGGGTTTTGCGGTACGAGCGAGACCTCGCCGCCCCGGACCCGTCGCAGCTTCCGCTCACTCAGCGTGAGCACGTCGTGCCCGCCGACCACGATCCGACCGCTTGCGATCCTGCTTCCAGGGCGCCGGTAACCGAACAACGCATAGGCGGTCGTCGTCTTGCCCGAGCCGGACTCTCCGACGAGGCCGAGCGTCTCTCCCCGCCCGATCTCGAACGAGACGTCGTTGAGGACGTTCGCCCACCCGCCGTTTCGTTTGAAGTCGACGGTCAAGCCGTCGACGCGGATTACGGCTGAGGTCGACCCGTTCATGCGTCGGTTTCCCGGGCACTGAGCAGGTCGTCGATTCCTTCGGTGAAGAGGCTGAGGGCGATGACGAGCGAGGCGAGCACCAGTGAAGGCGCGAGCACGAGCCCCGGCGCGCTGGCGATGTAGGAGCGGCCTTCGCTGATCATCAGACCCCAGTCCGGCGTCGGCGGCGTGGAGCCGAAACCGAGGAAGCTGAGGCTCGCGATCGTGAGAACCGCGTAGCCGGTGCGGAGCGAGAACTCGACGAGCACGGTCGACACGACGTTGGGGAGCAGCTCGCGGAAGGCGATCGAGAACGACGACTCGCCCCGCAGCTGAGCGGCGGTCACGAAGTCCTCACTGACGATGTCCAGCGCCGCGGCGCGCACGACGACCGCAACGCGTGCACTGAAGAAGAACGCCACGGTCGCCACCAGCACCACGTGGCTTGCGCCTACCGCACCGAGAATCAGCAGGGACAGAATCAGGGGAGGCACGGTCATGACGACGTCCACGAACCGCATCACGACCTCGTCGACCCAGCCGCGGACATAGGCCATGAGGAGGCCGAGCGTTCCACCGGCAAGGACGGCGGCCCCTGCCGACGCGAATGCCAGTGCGAGCACGACTCTCTCCCCGTCGACGACGCGGCTGAAAATGTCGCGACCGAAGTTGTCGGTCCCGAAGAGGTGGTGGAGCGAGGGACCGTCGAACTGCTTTCCGACCAGGACGGCGTTGGCTGGATACGGGGCCCAGAGCGGACCGGTCAGCGCGACGAGCACGTGAACCGCGAGCAGCCCGGTCGCAATGTGAAACGCGACCGGCAGGCGGCGCACGGCGGGCACGACGTGCTCACGCTGAGTGAGCGGAAGCTGCGACGGGTCCGGGGCGGCGAGCGTGCTCAACGGGCCGCGGCGGCAGCCCGCAGCCGTGGGTTCAAGGCGCCGGTGACGAGATCGGCGCTGAGGTTGGCGAGAATGTAGACGCCGGCGAGGATCATCGCGATCGCCTCGATCACCGGGACGTCGAGCACCCGGATCGAGTCGACGAGCAGCTGACCGATTCCGGGGAAGTTGAAGACGACCTCGACCGGGACGATGCCGCCGATCACGAACGCGATGTTGAGCACAGTTACCCGGAGCGCCGGTCCAAGCGCGTTCGGGAGCGCGTGGCGGAGGATCACCCGCCGTCGCGAGAGGCCCTTCAGCGTCGCGAGCCGCACGTAATCGGACTCCAACACCGGAACGAGGCTGCCCTGCATCATGCGCACCGCGTAGGCGGTGATCGCTGCCGCAAGCGTCACAGCCGGCAGCGTCAGCGTACGGAGGAGATCGAAGAACCCGTGCGTCTGGTCGACCAGGGCGAGCGGCGGGAACCACGGCAGCTTCACCGCGAACGTGAGCAGGAGCATGAGGCCCACCACGAACTCCGGGACCGCGGTCCCGGCGACCACGACCGCGGTCAGGAGCCCGCCCGTACGGCGCCCGTGGAGGATCGCCGTCGTTATTCCCAGGATCAAGCTGAGCGGGATGTAGATCGCCAGTGCGAAGCCCGCCAGTTTCAGGCTGTTTTCGAGCCTGGGAACGACGTAGTCGGTCACCGGGCGTCGGGCGGCAAGCGACTGCCCCCAGTTCCCGGCGACGAAATGCTCGAGCCAGAGCTCGTATCGATGCCAGGCGGGTTCGTCGAGATGCAACTGCCGCCGCAGGGCCGCGACGCTCTGCGGTGTCGCGTCACGGCCGAGGATCCTCGTCGCCGTGTCGCCGGGAAGGAGCTCCGTTCCCCAGAAGATCATCAGCGACACGGCGACGAGGGTCACCATCGAGAGCGCCAGGCGCGGGACGGCTAGCCGGACGATGTACCTCACGCGCTAGCGGATGTCGATTGTCTTGAAGCGCTCGCCCTCGAAGAAGGTGCCGGAGGGCGCATAGCCCCGCACGTTCGATCGGGTCGCCCCCACTGTCTTGACCATGTAGGGCACCAGGTATCCGCCCTGGTCGATGATCTGCCGCTCGAGCGCCCGGTACAGCGCCGTGCGCTTCTTCGGGTCGAGCGTCCGCTGAGCGGCGGCGAACTGGGCATCCCACTTCGGCGACTTCCAGTGCGTCTCGTTCCAGGCTGCATCCGAGGGAAACAGGAGGTTGAGCATCGCATCGGCGGGTCGCGCAATCCAGGCGCTGACGAACATCGGCGTCTTCAGCCAGGCGTTGTCCCAGTAGGTGTCGGCAGGTCGCACGTCGAGCTGGACGTTGATGCCGGCCTGCGATGCCATCGCCTGGTAGGCGGTCGCAAAGTCCATGAAGCGGGCTTGCACGTCGGAGACCGAGAGCTTCACGGTCAGCCCGCCGCCGTGGCCGGCCTGCTGGAGAAGCGCCTTTGCCTTCGCGATGTCATGGGCTCGCGCCGGCCCCGGCACCGCGTACTGCAGGAACGGCGCGATCGGGATGTCGTTGACGGTGCCGGCGGCACCCTGCGCGACGAGCTGGATCATCTTGTTCCGGTCGAGCGCGTACTTGAGCGCCTGCCGGACGCGCATGTCGTCGAACGGCGGCTGATCGATCTGCATCGCGATCACTTCCATGTTGCCCTTGGGCTGGAAGACGACCTCGGTGCCGCCGCCGTTGAGGCCCGGCACATCGGAGCCCGCGGGATCCTCGATCACATCGACCTGCCCACGCTTCAGCGCCGCGACCCGTGAGGCGGGTTCCGGGATCGAGATCAGTTGCACGATGTCCGACTTGGGCAGGCCCCGCTGCCAGTAGCGGCTGTTGCGGACGAACGTCGTCTGCGTCTGGCCGGCCGTGAAATGCCCGAGCTTGAACGGCCCGGTGCCGTTGGTCTGGGTCGCGAGGTCGGCGCCGCGCGAACCGCGCTTGACGATGTAGCTCGACTTCGTGATCAGCGCGCCGGCGAGGTCGGCGATCGGGCGGTTGAGCTGGAAGCGGACGGTATGGTCGTTCACGGCCTTGATCCCGGCCGGGTCGAGGAACGACAGCAGCGAGGCAGCAGGCGACTTCGTCTTCGGATCGATCAGCCGCTGGAACGTGTAGACGACGTCCTTGGCGGTCAGCGCGCTGCCGTCGTGGAAGCGCACGCCCTTGCGCAGCTTGAATGTCCAGACCGTGCCCGATCCGTTGTGCTGCCAGGACTCCGCGAGCCACGGGGTCGCGCGAAGCCCCTGGTCGTAGCCGGTCAGCTGCTCGTAGACGGCCACCATCAGGCGCCCGTCGTGCTGGGTGCTGCTGAGGGCCGGATCGGCGGTGTCCCCGTTTGTCACGGCGCCGCTCATCGCATAGCGGGCGACCTTGCTCTTCCGGCGAACGCGATCGCTCGCGATCGCCGCGGGCGCGCGGACCGCGGCCGCTGCCGCGACAACTCCCGCCGCAGCTGTCACCAGCTCACGCCTGTCGAGTTGACCGTCCCGGTCTTCCATCGTTACGCCTCCTCTCCTTGCCGCGGGCGGGTCTCCGCTTCCGCGGCGCTTGCGCCGACGTCGACGAGCTTGCGCAGGATGTGCGAGCGGATCGATGCCGTACAGGCATCGGTATCTCGCGTGCGGAAGACCGTCACGAGCTCGGCGTGCCGTTCGTTGAACGCAATGGTCGAGTCCGCCTCGGCAAGCGGATACAGCTCTCGTTCGGGAGCCCAGATCAGAAACGGGAGGCCGACGACCGACCAGGTGCGCGACAGGTAGCCGTTGTTCGCGCCGTCGATCAGGAGCGTGTGAAACTTCGTATCGAGCTCGATCGCGGCGATCGTGTCGCCGGCCTCCAACGCGTGTCGCATGCCATGCACGACTCCCTCGAGCGCGTCACACAATGCAGCCCACTCCTCGACGGTCGCCTGCTCGAGCGCCTGCTTGACGGCGAGCTCCTCCAGCGAAGCGCGAACGAGCAGGCTGTCCCGCACCTCGGCCGGGTTCAGCCGCGCGATGTACGTCCCATTCTTTGGGCGTGTGTTGAGGAGGCCCTGCTGCTCGAGAATCCGGATCGCCTCACGGATCGGAGTCCGGCTGACGCCGAGTTGCTCCGCGAGCTCGATCTCGGGGATCTTGTCTCCCGGCTTGAGCTTCCCCTGGATGATCGCGTCTCTGATCGTGTCGACGACGAGATCGCGCAGAGAGCTGTGCTGGATTCTTGCGAGCCGTTGAGCGGGCTGGGCGGCCACTTCTTCGTCGAGCGTCGATGCCACGAAGCATCATGCATACAACATCCAACACGCCGTGTCCAGCCAGCCGTCTCAAGTGATCGCGATGCTCGACGCCCCCGCCGACCGCATCTACGGCTCCGCCGGCGGACCGCTCGTGACGACGACCGAGGTCGCAGAGGTCGTTCGCGAGCTCGTGCCCGGCGCCGACGTCGAGATCGGCGAGGAGCTGAGCGAAGCCGAGAAGCCCGTGGCCGCCCTCCGCGCCGAGCGGTCGATCGAGAATGCGCGCACGCAGCTCGACTGGGAGCCGCAGTACGGGTCGATCCGCGACGGGATCGTGCAGTACATCGAGCAGTACCGCCCGTTCGTTGCTGCCACAGGCCTGACGACTTCACGGTCGAGTGAGGAACAGCCGCTTCTCTTTGCCGAGGTGCGGTGCCCACTCGTACCGGCGCCCGCCTGCGAAGCGGAGATAGGCCCGCAGTGCCTCGCGCATCGCGTCGACGAAGCCGTCGGCCCGCCGCGGCTCGAAGCCTTCCTCCCACCAGACGCCGAGCACCTGCACCCGCTCGCCCGGGCGGTCGATCCGCGGCTCGATCCGGCCGACGAGCCGATCGCGGAAGAGGATCGGGAGTACGTAGTAGCCCCACCGGCGCTTGCGCTCCGGGACATAGACCTCCCAGACGTAGTCGAAGTCGTACAGCGCGCGCAGGAAGTCGCGGTCCCAGACGAACGGGTCGAGCGGCGCGAGCAGCGTGACCGAGACCACCGGCTCCGGCGGCGCCTCGAGCAGTTCCAGCTCCTCGCGGAGGACGAAGCGCGGGCCGCGTATCCCTTCGACCTCGACCGGGACGAGTGCGCGCTGCTCGACGAGCTCCTCGCGTAACTCGGTGCGCGTCGGCACGTTGGGTCGCTTCGGGTTCGGCCTTCCCAACCCGGCGCCGATCCAGAGCTCTTGCGACCCGCGCGCGCCGAGCAGTCCGTGGGCCCGATGGCGCGAGAGGAGCTTGTGCCGGAGCTGCTCGCGGACGTCCACCTCGCGGGCGAGCAGCTCGGCCGGGAACAGTCGCTCGACGAGGTCGTAGTAGCGGCGGTTGCTCTCGCGCCGCGCGAGGCCGAGCACGCCGGTGATCGCGTACGCCTCGAGCACGGCGCGCGCGACGTTCGTCGGCGCCCAGAACCAGTCGACCGCCGGCCCGCGCTCGAAGTCGAGCGTCGAGAGCGGGCCCTCCGCATCGATCCGCTCGAGGATCCGCGCGGCGGTGTCGGCCTGCTCGGCGAGGATGCCGCCCTCGTAGTGCGCGGCGTTCAGCCTCCACGAGACGCGGAACCACGGCAGCTCGCTCGTCGGCAGCAGCGACAGGCCCTTGTTGTACGCCTCGAACAGCTCGCGCCGTCCGTAGAGGAGCTCTTCGCACCAGGCAGGCTCGTAGTCGGCGACGCGAGCGTGGAGCACGAGGTCGTGGTTCCGGCCCGCGACCGACAGCGGGTCGAACTGGATCGAGCCGAGCCGGCGGAAGACCTCGAGCACGGCGTCGGGGCCTCCCACGACCGAGCGCGGGGGCGCGAGCAGGTGGCGCGCAACGAGGAAGCGCCGTGCGGCGTCGGCAGCGACTTTCACGGGCAGCAAGGCTACTGTCCTGCGCGATGGGAAAGTTCAGGTGCGTTTGTGGCGAGGTCATTTCGACAAGTGGCGAGATACCGCGGCGGACCGTTGTCCTCTATCGCTGCCCGAAGAGCGATCACATCTGGGCGTTCTGGGACGGCTTCGACCCGCTGGCCGCGCCGAGCGAGATCGACGAGCTCGCGACGACACTGGTTCGCCAGGCGCCAGGCTAGCGACAGGAGTCCAGCGTGACCAAGGGGAGACCATGACCACACTCGAGAACCGGCCCAACACCGCACTCCTCGTCGTCGACGCGCAGAGCGGCGTCGTCGAGGGGGCTCACGAGCGCGACGCAGTCGTCGCGAACGTCAGCAGCCTTGTCGAGAAGGCGCGGCGGAGTCGGGTCCCCGTCGTCTGGGTCCAGCACTCCGACGAGCAGCTTGCGAGGGGGAGCGACGACTGGCGGATCGTCCCCGAGCTGACGCCGGGCGACACCGAGCCGCTCGTCGAGAAGATCTACGGCGACTCCTTCGAGGACACCACCCTCGAGACCGTGCTGTCGGGCCTCGGTGTCGGGCGACTCGTCGTCGTCGGCGCACAGACCGATGCGTGCATCCGCTCGACGCTCCACGGCGCGTTCGTCAGGGGGTACGACGCGACCCTCGTCAGCGACGCCCACACGACGGAGGACCAGACGGCATGGGGAGCGCCGCCGCCGGACCAGGTCATCGCGCACACGAACCTCTACTGGACGTA
>VAWW01000101.1 GCA_005884575.1 Actinomycetota bacterium
GTTTCGAAATGCACCCTGACGACCCTTCTGTGCGGCGACGCTCAGGCGTTAGCATGCACTTCGAGAGCGGGGTGCTCGGGGAGCGGCAACTGCGCGACCAGCGTCGTTCCTCCGCCCGACGGGCTGTCGAGCGTCATTGTCCCGCCGAACGCCTCGATTCTGTCCTTCAGCCCTTCAAGTCCCGAGCCGCGAGCTGGGTCTGCGCCGCCGACGCCGTCGTCTCGAACACAGACCCAGAGGCGGCCGTCGCGTAGTTCGACGGTCACGTCAATGCGAGATGCCTCGGCGTGCTTCGTGGTGTTCGTCAGCGTCTCCGCGACGACGTAATAGGCGGCAACTTCGACCGATTCAGCGACCCCTCCTGGGAGTCGCACATCAAGCACCACCGGGACAAGCGAACGTCGTGCGAGAGTCCTCAGCGCGGGAGCGAGGCCGCCGTGGGAGAGGGCGGCGGGGTGCAGCCCGGAAGCAAGTGTGCGCAGTTCCTCAAGCACCCCATCGAGTTCGACCCCGAGGCTTAGAAGCTCGGCGTCGAGACCAGCGGTCTGTGCGGCCTGAGATTCCGCAAGCATCTGAGCCTTAAGAGCGACCGTGAGAATCCGCTGCTGCGCCCCATCGTGGAGGTCGCGCTCGACCCGCCGACGCGCCTCGTCGGCGGCGCTGATGATCCGCACGCGCGAGGCTTCCAGCTCCGACCACGCCTGCACGTTCGCGAGCGCGCTTGCGACCAGCGCGGCGAAGTCCGCGAGACGCGCCTCGGTCTCCGGTGGTAGTCGCCGGTGCATCGAGTAGACGCCAAGCAACCCCCACACCCGTTCTCGAAGCTGGACGGGTGCACCCACGATCGACCGAACACCGGCTTCGCGGAACCGGCGCACGTCCTCCCCGCCTGGTGGCCTTCCCGTGAAATCGTCGACGCGTGCGGGCCGCCCAGTGCGCAAAACCAAGGCGGTGATGTTGCGCCCCTCCGTGGACAATTTGTCCCCCGGCAGGAGGACCCATGCGTCTGCCTCGGCGGAAAGCGCCAGGACGGTGGCAGTGTTGTCAGCCTCGTAGCGCCCAAGACCCGCAGCCTCGACGCCCATGAGCGAACGGACTTCGTCAACGACCGCGTCAAAGACCTCTTCGGCGGGCACGCTCCGGGCGAGGAGCGCGGCGATGCGCCGAAGCGCGGCCTGCTCGGCCTCGACCTCCGCGAGATGCGCATCAGCAGCGGTGCGATCAGGTGACATTCGCCGACCTCGTAAACGACTCTAGACGACGGACGCCGACCTGCCCAAGTCGCTCGCCTGGTCGAGTGTTCTTGTGCATCGCCCAATTATCGCGGGGTATCGGCTGCTGATCATGGGAACACGTGTCGGGACGCACGGGACCGCGTGGGGTTCAAAAACTCGTCCGGGTGAAACGCGGGGACTGCTGAGGCGGCGCTAGCGTCGGCGTCCCCCGTCCGCTGGAGGTCGCCTTTGCTTGTGTCAGCCCTCTACCTCGTCGTCTGCCGTGTGTTGGAGTTGATCGTGCTCGTAGTACGAGGCGATCGAGCGAAGGACTTCGAGATCCTCGTGCTGCGCCACGAGCTGTCGATTCTTCGCCGGCAAGCAGGGCGGCCGCGGTTCGAGGCTCAGGACCGGCTGTTGCTGGCGGCGTTGAGTCGAATGCTGCCGCGCCGCTCGTGGAGCGCGTTCTCGGTGCAGCCGGAGACGCTGCTGCAGTGGCATCGTCGGCTGGTGGCTCGGCGATGGACCTATCCGCACCGACGTCCTGGCCGGCCGCCGATCGGCCCTGAGGTGCGTGAGCTGGTCGTGCGTCTCGCGCGCGAGAACCCGAGCTGGGGCTACCAGCGAATCGTCGGCGAGCTCCGCAAGGTCGGCGTCGCGGTTTCGCCGACCTCAGTCCGGAACATTCTGCTGAAGGCTGGGCTGCCGCCGGCGCCGCGGCGCCACCCTCAGTCGTGGCGAAGCTTCCTGCGAACGCACGGTGAATCGATCCTCGCCTGCGACTTCTTCACCGTTGACACCGTTTGGCTGCAGCGACTGTACGTCCTGGTCTTTCTCTCGGTTGGCAGCCGCCGCGTCGAGTTCCTCGCATGCACGAGCAAGCCCAACACCGCCTGGATGTTGCAACAGGCGCGAAACCTCCTGATGGAGCTGGACGAACGCGGCCGCCAGGTGCGCTTCCTCGTCCACGACCGCGATGCGAAGTTCCCGGGCGCCTTCGACGCCCTCTTAGCGAACGACGGAGTCAAGGTCATCCGCACGCCTGTCCGGGCGCCGAACGCGAACGCGCACATGGAGCGCTGGGTCGGCAGCATCCGGCGCGAGTGCCTCGACCGAATGCTGATCTTCGGACGACGTCAGCTCGAGCACGTCCTCCGCGTCTACGTCCGTCACTACAACCGGCAGCGACCACACCGCGCACTCGAGCTGAGACCGCCCGAGTCAACTGCCGCTCACTCGACTATGCAAGCGCAGCCGACACCTCACGGGCTACAAGTCATCCGCCGCGACCTTCTCGGAGGCCTCATACACGAATACGAACGCGCTGCGGCATGACGATCGAGTTTCTGCACCCCACGCCCTACCCCGTCGGTACCGAAAATGTGGATCGCGGCCGGGGTTGCGCCTGGGGTGCACAAACTCGGCGGGCATACCGATCCGTCGATTTGCAGGAGAATCGAATAAGTGCACCCCACGCGCCCCCAATCGTCGTTGATCAGGACGACGTTCGACACCAGCACCCCCGGTCCCTGCGAACTAACGACTCAGATCACTAGGCGCCGCTTGCCGGCGCCGCCCTCAGGACGCGCGGCTCTGCCGCGCGTCCGTCTGCAACGACCGGTCGACACGCGCCCATACAAACCGGCGCTCCTAGACCGGCCACGTCCATTCCGGACCCGAGCCAGGGTCTGACCCTGGGACATGGCCCGGATGGCCGGGTCGAGTGTGCCGGAAGCGTGACGATTCACCCATAGGCAGGGCTCTTTCGGGCGGTGGAGCGGGCCGCGAGCGCGCCGGGGACGGCGATACTCGTTCATGCGGGCGAGGTCTTCGCGGGGCCGGGCGCGTCGGGAGCCCCTGGTCTGCAAAACGGGGAACGGGAGCATTCCTGAAACGGGGTACCCCTACCGTCCTCATACCGGATGCCGTCCGCGTCCTTTCCCGCAGGGGCGAACGTAGCCATGTCCCCGTACGAGAAAGGAAACCGCCGCACATGCTTCAGTGGAACACACTCCTCAAGGGCAAGGTCCTGCTCACGGCCGCGGCCCTCGGCGCCGTCTCGGTCGTCGCCATCGGCGGCACCTACGCCAACTTCACCGCGACGCCGACGACAATCGCGTCGAACGCCTTCGCGAGCGGCGCTCTGACGATGAGCCGCTCGGGCTCCGGCGCGATCTTCACCGCTAGCACGATGAAGATCGGCGACACGGCGACCGGCTCGGTCACGATCACGAATACCGGCAACCTCGCCGGCGTCTACACGCTCGCCGGCTCGACGAGCGGCAGCTCCCCGCTCGCCGGGCAGCTGCAGCTGACGATCTACAAGGACGCCGACAACACGGGCACGCCCGTCTACTCGGGCGCGCTCGCGAGTTTCGTCTCGGCCGCGCTCGGCACCTTCGCCGCCAACGGCGACGCGCACACGTACTACTTCCACGTCGCGCTGCCGACGACCGGGACGGACGCGGGCGACAACGCCTTCCAGGGCCTGTCGTCGAGCGCGACGTTCACCTGGTCGGCCACGCAGGCGTAGGACGCCGGAGCCGACGATGCGGATGTTCCGGACGATCGCACGGGGAACGGCCAGCCTCCTCTCGGGGCTGGCCGTCCTCCTCGTGGCCGCTTACGCCGGTCTGCTCCTGGCCGGCTATCACCCCGTCGCGGTCTATTCGGGCTCGATGGTGCCGGCGATCCCCGTCGGCGGACTCGCGGTCGACCGCCCGGTACCCGCGGCCTCCGTCCGCGTCGGCGACGTCATCACCTTCAGCGATCCCTACGTCCCGGGCCGCGTCGTCACCCACCGCGTGATCCGGATCTTCCACACCGCCCACGGCCTGGCCTACCGGACGAAGGGCGACGCGAACCCGACGCGCGACCCGTGGACGATCAGGCTCCACGGCACCGTCGGCCGCGTCTCCTTCCGGGTCCCCTACGCCGGCTACGCGCTCGTGTACGCGCGCACGCGCGAGATCCGGACCGTCCTGATCCTGCTCGCCTGCGGCACGGTGCTCGTGGCGCTGCTGAAGCGGATCTGGCGCTCGCCGGACGTCGAAGAAGCGGCCGCCTGAGCGATGCTGCGCCGCGCCGTCACCTTGCTCCTCCCCGCCGCCTGCGCGAGCCTCCTGGTGGCCGGCCTCCACGTTCATACGACGGCGGCCGCGTTCACGGCTCAGAAGGTCGTCGGCAGCAACACGCTCACGGTCGACAAGCTCGCCAACTACTTCGTCGTCACTCCGGGGACGGCCGTGCAGGCCGGAACCTCGACGCCGGTCGCGAGCGGGGGCGTCGACACGCTCGCCCTCGTCTTCGGCACCGTGCCGAAGGCGCAGACGTTCACCGCCCTCTTCACGATCAGGAATGTCGCCGCGCAGACGCAGACCGCGAACCTGACCCTCACCGCCGTCCCGCAGGTCGCCCTCAGCGCGACGAGCGTGACGCTGGCGGCGGGCGAGTCGACGACGATCTCCGCCACCACCTCCGCCACGATCGCCGGCCGCGCGTCCGGGACGCTGCGCCTGGCGCTGAGCGGGATCGGCTGGCTCTACCGAACCTATCCGGTGTCGATCGCCGAGGCGCCCGAGGCGCCGCCGAGCCTGACGGCGACCGCACGGGCCGCCGGCCGGATCGCGCTCGCCTGGGGCGCGTCGACGACGACCACGAACCTCGCCGGCTACGACGTCCTCCGCGTCAGCGGCGGCGGCTCGTACACGAAGCTGAACGCGTCTCCGCTCGCCGGCACGAGCTACGACGACACGGTCCCGTCGACCGTCGACGGGACGACGTACACGTACAAGATCCAGGCGGTCTCGACGGACGCCTTGCCGCTCTGGAGCCTCGACAGCCCGACCGCGACCGCGACCGCGGACGCGACCCCGCCCGCCCAACCCACTGCCGTCTCGCTCACGAACGGGGCCGGCTGGATCAACGGCGGCACGGCCGCGACCGTCAACGTCTCGGTCTCTCTCCCCGCCGGCTCGCTCGCGAGCGACACCGTCACCGTGACCCTGAGCTCCGGCGGCCAGACGGTCTCGAAGACCGCCGCCGCGACGGGCGGCGCGGGCTCTGTCACCGTCTCGAACATCGACGCGTCGATCCTCCCCGACGGGACGGTGACGATCGCCGCGACGTCCACCGACCTCGCCGGGAACGTCTCGACGGCGCGCTCGACGACGGCGCCGAAGGACACCACGGCGCCCGCGATCGCGAGCGTCACGTACGTCGACAACAAGAACCCGACGCAGGATCAGGTGATCGTGTCGACGGAGGCGGGCGCGACCGTCACCGTCAGCATCCGCGGCCTCAACCCGAGCGGCACGGCCGATGCGTCCGGCACGTTCACCGCAAGCGTCGGCAGCGTCAAGACCGGCAGTGGCACGATCAGCGTCACGGCGCACGACGCCGCGGGGAACGCGAGCTCCGCGGGCGACAGCTGGAGCGACTCGAAGTAGCGTCCGCCACGGCCCCCGTTACAGTGAGAGGACCGTGGTGGCGAGGCTTCGCCCCAACCTCCGGACCCCAACCGAGGTCTACGCGGGCGTCAGCGTGGTGCTGACCGCGATCTACTTCGCGCTGGGCCACGGCTCGATCGCACAGTCGGTCGTCTACGACGGGATCGCCGTCGCCTCCGGGCTCGCGATCGTCGCCGGAGTCGCGCTCAACCGGCCCGCCCGCCCGCTGCCCTGGCTCCTGTTCGCCGCCGGGCAGCTCTCCTTCGCGATCGGCGACGTCATCTTCGACGTCTACGAGCGCCTCGGCGGCTCGCCGCCGACCCCATCCGCCGCCGACGTCTTCTACCTCAGCGGCTACCCGTTCATCGCGGCCGGGCTCGTCCTGCTCATCCGCGGCCTCGGCATCGAGCGCCGTCTCGCCGGCTTCGTGGACGCGGGGATCGTCTCGGTCGCCTTCGCGCTGCTCCAGTGGGTGTTCCTGATGGACGGCCCGGTGCACGACCAGACGCGCTCGGTCGCCGACCGCGCAGTCAACGCGGTCGCCTATCCCGCCGGCGACATCGTGCTGCTCGCCGCGCTCGCGGCGTTCTTCATCACGCCCGCCTGGCGCACGCCCTCCTACCGCTGGCTCGCCGCCGCCCTGATCATGCTCCTGGTCGCCGACGAGATCTACGGGCTGTCGTCGGACACGTACTCGAGCGGCGACTGGGTCGACGCCGCGTACATGCTCTCGTACGCGTTCTTCGCGGCCGCGGCCCTTCACCCCTCGATGCGCAACCTCGGCGTCCACCGGCGCCAGGGCCGGCGACGCATCAGCGCGGGGAGAGCCGCGGTGCTCGCGGGCGCGCTGCTGACGGCGCCGGCGGCGCTGCTCGTCCAGCGCCTGCGGGGGGCGCCGCTCGACGTCTTCGCAGTCGTCTCGGCCGCGGGCGCGACCTCGCTGCTCGTGGTCGCACGCATGACCGGGATCGTCCGCGCGCTCGAGGGCATTCGCGTGCGCGAGCGCGCCGCGCGCGCCGAGGCCGAGGCGGCGCGGCGGCAGCTCGCCGAGCAGAACGAGCGGCTGCGCGAGGCGGACCGGCTCAAGGACGAGTTCGTCGCCATGATCTCGCACGATCTGCGGACGCCGCTCACGTCGATCATGGGCTTCCTCGAGCTCGCGCTGGACAAGGAGACAGGCCCGCTGAACGAGGAGCAGCGCTCGTACCTCGAGGTCGTCTCGCGCAACTCCGAGCGGCTGCTGCGGCTCGTCGACGACCTGCTCTTCGCTGCGCGGCTCCGATCGGGCGGCCTCGAGCTCGCCCGGCAGGAGCTCGACCTCGGCCCGATCGTGCGGCAGGCGTGCGACGAGTCGAAGCCGCGTGCGTCCTCGCACGGCGTCGAGCTCGTGCTCGACCTCGCGCAGGCGCCCCCGGTGCTCGGCGATAGGGGCCGGCTCTTCCAGCTGCTCGACAACCTGATCTCCAACGGGGTCAAGTTCACGCCCGAGGGAGGCACGGTCACCGTGGCCGTCCGGCCCGCCGGCGACCGCGTCGCGCTCGAGGTGCGGGACACCGGGATCGGCATCCCCGCGGCCGAGGAGGAGCGGCTGTTCGAGCGCTTCTTCCGCGCGTCGACCGCCGTCGACCGGCAGATCCCCGGAACCGGCCTGGGTCTCTACATCGCCCGCGCCATCGTCGACGCGCACGAGGGGACGATCTCGGTCGAGAGCGAGGTCGGGAGCGGCACGACGTTCCGGATCGAGCTCCCTGCGGCCGTGCGCGCCGAGCAGCCGGCGGAGGAGCTGGTCAGGTGAACGAAGCGCCGCTCGTCCTCGTCGCGGATGACGACGAGGACATCGTCGCCCTCGTCCGCCTCCGGCTCGAGCGGGCCGGCCTCGCGGTCGTCGTCGCGCGCGACGGCGAGAGTGAGCTCGCGGCGGCCCGCGAGCGGCGCCCGCGCGTGGCGGTGCTCGATGTCTCGATGCCTGGTCTGGACGGCCTCGAGGTCGTCCGCCGCCTGCGGGCCGACGAGGCGACGCGGGGCACGGGCCTGATCCTGCTCACCGCGAACGCGCAGGAGGCCGACGTGCAGCGGGGCTTCGACGCAGGCGCCGACGTCTACCTGAAGAAGCCGTTCAGCCCTGCCGAGCTGGCCGCCCGCGTCGAGGGGCTGCTTCAGGACTCCGGCGGCCGGTAGCGGTAACCGAAGCCGCGCACCGTCTCGATCGGCACATCCTCGGGACGCTCGGGGCTCAGCTTCTTCCGCAGGTAGCCGACGTAGAGCTTGACCTGGTCGCCGCCGACGCCGTAGGGCTCGCCCCAGACGAGCCCGAGCAGCTGGTCGCGCGAGAGCACCTGGCGCGGATTGCGGACGAAGGTCGCGAGCAGCTTGAACTCGAGCGGGGTCAGGCGCACCTCCCGGTCGCCGACGGCGACCGCGCGCTCGCCGTAGTCGATCGCCAGATAACCGTCCGCGTAGGTGTCCGCCTCGTCGCCGCGAGACTCGCGCGGCGCGCGCCGGAGCAGCGCCTGTACGCGGGCGACGAGCTCCT
>VAWW01000130.1 GCA_005884575.1 Actinomycetota bacterium
GCAGCGAGCGACGGTGAGGGCCCGGTCGGCCCTCGCCGCCGGTTCGTCTTCGATCGCTAGGACGGAGGAGCGCAGATGCCGCGGCCACTATGAAACTCCGTCCCCGCAAGAATCCGTACTAAGGGCGGTTACTCAGTTGGGAGAGGACCAGCTCGACAAGCTGGGGTCACTGGTTAGAGGCCAGTACCGCCCATGTTTTTCCGCTTCGCCCGCTTCGCTTTCCGCTTGCTCAGCAAGCGAGCCGGCTTTCGCCGGCTCGCGCCCAGCTATCGGACGGCTTGTTCCGGCTGCGCCCCGCCATGTCGGTTGCGGCGGCGGATGGTAGCCGCGCTATGGGTAGGGCTGGCCCGGCTCCACTAGACCTGTTTCGTAGGCGAAGACCACGGCCTGGACGCGGTCTCTCTGGTCCAGCTTCATCAAGATGTGGGCGACGTGCGTCTTGACGGTCGTGTCGCTTACGACCAGCTCGGCGGCGATCTCGGCGTTCGAGAGGCCGCGCGCGAGGAGCCTCAGCACGTCGAGCTCGCGGGTCGTCAGCTCCTCGAGCTTCGAGTGCTGCTCCCGGGCCGCGGGAGGCGGTCTTTGCACGAAGGCCTCGATGACCCGCCGGGTGATCGACGGAGCGAGCAAGGCGTCGCCGCTCGCGACCGCGCGGATGCCTGCGACGAGCTGCTCCGGCGGGACGTCTTTGAGCAGGAAGCCGCTTGCGCCCGCGCGGAGGGCCTCATAGACGTACTCGTCGAGGTCGAAGGTCGTCAGCATCACGACCTTTGCGGAGCCGTCAGAGGCGAGCAGCTGCCGCGCGGCCTCGATGCCGTCGAGCTCCGGCATCCGCACGTCCATCAGGACGACGTCCGGTTGCGGCTTCGCCCACGACCTCGAGGTCGGCCTCGGACTCGAGAATCATCCTGAAGCCCGCGCGAACGAGCGCCTGGTCGTCGGCGATCAAGACGCCCAGGCTCATGCGGGCTTGGCGGGCAGCGTCGCCCGCAGCCTGAAACGGCCGGCCGGCTGCGGCCCGGCCTCGAGCCGGCCGCCGTAGACCGCGATCCGCTCGCGCATGCCGGCGAGGCCATGGCCGCCGCGGCTCGCGCCGCCGTCGCGCCGGCCGTCGTTCGTCACGCTGACCTCGACCTGACCGTCGTTGTAGCGGAGCCGCACCTCCGTCCGCGTCGCGTGCGCATGCTTCAGCTCGTTCGTCAGGCCTTCCTGCACTACCCGGTACGCGGCGAGGTCGACGCCGGGCGGAAGCTCGACGGGATCGCCGTCCACGTGGAGGTCGACCGGCAGCCCGGCCTGGCGTGCGCTCTCGACGAGCGCCTCGAGATCGCGCAGCCCCGGCTGCGGCTCGAGAGCGCCTCCCGGCCGGCGTGCTCGACGGCCTCGAGCGCCTCACGCTCACGCTTCTGATCGGACCGCAGAAGTCGCCGCACGGCGGCCGCCTGCACCGTCATGACGCTCACGCTGTGACCGACGATGTCGTGGAGCTCGCGCGCGATGCGGGCACGCTCGTCCGCGACCGCGAGCTCGGCCTCCTCGTGCTTGCGGCGCAGCGCCAGTCCCAGCAGCCAGCACGGCGTCAGTGCCAGCGCGATCACCGCGAGATCGTCGACACCGCCTCCAGGGTCGTTGTGGGTGACGACCGCGACCACGGCGAACGCGAGCGCCAGACCGGCGAAGGCGAGCGACCGCTTCTCGGCCATCCCGGCGAGGAACACCGCTGCGACGGCTGCCAGGGCCGGCGCGAGATCGTAGATGACCGTGTAGTCGAAGAAGGTCGCGGCCGCCAGGGCAACGCCGAGCGCGACAGGCGCCCCGAAGGGGAAGCGTCTCCACAGCAACAGTGGGGCGATGATCACGGCGACTGCCGGCGCGACGAACCAGCGGGACGCACTGTCGGCGTGCGGCTGGAACAGCGCCTGGACGACGCCGAGCGCGATCGCGGCCGCCACCGCGGCGTCGAACCAGTAACGGCGCGTCAGCGCTACCACTTCGTTCACGGTACTCCGAAGCGCCTCGGATCGCCTCGTCATTGCGGACGACTGACGGATCCTCCGCTCGGACGATCCCGGTTCAGCACTCGAGACGAGGCGCTCCGGGTGCCGCGACCTTACGGTTGCGGTCATGAGACAGAACCTTGCCATCGCACTCGCGCTCGTCGCCGCGCTGGCCGCCGGTTGCGGCTCGTCGAGCAAAAGCTCGCAGTCGACGTCCCGGACGACGACCACCACTTCTGCCAGGCCCGGCTCAGCGACGGCGCTCGCGCCGATCCACGGGCACTACGCCCCGTCCATCGACCCCGGAAACTTCGTGAGCACGGTCGACAATCCGT
>VAWW01000004.1:0-459 GCA_005884575.1 Actinomycetota bacterium
GATGCCGAGCTCGCGGGCGAGCTCGACGACGAGCTCGGAGAACGTGCGCCAACGCAGGTTCGGCTCGATGCCGAGCAGCAGCACGGCGTCGCGGTCGAGCCCCGG
Source organism: Actinomycetota bacterium (assembly GCA_005884575.1). Lineage (GTDB taxonomy): Bacteria > Actinomycetota > Thermoleophilia > Gaiellales > Gaiellaceae > AC-16. Next base: position 106 of record VAWW01000004.1, read on the forward strand.
AACCGGCGCGTGGTAGAAGGCGTTGTCCGGCCAGTCGATCCGCCGCGTCAGGCCCTCCACGAGCGACACGTGCGGACGGGTCGCCTGGAAGTCGAAGAAGTTCTCCGGCTCGATCTCGGCGAACCGGTCGGCATCCCACGTCTTCGCGAGGTAGCCGCCCGCGAGCGACGCTCCCTGGCCACCGTCGTTCCACCCGCGGAAGGCCACGATCATGAGCGGCCTCGTCAGGCTCGGCCGCGACGAGATCCGGAGCTCGTCAGCCATCCGTCCAGTCTACGCGCGGCTCCGCCAGATGGATGAGACGAAGGCGACCGCGGCGGCCCAGACAGCCGCAGCCATCGTGACGTGGACGAG
>VAWW01000004.1:488-58270 GCA_005884575.1 Actinomycetota bacterium
ACGAGCAGCCCGAGCACCGCGACCGCGTCCCGGAGCGCCCAGCCGCGCTGCCTCGCCGCCCAGACGAGAACGCCGAGGAAGAGGATCCCGAAGACGGCGGTCGCACGCACGTGCCAGTAGATCGCGTCGCCGAACACCGTGAGCCGCCGAACGTCCTGACCGCCCGGATGCGGCCCCGACCCGCTCACGATCGTCCCGCTGACGACGAGCACGCAGAGCGCTGCGAGTGCGACGAGGCTCCCCCAGCGCACGAGCGCGGGCGCGGCGGGCGTCGGCCGCGCGAACACCTCCGACACGAGCAACACGCCGGCGCCGAGCACCACGAGCGAGAGCAGCAGATGGCTGATCACGAGCCACGGGTTGAGGTGGTAGTAGACAGTGATCGCACCGAGTGGCGCCTGTGCGAGCGTTCCGACGAAGGTGCCCCATGCGAGCCACCGCACGCGCCTCGGTACGCGCGTGAGGAGCGACGCAACGGCGGTCGCGAGCGTGACGAGGATCGTGAAGAACGCGACGACGCGGTTCGAGAACTCGACGTACGAGTGGTAGCCCTTCTCCGAGCCCGGACGCGGTCAGCCGAACGGTCGCTCCGGTCGCGACGATCACGACCAGCATTGCGGCGGCGGCGATCGCAAGCCTCCGGAACAGGGCGGGCGAAACCTCGAATGCACGCAGCCGCGAGCTGGCTCGCACCGGAGACTCGACCTGCATGGCCCCAGGGTAGTCGGCTGGAGAGCTTCCAGCAGCGCTACGCGACCACGACGCCGGCCCCGTCCTCGACGGAGCCGACGCGCGCCAGGAACAGCTCGCGCGCGCGGAACTCGGCCTCGAGCGCGGCGCCCTTATCGCTGGGCAGCGAGACGAGCAGGCCGCCCGCGGTCTGCGGATCGAAGCCGAGCGCGACGAGCTCGTCCGGGATTCCATCGAGCTCGACGTGCGGGCCCGCGAAGTCGCGGTTCCGCGGATCGCCGCCTGTGCGGACGCCCTCGCGTGCGAGCGCGACGGCGCCGCCCATCGCCGGCAGCTTGGCCGCATCGAGGCGGATCCTGACCCCGCTGCGCGACGCCATCTCGTGCGCGTGGCCGAACAGGCCGAACCCGGTGACGTCGGTCACGGCGTTCGGCGAGAACGGACGCAGCACGTCCGCCGCCGCAGCGTTCAGCATCCGCATCCACGCGACGGCCTCCGGCAGCGCCTCGTCTCCGACGACGTCCTTACGCCGCGCCTGCAGCACGAGGCCGGTGCCGAGGGGCTTCGTCAGGAAGAGCGCGTCGCCGGACCGCGCGCCGCTCTTCGGCCAGATGCCCCGTGGGTGCACCGTGCCGACCACGGCGAGCCCGTACTTGGGCTCGGCGTCGCGGATCGTGTGCCCGCCCGCGAGCAGCGCGCCGGCGACGCGCACCTGCTCGTCCGCAGCCGCGAAGATCGCGGCGACCGTCTCCATCGGCAACTCCTCGGGGAACGCGGCGACGGAGAGTGCCAGCAGCGGCACGCCGCCCATCGCGAAGACGTCGTTGAGCGCGTTCGTCGCCGCGATCGCCCCGTAGTCGGCTGGGTCGTCGACGAGCGGCGGGAAGAAGTCGACGGTGAAGATCAGCGCTCTCTCGTCGTCGAGCTTGTAGACCGCGGCGTCGTCGGCCGGCGCGAGCCCGACCAGCAGGTTCTCGGCCTCAACCGGGACGAATCCCTTGAGCAACTCCTCGAGCCGCGCCGCCGAGTACTTCGCGGCACACCCGCCCGAGACGGCGAGATCCGTCAGCCTGACCGCGGTCACAGCGACACATTAGATGCCGGGAGAACAATGGACGGCGGCCGGGGAGCCGCCGTCCAGGGAGAGGAGGAGCCTTTCCGGCGCCTCAGTGTGTCTCTCTAGACGAAGGACGCTTGACCTTCCTTCCCTCGTGGCGTAGACAAGCGCACTCGTGGACAGGGCGGCGCTCATCCCCGGCGGCTCGTCGGGCATCGGCCTGGCGATTGCGCGCGCCCTGAAGGAGGAAGGCTTCCGCCTGACGCTCGCCTCGCGCCGCGCCGAGAAGGTCGAGGCCGCGGCGCGCGAGCTCGGCGCCGAGTTCGTCGCCGCGGACGTCTCGCAGGAGGAGGACTGCGAGCGGCTCGTCGCGACGCACCGCGGGCGCTTCGGCCGGCTCGACGTGCTCGTCAACTCGGCCGGCATCGGCATCGGCGGCCGTGTCGAGGACCTGGCGACGAAGCACTGGGACCTTCAGTTCGGCGTCAACGTGCGCGGGCTATTCCTCGTGACGCGAGCGTCGATCCCGATGCTGCGCGAGAGCCACGGGATCGTCGTCAACCTCGCGTCGATCGCCGGCACGCTGCCGACGCCCGGGCTCGCCGCGTACGGCGCGGCGAAGGCAGCGGTGATCGCGCTGACGAGATCGCTGAACGGGGAGCTCGAGGCCGACGGCGTCCGCTGCACCGCGATCTGCCCCGGCTTCGTCGACACGCCGATGGCCGAGTGGTCGGGCATCCCGCCGGACGAGATGATCCAGCCAGAGGACTGCGCCGAGGTCGTCCGGATGCTGCTGCGGCTGAGCCCGCGCGCGCGCATTCCGCAGGTCGTGATCGAACGGGTGGGCGGCGAAGGGGGCGTTGGGTAGCGGTGGTTCCCGAAGCCCCACTCGAAGAGACGGACCACGGCCTCGTCCCGAGCGGCGACGGCTGGTTCGTCCTGAACGCGCGCGAGGCCCGCTGGCGCCACCGCGAGGGGATAAGCGGTCTGCTCTTCGACGGCGACACGGAGTTCCCGCAAGTCGGCATCAACCTCTTCGTGCTCGCGCCGGGCATGCGGATGGCGATGTACCACCGGGAAGCCGACCAAGAGGACTTCCTCGTGCTCGCCGGAGAGGCGCTGCTGATCGTCGAGGGCGAGGAGCGCCCGCTCGTCCAGTGGGACTTCGTGCACTGCCCGCCGGGGACGAGCCACACGATCATCGGCGCAGAGAAGACGCCGTGCGTCGTCCTCGCCGTCGGCGCCCGCGAGCATCAGGGAACCGCAGGCTGGGGCGCGTACACCGTCGACGAGGCAGCGCTCCGCCACGGCGTAGGCGTCGAGCAGGAGACGACCGACGAGGAAGTCGCGTACGCGGGCACGCCGCCCTCCGAGCCGACCCGCTACCGCGAAGGCTGGCTCCCAACGACAAAAACCGCCGCCAACCACAACCGGTCCGGCGGCGAAAGTCGCCCGGCCGAGGCCGGAGACTAAGACGGCGTAGCCGGCTTAGGCGCAGGCCGAACTCACGCGGGCGCGGATGGCTGAAAGGCTACCGCCGCCCGCGCAGGAGTGCGAGCGGCTCAGCAGCCCAAACGAGATCCGTACCCAGAAATCCGATCGACGCCCTAGCGCTCGATCGGAACATCCACAAGATTCCCCCACTCGGTCCAGGACCCGTCGTAGTTCTTGACGTCCGTGTAGCCGAGCAGCTCGCGGAGCACGAACCACGTGTGCGCGCTGCGCTCGCCGATGCGGCAGTACGCCGTCACGGCCTTGTCGGCAGTGACGCCCTTGCCTTCGTAGAGCTCGCGCAGCTCGTCGGCCGACTTGAACGTGCCGTCATCGCGGACGGCCTGCGCCCACGGGATCGACTGCGCGGACGGGATGTGACCCGTGCGCGACGCGCCCTCCTGCTCGTAGCCGGGCGGCGCCATCAGCTCGCCGGCGTACTCCTGCGGGCTGCGCACGTCGACGAGGACGATGCCCTCCTTGCCGAGATTGGCGAGCACTGCGTCGCGGTAGGTGCGGATCGTCTCGTCGCGTTCCTGCGCCGAGTACGCCTTCGGCGAGACCTGCGGCGCGTCGGTCGCGAGCTCGCGATCCTCGTCGATCCACTTTTGCCGGCCGCCGTCGAGGACGCGCACGTCCTGGTGGCCGTAGATCTTCAGGTACCAGTACGCGTAGGCCGCGAACCAGTTGTTCTTGTCGCCGTAGACGACGACGATCGAGTCGTTGGCGATCCCGCGCTCACCCATCAGGCGCTCGAAGGTTGCCTTGTCGACCACGTCGCGCTCGACCGGATCCTGGAGATCGTCGCGCCAGTGGAGCTTGACGGCGCCGGGGATGTGGTTCTCGTCGTACAGGTCCGGGTTCTCGTCCACCTCGGCCACGACCACGTTGTCGTCGCCGAGATGCTCCGCAAGCCAGTCGGTGCTCACCAGCACCGGCTTGGCGTAGCCGTTCTCGGCCATCGGTCCTCCTAATGCTTTCCGAATTGAAGTGATTAGAAGCTATCAGAGCTCGCCGGGCGTGCGAATGATCTTCCAGACCATGTAGAGCCCGAGGACGGCGGCGATGCAGAAGCCGACGACGCCGAGCCAGCGAAAGTCGTGGACGCGCACGAGCAGCGACGACGCCAGCAGCAGCGCGGAGACGATGATCGCGGCGCCGACGCGGTTTGCGATCGAGCGCAGGTTCGCCTCGAGCTCGCCCAGGCCGGTGGGCTGCACGCCGATCGTCAGGGAGCCGCGCTCGAGCTCGCTGACGAGGTGCCCCAGCCGGCGCGGCATCCGGGTCAGCGGCTCGAGCTGCGTGTAGAGCCAGGCAAAGAGCTCGTTCGGCTCGAGTCGCCGCTCAGCTTCGACGAGCATCACCTCGAGCGCGTCTTCCTCGAGCAACGCAACCGGATCCATCTCCGGATAGAGCGTTCGCGCGATCTCGTCCGCCTGCGCGAGCGTCTTGCCCACGAGCGCGAAGCTCGTGGGAAGCCGAATCCCGTAACGGAGGGCGATCCGCTGCAGGTCGGCGAGCGACTCGCCGGCACGGATTCCCGAGAGCGGCCGCCAATGGAAACGCGGCAGCTTGCGGCGGACGTCGTGGACGAACGCGCCCTCCTCCGACGTCACCGTCGTCAACGAGAGCGACAGGATCAGGTCGGCCACGTCGTCGGCGCGGTTCTGCGCGATCGCGAGCAGCAGCAGCGCGAGGCCGCGCCGCGTGTCCTGGTCGAGCCGCCCGAGCAAGCCGAAGTCGAGCAGCGCCAGGCGCCCATCACGGGTGAGGAAGACGTTGCCGCGATGCGGATCGGCGTGGTAGACGCCCTCGACCGTCACCTGGTGGACGTACGCCTTGAAGAACTGCCGTGCGAGCTCGCGCGCCCGCTCGGGCGCGAGCCCGTGGTCGCGGCCGACCTTGTCCCCCTCGATGAGCTCGAGCACGAGCACCCGCTCGGTGACGTACGGACGGATCACCTGCGGGACGACGATGTCCTCGTAGTCGGCGACGAGCCATGCGACGAGTTCGGCGTTGTGCGCCTCCTCGACGAAGTTCAGCTCCTCGCGCAGGTGCACCTCGAGCTCGTCGGCGAGCGCCTCGACCTGCAGCAGCTGCGCCGCCTCCGAGCGCTTGTCGAGCAGCTTGGCCGTGGCTCGCAGCACGGCGAGGTCGAGCTCGACCTGCTCGACGATCCCGGGCCGCCGCACCTTGACGACGACGTCGCGGCCGCTCTTCAGCAGCGCGCGGTGCGTCTGCGCGATCGACGCTGTCGCGAGTGGAACGGGATCGATCCGCGCGAACACGTCGTCACCGATCTCCTGCCGGACCACCTCCTCGATCTCTTGGAAGTCGACCGGGGCCACTTCGTCGACGAGATGGCTCAGCTCCTCGATGTAGACGTCGGGGAGCAGGTCGGGCCGGGAGGAGAGGAGCTGCCCGAGCTTGATGTACGTCGTCCCGAGCTCCTCGAGCGCCTCGCGGAAGGCGCGTGCGCCCTCCCGCGTCGCTTCGCGGTCGCCGCGGACGCCGATCTCAGCGAGGACGCGTCGAATCCCTGCGTGTCGGGCGACGCGCGTAACGTAGAGCGCGCGTCGCGCCCGTTGAATGCGTGCCCCCACGGGGAGCATCATTCACTCGCGAAAGAAGCTGAAAACCGGCCCCGGCTGCGAGAAGAAGGCGACGGCTCTGCCCCGGCGGCGGCACCGGGGCGTGAGCCGGCGAGAGCGCAGGACGCAGGCTGCGCTGCTCACCGGGCGCTACCAAGCGCCGCCGGCGGAACCGCCACGAGGGCAACCCACGCTTGCGAGGAAGAACGCCAGCATGGCCGCGAAGACCAACCAGTAAATGAGCTTCGCCTTGGTCACCTGTTGTCACCTCCTTCCATCACCGTTAGAACCTCACGTCCTGGAGAACCTCGGCCGCGTTGCGATAGAGCCGGGCGGCCGTCCGGTCGTCACCGCGCTTTGCCGCGAGGTCGCCGCGGGCGACCCAGGCGGCTGCGCGGAAGCTCGCGTTGCCGAGCTGCTCGAAGCAGCGCTCGGCGGAGACGAACTCCTGCTCGGCCTCGTCGAGCCGCTCCTGTTCGAGCAGCGCGCGGCCGAGCACGAGATGGCTCCCGCCGATCTCGTCGAGGAAGTCCTCGCGCCCGTCCAGCAGCTGGAGCGCGTGGCGGACCTGCTCCTCCGCGAGCTCTGGGTTTCCCGTCCGGAGATGAACCTGGGCGAGCGACGAAACGGCCTGCGCAGCGTCGGCCTGGTTGCCGGTGTCGAGGGCGATCTTGAAGGCTTCCTTCAGCTGGTCGATGGCCTGCTCGGGCTTGCCGAGCAGGAAGTGGAGCATTCCGAGGTTGTTGGTGAGCCGGCCGACGTTGACCTTGTCGGTGAGCTGCTCGTACGCGCTCTTCGCCTTCTCGGCGTAGCTGCGGGCGAGCACCCAGTGGCCCTCGCGGTCGGCGACGATCGAAGCCTGGAAGTACGCCTCGCCGATCGTGCGCGGATCCTGGACGGCCTCGGCGAGCTCGAGCGCGCGCTCGACGTCCTCGCGCGCGGCCTCGTAGTCGCGGTGGTGGCGCCAGCAGCGGGAGCGCCAGGAGAGGATCTTCGACCGGAGTGCGTCGCAGGGGAGCCCGGAGCGCTCGGCGAGCGAGAGCGCCTCGTTGAAGAGGGCGAGCGCCGTCTGGACGCTCGAGAGGCCGAGGCGGCAGATTCCGAGCCCGAGCAGCACGTCGGCGCGCTCGACGTCGGAGAAATCGGGGCCCTCGACGATCGCGCGAGCCTGATTGAGGAGCTCGAGCGCCTGCCGGGCCTCGCCGAAGCGCATGAGCGTCCGGGCGGTCCCGTAGAGGACACGGACCTCGAGCTCGGGGAGGCCGCTCGCGCGCACGGGCGCGACGAGAGATTCGTAGTCCTCCCTCGCCTCCTCGATCTTGCCTGCCTCGATCAGCGCCTCGGCGCGTGCAACCGCTCCCTCGAGGCGGCCGCGCTCGTCGGTCGAGACGCCGTTCGCGAGGAAGCCGGGGTCGACGCCGAGCCGGACCGAGAGCCAGTCGATCGTCTCGCGCGTGGGCCGGGTCTTGCCCCGCTCGATCTGGCTGACGTACTCCTTCGAGAACCGGTCGCCGGCCAGATCACTCTGCGTCAGGCCCGCGGAGACGCGCAGCTGCCGCAGGCGCTCGCCCAGGCGGAGGCCCCGGGTGGGTGCTTGCGGGCGGGTGTCGGTTCGGAGTTCGCGGCTCATGCTGGGGCGACTGATCCGTAGTGAACAGCACACTTCACAGAACTGCAAGTTATGAACCCCGGCTATCCCCCAAAAAGGGCATGTTTACGCCAATTCCCGGTGAAGTGCCTCTTGCACGAATCACTTGACCGAGCTACTTGACGAGCGGGGACAGGCCTCCTATAGTGAGGCCACCTTGCAAGCCAGGCCGGACGCCAGGCTCGGGATTGCAGGGGGCGCGCCTCGTAGGGCGGACTGTTTCGGAGGTGTGGCTGGGCCGCAGAGTCACGCCTCCGAGACTCGCTCACAAGGCGAGCCTCAGAGTAGAGAGGGCTCCGGAGCCGCAGCCGGGGCCTTCTCTCGTTAATCGGGCCTCTGGCCGGTGAGCCACTCGAGGCGGGCGGCCCGGATGCGGGCGAGGTCCTCCTCGCCGAGCAGGCCGATCCGCCGGCCGATCATCCCGGCGAAGCCGCCGGTCAGCATGATCCAGGCCTCCGCGTCGGCGTCGCGCTCTGGCGCGATCCCGCCGGCGGCCTGGGCCTCGACGAGCTTCGCGGCGATGAAGTCGTGGACCTCGCGCAGATGCTTCCGCAGGTACTTCTTCAGCTCCGGATCTTCGCCCGCCTCGGTCAGCGCCTGCACCCAGAGCTCGGCGAGGATGAACTTCCCGCCCGTCAGCGAGACGTTGGCCTTGCCCATGTGGCCGACCCACGCCGCAGGGTCGCTCCCGGCCTCTGCGACCTCCTCCCACTTCGCCCGCACGTCCCGCCAGACATGCTCGACCGCGGCGAGGTAGAGATCGCGCTTCGAGACGAAGTGGCGGTACAGGATCGGCTCCGAGACGCCCGCGGCGCGGGCGATCTCGGCGGTCGTGACGCCGCGGTAGCTGCCGGCGGCGAAGGCCTTGATCGCAGTCTCGATCAGAGCCTCCCGCCGCTCGGCAGCCGGAAGGCGTGGCGGGGCGGTGCTCATGCCGCGAGCGACTCCGCCAGCGACTCCTCGACGTGGACGGTCTTCCGTACCGTCGCGACCGCGACCGCTGCGCCGGCAAGGGCGATCCCCGCCGCGACGTAGAGCGCCCTGTGGTAGCCGAGGACGAACTCGGCCGGGAAGGCCAGGCTCGTCCGCGGTACCAGCACGTAGTGCGCGAGGACGGCACCCATGATGGCGATCCCGAGCGAGCCGCCGATCTGCCGCGAGGTGTTCAGGACGGCTGAACCGACGCCGGCCTTGTCCCTCGCGACGGCGCTCATCGCCGCTGCGGTCGCGGGCGTCATCGTCAGCGCCATGCCGACGCCGCCGACGAGCAGGGCCGGTAGGAGATTCCAGAAGTTCCCGCCGAGGCCGACCTGCGCGAAGAGAACCAGCGACACCGAGAGCAGTGTCATTCCGACGCCGATCAGCCAGCGCGAGCCGAGCCTGTCGGAGAGTCGGCCGGCCTGCGGCGCGATGAGGATGATCAGCAGGGTCATCGGCAGGAACATCGCGCCGGTCTGGATCGCCGAGTACCCGAGGATGTTCTGGATGAACAGCGAGTTGTAGAAGAAGACGCCGAACATCGCGAGCGCGACCATCAGCATCGCGACGTTCGCGCCGGTGAAGGTCGGGTTGCGAAAGAGCGCCAGGTCGAGCATCGGGATCCGCTGACGGCTCTCGAAGAGCACGAACGCTGCGAGCGCGGCAACGCAGAGCGCGAAGAGGCCGAGGATCTCCGGCGAGCCCCAGCCGCGGGAGTTCGCCTCGATCAGCGCATAGGTGAGTGCGAACAGTCCGATCCCGGAGGTCAGGAGGCCGGGCAGGTCGAGCCGCTGCTCCTCGGAGGTGTCGCGGCTCTCGTCGACCGCCCAGAGGGTCACGAAGACCGCCAGGATGCCGACCGGAACGTTGATGTAGAAGACCCAGCTCCAGTTGACCTTCTCGGTCAGGAGGCCGCCGACCAGGGGGCCGATGGCGAGGGCCATCGCAGAGACGCCCGCCCAGATGCCGATCGCCGTGCCGCGCTGCCGCGGCGGGAAGGTCGCGGTGATGATCCCGAGCGTCGCCGGGTTCATGATCGCGGCGCCGATGCCCTGGACGGTGCGCGCGCCGATCAGGAAGCCGGCATTCGGCGCCAGGCCGCAGGCGAGCGAGGCGCCGGTGAAGATGACGAGGCCGACGATGAACAGCAGCCGGCGGCCGTAGAGGTCCGCGAGCTTGCCGCCGGTGAGCATCAGCGTCGCGAAGGTGAGCGCGTACGCGACGACGACCCATTCGAGCTCGCTCGGCCCGATATGCAGCGAGCGCTGCATCGACGGGAGGGCGACGTTCACGACGGTGTTGTCGAGCATGATCATGAACAGCCCGAACGACACGGCGCCGAGCGTCCACCATTTGCGGTTCTCTTCTGCGAAGAGGCGAGCTTTCATCGAGACAGCTCCTCCGAGGTTAGTGTCTACTAAGTTAGTGGTGACTAGGTTACCGGCGCGTCTTCGGGCTGCGCAAGTGGCTTAGTGTTGTTCGAATGACCTTCGTATGGGAGCCGGCGGCGGAGACCATCGAGCGCGCGAACCTTACGCGGCTCCTGCGCACGCTCCGTGCAGCCGACTACCACGGGCTGCTCCGGCTCTCCCTCGAAGAGCCGGAGCGCTTTTGGCGCGCGGTCGTCGACGACTTGGGGCTCGAGTTCGCGCGGCGGTGGGAGCAGGTGGTCGACCTGTCGCGCGGACCCGAGTGGGCGACGTGGTTCGCCGGAGGGCGGCTCAACCTCGCCGAGAGCTGTGTCCACCGGTGGGCGCGCGAGCGTCCCGGCGACGAGGCGCTCGTCTGGCAGTCGGAGGACGGCGGGCGCGCGAGCTTCACGTGGGCGGAGACGAGCCGCGAAGTTCGACGGCTCGCGGAGGCGCTCGTCGCGCTCGGCGTCGAGCCCGGCGACCGTGTCGCGCTCTACATGCCGATGTGTCCCGAGGTCGCGATCGCATCGCACGCGTGCGCGCACGTCGGCGCAGTCCAGGTGCCGATCTTCTCGGGGTTCGCAGCGCCTGCAATCGTCGGGCGGCTGCGGGATGCCGGGGCGACGGTCGTGATTGCCGCCGACTGGTCGCTGCGGCGCGGCAAGCGGATCCCGATGCGCGAGACGGTCGAGGAGGCGTTGCGCGAGGCGCCGTCGGTCGAGCACGTGGTGACGTGGCGGCGCGAGACGCGTGAGTGGGATGCGGATCTCGGCCCGGGCAAGCTCCCGTCCGTCGAGCTCGACTCGGAGGCGCCGTACCTGATCGCATACACCTCCGGCACGACTGGGAAGCCGAAGGGCGCGCTCCACGTCCACGGCGGCTTCCTCGTCTCGATCGCCCGCGAGGTCGCCTACCAGACCGACGTCCACCCGGGGGACCGGATCCACTTCGCCACCGACATGGGCTGGATCATGGGGCCGTGGACGGTCGTCGGCGGGATGGCGGCGGGCGCGACGATCGTCTTCGCCGAGGGCGCGCCCGACTGGCCCGACGACCGCCTCTGGAAGCTGGTCGACGCCGAGCGCGTGACGATGCTCGGACTGTCGCCCACCCTGACGCGGGCGCTGTTGCCGAAGGGGGATCCAGCTGCGGACCTCTCGTCGCTGCGCGCGTTCTGTACGACCGGCGAGCCGTGGAATCCCGACCCGTACGCGTGGCTCTTCGAGCACGTCGGTCGCGGCCGCGTGCCGATCGTCAACTGCTCCGGCGGAACGGAGGTCGGCGCCTGCTTCCTCGCGACGTGCATCCTCGAGCCGATCAAGCCGGTCTCGGTCGGCTTCGCGGCGCTCGGCCAGGACATGGACGTCGTCGACGCCGAGGGGCGCCCCGTCCGCATGGCCCGGCATGACGGCCGGCGTCTGGGGCGATCCCGACCGCTACCTCGAGACGTACTGGCGGCGCTTCCCCGGCATCTGGACGCACGGCGACTGGGCGTCGATCGACGAGGACGGCTACTGGTACCTGCACGGCCGCTCCGACGACACGCTGAACATCGCAGGCAAGCGCGTCGGGCCGGCGGAGCTCGAGTCGGCGGCGATCGGCAGCGGCGTCGTCGCCGAGGCCGCCGCCGTCGGCGTCCCGCACGAGGTGAAGGGCGAGGTCGCGTGGATCTTTTGCGTCGCGACGCCGGGCGCCGACGAGGACGAGCAGGCCGTGGCTGCGGCGGTGTCCGACGAGCTCGGGAAGGCGTTCAAGCCGGACCGAGTCGTCTTCGTGAGCGCGCTTCCGAAGACGCGGAGTGCGAAGATTGTGCGGCGGGCGGTGCGGGCGCGGGCTCTCGGCAAGGATCCCGGCGACCTCTCGTCGCTCGAGAACCCGGAATCCCTGGAGGAGATCGGCCGTGCCGTCAGAGCATGAGCTCGAAGGACAGGTCGCGCTCGTCACCGGCGGCGGCCGCGGAATCGGCGCGAGCATCGCGCGCGAGCTCGCCGCTGCGGGCGCGCGTGTCGCGGTGACGGGCCGGACGCTGAAGCAGATCGAGGAGGTCGCCCGCGAGATCCATGGCCTGCCGCTGCAGGGCGACGTGTCGCGGCGCGAGGACGTCGAGCGCTGGGTACGGGAGGTCCACGTGACGCACGGGCCGATCGACCTGCTCGTGAACAACGCGGGTCTCGGGGGTGAGGCCAGGCCAACCTGGGAGATCGAGCCGAAGGAGTGGTGGCGCGTCTTCGAGGTCAATGTCCTCGGCGCGTTCCTCTGCTGCCGCGGCCGCGGCCGGATCGTCAACGTCGCGAGCGGCGCGGCGTACTTGCCGCCGGGCGGGACGCCGACGAACACGAGCTACGGGCCGAGCAAGTCCGCGCTCTATCGCTTCAGCGAGCTGCTCGCGGCAGAGGTGCGGGGGCACGGCATCGCCGTCTTTCCGATCAGCCCCGGCCTCGTGAAGACGGAGATGACGGCGGCGGCGCCGGACGACGCGCCGTGGACGCCGCCCGAGTGCGCGCCGCGGCTCGTGCGGGCCCTGGCGTCGGGCCGCCTGGATGCGCTCAGCGGGCGGTACCTCCATGCGGAGCACGACGATCCGGACGAGCTCGAACGGCGCGCGAACGAGATCGTCGACCAGGACCTGAACACGATCAGGCTGCGGCGTTGACGTCGTCGTCCGGCCTACCGCGGACGAGCGGCTCGACGTCGGCCCAGGTCCGCCGGTAGACGAGCGCCCCGTCGGACGACGTACCCTACGGGTGATGAGACTCGCGCTCGCCCAGATCAATCCGATCGTCGGCGACCTCGACGGCAACCGCGCACTGATCCTCGACCGCCTCGAGGAGGCAAAGCGCCACAACGCCGATCTCGCCGTCTTCCCGGAGCTCGCCGTGACGGGCTATCCGCCCGAGGATCTCCTGCTTCGGCCGGGCTTCATCCGGGCGGCCGAGAAGTCGCTCGACGAGATCGCGCGATCGGCGCGCGGGATCGTCGCGCTCGTCGGCACGCCGCATTTCGACCGCGACCTCTACAACACGTGTGCGGTTTGTGCCGGCGGCGAGGTGAAGGCGCTCGTCCGCAAGCGGTTCCTGCCGAATTACGGCGTCTTCGACGAGTACCGGTACTTCGCGCCCGGCGACGAGCTCTTCCTCTTCGAGCACGGGCGGACGCTTATCGGCGTCACGGTGTGTGAGGACATGTGGCAGCCGGGCCCGCCGGCGACGGATCTCGCGCTCGCCGGCGCGGAGCTGATCGTCAACGTGTCGGCGTCTCCGTTCCACGTCGGCCGCGAGGTCGAGCGCGAGGAGATGTTCCGAACGCGCGCGCGGGACAATGCCGTGTACGTCGCGTTCTGCAACACGGTCGGCGGCCAGGACGAGCTGATCTTCGACGGGCACTCGCACGTGATCGACGACGAGGGCGTCGTGCTGGCGCGCGCGGCGGGGTTCGAGGAGGCGCTGCTCGTCGTCGACGTCGATCCGTCCGCGGTCGTTGCGCGGCGCCTTACCGACGCGCGGCGCCGTGCGCTCGCACGCGACCGCGGCGAGCTCGCGGAGGTCTCCGTCATCCACGTCGGCTCTCCGAAGCAGCCGGCGAACGGCACGAAGGCGTCGCCGGAGATCGTCCCGTTCGAGCCGGAGCTCGAGCAGATGCGTCGCGCGCTCGAGCTGGGACTCGCGAACTACGTGCGCAAGAACGGGTTCAGCGAGGTTGTCGTCGGCGTCTCGGGTGGCATCGACTCGGCGCTCGTCGCCGCACTCGCCGCCGAGGCGCTGGGGCCCGAGCACGTGCATTGCGTGTCGATGCCGTCGCGCTATTCGTCCGAAGGCACACAGTCGGACGCGCGTCGCCTCGCCGAGAATCTCGGCTGCCCGTTCATCGAGCTGCCGATCGGCGCGATCCACGACGCCTTCGAGGAGCAGCTCGCTCAGGTCTTCGAGGGACGCGAGCAGGATCTCACAGAGGAGAACGTCCAGGCTCGCATCCGAGGCGTGCTCTTGATGGCGCTCTCGAACAAGTTCGGCTGGCTGCTCGTGGCGACCGGCAACAAGTCGGAGCTGTCGGTCGGCTACGCGACCCTGTACGGCGACATGGCCGGCGGCTTCGCGCTGCTCAAGGACGTCTTCAAGACGGACGTCTTCCGGTTGGCGCGCTATCTGAACGAGCACGCGGGCCGCGAGCTGATTCCACAGTCGATCATCGACCGCGCGCCGAGCGCCGAGCTGCGCGCCGACCAGCTCGACGAGGACTCCCTACCGCCGTATCCCGCGCTCGACCGCGTGCTCGAGGCATACATCGAGGACGACCGGTCCGGCGAGGAGCTCGCCGCGGACGGGTTCGACCGCGACGTGGTCGAGCGGGCGGTCGGGATGATCGACCGCGCCGAGTACAAGCGGCGCCAGGCGCCGCCCGGCGTTCGCCTTCGGCCGAAGGCATTCGGGCGCGACAGGCGCACGCCGATCACCAACCGCTGGCGCGATTGATGATCGGCATTTGAGACGGCCGCGCCGGCATAGCCAGCACGGCCTCTCGGCGGCATCGCAAGCGACGCCTCGGCACCAACCGCTGGCGCGATTGATGATCGGCATTTGAGACGTCGGGTGGCGCGGCTAGAACCCGGCGTCAAACGCCTCGCGCGGGCCGTCCTCGACGAGCTCGCCGAGCAGGCTCCCGAGACCGAGCGGCGCCGTCACGACGCTGTCGAGCTCGTCAGCCGTGAACCACCGGAGCTCCTCGATTCCCTCGCCGGCGAGCTGTTGCGGCGACCAGTCCGGTAGCGGCTCGAACGCATCCGTCTGCACGAGGTAGTGGCGCTCGCGCTGGCCGCCATAGCCGGCCTCGTCGAGGAAGTGCGACTCGCGCGTCCAGACGAGCCGGCCGAGCTCGTACTCCCGCAGTCCGCACTCCTCCGCCAGCTAGCGAGCCAGCGCCTGCTC
This sequence comes from Actinomycetota bacterium, assembly GCA_005884575.1. GTDB lineage: Bacteria > Actinomycetota > Thermoleophilia > Gaiellales > Gaiellaceae > AC-16. The sequence continues at coordinate 15,278 of VAWW01000004.1, forward strand.
GTCGGTCTCGCCGGGCTCGACGCCGCCGCCCGGCGACGTCCACCAGCTTCGCCAGCCTTCGAAGCGGACGAGGAGCGTGCGGCTCGCCGGGTCGACGACGAGCCCTCGCACCGCCTCGCGGAGCGGCAGACCCGACGCGCGGCCCGCCAGGTCGCGAAACCACCGCAAGCGCTCCGTCCACGGGACCGCCGCGTTCGCGGGTGACGTCGACGGCAGGACGAAGAGCCGCGTGTCGGCGAGCCGCCGCTCCTGGACGCCGAGCTCCGGGCGTTCGTCGAAGGCGCCGCGGTACGCCTCCTTGCCGACGAAGCCGATCCACCCGGGACGCAGCTCGCGTGCGAGGCGCTCCAGTCGCTCGGCCGCGCCCGCGAAGTCGGCGCGACGCAGGTCGCCGGAGCCCGGTGTCGTGCGGTACGCGGCGTTCGTGATGCCGATGCCGTGCTCGAGCGCGTCGAACTGCTCGCTCGGATGGAGGAGCCGCGGCGTGAAGCGTGCCGCGTGAAGGAGGCGCCAGAAGTCGTTCCGCGGGTTGGCGAAGTGCGCGTTCGCGGCGGCCGACACGCGGCCTGGGTTGATTCCACAGAAGACGACTCGTATCTCTCGATCGGGGATGATCCGATCGGGCAATACGTCCGGAACATCCACGCCGGGAAAGCTACTGGCGACGCGGCGACGGCCGGGCACAGGGCCCGGCCGTCGTGACACTCGATCCGACCTGCTGATCTAGATGGTGAAGGGAATCAGCAGCGTCGACTTGTTGCCGTCGGGATCACGCGCGATCAGCCGAATCTGACCGCGGCCCGCCGCCGGCACCAGGGATCGTGGAATGTTCAGCTTCAGGAGGCGGGAGCCCGGGATCAGCACGAGGTAGTTCAGCGTCTTTGCGGGCACGCCCTCGAGCGGACCGCCGAAACGGCTGCCGCGCTGGATGATCGGGATCTTCTTGCCGCCGATCAGGACGCTGATGAACTCGTGCGCCTGCTCGTCGATCGTGACCGTGGTGGACAGGGTGCAGACGGCGCCGTGGCACGCGGGCGTCAGCGGAGGCGCGAAGGGACCACCCTTCTTGTTCTGACCAGGAGGCCCGGTGTGCACGTGGTTCGGGTCGCCGAATCCGTAGCCGGGCCGATACTGATCCGAGCCCGAGGTGGCCGATCCCACGGCGAGCGGCGCGATCTTCTTCGTCGGCGAAACGAGCTGTACGACAGACTTGGCCACGTGCGTGACGCCGGAGGCCGCATAGCCGAGACCGCCGAAGGCCGCAAGCGACGTCACCATCGCCGCGGTCAGAACGCCGGCGAACGCGAGCCGGAAGGAGCCGCCGCGGGCGCCACGGCGCTCGGAGCGAACCCGGTCGGCGAGCATCGCCGAGAACTCGGGCCGCGGCTCGGGCCGCAGGGCGCGGAGCTCGGCCTCGAGCGCATCGCCCGAATGCCTCCAGAACTTGCTCATTCTTGCCTCCAAACTGAGTCGGATCGAGTTGTCGATCCTTCTACCGCCAGAAGGCGCCATTTCCTTACAGGGCTAGGAGCCCGCCGCGGCGCGCACGAGAGGCGTGGGATTCAGGCCGCTTCGACGTCGTGCTCGCGGCCGTCGAGGCGATCCTCGAAGAACCGCCGCAGCGCCTCACCGGTGACCGTGGTCGGATGCCGGGGGCGGCGCGGCTCGAGGCGCACGATTCGAACGGTGGGCTCCGACCCGCCGTAACAGCGGGCGTAGCACTCGGCTTCGCTCAGAGGACGGAGCCGGATCATCTGCGCCGCAGGGTACGGAGAGGGTCGGACGGTGGATCGCCCATTTTGCGCGAGGATGGGGCATGGCCGCAAAAGGGAAGGAATTCCGCTACGCCGTCTCGATCGAGCGGGACGGCCGCATCGGCGCCGAGGGACTGTCCCCGCTGGCGACGCCTGACGGATGGTCGCCGGAGCACCTGGTGCTGGCGGGGCTCGTCCGCTGCTCCTTGACGAGCCTCCGCTATCACGCCGAGCGAATCGGCGTCGACGTCGTCGGATCGGGCTCGGCGGCGAGCACGATCGCGAGGCGCGAGGCGGACGGCAGGTTCGCGTTCGCCGAGATCGAGCTCCGCCTCGATCTCGAGCTCGAGCCCGAGCCGCCGGGCGAGGAGCTCGCGGCCTTGCTCGCGAAGGCGGAGCGCGACTGTTTCATCGGCGCGTCCCTGACGGTAGGGCCGCGCTACCACTGGACGGTCAACGGCAGGGACGTCGCGGCGGCTCTTTAAGTACGCGCGACTAGACCGGGTCCCGCCCCGCCCCCCTTACCCACTTCGAGCGTATCGCGAAAAAACGCACCGATGGGGTACGAGAACGTGCCGGAAGTGTGACTCTGTCGGGCGACGGCTCCTAGGTCTCGAGCGGCGCCATCGTCAGGCCCGACTCCTTGAGGCCCTGCCAGTACAGCTCCGCGGCCTCGCGGTGGCCCGACCAGACGATCGCCCGGCCGCTCGCGTGGATCCGGTCGGCGATTCGCAAGCCGCCCTCGTACGTCACGCCGGGAAGCACGCGCGACAGCGCGGCGGCGACGCCCTCGAACGTGTTGTGGTTGTCGTTGAGCACGATCACGTTCCAGGGTCGCCCGAGACCGGTGCCCGAGCCGGTGTCGATCCGCTCCTTCGTCGCAGGCGCCACGGGCGCATGGTAGAAGCCCAGTCAATGAGCACGGTCACACTCGACGTCGAAGCCGTCCGCCGCCGATTCTGCGCGCTTCGGACAGACCTCGTCTTCCTCGACGGCCCCGGTGGCACCCAGGTCCCCGACGAGGTGATCGAAGCCGTCTCGCGCTACTACCGAGAGGCGAACGCGAATTCCGGCGGCCCGTTCGAGACGAGCCGCCGAACGGACGCCGTCATCGCACAGGCACGGCTCGCGGCCGCCGAGTTTCTCGGATGCACGCCGGACGAGACGATCTTCGGCGCGAACATGACCTCGCTGAACTTCACGCTCAGCCGCACGGCGGCCCGTACGTTGCGGGCCGGCGACGAGATCCTCGTCACGAGGCTCGACCACGACGGGAACATCTCGCCATGGCTCGAGCTCGCGCACGACCTCGACCTCACGGTCCGCTTCGTCGACGTGCACGACGACACGACGCTCGACTACGCAGACCTCGAGCGGAACCTCACCGAGCGCACCCGCGTCGTCGCCTTCCCGGTCGCGTCCAACGCCGTCGGGACGCTGACCGACGTGCGGCGCGTCGTGGAGCTCGCCCACTCGGCCGGGGCGCTTGCATGGGCCGACGCGGTGCACTACGGACCGCACGGTCCCATCGACGCCGCCGACTGGGGTGTCGACGTCCTCATCTGCTCGCCGTACAAGTTCTTCGGCCCGCACCTCGGGCTCGCGTTCGGGCGCGCCGAGCTACTCGAGTCGTGGCGCCCCTACAAGGTGCGACCGTCGGCGCTCGAGCCGCTCGGCCATCGGTTCGAGACCGGGACGCTCGCGCACGAGCTGCTCGCCGGCTTCGTCGCCGCGGTCGACTACATCGGCTCGCTCGGCTGGGAAGCGATCACGACGCACGAACGCGAGCTCGGCAAGCGCTTCCTCGACGGACTGCCCGAGCACGTGAGGCTCTACGGATTGCCGGCCGCCGAGGGACGCGTGCCGACGTTCGCGTTCAACCTCGACGGACTGCCCGCCCGCGACGCGGCCGCGCGCCTCGGCGACCGCGGCTTCGCCGTCTGGCACGGCAACTACTACGCGGTCGAGATCATGGAACGCCTCGGGCTCGGCGAAGAAGGCGCAGTCCGTGCAGGCTTCGTCCACTACAACACCGTGGACGAGGTCGATCGGCTGCTCGCGACGCTCCAGGAACTGTGACCCTGGATCCCGTCGAGCTGACCCGGGAGCTCATCCGCTTCGACACGACGAATCCGCCGGGCAACGAAGAGACCTGCGTCGCGTACGTCGAGAACATCCTCAGCGACGCGGGAATCCAGAGCGAGCGGCACGAAAAGGAGCCGGGCCGGCCGAACCTGATCGCGCGCACCGCCGGCGACGGCACGCCGCTCGTGCTCTACGGCCACGTCGACGTCGTCACGACCGCCGGCCAGCGATGGACTCGGCCGCCGTTCGGCGGCGACCTCCACGACGGCTGCGTCTGGGGCCGCGGCGCGCTCGACATGAAGAGCGGCGTCGCGATGCTCGTCACGGCGTTCCTCCGCGCTCACCGGGAAGGGGTCGAAACGCCGGTCGTCCTCGCGATCCTCAGCGACGAGGAAGACGGCGGCGACGCAGGCGCACGCTTCCTCGCGGAGGAGCGGCCCGAGGTGTTCGGCGGCGCGCGCCACGCGCTCGGCGAAATGGGCGGCGAGACGCTGCACATCGCGGGTCGGCGCTTCTACCCGATCCAGGTCGGCGAGAAGCAGATGTGCTGGTTGCGCGGAATCATCCGCGGGCCCGGCGGGCACGGCGCGCTCGGCGTGCGGCGCAGTGCGATGGCGCGGCTTGGCAACGTCCTCCGCGCGCTCGACCGCACCCAGCCGCCCGTCCACGTGACGCCGATCGCGCGCGACTGGATCGAGGGAATGGCTGCGGCGCTGCCGCGGGCGCAGGCGGTGCTCCTGCGACGGCTGCTCGATCCGCGGACGGCTGACCTCGCGCTACGCGTGCTCGGCCCGCAGGGCCGCGTCCTCAGCCGCGTGCTGCGCAATACCGCGAGCGCGACGATCGTGCGCGGCGGCGAGAAGATCAACGTCATCCCGAGCGAGGTCGAACTGCAGGTCGACGGCCGCCTCCTGCCCGGGTACACGCCCGAGGACCTGATGGTCGAGCTCGCGCAGATCGTCGGCGACGGCGTCGAGTGGGAAGTGATCCGGCACGACCCCGGGCCGGCCGAGCCAGACCTCGACTTCTACGAGCCGCTCGCCGAGATCCTCCGTGAGCTCGATCCGGGCGCAGTGCCGGTGCCGATGCTGCAGCCCGGGGTCACCGACGGGCGCTTCCTGTCCCGGGCCGGCATCCAAACGTACGGCTTCCTGCCGCTGCGGTTGCCGGAGGGGTTCGACCCGGTCTCGCTGATCCACGCGGCAGACGAGCGCGTGCCTGCCGACGCCGTGCGCTGGGGCACGGACGCCGTCTTCCGCGCGATCGAGCGCTACCCCGGATGAAGATCCTCGTTCTCGGCGGCACCCATTTCCTCGGGCGCGCGTTCGTGGACGCGGCCCTCGGTGCGGGTCACGAGCCGACGTTGTTCACGCGAGGCCGGACGAATCCGGGGTCTCTTCCCCGAGGCCGAGCACCTCCACGGCGACCGCGAGCGCGACCTGGCCGCGCTCGACGGCCGGACATCGGATGCCGTCGTCGACACGAGCACCCACCGGCCGGGGGTCGCCCGGCTGTCTGCAAATGCGCTGCGTGACCGCGTCGGCCGTTACCTCTACATCTCGAGCATCTCCGCGTACGGCGACCTTTCCACGCCGCCGGTCGAGGGCGCGCCGACCGCATCGGAGCCGGCCGAGGAGTACGGCCCACTCAAGGCGGCCTCGGAACGCGAGGTCGAGCACGTGTTCGGCGACCGCGCGCTGATCATTCGCCCGGGCCTGATCGTCGGTCCGCACGATCCGACCGGCCGCTTCACGTACTGGTCGCATCGCCTGGCGCGCGGCGGCAACGTTCTGGCGCCCGGATCGCCCGAGGACGAGAAGCAGTTCATCGACGTCCGCGATCTGGCCGAGTGGATGCTGCGGATGCTCGAGCGCGAGGCGGGTGGAATCTACAACGCGACGGGCGAACCGATCCCGTTCGGACGGCTGCTCGAGGCGTGCGAGGGCGACGCGCAGATCGTCTGGATGCCGAGCGAGCGGCTCGTCGCCGCGGGCGTCGGCGAATGGATGGTGCTAGTCGACCGCCAGGAGGAGGCCGCATGCGGGATTCAGGGTCCCGTCGAACTCCCCGCCGGTCGTCAGCAGCGGCCGGCCCTCCACGTCCAGCTTCGCCGCACCCCGGCCGAGGTTCACGGCCACGACAGTGCGCTCGCCGCGGCGCCAGATCCACACGTCCTTCGGCGAGGGCAGCTCCTCGTACGCCCCGAGCCGCAGGTCGGGCGACGCGCGGCGAAGTGCGATCAGCTCGCGGGTGAAGTTCAGCGTCGAGTCCGGATCCGCCCGCTGCTCCTCGACGTTGCGTGACGTGTCCTCGAGCGGGAGCCACGGGTCACGCCAACCGCCGTCACCGGGCGTCCACGGCATGGGCGTCCGTCCCGGATCGCGCGACGGCTCGGCGACGTCACGCAGCCGGTCCGTCGGCACGCCTCCGTCCGGCAGCGCGAGCTCGTCGCCGTAGTAGAGGAACGGCGTGCCGCGGAGGCCGAGCAGGATCAGCAGCACGCAGCGGGCGAGCGCGTCGTCGCCGTCGCACCACCGCGACATGAAGCGGCCGACATCGTGGTTCGACCCCGTCCAGCACGGCCACGCGGCCGCAGGAAGCAGCCGTTCCGTGTTCGCCACAATCGTCCGCATCGGCCGGGCGCTCAGCGGCTCGTGGACGAGCGCGAAGTTGAACGCGAGATTCAGCTCGTCGTCGCCGCTGCCGTAGAACTTCGCCCATCCTTCGAGATCGAGCACGTAAGCCTCACCGACGAGGATGCGCGGAGGCTCGTACGTCTCCGCCAGCGCCCGCCACCGCTTCAGGATGTCGTGCGCCTCCGGCTGGTTCATCGAGTGGATCCGGTGCGCGCCCTCGCGCGCTTCGACGTCGATCACGTCGTCCCGCAGCCGACGGTCGTGGATCAGGGCATGCGCGACGTCGATCCGAAAGCCAGCGACGCCGCGGTCGAACCAGAAGCGCAGGATGCGGTCGAACTCGTCGCGTACGTCCGGGTTCCACCAGTCGAGGTCGGGCTGCGCGCGCGCGAAATTGTGCAGGTAGTAGCGGCCGCGTTCGTCGTCGAGGGTCCACGCCGGCCCGCCGCCGAACGCGGCGAGCCAGTTGTTCGGGATCTCGTCCTGCCAGACGTAGAGGTCCGGCCGCTCGCGGAACCACAGGTGCCGGTCGGACGTGTGGTTCGGGACGAGGTCGAGCAGCACGCGGACGTTCCGCCGCGCTGCGTCGGCGACGAGCCGGTCGAGGTCGTCGAGCGTCCCGAGGTCGGGGTGGACGCCGGTGTAGTCGGAGACGTCGTAGCCCCAGTCGATGTTGGGCGACGGGTTGATCGGGTTGAGCCAGATCCCGTCGACGCCGAGCCACTCGAGGTAGTCGAGCTTCTCGACCACCCCGCCGAGGTCGCCGATCCCGTCGCCGTTCGAGTCGGCGAATGAGCGGGGATATATCTGGTAGAGGACGCCCTCGCGCCACCACGTCATGGGGCGCGAGACTAGCCCCGGGCTAGCGGTCGCGCGGGCCGAACGGCGGTCCGTACTCGCCCGGTGGGTTCGAGCCCGGCAGGTCGCCGGTCCACGGAGGCGGCTCGCGCGTGCCGGACTCCGTCCGCTCGCGCCCGCAGCGCCGGCACCAGAGCGTTGTGATGCCGTCGCGCTCGTCACCCACGACTGACCAGCTGTGGCTCAACGGGATGCAGAGGAGTCCCCGGAGTCACATCAACGTTCAGTATCTAGGGTGCGGCGGCCGCGGCGGCGCGCTTCCACCGCTCGTGGTCGCGGCGGATCAGATCCGCGTCGGCGCCGCGCGCGTCGGCGATGTCGACAGTCAACAGCTGAAAGCGGACGATGTCGACCACGGGATCACGCGTGGGAACGAGCGTCGCGTCGCAGCCGAGCTCCCGCAGCGCCGCGACTGCGGAGCCCGCACGGTCGGCGGCGCGTCCTTCGCCCTCGAGCACGAACGCGCGCACCGACTCGTCGACCGCAGCGAGGTGGCCGTGCAGCAGCTGCTCCGTCTCGTACGCTTCAGCGGCGACCCAGGCTCCCTCGCGCAGCTTCAGCACCGCCTCCTGCGCCGTCGGCCAGTCACGGCCGGCCCCGGCGACGAGCCAGCGCTCGTGCTCCGAGACGGGGAACCGCTCGCCAGCGAGCACTTCCGCGACCGCGTCAGGCAGCCAGGAGACGTCCTCCCCGCGCAATGCCGCCAGCGCCGCGACCGCGCACGTGTAGCTCGCCGTGTGGCACCAGCTCGTCTCGATACCGGGCGTAGCGACGATGACTTTGTGGCTTAGAGCCACAAGGGCTCCGTCGGGATTCCCGGTCACCAGCCATTTCTCGCCGGGCCAGGCGCGCACGGCTTCGACCGTCAGCGCCGTGTCGCCTTCGTGGCTCACAGCCACAAGCACGTCCGTGTCGCGCTCCGGCCGCAGCACGAGCTCGAGCGCCTGCACCGCGTCGCCGCCGGTCTGCGCGGCGTGGAACGACGTCCCGCACCCCGTGAAGAGGGCACGTCCGGGGAGCCGGAGGTCCGTCGGCACATTGCGCAGCCACTCCGGCTGGAGTCCGATCATCCTCTTCGTCTGTGCACCGGCCACCCGTCGATAGCATGGCAAGCGATGGCGGTTTTCGAGCGGCGAACCCTCGACAACGGGCTGCGGGTGGTGACGGCGAACGTCGACCAGGCCCAGTCCGTGACCTGCATGGTCATGCTCGCGGCGGGCTCGCGGTACGAGACCCGCGAGACGAACGGGATCGCGCACTTCGCCGAGCACATGTTCTTCAAAGGAACGGAGCGACGCCCGACCGCGAAGGACATCGCCGGCGAGATCGATTCGATCGGTGCCGAGTTCAACGCGTTCACCGGCAAGGAGTACACGGGCTACTACGTCAAGTGCGCCGCGGAGCACCGCGACGTCGCCCTCGACGTCCTCGTCGACATGCTCCGGCACTCGAAGTTCGACCCGGACGAGATCGAGCGCGAGAAGGGCGTGATCGTCGAGGAGATGAACATGTACTACGACACGCCCCGCGACTTCATCGGCGGCGTGTACGAGAACCTCCTCTACGGCGACCAGCCGCTCGGCTGGGACATCATCGGCCGCAAGGAGACGGTGCGCGGCGCGACGCGCGACACGTTCATGGACTACATCGGCCACTGGTACAAGCCGAGCCGGATGGTCGTCGGCGTCGGCGGCAAGATCGGCGACGGGCTGACAGAGCGCATCGACGAGCTGCTCGGCGACCTCGAGCCGGCCGAGACCGGCGAGCCGGATCCGGTCGCGCCGCACCAGAACGGCCGGGTCAGCGTCCACACGAAGCAGTCGGATCAGGCGCACATCTCGCTCGGCGTGCCCAGCTACCCGCTGCTGCATCCCGACCGGTACGCGCTGCAGCTACTCGCGACGATCCTCGGCGGCGGGATGTCGTCGCGCCTGTTCAGCGAGGTGCGCGAGCGGCGCGGCCTCGCGTACTACGTCTTCGGGCTCAACCACAGCTACACCGACGCTGGATCGCTCTACTCGCAGGCGGGCGTCGACATCAACCGGATCGACGAGGCCGTCTCGACGGTGGCGGCGGAGCTGAAAAAGGTCGCGCGCGAGTCGATCCCCGCCGAGGAGCTCGAGAAGGCGCGCAACTTCTCGAAGGGGCGGTTCGTGCTCCAGCTCGAGAGCCCGCAGGGGCTGATCATGTTCGGTCTGCGCAAGGAGGTGCTCGAGGAGGGCGCGCAGGATCCGGAGGACGTGCTGGCGGCGCTCGACAGGGTCACCGGCGACGACGTCGCCCGAGTCGCGCAGGATCTGATCGACGAGAAGCGGCTGCGACTCGCGGTAATCGGGCCGTTCGACGACGCCGACCGCTTCGAGCAGCTGCTCGACTGAGCGCAGGCCGAGCCCGCGGCGGGGCCCGGCACAAGTCGGTCGGTGGGCCAGTCAGCACCTAGTCCCGGCGACCACCCGTCAGAGTGCTTTCAACCGACGCGTTCGCTCGCGCGGCACTCTGTCAGAGGAACCGGACGGATGACGAAAGGAACGAGATGCCGAAGATCGAGAAGACCGACGAGCAGTGGCGGGCCGAGCTGACGCCCGAGCAGTACCAGGTACTGCGCCGGAAAGGCACCGAGCCCGCGTTCACGGGCGAGTACGACCACGTGTTCGAGCCCGGCACGTACCGCTGCGCCGGGTGCGGGACCGAGCTCTTCACGTCCGAGACGAAGTACGACTCCGGCTGCGGCTGGCCTGCGTTCTACGCGCCCGCCGATGCCGAGGCGATCGAGGAGGAGACGGATCTCTCCCACGGGATGCTCCGCACCGAGGTGCTGTGTGCGAGCTGTGGCGGCCACCTCGGCCACGTGTTCCCCGACGGCCCCGCACCGACCGGGCAGCGCTACTGCATCAACTCGGCGGCGTTGAAGCTCGAAGAGGAGTAACGCTCAGTCTTCGGAGCGGTCGCTCTCGGCGCGCGTCTTGATCTCCTCGACGACCGTCGGGTCGGCGAGGGTCGTCGTGTCGCCGAGCGTGCGGTGCTCCGCGACGTCGCGCAGCAGGCGGCGCATGATCTTGCCGCTGCGCGTCTTCGGCAGCTCCGGCGTGAAGACGATGTTCGCCGGCTTCGCGATCGGGCCGATCTTCCGCGCCACGTGGTTGCGCAGCTCCTCCAGCTTCTCAACGGAGCCCTCGGCGCCGCCCTTCAGCGTCACGTAGGCGACGATCGCCTCGCCCGTCGTCGAGTCCTTCCGCGAGCACACCGCCGCCTCGGCGACCTCCTTGTGGTCGACGAGCGCCGATTCGACCTCGATCGTCGAGATCCGATGGCCCGAGACGTTCATCACGTCGTCCACGCGGCCGAGCAGCCAGAAGTCGCCGTCCTCGTCGATCCGCGCGCCGTCGCCGGCAAAGTAGACGTCCGGATACTTCGACCAGTACGTCTCGCGGTAGCGGGCGTCGTCGCCGAAGATCCCGCGCAGCATCGCGGGCCAAGGGCGCTTCAGCACGAGGTAGCCGCCTCCGCCAGGCCCGACCTCCTCGCCCGACTCGCTGAACACGGCGGCCGCCACCGTCGGGAACGGCTTCGTCGCGGAGCCCGGCTTCAGCGTCGTCACACCGGGCAGCGGCGTGATCAGGATCATCCCAGTCTCGGTCTGCCACCAGGTGTCGACGACCGGAGTGCGGTCGCCGCCGATGTGGTCGCGGTACCAGACCCATGCCTCGGGGTTGATCGGCTCGCCGACCGAGCCGAGCAGCCGCAGCGACGAGAGGTCGTGCCGCTCCGCGTACTCCGGCCCCCACTTCATGTGCGAGCGGATCGCCGTCGGCGCGGTGTAGAGGATCGTCACGCCGTAGCGCTCGATGATCTCCCACCAGCGGTCCTTGTCCGGATAGTCGGGCGTCCCCTCGTAGATGACCGACGTCGCGCCGTTGCAGAGCGGCCCGTAGACGATGTAGCTGTGGCCCGTGATCCAGCCGATGTCGGCGGCGCACCAGTAGACGTCCGTGTCGCGCTTCAGGTCGAAGATGTGGTAGTGCGTCGCCGCAACGCCGGCGAGGTAGCCGCCGGTCGTGTGGACGACCCCCTTCGGCTTCGCGGTCGTGCCGCTCGTGTACATCAGGAACAGCAAGTCCTCCGAGTCCATCGGCTCGGGCGGGCACTCGTCGGCGGCGCCCTCGACGACGTCGTGCCACCAGTGGTCGCGACCGTCCTGCATCGGGACGTCGCCGCCCGTGCGACGCAGGACGACGCACGTCTTGACGTTCGGCGCATCGGCCATCGCGTCGTCCGCCGTCTGCTTCAGCGGCACCGTCGAGCCGCGCCGCCACGCCTCGTCCTGCGTGATCAGCACCTCGCACTGCATGTCGACCATGCGGCCCGAGAGCGAGTCGGCCGAGAAGCCGCCGAAGACGACCGTGTGCGGCGCGCCGAGCCGCGTGCACGCGAGCATCGCCACCGGCAGCTCGGGCACCATCCCCATGTAGATCGCCACCGGCGTGCCCTTGCGCACGCCGAGCTCCTTCAGTGCGTTCGCGAACCTCGCGACCTCGCGCTGCAGGTCCGCATACGTGATCTCGCGCCGGTCGTCCTCCGGCTCGCCTTCCCAGTGGAACGCGACCTTGTCGCCGCGGCCGGCCTCGACGTGCCTGTCGACGCAGTTGTACGAGACGTTGAGCTTGCCGCCGAGATACCACTTCGCGTACGGCGGCTCCCACTCGTAGAGCTTCGTGAACGGCTCGAACCACGTCACCCGCTCGCGCGCCTCGGTCTCCCAGAACTCGTCGAAGTCACGGTCGTAGATGTCGGGCTGGGCGTTCGCCTGTGCGGCGAACTCGGGCGGCGGCGGGTAGCGGCGCTCCTCCAGGAGCATCGTGTCGATGGTCTGCTCGCTCATGGCTCCAGGTCGTAGGGGTAGCGGGTCAGGTTCTCGCAGCCGTGCTCGGTGACGAGCACGATGTCCTCCAGCCGAACGCCGCCGAGGCCGCGGCGGTAGAGGCCGGGCTCGAGCGTGATCACGTCGCCGGGGACGAGGTCGTCGCCCACGCGGCTGACCCACGGACGCTCGTGCACCTCGAGTCCGACGCCGTGGCCGAGCCCGTGAAAGAAGCCGTCCTCCAGCACCTCGCCCGGCTGCTTGTGGAGCTGCGTCGGATAGCCCTGCTCGTGGAAGAGGTCACACGTCTGCTGCATCAGCGCCCGCCCGTTCACGCCGGGCTTCGTCGACGCGATCGCCTCGTCGAGCGCCTGCTTCGCCAGGCGGTGGAACTCGCGGATCTCCTGGGGCGCCTCGCCGACGACGTACGTGCGCGTCATGTCGGAATAGCAACCCGTCTCGCGGTCGCGCGGGAAGAGATCGAACACGATCGGCTCGCCGGGCGCAATGGCGCCGTGGCCCATCTCGTGTCCGATCGCCGTCTGCGCGCCGTGCGAGACGATGAACTCCTCGGCCGCGACGCCGTGCTCGCCGAAGACGTTCTCGACGACGCGCTTCAGCCGCTCGCACGTGAGGGGCTCGCCGTCGGCGACGAGCATTCCGTTTGACGCGTCGGCGCGTCTGAGGAGCTCGCGCGCCGCGTCGAGTGCGGCCTCGCACGCGCGCTGCGCCCTGCGAATTCCCTCGAGCTCGGTCGCGTTCTTGGCGCGCCGGCGCGAGTCGAAGAGCTCGCGGTCGACCGTCAGCTCGATCCCGTTCGCACGCAGATGGTCTGCGAGCTCCAGGGGGAAGGTCGGCGGCACCGACGCGCGCTCGATACCGACTTCGCGGGCGGCCCGCAGCGCGATCTCGAGCGCCCGCTCCTCGTCGGGCATCCCCTGCGCGATCAGCTCGTCGTTGCCGAAGCGCTCGAGCGTGAAGACCTCGATCTCCGGCGCCGCCTCGCGCACGCGCGCAGCCTCGAGCGACGAGACGACGACGAGCTTCCGTCCGTCCCGCTCGAGATAGAGAAACGAATCGGGGACGGGCAACGGCACCTCGTGCCGCAGCTCCGGCGACCGAGTCGTGTCCGCATGGATCAGGACGTCGGGCACGCGCCGGATCCTATCCTCCTTCCTGTGACGATCTTCCGGCCCCGGGAGGAGGAGCGCGTCCGCGAGCTGCTCGCAGACCTCGAGCGTCCGGTCGAGCTGCTGCTCGCGCTCGGGCCCGAGGAGACGCCGCTCGCCGGAGCGCGGGACATCGACTTCTCCGGCGAGGCGCGCCGCCTCGTCGACGAGTTCGCGGCGCTCGCGCCGCAGGTGACTGCCCGCATCGAGCAGGAGCCGCCGGGCTTCGAGCGCTTCCCCGCGATCTCGATCCGTCCGGACGGAGAGGACGTGGGCGTCCGCTACCACGGGCTTCCCTGGGGCTTCGAGCTCTCGTCGCTCGTCGGCGGGATCCGCGAGGCCGGCCGCGTCGAGTCGTCGCTCGAGCCGGAGTCGATCGAGGCGCTGCTCGCCCTCGACCGGCCGGTAACGGTCGACGTGTTCGTCACGCCGACCTGACCGCACTGCCCGCCGGCCGTGCTGCTGGCGTACCGATGCGCACTCGCAGCGCCGCTCGTCTCGGCGGCCGCGATCGAGGCGACCGAGTTCCCCGCACTCGCGGACCAGAAGGACGTCTGGGCCGTTCCGAAGATCGTCGTCGACGGCGTCCCCCAGTACGAGGGCGCTGTCCACGAGCGAGTCTTCGTCCAGCGGCTCGTTGCGCCCGTGTTCGAATAGGACCTGCGGATAGATTTCCGGGGTGGAGGACGCGCTCCAGCGAGCCCAAGCGCTGGTGGAGTTCTGGGACAGGCAGCTCCGTGCCGACCTGCCGGACACGCCGATCTTCGACGCGCACGTCCACCTCGGGCACGACATCGACGGAATGGTCGGCCTCTACGAGGACCTCGAGCGCATCCAGGCGGCGTACGGGATCGAGCGCGCGTTCATGTTCTGCCTCGACGAGCCCGACCGGGAGCCCGGCTTTCGCGCGGGCAACGACCGGACGCTCGAGTTCGCCGCGCGCTCCGACGGCCGGCTGATCCCGTTCGTCCGGCTCGACCTGACGCACGAGCCGATCGAGGAGGCGAAGCGCTGCATCGCGCTCGGCGCCCGCGGCATCAAGCTCCACCCACGCGCGCAGCGCTTCCTGCTGAACGACGACCGGCTCGCGCCCGTCTTCGAGCTCGGCGCCGCCGAGCGCGTGCCGATCCTGATCCACGGCGGCCGCGGCCTCCCGCCGATCGCCGACGACCTGGCGCACCTCGTCGACCGCTATCCCGAGGCGCAGCTGATCATCGCCCACGCCGGGATCGCCGACCTGGCCGGGCTCGCGCAGCGCCTGTCGGGGAAGGCCGGGGTCTTCTGGGACACGTCCGTCTGGAGCCCGATCGACCTGCTCGACTTCTACCGTCAGGTCCCGCCGGAGCAGATCCTCTGGGCCTCGGACTACCCCTACGGGCAGCAGCCGTCGTCGCTGCTGATCGGCGTCCGCACCGCCCGTCTGGCCGGTTTCGACGAGTCGCAGCTGCGGGAGATGCTGTGGGGGAACGCCGACCGGATCGCCACGGGCGAGCCGCCCCTCGAGCCGAGCGAGCCGATCGGCGGCGACACCTTCAGCCAGCCGATGCAGCTCGCGCGCATCCATCAGTACCTGTCGATGGCCACGCCGCTCCTCTGGACGCGTCAGGCCGACACCGTCGGCGTGCTCGGCCTCGCGCTCAACGCCTGCGAGGAGCGCGACGGCGCGAAAGTTGAGGTCGATCAGATCCGCGACCTGCTCGAGACGGCGCGAGACCTCTGGCGGTCGCTGCCGGAGGAAGAGGAGGCCGACCGCGTCACCGCGGCGCGTGCGACCTTCCGGATGATCCATCTCGCCGACATCCTGGCGGTGACGACTCACGGCTGACCTGCTCGTGAACGGTCACCGCTACGCCGTCGACGTACCCGTCGGCACCTCGCTCGCCGCAGTTTTGCGCGACGAGCTCGGCCTCACCGGAACGAAGGTCGCCTGCAACGAGGGCCACTGCGGGGCCTGCACAGTGCAGGTCGACGGCGTGCCGCGGCTTTCCTGCATCACGCTCGTGCACACGGTCGAGGGAGAGGTGACGACGATCGAGGGGCTGCGCGACCATCCGCTCGTCGAGTCGTTCGTCCGCGCCGACGCGACGCAGTGCGGCTTCTGCACACCCGGGCAGATCGTCTCCGCCGCTGCGCTCGTGGCCGTGTCCCCGGCGCCGACCCGCGATGAGATCCGCCACGGGATGGCCGGAAACCTGTGCCGCTGCGGCACGTATCCGAAGATCGAGGAGGCGATCCTGCATTGGCGCGACTGATCCGCACGGAGAAGGAAGTCGAAGGCCGCTACGAGGACGTCTGGATCGTCGTCGAGGAGGATCCGCTGGAGCAGTGGCGGACGCGCCGCAGCGGGCGCGCGGCGAGGCGCAGTACACGGCGGACGTCCTGCTGCCCGGGATGCTTCACGCCGCGCTTCTCCGCTCGCCGCACGCCTACGCGCGCGTGAAGAAGATCGACGTGCGGCGTGCCCTCGAGGCGCCCGGCGTCCACGCCGCCGTCGGCCCCGAGGACGTCGAGGCGCTGACGGACGAGCCCGGTTTCTTCGGAGCGCCCGTCGCGGCGATCGCAGCGAACACCGTCGAGCAGGCACGCGCTGCGCTGGAGCTGATCGACGTCGAGTGGGAGCCGCTCGAGCCGCTGCTCGACCCCGACGAGGCCGTCCGCCGCGGTCAGCTGACCGACGAGCCGCGCCGCAACGAGCGCGGCGACTTCGAGCGCGCGCTCGCGGATGCGGACGTCGTCGTCGAGGGCGAATACCGGACGCAGGTCGTGCTCCACAACCCGCTCGAGACCCACCAGTCGGTCTGCCGCTGGGAGGGCGACACGCTCGAGATCTACACGTCGACCCAGTACATCTGGGGCATTCGGTCGAGGGTCGCGAAGCAGCTCGGCGTCGAGCCGGACAACGTGCGCGTCGTCTGCAACTACATGGGTGGCGGCTTCGGCGCGAAGAACGATCCCGGCGAGTACACGTACGTCGCCGCGGAGCTCGCGCGGCGCACCGGCCGTCCCGTCAAGTGTGCGCTCACCCGCCGCGAGGAAAATCTCGCCGCCGGCAATCGCAACGCGACGATCCAGCGGCTGACCGTCGGCGCACGCAGCGACGGGACGATCACGGCGCTCGGCGGCGAGTTCGTCAACGCCGTGGGCTGGGACGGCTGGATCGCACCCACCGACGGCCCGATGCAGACGCTCTACCACTGCGAGAACGTCCGCACGGTGACGTACGGCGCGAAGATCAACACGGCGCCGATGAAGGCGTTCCGCGCGCCCGGCTACGTCGAAGGCACGTTCGGGCTCGAGTGCCTGCTCGACGAGCTCGCGGCGAGGCTCGACGTCGATCCGCTCGAGCTGCGGCGCAAGAACTACGCGCATTCGTCCAACGAGCGGCCGTACTCCTCGAAGAACCTGATGGAGTGCTATCGTCGCGCCGAGCCGCACTGGGAGCGCCGGCACGAGCTGCGCACCCGGTCCGACTCGACGTGGAAGTACGGCGCCGGGCTCGCAAGTCAGATCTGGTACGGAGGCGGCGGCCCGCCGTCGTATGCGTGGACACGCGTCGGCTCGGACGGCCGCATCACCGTGATCACGGCGATGCAGGACATCGGCACGGGCACGCGGACGGCGATGGCGCAGATCGCGGCCGAGGAGCTCGGCGTGCCGCTCGACCGGGTTCGCGTCGAGCTGGGCGACTCAGCACGCGGCCCGTTCGCGTCGATCTCGGCCGGCTCGTCGACGACGCCGTCGATGGGCCCGGCGGTGCGTGCTGCGGCGGCGGACGCGAAGCGCCAGATCATCGAGATCGCGGCGCAGCGGCATCACCTGGAGGAGCGCGTGCTCGACATCAGCGACGGCAACGTCGTCTCCGCCGACGGGAACCTCTCGTCGCCGCTCGAGGAGATCGTCGGGCTGCTCGAGAACGCGCAGATCCTCGGCAAGGGCGCGCGCGGGCCGAACCCGACCGGGATGCAGGTGCTGACGTTCGGCGTCCAGGTCGCGGAGGTCGCAGTAGACGTCGAGACGGGCGAGGTCCGCGTGCTGCGCGTTGCGGCGATCCACGACGTCGGCCGCGTGATCAATCCGCTCGGCGCATCGAGCCAGGTCGAGGGCGGGATCATCCAGGGAATCGGACACACGCTCTCCGAGCAGCGCCTGCTCGACCCGGCGACGGGAACCGTCCTCACCCAGTCGCTCGACGCGTACCGGCTGCCGACGATCGCGGACGTGCCGGAAATCGTCTGCGAGCTGATCGACAAGCCCGACGAGCACCTGACGAACCTCGGCTCGAAGGGCCTCGGCGAGCCGCCGATCGTCCCGATCGCCGCCGCGATCGCAAACGCGATCCGCGACGCGACCGGCGCGGACATCCACTCGCTGCCGATCACACGCGAAGAGATGCTGCGCGCCCTCGAGGCGGCGAAGCAGAAGCAGCGTGGAGCTCCGGCAGCCGTCTAGCGCCGAGGAGGCCGTCGGCCTCCTCGGAAACGGGCATGTCGCGCTTGCCGGAGGGACGGAGATCGTCCCGCTGCTCCGGGACGGGCTCCTGCGCGCCGACGCACTGATCGACATCCGCCGCGCCGTGCCGCGCGGAATACACGGCACGACCATTGGCGCAGGGACGACCCTAGCCGAGCTCGAGGTCGATCCCGGGATCCCGGTCGTGCTGCGAGAGGCCTGCCGGCTCGCCGCGTCGCCGCAGCTCCGCGCGATGGGCTCGATCGGCGGCAACCTCCTCCAGGCGACGCGTTGCTGGTACTGGCGGCTGGACTTCCCGTGCTACCTCCACGGCGGCGACCGCTGCCACGCGAAGGACGGCCGGCACGACGAGCACGCGATCTTCGGCAACGACGTCTGCGCCTCGGCCCATCCATCCGACGTGGCCGCCGCGCTGCTCGCTTTGGGCACGATGCTGCGGACGACGGCGCGAGAGCTCCCGCTCGCCGAGCTCTACCGCCTCCCGACCACGGACGACCCGCAGACGACGACGCTGGCCGACGACGAGCTCATCCTCGAGCTGGAAGTCCCGATCCCCGAGGCCAGCGTGTACCTGAAGGCGATGGACAGGCAGCGGTGGTCGTTCCCGATCGTCGGCGTCGCCGCAGCGCGGACCGCCGGTGAGGTTCGACTCGGCCTCGCCGGGGTAGCTCCGGTCCCTTGGACGCTGACCTCGGTGGACGATCTCGACCGCGCGACGCCGCTGCCCGGCACGGCTTACAAGCTGCCGATCGCGCGCGCGCTCGTCGCTCGCGCGCTGCGAGCCGTCGCAACGGGTTAGCATCACGATTCGTTCGTATGCGGGCCCGCCTCCTCGTCCTCCTCGTCCTCGCAGCCCTCTCGGGCGTCGGCGCCAGCGCGGGCGCGCGCCCGCACAAGGCGGCGGCTCTCGTCGCGCCGCGGATCCCCGCCCTGCCGGCGCGTGGGATCGAGCCCCTGAACGCGTGCCCGATCCCGACCCGGTTCCGGCCGGCGTTCAACCGTGCGGCCCGCGACACCGGCTTCCAGCTCTCGATGCTCGTCGCCGTCGCGGAGGTCGAGTCGCGGTTCGAGCCGACGGCCCGCTCGAGCGCAGACGCGCGCGGCCTGCTGCAGGTGCTGCCGTCGACCGCGGCGTCGCTGAAGCTGAACGCGGACGATCCGGAGTCGAATGTCCTCGCCGGCGCGCGCTACCTGAAGCTGCTGCTCGACCGTTACCACTCCACCGACGGGGCGCTTTCGGCGTACAACGCGGGCCCGACTGCGGTCGATCGCGCGGGAGGCGTCGCGCCGAGCACTGAGACGCTGACCTACGTCGCGAACGTCCAGTCACGGTGGCGCGCACTCGCCGGCTGTCAGTAGCGGCGGTTGCGCTCGCGCTGGCCGCCTGGGCCGGCGCCGCGTCCGCCGCGCCTTCCGCGGCGTCGTGCCGTCACCTCGCCTCGCCGCCGCCCAGGAAGCCGGTCGACCTGAAGCCGCCGCGCACGCGTCTCGATCCGAAGAAGCAGTGGATCGCGACGGTGACGACGAACTGCGGCACGTTCGCGTTCGCGCTGGACGTGAAGCACTCGCCGCGCACGACGGCGTCGTTCGCCGCGCTCGCCCGCGCCCACTACTTCGACGGGACGATCTTCCATCGGATCGTTCCCGGCTTCGTGATCCAGGGAGGCGACCCGACGCAGACCGGCGGCGGCGGTCCCGGCTACGCGACGATCGACCGGCCTCCACGTACGACGCGATATGTCCGCGGCGTCGTGGCAATGGCGAAGACGGGCACAGATCCCGCGGGAACCTCGGGCAGCCAGTTCTTCGTCGTCACGGCGCCGGACGCGCGGCTGCCGCCGGACTACGCGTTGCTCGGCCGCGTCGTCGAGGGACTCCCCATCGTGCTGAAGATCGGGAAGCTCGGCGACCCCGCGACGGAGAAGCCGAAGCAGCCGATCGTCATCTCCCGGATCCGCGTCGCCTCGAAGTGACGATCGCGGCGGTCGTCCTGGCTGCCGGGGCGGCGAGCCGGTTCGGCGCGCCCAAGCAGCGGCTGCTCCTACCCGAGGTGCTCCGGCGTCTGCGCGAGAGCTTCGCCGGCGAGATCGTCGTGGTCGCCGGCGCGCACGAACTCGAGACGGACGCCCGCGTCGTCCGCTGCCCGGAGTGGGAGCGTGGCCCCGGCGCCTCCCTCCGCTGCGGGCTGGCCGCGCTCGGTCCGGAGGTCGACGCGGCGCTCGTCGTTCTCGCGGACGGGCCGGAGCTCGACCCCGGCGCCGTCGCCCGAATCCTCGAGCGCGCGGGCGAGGCGCCCGTCGTCGCCGCGACCTACGGCGGCGTCCGCCTGCACCCGGTGCTTTTGAACCGGGCGATGTGGGAACAGATCCCGGACGACGGCGCGCGCAGTCTCCAGGCGCTCGAGATCCACTGCGACGACCTCGACCCTCCAGGCGACGTAGATTTTGCCGATGAGATGCCCGAAAGGTTGAAGCAGCCGCACCGCGAATCCTGAAGGTCCCGATGAACGCTGCTGTCGAGGTCCAGTCCGCGCCGACCGCCGAGTCCGTGCTCGCGCGCGCCCGCGTGCACCGGCAGCTCACGATTGAGGAGGCCGCAAGGCGCGCCGGCCTCCCGGAGGACCAGGTGCGCTGGCTCGAGGAGGGGCGCGTCTATCGCTTCCCGTCCGCCGACCACGCGCTCCTGGCGATGCTGCTCTACGCGACCGCGCTCGGGATCGATCACGACGAGGCGCTCGCGCTCGCGGGCCGCCACGTCCCGCCGAAGCCGCTGCGCGCGAACCCGTGGCCCCGGCTCACCGTCCTGCTCGGGATCGCCGGGGCGCTCGGCGCCTTCGTCGCGTCGGTCGTCCTCGCGACGAGTCACGGCAACCACCCGGCCGCCGGAGCCGCGAAGGTCGCCGGTCCCACGCTGCCCGCGCCGTGGACGATCAAGATCGTCGTGCTGAACGGCAGCGGCGACATCAACTACACGCGCCACCTGGCAAGCCGGATCGGCGCGCTCGGCTACGAGATCGTCCACGTCGGCAGGGCCGGCCGCTTCGACTACCAGCAGACCGTGGTCTACTTCCCGCCCGGCGGCGAGCAGCTCGCGCTGCGCCTCGCGAAGAAGATCGGCGCGGTCACGCAACCGCTTCCGGGCGGGAACGATCCGAAGCGCCTCGTCGTGATCGCCGGCCCACAGCACGGCCTGGGGTAGACGGCCTGCGGCCTAACCCTCGCGCGCGGTGCGCGCGAGGCCTGCACGCTGGGTGGTCGATCCCGGCGCGCGCGTGGGGTCAGCAAAATCAGGTCAGCGGAGTCCGGAGCGCCGCGAGCTTCTCCTTCAGCTCGGGCGGCATCGGCTCGCTGGCGGCGACGCGGACGTACTGGCGCAGCTTCACCTCGAAGCGGTACCGCTTGGCGCACCACTCGCAGTCGGCGAGATGGAGCTCGGCCTCGGCCTGCTCCGAGACCGACAGTACGCGGTCGAGATACGGCTGCATCATCCGCTCGCAGTGCTCGCACGGTGTCTCGGTCATGCCTCTTCTCCTACTGCCGTCTCGGCCAGCTCTCGTTTGAGGATCCGCCGGCCGCGGTGGAGTCGCGACATCACCGTACCAATGGGGATGTCGAGGATGTTGGCCGCATCCTGATAGCTGAAGTCGCCGATGTCGACGAGGACGATCACGTCGCGAAAGTCGTGCGGCACCGCCGAGAGCGCCTCGACGATTCCGTCCTGCGAGAGCCGCTCGACGACGCGATCCTCCTCGACGTTTCCGTCGGCGGTCGCCTCCTCGAGCCTGTTGTAGAGGAAGTAGTCGCCCTCCTCCAGCGGCTGCGTGTCGGGCGTGCGCTGCTTGCGCCGCCCGCGATCGATGTTCAGGTTCGTGAGGATCCGCAGCAACCACGCGCGCAGGTTCGTGCCGGGCGTGAACGAGCGCCAGCTGCGGAACGCGCGGGCGTACGTCTCCTGCACGAGCTCCTCTGCCTCCTCGCGCGATCCTGCAAGGTGACGGGCGACGCGGTAGACCTGGTCCGAGAGCGCGAGGACGTCCTCTTCGAAGCGAACGCGGTCGCGCGCCTCCGTTGCGAGGCGAAGCGCGTTCCTCCCCGCTTCCTCATCGGCCATCACGGCCACGTTACCAGCCATCTACCGAAGCTCGAACGTCTCCGCGCCCCGGAAAATTCCACGATGTGAACGCGTTGTTACGCCGTCTGGAGCTCGTGGAAGCCGGCTTTGCGCAGTGCCTCGACGATCGCCTCGCGACTCGTGCGCTCGTCGTCCCACGAGAGAACGACCTGGCCCATCAGGTTCGCGTTCGCGTACTCGAGCCCCTCGTGTTCCCGCAGCGCACCGGCGAGCCGGCCGATGCACTTCTCGCACCGGACGCCGTTCACCTGGAGTGTTTCGCTCCGGATCGCCACGTGCGTCAGCGTAGCGTTCGATCGGCGAGGTCAGCGGCAGCGCGCTCGACGCCGACCTCGCACTGGCGCGCGGCCTCCGGCTCCGGCGGCTCGAGGCCGAGCAGCGCCCACGCGAGCTCGCGCGCGGTCGCGATCCGGTCGCCGTCGGGATGGACGAGCTCCGCGTCGAGCCCGAAGCGGGCCGCGGCCCAGCGATTCTGCGCGTAGTCGCCCCGCCGGGCCGGATCGCCGTCGCGCGGGAGGGCAGTCTCGGCGAGCCGGCGGATCGCCTCCACGATCAGCGCCGTCCGCTCGAGCGACGTCGGCTGGTCGGGCATGCGGATCTCCAGCGTCCCGAGCCGCGGGTGCGGACGCACGTCCCACCACAGGCGCGTGTAGTCGGGGAGCAGCCCGACACCGCTCAGCCGCTCGACCCACGCTTCCCAGGCGACGTACGAGCCGAACGCCGGCGGCGCGCCGGCGCGCGGCAGCTCGGCGAGCACCGCCGAGCGATTCGACCACATTCCGGTCGCCTCGCCTTCGAGGAACGGCGAGTTCGCCGAGAGCGCGAGCACGGCAGGCAGCCACGGGAGGACCGCCTCGAGCGTCTCGTAGCAGCGCTCGGCGCTCGGCATCCCCACGTGGACGTGTAGGCCGCTGACGCCCTGGCGCCTCGCGGGATAGCCGACGATCCGGATCATGTCGAGGTAGCGCTGCTCCTGGACGACGGGCAGCGACTCGAGCCGTGCGGTCGGATGCGCTCCCGCCGCCGCGATCCGCAGGCCGTTTGCGCGCGCGATCCCGTCGGCGGCCGCGCGCAGCTCTGCGAGCGCGGCGACGGCCTCCTCGACGCTCTCACAGATCCCCGTCGTCAGCTCGACGATCGACGCGTGCAGCTCGGTCTTGAGCGAGCCCGGGAGCGTCATCGCTTCCGCGCCGCGCAGCAGCACATCGACGGCGCCGACGGGCTCGAACGTGTCGCCGTCGAGGATCATCACCTCTTCCTCGACCCCGATCGAGAACGGCGCGGACTCGCCGAAGTGCGCTTCGATCAACGGCGGACGCCGTGCACGGGGCGGCCCGCCGCCTCCCACGCGTAGTACGACGCGCTCGGCCCGTACTCGGGCGCGTAGCCGACGACGTGCGGATTCCGCCCGACGTCCTTGGCCCGCTGCGCGTGGTAGAGCAGGTTCGGGTCGTCGCGCTCCTCCCAGACGAGGATCAGGTGCGCGGCGGTCATGAAGACCGCGACGAACGAGCACCCCGGCGCGGGGCAGGGGAAGGGATCCGTGCGAACGCAGAACCAGCCTTCGTGGTCGCCGCCGTCCTGCGTCCAGAGCTCCTCGTCCTCCGTTTCGAGCTGCTCGTTCTCCAGCAGCTCGGTGCGTCCCGGCTCCAGCGGCTCCACCCCGCAGAGGGTAGCCACACGGTGACCCGCCTCCGCGAGCGGGGCGGGTCACCGACCGGAGAGAACGACCAGCTGATGAATCGGTCGAGGGCCCCGGGCAGGCGGTCGGGGCCCCCGACTCATGCTCCCGACGGGCGCGCTGGCCACCGCCCGATCGGAAGCCGGCCCCCAGGGGTAGGGGGCCGATGGGAAAGGGCGGCTAGCACTGCGGGGAGAGCGGTTGCCGCCCGAGGTCGACATCGATGGTGAGCTGCTTCAGATCGCGGAAGACGGTGAGCTTCACGGTGTCGCCCGGCTTCTTCGCGGCCACCTCCGACCGGAGGCGATCGGTCGACGCAACCGTCGTGCCGTCCGCGCGGACGATCAGGTCGCCGCCGACGGGCCAGCTCTCGCCGGCGACGACGACGTTCGTCGTCGAGCCGCGCAGGCCGGCCTTCGCCGCGCCGCTCGACGCGCAGACGTTCGCGACGAGCACGCCGTGCCTCGAAGGAAGATGGAAGAGCTTCGCGATCGCGGGCGTCACGGCCTTGCCGTTGATTCCGAGGAACGCGTGCTCGACGCGGCCGTTCTTGATCAGCTGCGCCGCGACGCCCTTGACCGTGTTGATCGGGATCGCGAAGCCGATGCCGACGTTCCCCTGGCCGCCCGCGGTCTGGATCTGCGAGTTGACGCCGATCACCTCGCCGCGCGCGTCGAGCAGCGGGCCGCCGGAGCTGCCGTGGTTCAGCGCCGCGTCCGTCTGGATGACGTGGTCGATCGTGAAGCCGTTCGGCGCGGTCAGCGGGCGCTGCAGCGCGCTGACGATCCCGGCGGTGATCGAGCGGTCGAGGCCGAACGGGTTGCCGATGGCGACGACCGGGTCGCCGACCTGGATCAGGTCCGAGTTGCCGAGCACGAGCGGCGTCAGCGCCCGCGAGCGCGCGTCGATCTTCAGCACCGCGACGTCGCTCGACGGATCGACGCCGACGACGCTCGCCTTCATGCTCTCGTTGTTCGAGAAGCTGACCTGGACCGACTTCGTGCCGGCGACGACGTGCTCGTTCGTGATGATGTGGCCGGCCTTGTCGATCACGAAGCCGGAGCCGAGCGCCTTCTCCGTCTGAGTCTGCGGCACGCCGAACGGCGCGAACAGCGGGTCGACCCGCCGGACCCTCGATGTCGAGGTGACCTGGACGACGCCGGGCCCCGAGCGGCGGTAGATCTCGTGCACCGTCAACGGCTGCGCCGTCGAGCGGAGGCTCGCAGTCGTGCTCTGCTGGACGGGGACGTTGAGGACTTCCCGGACCGTCGTCGTCGTGCCGCCGGAGAGCCCGCCGAACCCGGCGACGACGCCGATCGCGATCGCCGCGCCCGCGAGCGCCGCAGCGGGCAGGCCGAGCAGGCTCCGAACACCGGGCACGGCTCTGTTCTATCGGCGAGCCGTTCAGGCTCCCTTGCAGTTCTGTTAAGCGTGCGTTGCGCTGCGGGTTTCCCGCAAGGCGCGTCCGTGGCGCTCCCGATGTGAACGGACATTGAAACCACGATGCTGGCGGGATGAAGCTGAGCTACGGAGTCGTCTGGCGCGAGGGAACGCTTCCGCTTGCAACCGGCAAGCTCGATCTCGGACCGCGCCGCCTCAAGCTCGACGGGCTCGCCGACTCTCACGCCGTCGCCCGCGACATCGGCTACGAGAGCCTCACCGTGGTTCGCGTCGGACGCTCCTCGTCGGACCGGATCGACGGACGGCCGACCGTCGTCCTCGAGCGGCGGACCGGACTTCCGATAGCGATCGCCGCCGTCGCGCAGCCGAGCATCGTCGGCGAGATCGCCGAGCGGCTGACCGCGTTGCAACTGGGCGCCTCCCGGCGCACGGTGTTCGTCGTCCCGCTGCGAGACGGATCGCAGGACGCGGTTCGTGACCTCGTCGCCGCGGGGCCGCCGTTCGATCCGGAGGAGGCGCCCGGGCTCGACCGGCACGAAGTCTTCCTGACCGCGAACGAGGCCGTCTTCCTGTTCGAGTCGCCTCTCGGGCCGGCGGCGCTCGAGGCCCTGCTCACCGAGCCCGAGCTCTGGCACGCGGCAAACGCGTGGCGCGAGCATCTCACAGGCCCGCCGCGGATCGCCGAGAACGTCTACGCCTGGGAACGCCCGGCCGCGGGGCCCGACCCGACCCTGCTGCCGCCGGGTCTGCGCAACGGCCACTGACCGGCGCGTAGTAGCCGGCGGGCGGCGCGTGCGGCGATCACATCCTCCTGCGCCCGGAGCACGACGATCCGCACGGACGAGCCTGGCACCTCCACGTCCGCGTCGGGCTCGGCGACGGCGTTTGCACGCTCGTCGAGGTCGACGCCGAAGAAGCGGAGCCGTGCGCACACGTTCGTCCTCGTCGGCGCCGAGCGCTCGCCGACCCCGCCCGTGAAGACGAGCGCGTCGAGGCCGCCGAGCGCCACGGTCATCGCACCGACCGCGGCCGCGGTGCGATACGCGAAGACCTCGAGTGCGAGGCCGGCGGAGGCCTCGGTGGATTGCTCGAGCTCCTCCAGCCTGGCCGAGAGTCCCGACAGCCCGAGGAGGCCGGATTCCCGCTCGAGCGTCCGCTCCACGTCGTCGAGCCCGAGCTTTCCGGTCCGCAGCAGGTGGACCACGATCTCGGCGTCGATCGACCCGGAGCGCGTGGCCATCGGGATCCCCTCGAGCGGGCTGAAGCCCATCGTCGTCTCGACGGACCGGCCGTCGAGGACGGCCGTGACCGAGCAGCCGCCGCCGAGGTGGCAGACGACGAGCCTCCGCGCAGTGACGCGCTCCGCCGCCCACTGAACGGAGAGCCCGTGGAACCCGTACCGGCGGATGCCCCAGTCTTCGCGCCACCTCCGCGGGACCGCGTACACCGCGGCCTCCTCCGGCAGCGTCGCGTGGAACGCCGTGTCGAAGACTGCGACGTGCGGGACGTCCGGCAGCACCCTCCGCGCGTCGACCAGCGCCGCGAGTGCCGGGCCGTTGTGGAGCGGCGCGAGCTCGGCAAGCTCCGCGAGCGCTTCAGCGACCTCGTCGTCGACGACGACCGGATCGCGGAACCGCGCGCCGCCGTGCACGACCCGGTGCGCGACGGCGTCCACCTCCTGCGCGAGCGACTCCACCTCCTTCGTCGAGCCGTCGTCCGCGACGACCGAGAGCTTCAGGCTCGTCGACCCCGCGTTGACGACGAGGATCCTCAGCCCGGCCACGTCCAGTCGCGGATCGCCGGCACGTCCTCGCCGTGCTCCCGCGTGTACGCGCGGGCCCGCAACCGCTCGTCCTGCATCTCCTGGCGTAGGCGTCCCGCCCGCCCGGCCAGGCCCGGCACGCGGTCGATCACGTCGATCACGAGGTGGAACCGGTCGAGGTCGTTCAGCATCACCATGTCGAACGGCGTCGTCGTCGTCCCCTCTTCCTTGTAGCCGCGCACGTGCAGATTCCCGTGATTCGTGCGTCGGTACGTGAGCCGGTGGATGAGCCACGGGTAGCCGTGGTAGGCGAAGACGACGGGCCTGTCGCGGATGCTCGGTGTCCGGCTGCAGGCGCATCAGGTCGACGACGTTGACGACACGTACCTTCAGCTCCGGCAGGCGCTCGCGCAGGATCGCGGCGGCGGCGAGCGTCTCGAGCGTCGGTATGTCGCCGCAGCACGCGAGCACGACGTCGGGCGCGCCCTCGTCGTCGTTCGACGCCCACTCCCAGATCCCGATCCCGCGCGTGCAATGGACGATCGCGTCGTCCATCGAGAGATAGTTCAGCGCCGGCTGCTTCCCGGCGACGATCACGTTCACGTACTGGCGGCTGCGCAGGCAGTGGTCGGCGACGGACAGCAGCGTGTTCGCGTCGGGCGGCAGGTACACGCGGATGATCTCGGCCTTCTTGTTGACGACGTGGTCGATGAAGCCGGGATCCTGGTGCGAGAAGCCGTTGTGATCCTGCCGCCAGACGTGCGAGCTCAGCAGGTACGTCAGCGAGGCGATCGGCCGGCGCCAGGGGATGCCGCGCGTGACCTTCAGCCACTTCGCGTGCTGGTTGAACATCGAGTCGACGATGTGGATGAAGGCCTCGTAGCAGTTGAAGAGCCCGTGCCTGCCGGTCAGCAGGTAGCCCTCGAGCCAGCCCTGGCACAGGTGCTCCGAGAGGACCTCCATCACACGGCCCTCGGGCGCGAGGCTCTCGTCGGTCTCGAGCGTCTCCGCCTCCCAGACGCGGTCGGTGACCGCGAAGACGTCGCCGAGGCGGTTCGATTCGGTCTCGTCCGGGCCGAACAGCCGGAACGTACTCAGGTTGCGAGCGATGACGTCACGGAGGTAGCCGCCTAGGACGCGCGTGGCCTCGCTCGACGTCGTTCCCGGCTTCTCCACCTCGACGGCGTACGTGCGGAAATCGGGCAGGACGAGGTCGCGGAGAAGGATTCCCCCGTTGGCGTGCGGGTTCGCGCTCATCCTGCGCTCACCGTGCGGTGGAAGGTCGCGGAGCGCGGGGAAGAGGCGACCGCGGTCGTCGAACAGCTCCTCGGCGCGGTAGCTCCGCAGCCAGTCCTCGAGGATCCGCAGGTGCTCCGGGTTCTGCCGTGCCGCCGACACCGGCACCTGATGCGACCGCCACGTTCCCTCGACCGGGACGCCGTCGACCTCGGCCGGGCACGTCCAGCCCTTCGGCGTCCGGAGCACGATCATCGGCCAGCGCGGGCGCCCGCCGGGGTCGCGCTTGATCGCCGCGATGTCATCCAGCGCGTAGTCGAGGGCGGCCGCAAGCTCCTGGTGCACGGCCGCCGGCTCGCTGCCGGACACGAGCAGCGGCCGCCAACCGTATCCCTCGAGCAGCTCCACGAGCTCGTGCTCCGGGATGCGCGCGAGCACGGTCGGGTTCGCGATCTTGTAGCCGTTCAGGTGCAGGATCGGCAGCACGGCGCCGTCGGTGCGCGGGTTGAGGAACTTGTTCGAGTGCCAGCTCGCCGCGAGCGGGCCGGTCTCGGCCTCGCCGTCGCCGACGACGCAGGCGACGAGCAACTCGGGGTTGTCGAACGCGGCGCCGAAGGCGTGCGCCAGTGCGTATCCGAGCTCTCCGCCCTCATGGATCGAGCCCGGCGTCTCGGGCGCCACGTGGCTCGGGATGCCGCCCGGGAACGAGAACTGGCGGAAGAGCGCGCGCATCCCATCCTCGTCCTCGCCGACGTGCGAGTAGAGCTCGCCGTAGGTGCCCTCGAGGTACGCATTCGCAACCAGCCCGGGGCCGCCGTGACCGGGGCCCGTGATGAAGATCGCGTCGATGTCGCGCGCGACGATCGCGCGATTCAGGTGCGCATAGAGGAGGTTGAGGCCGGGCGTCGTGCCGAAATGGCCGAGCAGCCGCGGCTTCACGTGCTCCGGCCGCAGCGGCTCGCGCAGCAGCGGGTTGTCGAGCAGATAGATCTGTCCGACCGAGAGGTAGTTCGCGGCGCGCCAGTACGCGTCGATCAGGCCCAGCTCGTCGACGGTCAGGGGTTGCGCTGTCGCGAGATCCGCGCCGGCCGTCATCGCGGCGACCGGTCGAAGATGACGAGCACCGCAAGCTGTTCGTAGCCGACGAAGCGGTGGTCGGCCCGCGCAGGCACGAAGACGGCGTGACCCTCGGTCAGCTCGACGCATTCGTCCTCGATCTCGAGCGAACCGCGGCCCTCGAGCACGACGTAGACCTCGTCGTCCTCGTGCGGTTGCTGGCGATCCGGCTCGGGCGCGACGAGGACGTAGACGCCCATCTCGATCCCTGGAGAGGAGTGGACGACCTCGTAGCCGCCGCCTGCGGCCGCCAGCCGCTTCTTCGCGGCTTCGACGTCGAACGGGTGCGCGGGGACGAGCGCGCTCACCGCCGGCTCCACGTGAGCGCGGCAGCGCCTGCGCGTCCGCCTCCGTCTCGACCTCGCCGGCGAGCGTGACGTCGCCGTCGGCGATCGTCACCGCGACACCCGACGGATCCGCCAGGAGCATGTGGAGGATCTCCGACCGGATCTCGCGCTCGAGCTCGTCGTCTGCTCGCACGAATGCCTTGACGAGATCGGCCCGTGTCACGATGCCGACGAGCTTCTCTCCGTCCACGAGCGGGAACCGCTTGACGTGCTCGCCGATCATCTGCGCCGTGGCCACGGAGAGGCGGCGCCATGGCTCGATCGTGATCGCGGGAGCGCTCATCGCGTCCTGGGCCGTGCGCGCGTCGAGCTTGGGCCGTGCCCAGGCGTCGTCGTCAACGAGCCACGCGAGGAGGCCGGTGCTTCGCTCCGCCGGGCCGCGCTCCTTGTACAGCACATCCTCCTCCGAGACGACGCCGACGACCCGGCCGTCGTCCTGCACCACCGGCAGGCCGGAAATGCCGTGCTCGGCGAGAAGCCGGGCGACCTCCTTCAGCGTCGCCGCCGGCTGGACAGCGACCACGTTCTTGGTCATGACGTCCTCGACTCTCATCGCTGAACCTCCTCCTCCGCGGATTCTCCATCAAGCGTCGCGTTGCGGGGCGGAAATCGCAGCCGCGGCGTCCCGGAACGCCCCTCAGTACTTCTCCGCGACCGCGCTAGTGGCTCTGAGCGACAAACTACGGCTCGGACTCAGTGCTCAACGGCGAGCGGCGTGCTGAGGTCGACCTCGACCGCGACGGCGGTCGTGCCGGCAGGCGGCGCGAGGACGACGCCGCCGCGCTCCGCGAGGTACGGCGCGAGATGGCGGCCGACGATCTTCCCGGGCGGCCACCAGATCGGCTCGCCCAGCGCGATCGTCGTGTGGCGCGGCCCGCGCGAGAGGTCAGTGCGGAGGTACGCCGGCTCGGCTCCGGTGAGCAGCAGCCCGCGCAGGATGGGACGGAAGGGCTGCGGCGTCACGGGCGCTCCCGCGTCGGCTGCGATCATCTCGGCGACCGCCCGCGCCTGCTGCGCCGCGAGGCCGCCCTGCTTGACGGGGAACGTCGTCACGTCGCCGGCCGCGTACGCGTCGTCGAGCCCTGCGATGCGGCCGTGCGGATCAGTCGGGACGAAGCCGTCGGCGTCGTGCGGGATCCCGTCGAGCGGCTCGCCGCGGAGTCGCGGCAGCGCGACTACAAGGTCGGCGAGGACCGTGCCGCTCGGAGCGAGCGTGAGCTCGCCGTGGGCAGCCTCGACCGGATAGCGGCCCGTGACGAGCTCGATCCCGCGCTCCGCGAGCATCCGCGCCACCGCCGCGCTCGCGCCTGCGCCGAAGAGTGCGAGGGGCCGATCCTCGGGCGTCACGATCGTCGTCTCGACACCCACGAGGTGGCGTTCCGCGAGGAACGTCGTGGCGAGCAGTGCGAGCTCGTAGAGCGGCAGCGGCCACGACGCTCCGCCCGGCACGGTGAAGACGAGGTGTCGCACGGCGCCGGCCTGGATCTCCGTCAGGAGGTTCCGGAACGCCGTCGTGTCGGCCGGGCCGCGGAACGTGAACGCGCCGTGGACGGCGCGTTCCGGCCGTGCGCCGGAGGCCAGGACGAAACGACGGCATCGAGGGTGAAGCCCGCGCCGCACGACTCGGCGATCTCCACGAGCTCGATGCCATGCACCGTTCCCATTCCGAACGGCTCGAGCACGGCGAGCGGCCGGTACCAGAACTGCGGCTCGGGTGCGACCAGCTCGATCGATACCCGCTCCTCGGCGAGATCGCGGAGCGCGAGGATTGCCTCGAGCGCCGCGACCCCGCCGCCGGCGACGAGCACGCGGGTCATGCGACGGTGACCTTCAGCCGCAGGACGTTGTCTTCGCCGACCGTCTTCACGCCGGCCATGTAGTCCTCGCCGGCCTTCGTCATGAAGACGTAGACGCCCTTGTGCGGGAACGAGACGCGAGTGATCGCACTCATGTGGTTCATCGCCGGACGCGTCAAGGCGACCTTCGGCCCGCTCGTCTGTACGAGCAGATGCGGCATCACGTCATTGTTCGTGATCGTGATCGTCGCGCCCGTCTTCAGCGCGATGCTCTGCGCCGGCGCGAACGCGCCGCCGTTCACCGCCCAGCTGTGGCAGCCGCGGGTCTGGTGGCGGATCACGAGCGAGGCGTGGCTCGGGCCGGTGGCGGCTGCGGCCGCACCGGCCACGATCGCCGCTAGAACGGTTGCAGCGAGGAACGGAATCGTGCGCGTGCGGGTCATCGTCGTTCCTTTCATCGAGTAATGAGCGAGAGTCTCCGCGCGGACGGATGCGACGCCATCCGGTCGCCCGCTGAACGTCGCTGCCGCTTTGCCGCGCATCCGCTGCGGCATTCCCGCAGTGACTTTGTGGCTCTAAGCCACTAGCGCTCGCAGCGACGTTGTAGCTCGGCGCTGCTAGGGCCCGCAGTGACTTTGTGGCTTTAAGCCACTAGCGCGCTACCAGCCCTTGAGCGACGCGGCGCGCGGGCGGGCGTGGACGCGGATCCGGGCGTCCACGGCGACGCAGCCGTCCGGCCGCGCCACCACCGGGTTGAGGTCGAGCTCCGAGACTTCCGGGAGATCCTCCGCGAGTTGCGCGAGGCGGTGCACGAGGTCGACGAGCGCGGCCGAGTCGGCCGGCGGCGCGCCGCGGAAGCCGCCGACGAGCCGACCCGCCTTCCCGCTCCCGACGAGCTCCTCGGCGTCGACATCGGTGAGCGGCGCGATCCGGAAGCCCGCGTCGCCGATCAGCTCGGCGAGAACGCCGCCGGGACCGAACGCGACGAGCGGCCCAAAGACCGGGTCCTGGACGACGCCCGCGAGCAGCTCGACGCCGCCGCGCAGGAACGGCTGGACGAGCACGGGTCCGCCGATGCGCTCCGCCGCCGCGTGCACCTGTTCCTCGTCGCGGAGGTCGAGCGCGACGCCGCCGGTTTCGGTCTTGTGCGCGCCGGGCGTCGCGGTCTTGACGACGGCTGGGAGCCCGAGCCCGCGTGCGGCGGCTACGGCCTCGTCCGGGGTCTGCGCGAGCCGCTCGGGAACGATCGGCACGCCGTATGCGGTGAGCAGCTCGCGCGTCTGCGCCGGCGTCAGCCAGCGCTCGCTCGAGCCGGTCAACGCGCTCTCGACGACCCGGCGGGCCGCCGCGGCGTCGACGCCGTCGAGGACGGGCACTCTCCCGACCGGCCGGCGCAGCCACTCTGCGCGCTCCGCCGCGAAGCCGAGCGCATGCGCCGCCGACTCTGGATACGGGAACGCGGCGACCGGCGACTCAGAGTCGAGCAGCGTCGCGGGGGTTCCGTCGGCGCTCATCACCACGGCGAGGACGGGCTTCTCGGTCCCGGCGTCGGCCACCGCCTGCCGGATCGCGGCGCCGACCTCGTCGGCTCCGGCGACGACCGGCGGCACGAAGAGGACGATCACCGCGTCGACATGCGTGTCCGCGAGCAGCGGCGGGAGTGCGGCCTCATACGTCGGCGCCGTCGCAGAGCCGATCAGGTCGACCGGGTTCGCGAGGCTCGCCTCGCGCGGCAGCACGGCGGCGAGGGCGGTGCGCGTCTCCGGCGCGAGCTCGGGGAGCGACAGGCCGGCGGCCTCGCACGCGTCGGCGCAGAGAATTCCGAGCCCGCCCGCGTTCGTGACCACGGCGACGCGGCGCCCGCGCGGAAGCGGCTGCGACGAGAACAAGGCCGCCGCGTCGATCAGCTCCTCGAGCGTGCGTGCGCGCAGCACGCCGGCCTGGCGGAACAGCGCGTCGATCGCAGCGTCCGACCCGGCCAGCGCTGCCGTGTGCGAGCTGGCGGCGCGCGCACCGGCGGCGGTCGTTCCCGCCTTCAGCGCGAGGATCGGCTTCCGACGCGCCACGCGGCGCGCGAGTCGCGCGAACTTGCGCGGGTTGCCGAACGACTCGAGGTAGAGGAGGACGAGGTCGGTCTCCGGATCGTCCTCCCACCACTCGAGCAGGTCGTTCGACGACACGTCCGCCTTGTTGCCGATCGAGACGAACGCGGAGAACCCGAGATTTCGCTCGGCCGCCTTCTCCAGCAGCGCGAGACCGAGAGCGCCGCTTTGCGACGAGAAGCCGATCCGGCCCGGCGGCAATGCGCGCGGCGCGAACGTCGCGTTCAGCGAAGCGGCGGCGGACGAGACGCCGAGGCAGTTCGGGCCGACGAGGCGCGCGCCGTGCGCGCGGACGAGTCCCAGCAAACGCTCCTGCCGCTCGCGCCCGATCGCGCCGGACTCGGCGAAGCCCGCCGAGATCACACACAGCGCGCGAACGCCGCCGCGGAGGGCCGACTCGGCGGCGTCGAGCACCTGCGCCCCGGGCAGGCAGATCACGGCGAGGTCGATCGGATCCGCAATCTCCTCGACCGAGCCGTAGGCACGCACGCCCGCGACCGGCTCGCCCGATCGGTTGACGGGATAGGCGGCGCCGGCGAAGTCGGCGGCGAGGATGTTGCGGAAGAGCTCGCCGCCGATGGAGCCGCGGCGGCGCGACGCTCCGATCACCGCGACGCTCCTGGGCGTGAAGAACGGGCGCAGCGACGCGGAGACTGCGACGTGGTCGCGCGCCTCGACGCGCTCGCGGAACCCCTCGGTCGAAGCGATCGGGAACCGCAGCTCGACCTCGCCGCCGCCGAGCTCGTGCGCGAGCTCGAAGCCCGCGTCTGCGAAGACGCCGAGGGCCGCGCGGTTGTCGGCCAGCACATCTGCGACGAAGCGCTCGATGCCCGACTCGCGTCCGCGCAACGCGAGCTGCTCGAGAAGCCGCGTCCCGATCCCGCGCCCCTGCTCGTCGTCCGCGACGGCGAAGCCAATCTCCGCCGCCTGCGGGTCGCGCAACCGCACCCAGCTCGCGAGCGCGACGACCCGCTCGCCACCTTCGTCGCCGGCGAGCGTCCCGAGCAACGCGCCGCGCTCGACCCAGTCGGGCTCGAGGTCGTCCTCGACGAGTGGACGGCCGACGGCGCGCACCCCGTGGAACCGGAGGTAACGGCTGCGCTCGGAGAGGTGCTCGAAGAACGCGACGAGCGCGTCCGCGTCGGCAGCGGTCGGAGGCCGCAGCCGGAGCGTCCCGCCGTCCCGGAGGATGACGTCGACGGCTCCGGCTGCTTCGCGGGTGGCGCTAGACGCCAACCGTGACCTCCTCGCTCTCCATCAGCTCCTCACCGACCGGTGCGGCCTCGAGGACGACCTTCAGCGCATGCGTCCGCGCCGCGTCGCCGAAGACATCGTACGCGGCCATCGTCTCCGCGAGCGGAGCGCGATGGGTCGCGAACGGCGTCGCGTCGAGGCGGCCTTCGGCGATCAGCCTCAGCAGCTGCGGTGTCGTGAATGTGTCCACGAGCCCGGTCGTGATCGTCACGTCCCGGATCCACAGCTTCTCGAGATGCAGCGTCGCCGAGTGTCCGTGGACACCGACGTTCGCAATGCGGCCGCCCGGCTGCACGAGCTCGGTGCAGAGCTCGAACGTCTCGGCAACTCCGACCGCCTCGATCGCCACGTCTGCACCGAGACCGTCGGTCAGCTGCTGAACCAGCGTGACGGCGGCCTCGCTGCCGTTGTTGATCGTCACGTCGGCGCCGAACTCGCGCGCCCGCTCCAGCCGGCCGTCGTCGAGGTCGATCGCCACGATGTGCGCCGGTGTGTAGAGCTTCGCCGTCAGGATCGCGGCGAGCCCGATCGGGCCGGCGCCGACGATTGCGACAGTGTCGCCGGGCTCGACGCGGCTGTTGAGGACGCCGACCTCGTACGCCGTCGGCAGGATGTCGGCCAGGAACAGCACCTGCTCGTCCGACAACCCTTCCGGCACCTTGTACACGGATGTGTCCGCGAACGGCACGCGCGCGTACTCGGCCTGGAGCCCGTCGATCAGGTGGCCGAAGATCCAGCCGCCCCCGCCCATACAGAGCCCGTATCGGCGCTCCTTGCAGAAGCGGCAGCGGCCGCACGAGGTGATGCAGGAAACGAGCACGCGGTCGCCGGGCTTCACTGTGCCGACGCCGCTGCCCACCTCGACGACGGTGCCGACGGCCTCGTGGCCGAGGACCGTCCCCGGCCGGACCTCGGGGACGTCGCCCTTGAGGATGTGCAGATCGGTCCCGCAGATCGTCGACGAGTCGATGCGGACGATGGCGTCCGTCGGCCTGTCGATGGCGGGATCCGGGACCACGTCCCAGGCTCGCTGTCCGGGGCCATGGTAGACGAGTGCTCTCATCGTTCCTCCTAGCTCACGGCGACGGTCTCTCGCTCGGCCGCGCGGGCCTCGGCGTGTTTGCCGGTCGGCACCGCGAGAACAGGGCACGGTGCGATGTGCAGCAGCCGCTGCGTCACGCTGCCGAGCAGCAGGCCGGCCACCGGGCCGTGTCCGCGCGTCCCGACGACGATCACGTCGGCGCCGGCCTCGCGGGCCACGTCGGCGATCATGTGCGCGGCGCCCGAAGCCAAGCCGCTCACGAGCCTGAAGCGCGCGTCGACGCGCTCGTCCGCGAGCTCGTGGACCTGACCGCGGATCTTCTGCTCGAGGTCCTGCTCGTCGGCGAGCACGGGAAAGGCGCCGCCGCGGCCGACGTAGATCTCCTTGCTGTGGACGACGACGAGCTTCCGGCCCTCGCCGGTCGCGAGCCCCTTCGCGTACGGAAGCGCCTCGTCGGCGGCCTCCGAGCCGTCTGTCGCCCAAACGATCGTCCTGAACATCGTTCCTCCCTTCCGGGTTGTCGAATCGACTGTGCGGCGGCGCGGCCGCGACCGCATCGGCAGCGGCGAAGCCGCGGCGAGAAGCCGGCCCGGATCTGCCGGACGCGCGAGTGGATGTCCGCGGGCGGCACAGCGGTCCAGCCGTCGGCGAACAGCGCGCCGCAGGCGGCAGCGCAGGCCGGATCGAGCTCTAGCTCCTCGTCGTCGAGCTCGGCCGCAAGCGCTGCGAGCTCGTCGGCGATCGCCGCCAGTCGGTCCGAGTCCGTGACCTCGAGCCACCGGACGATCGCGTGCGCGAGCAGGCGACGATTCGCCGGCGACGCCGCGTCGACGGCACGCGCGCGCACCTCGGGGATCGTGTACGCGTCGCGCTCCAGCACCAGCCGGTCGAGCAGGTCCCAGCGGCGCCAGAACGCCGCGACGCCGCGTGCTGCCACAACGACGCCACCGAGGAAGACCGGCAGCACGAGCGCCGGAGCGAACCGCGTCGCCGCGACGGCAAACGCGAACGCGGCGACGGCGACGGCAGCGTCCTCCCACTGCTCGTGACCGAGCTCGCGCAGCCGGCTCTCCGCATGCTGGACTGCTCTGGCGATCATCTCGATCCAAGCATCGCTGTGGCCGGAATCGCCCGCATCGGACCGAGCCGCAGGCCGGTCGCGGCTTTCCCGCATCGGACGGGCGGCGGAGAACGGACGCGTCGAGCAACGCGCGGGACGATCATCGGTCCATGAGCTATGCGGTCGTCTGGGAGGAAGGAAACGGACCGGTGTTCGCCGGGCGCCTCGAGCTGCGCGACGGCCGCCTGGACCTGATCGGCACCGCGCTGGGCAGCGGCCCGACGCGTCGGACGCTGCACTTCTCCGAGCTCGGGCCCGTCTGGGTCGAGCGGCGCCGGACGCTGCGTCTCGTCGGCCGGCCGACGCTCGTCGCGGAGGTCGCCGCAGGGCCGCGCCTGCGCATCAGCTCGCTGGACGGCGCGGGCGCGCTCCACGAGCTCGCAGAGCTGCTGCACGCGAGCGCCGCTGCGTAGAGTTCCCACGGCGCCCTGGCCTCGGTACGCTCCGCCTCGTGGAGGCGGCGACACCGAGCCAGAACCGGCTGCGCGCCCTGCTCGAGGCCAGTCTCGCGATCTCGTCCGAGCTCTCGCTCGACGCGCTGCTGCGGCGGCTCGTCGAGGCCGCGGCCGAGCTGACCGGAGCGCGCTACGGAGCGCTCGGGGTCATCGACCCCAGCGGATCGCAGCTCGAGCGCTTCCTGACGACCGGAATCGACGACGAGACGCACGCCGCGATCGGCGAGCTGCCGCGCGGTCGCGGCATCCTCGGCGCGCTGATCCGCGACGCGAGACCGCTCCGGCTGCACGACCTGAAGGACGATCAGCGCTCGGTCGGCTTTCCGCCGAACCACCCGCCGATGCGGTCGTTTCTGGGCGTCCCGATCCTGCTGCGCGGCGTCGCCTACGGGAACTTCTACTTGACCGAGAAGGCGGGCGACGAGGACTTCACGGAGGAGGACCAGGAGCTCGTGACGCTGCTCGCGGGCCAGGCGGCGGTCGCGATCGAGAACGCACGGCTCTACGAAGCGTCGCAGCAGTGGTCGCGGCAGCTCGAGTCGCTGAACGAGGTCGGGAACGCGCTCGCAACGGAAACGGATCTCGACCGGCTGCTCGATCTCGTCGCGCGCCGGCTGCGCGAGCTCCTCGGTGCCCGCTTCGTCGGGGTGCTCCTTCCCGCCGGAGATGCTGCTCTCCGCTTCGCGGCGGTGGCCGGCGACGAGGGGGTCGCCCTCCAGGGGCGAACGATCCCGCGTTCCGCGTCGAAGGCCGGCCGCGTGATCGAGCGCGGGCGGAGCGAGCGGATCGACTCGGTGCTCGACGACCCGGAGGTCGACCGCGAGGTTTCCCGCGCGCTCGGGGCACGCACGGGCCTCTGGGTGCCGCTCGTCGTCCGCGGGCGGACGATCGGCGTGATCGAGGTGCACGACAAGCTCGGCGCCGACGCGCGCTTCTCGGACACGGACCTCCGCATAGCGGAGACCTTCGCGACGCGCGCCGCGGTCGCCGTCGATCTCTCGCAGCGGATCGCGCGGGACGCACTCCGCCGCGTGGTCGACGCGCAGGAGCGAGAGCGCCGTCGGCTCGCACGCGAGCTGCACGACGAGACGGGTCAGGCGCTGACGTCGATCCTGCTCGGCCTGCGCTCGCTCGAGGAAGTCGTCCAGGGCGACGAGCCGCGTGAAGCGACCGCGAAGCTCCGGGAGCTCGTCGTCGCGACGCTGCAGGACGTCCGCCAGCTCGCGGTCGAGCTCCGCCCGAAGGTGCTCGACGACTTCGGACTCGTCCCAGCGCTCGAGCGTCTCACCGAGACGTTCGGCGCGCAGACGCGCATCGACGTCCAGTTCGAGCCCGGACTCGCCGACGAACGGCTGCCGGGAGAGGTCGAGACCGCGCTCTACCGGATCGTGCAGGAGTCGCTGACGAATGTCGTCAAGCACGCGCAGGCCGCCCACGTCAGCGTCCTGCTGACGCGCAGGGGCGGCAGCGTCGCCGCGGTGATCGAGGACGACGGCCGGGGCTTCGAGCCCGGGGAAGCAGATGGCGGGTTCGGCCTCGAGGGCATGCGCGAGCGGATCCAGCTGCTGGACGGGACACTGACGATCGAGTCGGCTCCGGGAGGCGGCACGACGCTCGTCGCGGAGGTACCGGTGCGGTGAGCGTCCGCGTGCTGATCGTCGACGACCACGCCGTCGTCCGCGCGGGGCTGCGGATGCTGATCGACGCCGAGGACGACCTCGAGGCCGCGGGCGAGGCGGGCAGCGCGCGCGACGCGATCTTCCGCGCGCGCGAGTTGCAGCCGGACGTGATCCTGATGGACGTCGTCATGCCCGACGGGAACGGGCTCGACGCGATCCCGACGCTCCTCCACGAACACCCTGAGGCGAAGGTGCTGATGCTCTCGATGCAGGACGACCCGCAGTACGTGCGCCAAGCCTTCACCGCCGGCGCGAGCGGCTACGTGCTGAAGGAGGCCGCCGACACGGACGTCGTGTCGGCGATCCGGGAGGTGGCGCGCGGCGGCCGGTACGTCCATCCGGAGCTCGGCGCGCGGCTCGTGGCGGCCGAGACGGAGGAGCGCAAGCGGGCCGAGGAGGATCCGCTCTCCGAACGCGAGCGCGAGGTGCTGCGGATGCTCGCGCTCGGGCACACGAACCAGGAGATCGCGAAGCAGCTCTACATCTCCGTGCGCACGGCGGAGACGCATCGCGCGCACATCATGCAGAAACTCCGTCTGTCGAGCCGCGCGGAGCTCGTCCGCTACGCGCTCGACCAGGGACTCCTCGAGCAGCAGTAGAAGGGCCGCCTCGCGGCGGCCCTTCACGTGCATCCTGCTCTCGGTGGCTCAGTGCGACGGAACCGCCTTGGGCGGCGTCTTCACCTTCCTCTGCAGGAAGGTCAGCGCCGTCTCCGGGGTGCGGAGCGCGCCGCCGATCGCCAGCACCGCGAAGCCGATGCCCGCGAGCAGCAGGGCGACCCCGACGACGATCCCGAAGAGGCCGAGCTGGTCCGCCATGTAGCTCGTGTTGAGCGCGGTGGTCAGCGCGGTCTCGGTCACCCACAGGTTGCGGGCGCCGTTCGAGACGGGCTGCTTCGTCTTCGGGTCGACGACGGCGTACTTGTCGATGTTCGTCGCCCCGTGGCCATCGGTGAACTTCGCCGGCGTGCCGGGCTTCGCCGCGAAGCGGCCCATCTGCGCGTACGTCAGGCCGCTCGTCGCCTCGAGCGCGTGGACCCGCATATAGCCCGCGAACGCGCGTGCACGATCGCCGCTGTCGATCTTCTTGCCTGCGACGGCCAGCGTCGGGAAGCTGATCGACGAGACGTCGAGGCCTGCCTTCTGCGCCTCGGCCTTGATCCCGGCCGGGGTCATGTCGGGCGAGCCGACGATCTGCTCGGCCTTGAGGCTATCGGTCACGGTGGACCTGCCGTTGAAGCCCATGACGATCGCGGTAACGCCGAAAGCGATCAGGACGGCGGCGGCGACCAGGCCTCCGAATTCGAATACCTTGCGCATCTCTCTGCTCCTTCAGTCGCGGCCGGGGCCTCCAGTTCGCCCGCCGACCTCTTGAGTCGCAGTGTCGAGCCGGGCGGGCCGAACGCCATCGGGGCGGGTCGCAAGCTTGCTGCGGAAATCCCTCGCCGTACTTGCGGGATTCCCGAAGCCGTGAGAGCGCGGCGCGGGCCGCCCTCGAGGGGCGGCCGTGACGACTCGAGTTTCCGCCGCTCAGCGGGAAAGGGCGCTCTTGAGCGTGCAGCCCGCCTTGTACGAGCCGAGCGCGATCAGTCCGGGAGCGAGGCGAAGCAAGCCGGGGATGAAGAGGAGCGACCCGATGCCACCGACGACGATCGTGTTGACGGTCCTGCGGTCCATGACGACCTCCTTTCCTGCCTCTCGACGCTAGGCGGGGCGTGCGGCGGCGACATCGGTGCGTCTCCGCAGACACGCTGCGGGTTTTCCGGCAGTGCGCTCCGGGTCGGCCACGATGCTCGAGAGCTGCGAGACCGAGATCATCGGTCCATGTCGTTTTCAGCAGACGAGGCCCGGCGCATCGGGATGGAGATCGGGATCGACTGGGATTCCGCGCCGTTCGACGTCGAGCAGTTCAGGAGCGGTATGGACGTCGAGCTCGAGCACGGCACCCACGACCCGCGCACCGACGTCACCGGCGACGACCCGCTCGTCACCGGCAAGATCGCGCTCGCCCATCTCAACGAGTTCGCGGACTACTACAGCCGGCTCGAGCGGATGGAGGAGCAGGCCAAACGCGACCACGGCGGATAGGCGATCGTGACGGCCGCCACCGCAGTCTCCGCGCGCCGCGCGTCTCTCGCCGAGAGGAAGTCGTCGCCCCGCCGCTCGCGTGCGGCGCCACCGTACCGTCCGCTCGACCTGGATGCACTCGTCGCCTGCTGGCAGCGCTCGCTCGACGCCGCGCAGCGCGCGCTGGACGCCGCCGGCGGCATCCTCCCGAGCGACGAGCTCGGACGGGGGCGACGGGCACTCGCGCACGAGCGGCAGGAGACCGCGACGGCGCTCGCGCGTCTCGCCCAGGTCGCGGGAGTCAGCCGGCAGTGTGTGCACGACGCACCCTGCCCGGTCGCCATCGTCCGGTCTCCGTCGGACTGATCGGGGGCGTCGCCTTCTCGCTCGGGCTGATCCTCGTCGTCGTCGCAGGCGCCGAGCTCTTCACCGGCAACAACCTGATCGTGATGGCTTGGGGAGGTCGCCGCGTCTCGACGGTGCGGCTGCTGCGGAACTGGGCGATCGTCTACGCGGGGAACTTCGCCGGCGCGATCGCGACCGCAGGTCTCGTCTACGCGTCGAAGCAGTGCAACGCGCTCGTCTGCCTCGCGACCTCTGGCTCTGCTACAGCGCGCGGACGACGCGGACAGGATCCTCGCGATCGTGCCGCCGATCACGGCGTTCGTCGCCGCGGGCTTCGAGCACGGCGTCGCGAACATGTACTTCCTGCCGTTCGGTCTCTTCGTGAAGAGCGACGCGGCCTTCATCGCCGCTGCACAGCCGGTGACCGGGCTCTCCCACCTCACATGGACCGGGTTCCTCGCCCACAATCTCGTTCCCGTCACGATCGGGAACATCCTCGGCGGCGCCCTGATGGTCGGCGCCGTCTACTGGTTCGTCTACCTGCGATCGACCGCGCGCCCCGCGACACCCGCGGACTCGGCGGCACGCGCGACCGCGGCCGCGACCGACGGCGCGACGGAGCGGTCGAACACGCTCGGGATCACGTAGTCGGCGGCCAGCTCCTCCGGCGCGACGGCGTCGGCGATGGCGCGCGCGGCCGCGACCTCCATCTCCGGCGTGATCGACCGGGCGCGGGCGTCGAGCGCACCGCGGAAGATGCCCGGAAACGCGAGCACGTTGTTGATCTGGTTCGGGTAGTCCGAGCGTCCGGTGCCGATTACCGCGCAGAAGTTGTCGATCTCCCCTGGCAGCACCTCGGGCGTCGGGTTCGCCATCGCGAAGACGATCGCGCCCGGCGCCATCCGGCGCACGCCGTCGGCCGAGACCGCGCCGGGTCCCGAGAGGCCGATGTAGACGTCCGCTCCGGCGAGCACGTCGTCGGCAGAGCCACGCAGCCCACCGGGATTCGTCAGTGCGGCGTACTCGCTCTTCGAGGCGTCGAGCCCCTCTCGTCCGCGGTGGATCGCCCCATGGCGGTCGCAGCCGACGACGTCGCGAACGCCGGCGGCGAGGAGCGTCTTTGTCGTCGCGACGCCGCCGGCTCCGACGCCCGTCACGACGACGCGAACGTCCTCGATCCGCTTGTCCACCACACGCAGGGCGTTGAGCACCGCGGCGAGCACGACCACGGCGGTTCCGTGCTGGTCGTCGTGGAAGACGGGGATGTCGAGCTGCTCGCGCAGCCGACGCTCGATCTCGAAGCAGCGCGGTGCCGAGATGTCCTCGAGGTTGATGCCGCCGTAGACGGGCGCCAGCGCCGTCACGATCGACACGATCTCGTCGACGTCCTTCGTGGCCAGGCAGACGGGCCACGCGTCGACACCGCCGAACTCCTTGAAGAGGACAGCCTTGCCCTCCATCACGGGCAGCGCGGCCTCGGGGCCGATGTCGCCGAGCCCGAGGACGGCGGTCCCATCGGTGACGACGGCGACGGTGTTCTGCTTGATCGTCAGGTTCCAGACCTTGGCCGGGTCGTCGGCGATCGCCTGCGAGACGCGCGCGACGCCGGGCGTGTAGGCCATCGAGAGGT
>VAWW01000064.1 GCA_005884575.1 Actinomycetota bacterium
GGGGCTGAAGCAGGTCCCAAGGGTTGGGCTGTTCGCCCATTAAAGCGGTACGCGAGCTGGGTTCAGAACGTCGTGAGACAGTTCGGTCCCTATCCACCATGGGCGTTGGAGGCTTGAGAGGAGTCGTCTCTAGTACGAGAGGACCGAGACGAACAGACCTCTGGTGTATCAGTCGTCGTGCCAACGGCGCTGCTGATTAGCCACGTCTGGATGGGATAACCGCTGAAAGCATCTAAGCGGGAAGCCCACCTCGAGATGAGGCCTCCCATCTCCTAGAGAGAGTAAGGGCCGTGGGAGACCACCACGTTGATAGGCGGGACGTGTAAGCGCAGCAATGCGTTCAGCGGACCCGTACTAATTGCCCGAGGTCTTGATTTAGAACACGTTGTCTCTGCTATGGAGTTTTGAGGGTGCCGGCATTCGTCGCGGCTTTGACACTTTCGGCGGTCTTACCGGCAGGGGTACACCTCTTCCCATTCCGAACAGAGAAGTTAAGCCTGCTAGGGCCGATGGTACTCGGAGGGCAACCTCCCGGGAGAGTAGGTCGCCGCCGAATTAGTTCCGAAGAGCCGCCCTGGGCGGCTCTTCGTCGTCAAAGCGTCAGGCTCTCGAGGTCGCGCGGGTAGTACGTCAGGAACTCGAGGCCGTCGGCCCGGACGACGACGGTGTCGGAGTGGCGGAAGCCTCCGACGCCGGCGGCGTAGAGACCAGGCTCGACCGTGAACACCATCCCGGGGCGGATCTCCGTGTCGTCGCCGAGATCGAGGAACGGGCCCTCGTGGTAGCGGAGCCCGATCGCGTGGCCGACATGGTGCTTCCAGTACCCCCAGAGCTCGTGCCGGTCGTAGTACGCGCGCACCGCACGGTCGACGTCGGAGCAGCGTGCCCCGGCGCGAATCGCCTCGAATGCCGTGTCCTGGAGGGCGACCATGTGGTCGAAGAGGCGACGCTGCTCGTCGGAGGGCGGGCCGATCACCATCGTCCGCTCGAGCTCCGAGTCATACCCCCACACGGGAGCGCCCGCTCCGGTGACGAGCACGTCGCCGCACCGGAAGACGATGTTCGCCGCGAGCGCGTGCGGGATCGCCGCGTTGCGCCCGATCTGACCGCGGTAGCCCGCGGAGGCGCCGTCGGCGAACGGGCTCTGGGCCCGGTAGATCGGCCCGATTGCGTCGAGCATCGCAAGCGTCGCCTCGCCGCTCGCCCGCTGTGCCACCTCGGTCTCGGTGAGGCCGGGACGCGTGTAGCGCTGGAGCAGCGTATGAGCGAGATTCCCCCACTTCGCGCTTTCGCGGATCAACGCGATCTCCGCCTCGCTCTTGACGGCCATCGCGTCCTCGACGACGGCGGCGATCCGTTCCGGTGCGGCGCCCGTCAGTTCGGTGAGCGTCGGCCCGCGGTAGCCGAGGATCCACGGATACCCGTCCGTGTCGGCGCCGAGCCGTCCGCGGACGCCGAGCGCGCCCAGGACGCGCTGGAGCGCCTGAA
The DNA here is from genome assembly GCA_005884575.1 of Actinomycetota bacterium. Taxonomy (GTDB): domain Bacteria; phylum Actinomycetota; class Thermoleophilia; order Gaiellales; family Gaiellaceae; genus AC-16. The sequence goes on from VAWW01000064.1 coordinate 1,489, forward strand.
GCGGATGCTGCTCCGACGGATACTCGGGGTAGTCCTCGACGATCCCGACGGTCGCGTTCGCCTCTGCATGCTCGCGTTCGAGCCGCGGCACGAGCATGCCCGCGTCTCCGCCCGCCGACAGGACGAGGGCGATCGGCCGCTCGGTCGGGACGAAGGCGAAACCGCTGTAGTAGAGGACGTAGCTGCGGTCGAAGAGAACAGCGCCTCCGAGCCCGTGGCCGGCGAGATGCTCTGCGAGCGTGTCCAGCCGTTGCCGGTATTCGTGCGGGCCGATCGCGAGCGTCACGCGGCGCGGAGCTTCTCGCGCCAGGCTGGATCGAGCTCCCGCAGGCGCCGCACGCGGTCGCCGATCGGCGGGTGCGTGACGAAGAGCGCGGCGAGCCCTTCCTCCATGAACGGGTTGAACGTGTAGAGCGGCTCGGTCGCCGGGCTGCCCTGGAACGCGACGAGCTCGCTGGCCTGCTCCAGCCGGATCAGCGCGTCGGCGAGGCCGTGCGGGGAGTCGACGATGTGCGCCGCAGCCCGGTCGGCGCCGAACTCGCGCCGCGGCGACAGCATCAGGTGGACGAAGGCCGCGGCGATCGGCCCGAGGACGAACAGCAGGGCGCGGGAGAGCCAGCCGCCGATCCGGCTCAGCTCGACGAGCCACGCCGCGAGCACGACGACGGCGGTCTGCACGACGACGTCGCGGTGCCGGACGTGCGCGAGCTCGTGTGCGAGCACCCCCTCGAGCTCCGCCGGTGGGCAGGCCGACAGGAGGCCGGCGCTGATCGCGAGGCTCGATCCCCGCGGGCCGCGGCCGACGACGAGTGCGCGCGGCAAGCCGTCCGGGATCAGGTACAGCTTCGGCTTCGCGACCCCGGCCAGCGCCGCGAGCCGCTCGGCAGTCGAATGGAGCAGCGGCGCCTCGCCGAGCGGCAGCTCGCGCGCACCGACCATCCCGAGCGCGACGCGGTCCGAGTACCAGTAGACGGCGCCCGCGAGCAGCAGCCCGCAGAAGAGGAAGATCGACAGGAGCCGGTAGCCGTCGAGCGACCACCCCAAGAACGCGAGCGCTCCGCACACGACGACGAGCAGCGTCCACGCCTTGAGGACGTTGCGGAGGGCCAGCACCTAGCCCTCGTCGTCTCGCTCGTCCTCGGTGAGTCCGCGCGGCGGCCAGTCCGGCTCCGGCGCGTCGCAACGGCTCGAGCAGTGAAGCGACGCGATGTTCTGGAGCGGGACGAGGATGTGCCCGTTCAACTCGATGTGGGCGACGTCCTCCACGTAGCAATACGCGGTGAGGACGCCTTCCTGGTACTCGCCTCCGAACAGTGCGACCTCGACCTGCTCGCCCTTGTACTTGGACGTGTAGTCCTCCACCGCCCCGCTCAGTCTACCGGCGCGAAAACACCGTCCCGGAAGGTCAGCTCGTAGACCCCGCAGTTCTCGATCGGATGGACGGGATCGCCCACGCAATGCCGCCTCAGGGCCCGCATCGAGCCCCCGTGGGAGACGATCAGGATCCGCTGGCCGGGGTGGCGGCGGGCAATCCGGTCGGCCGCCCCGAACACCCGTCCGAGGTGCTGCTCCCGGGTCTCGCCGTCGTGGCGCTCGACCCCGGGGAAGCGCTCCTCGATCTCCGAGCGGGTCAGCCCCGACCAGGTGCCATAGTGCATCTCCCGCAGGTCGGGGTCGATGAGGACGGGGACGCGGTGCGGCTCGGCGACGATCTCGGCGGTCTGGCGAGCGCGCGTGAGGTCGCTCGCGTAGACGGCGTCGAACGGCACGTCTGCGAGTCGACGTGCGAGCTCCCGCGCCTGCTCGCGGCCGGTCTCGTTCAGCGGCCGGTCGTCCCAGCCCTGAAGGCGGCCTTCGCGATTCCAGTCGGTCTCGCCGTGCCGTGCAAGCAGGATCGTCGTCATCTCCAAGCTAGGCTAGCCGCCCGATGGACCTCGACCTGCGGGACAAGGTGTGCCTGGTCACCGGCTCGACGGGCGGAATCGGCCTCGCGACGGCGAAGCTGCTCGCGGACGAGGGTGCGCGCGTCGTCGTCGTCGGCCGCGACTCGGAGCGACTCGCGCAGGCGCGCGAGGAGAGCGGCGCCGCGCGAGCGATCCGGGCAGACCTCGCGGAGCCGGGAGAGCCGGAGCGGGTCGTCCGCGAGACGATCGAGGAGCTCGGGTCGGTGGACTGCCTGGTGAATAACCTCGGGCTCGCGTACGAGGCGGACTTCCTCGAGCTCGAGGATCCGCAATGGGACGAGCTCTGGCAGCTGAATGTGATGAGCTACGTGCGCGCGATGCGGGCGGTGTTGCCGGCGATGATCGAGCGCGGGCGCGGCTCGATCGTCAACCTCTCGTCCAGCGCGGGGAAGCGGCCGTCGACCGCGATGCCGAACTACTCGGTGACGAAGGCAGCGGTCCTCTCCCTCTCGCGGCTCGTCGCGGACCTCTACGGCAAACAGGGAATCCGCTGCAACGCGGTGGCGCCCGGGCCGACGGCGACGGCTGCGTGGCTCGGCGCCGGGGGCCTCGCCGAGCAGCAGGCGGAGCGCACGGGCTCGACGCGCGAGAAGGTTCTCGACGCGGTGGGCGCCGGACGGCCGCTCGGCCGGCTCGCGGAACCGGAGGAGATCGCCGCGGTCGTCGCCTTCCTCTGCTCGGACCGGGCGGCCGGCTACGTCACCGGCGCCGCGTGGAGTGCGGACGGCGGCACCGTGCAGATCATCGTCTAGAGAGCCAGCAGCTCCGCGCGAGGCTGCGGATGACGCCCGGCGGTGCGGCGAGGCAGTCCCACCGGGAGCTCGCCTCGCTGAGCTCGCGCCACGCGTCCGCGGCGGTGCGGCGATCGACCGACTCGGCGTTCCCGAGCCTGCAGTCGGTGTACGGCTTCCTGAAGTCGTAGGCGACGAGCGCATACCGCTCATCGACCCGCGAGACGGCGATCACGTAGCGCACGCATCGGTCGTGCCCGTCGAAGATGCGGCGGCTGGCGTCCCCGACGATCGCACGGCGTTCTGCCGCCGTCGCCACGTCGCGCCAGACGCGGACGCGCGTCAGGGAGACCCGCACGTCGCGACCCCACCACATGGGGTCGTGGAAGTAGAGGTACGTCTGCGGCGAGCCGGCCGAGAAGGAGCGCGGCCGCTACGAATGCCGTCAGTTTCGGCACGAAATGCGTCTACCCGGCGACCGCTCGGGCGACTACGCTGGCCCTGATGTCCGAGGTCGCCGGGAGAGTTGCCGATGCCTTCGAGAGCGCGGTCCGCGAGCACGAGGAGCGGTGGCTCTCGCCGCTCGCGGTGCGGTCGTACGAGTCGCGCGGGCGCGTCCATCCGGAGGAGCCGTGCCCGCTGCGGACGCCGTTCCAGCGTGACCGCGACCGGATCGTCCACTCGAAGGCCTTCCGACGGCTCCGGCACAAGACGCAGGTGTTCATCGACCCCGAGGGCGACCATTTCCGGACGCGGCTGACGCACACGCTCGAGACGACCGGGATCGCACGCACCGTTGCCCGTGCGTTGCGGCTGAACGAGGATCTCGTCGAGGCGATCGGTCTCGGCCACGACCTCGGCCACCCGCCCTTCGGCCACGCGGGCGAGGAAGCGCTCGACGAGCTGCTGCGCGAGCGCTTCGGCCTCGGCTTCCGCCACAACGAGCACTCGCTGCGCGTCGTCGAGCGGCTGGAGCGCGACGGGCGCGGGCTCAACCTGACGTGGGTGGTGCGCGACGGGATCCTGAAGCACACCGGCGCCGTCGAGCCGGAGACGCTCGAAGGAAAGATCGTCCGGATCGTCGACCGCGTCGCGTACATCAACCACGACATCGACGACGCCTTGCGCGCCGGAGTGCTGTCGGCTGACGAGTTGCCGAACGGGCCGATCGAGCTGCTCGGCGCGACGGGCTCGCGGCGCATCGACACGCTCGTCCACGATCTCGTCGAGACGTCCGAGCGCGTCGGCGACATCGCGCAGACCGACGAGGTCGGCGGCGCGATGCTCGAGCTGCGCTCCTTCATGTTCGACCGCGTCTACCTCGGCCCCGACGCGCGGCTCGAGCACGGTCGCGCCCGGGCGACGATCTCGCGGATCTTCGAGCACCTCGTCGAGCACGGCTCGACGCCCGAGGACGCGACCGATTACATCGCGGGGATGACCGACCGCTTCGCGCTCTCGTACGAGGGCTCCCTGTAGTGGCGCGGATCAAGGACGCCTCGGTCGAGGCGGTGAAGGCCGCGATCGACATCGTCACCGTTGTCGAGGGCCGCACGCGGCTGCGCAAGATGGGCTCGAGCTACAAGGGCCTCTGCCCGTTCCACCAGGAGAAGACGCCGTCGTTCTCCGTGATGCCCGAGCGCGGAACCTTCCACTGCTTCGGCTGCGGTGAAGGCGGCGATGCGATCGACTTCGTCGAGAAGACCGAGCAGCTCGACTTCGTCGGCGCGATCGAGTGGCTCGCGGACAGGTTCAACGTGCCGCTCGAGTACGAGGAGGCGTCACCGGAAGCGGATCGCGAGCGGAAGCGGAAGGAGCGGCTCTACGCGCTGCTCGAGCGCGCGGCGTCGTTCTACGAGCGCTACCTCTGGGAGGCCGAGGCCGGTGCGTTCGCGCGGGAGTACCTCGCGTCGCGCAGGCTCGGTGAGTCGGTCGCGAAGGAGTTCCGGATCGGACTCGCGCCCGGCGGCACGGCGTTGGCGCGGGCGGCCTCGGCGCAGGGATTCACGCGCGACGAGCTGGCGGCGGCCGGGCTCGTGAACCGGCGCGGGAACGACTACTTCATGCGGCGGCTCCTCTTCCCGCTGGCCGACGCGCGCGGCCGCGTGCGCGGATTCCAGGCACGGCAGCTCCACCAGGACGACCCCCTGCGCGCGAAGTACGTCAACTCGCCGGAAGGCGACCTGTTCCGCAAGGGCGACCTGCTCTATGGGCTCCACCAGGCGCGCGCCGCAGTCGCGAAGCAGGACTGCGCGGTCGTCGTCGAGGGGAACACGGACGTGCTCGCACTGCGGCAGGCCGGCTTCGAGCCGGTCATCGCGTCGATGGGGACGGCGCTCACAGAGCGTCAGCTGAAGGAGCTCGTGCGGCTGACGAAGCGGCTCTACCTCTGCTTCGACGCGGACGCCGCCGGCCAGGAGGCGACGTTGCGCGGGATGGAACTCGCGGCAGCCGAGGGCTTCGACATCCACCTCGTCTCACTGCCGGTCGGGACCGATCCCGCGGACGATCCCGAGTCGTTCGAGCAGCGACTCGGTGAGGCGGAGGACTACCTGCCCTACCGCGTCCGGCTCGAGATCGACCGCGCGCGCGACAAGCAACAGGCGTTCCAGCGCGTGCAAGAGTTCCTCGGGCGCTTCGGCGACTCGCCGCAGCGGCAGGATGCGGTGCGCCTCGCGGCGGATCGCCTCGACCTGCCGCGGGAGACGCAGGCGGGCCTGGCGCCGGGCGCGTCGCGCTCCACCGGTGCGATCTCGCCGAAGCTGCTCGACGCGGGCTCGCGGCTCGAGCGAAGCGCTCTGGCGGGCGTCGCGACCCAACCGGCGCTGACGCGCGTGCTCGCAGAGCTCGGGCCGGAGCACTTCGACTCGGCGCTGCACCGGCGAATGCGCTCGCATCTGCTCGCGGAGGTCGGCGCCGACGACGAGCTCGCGAGGTACCTCGCCGAGCTGCACGCGCGCGCGGAGGCGGAGTCGATCGACGAGCAGACCGCGCGCCAGCTCCTCTTGCGGCTGCGCGAGCGGCAGCTCCAGCGCGACGTCTCGGAGGCGGACGACGAGCGACTGCTCGACCTCCAGCAGGCGCTCGCGAAGGTGCGGACCGCGATCCGCGAGTTCGCGTAAACCCGCCGTTGTTCAGTCGAGCAGCGTGCGGAGGATCCGTTCCTCGTGCACGAGCCAGCCGGCGTGTCCTGCGTCCTGGATCACCTCGAACGACTCCACGTTGAGTTGCTGCGCCATCGCGCGGGCGGCGGCGAGCGGCACGTTTCGATCGGAGTCTCCGTACCACAGACGCAGCGGAGTGCGCACGTCCTCGAGCCGGAATCCCCACGGGTTCATCAGCGACCACGCGTCGTCGAACCAACCGAAGGGGCCGGTGCGAAACGCTTCGCGAAACGAGTCGGCGATCATGGCCCGTACCTCCGGCTGCTCGAGCATCGCACGGTCGATCGGGGGAGCATCCTCCATGGCGGCGACGAGCGTCCCGACCGGGTCGGCGCTCATCTGCGACGCGGGTTCGGCGAGAAACGATTCCAACGCTGCACGTCCCCCTTCGAGGCAGCGACGCCTCGCTTCCCGGTTGAACGCGATCAAGTCGTCCTCGTCGATCAGCTCGTGAGGTGTCATGCCGACGGCGACTCCGGCGCGCTCGATGCGTTCGGGCGCGCGTACCGTGACCGCCAGCGCATGCGGCCCGCCGCCGCTCACCCCGAGCACGCTGAACGTGTCCCAGCCCAGGCGGTCTGCCAACGCCAGCGCATCGTGGGCCACCGAGAGAATGTCCCGGTCTCGCTGCGCCGTCGACGCGCCGTAGCCGGGTCGGTCGAACGTCACGACATGCGCCCCGGCGCGGGCGAAGAGCTCGGGGTCGGGGTTGCGAGACAACCGCGAGCCCGGAGTGCCGTGGAGCCGCAGGATCGGCTTGCCGGCGGGATCGCCCCACGCCGCCCACGCGACAATCCGGCCGCCCGGGCGCTCGATGGTTCCCTGATCGAGCAGAGGGCTGCCTACTCCGCCTGGTCGAGCATTGCGGCGTGCCGCTCGCGGTAGTCCTCGCGCACCGGCTGGAAGACGTCGAGGACGGTCGCACCCTCGGGGCCGCACTTGGCGGCGTGCTCGACGCCGCCGGGGAGGACGTAGCCCTCCATCGGCCCGATCGGATGCTCGACGCCGTCCACGATCAGGATCTGGATGCCGCGCAGGCAGATCCCGAGCTGCTCGTGCGGATGAGTGTGCAGCGGCACGGTCGCACCCGGCTCGAACTCGATCACGTTCAGCATCGCGCCCTCGCCGAAGAGCGGCCGGCCGGCGACGCCCGGCGCGAGCTCGAAGCTCTTGATGTCCTCTATCCGCCTGAACTGGGGCTCCACGACGCGATTATCGCCTCGCTACAATCCGCCGCGCCAATCCCCGGTAGCTCAATTGGCAGAGCATCCGGCTGTTAACCGGAGGGTTGTTGGTTCGAGTCCAACCCGGGGAGTCACGGGCGAAGGTGCTGCGCGCTTTCGCCCGTTCCCGTTAGACCCTCGCTCTGCTCGGTCGAGCGGGCGCGCCTGTGACGGCGGCCGCGCCCTCTTTTAGGGTCTGTTACATGGCGTCCGTCTGGATCGAACGTCGTTACCGCGGCCCGGACGACTCTGGCAACGGCGGCTACACGTGCGGGCTCGTCGCGGCGCACGTGGACGGCGATGCCGAGGTGACGCTGCGGCTGCCGCCGCCGCTCGAGACGGAGCTGCGCGTCGAGCGGGACGGCGACGAGCTCCGTGTGCTCGGCGGCGACCGCGTGGTCGCCGAAGCCCGGCCGGCCGCGCTCGAACTGAAGCCGCCGGAGCCGGTGGTGTTCGAGCTCGCGGCGGAACGCTCCGCTGCGGCGGCGGACGATCCCGAGCATCCGTTTCCACACTGCTTCGTCTGCGGGCCGGCGCGGGAGCCCGGCGACGCGTTGCGCCTGCGGCCGGCTCCCATCGGCGGCGGTCGCGTCGCCGCGGTCTGGCTCCCGACCGGGGAGCAGGCCGGACGGCCGGAGCTCGTCTGGGCCGCACTCGACTGCCCCGGCGCGTTCGCGATCGACCCGCACTTCGACCGCGGCGTCAGCGTCCTCGGACGGCTCCACGCACGTGTCGCCGACACGCCTGCCGTGGGCGAGCCCTGCGTCGTCGTCGGCTGGCCGCTCGGCGAGGACGGCCGCAAGCGCTATGCCGGCACCGTGCTCTTCGGCGACCGCGACCGCGTGCTCGGCCTCGGGCGCGCCACCTGGATCCTGCTGCGATGATTCGCGCGTGGCCGTCAGGACAGAGCACGAACTGCTCGCGCGCCTGATCGACCACGCGCCGACGTTTCCGCCCGCGCAGCTCCCGACCGGCGCGGCCCTTGCGGAGGACCGTCGTGCGCGCGCGTCCGAGCACGCGTGGATCCTCAACCGGCTCGTGTGGCCCGCGACCCGCTTCGACGAAGTCCGCGACTACGACGTCGCACTCAGCCTCGTCCTGGACGGACCGGTGCCGAAATCCGAGCCGCATCGGGTCGCAGCGGTCGAGAGTCGCTGGCCTGCCGTGCCGGAGTTCGACGGCGACGTCTTCGTCGAGCTGCCGATCGACGGCGATCTCGAGCGGAACCTCGAGCGGATCCGAGCCGCCGGCGCATTCGCAAAGGTGCGGTGCGGCGGCGAGCGAAGACCGTCGATCCCGGAGCTGGCGCGCTTCGTCCGCACGTGCGCGGATGGGCAGGTCGCGTTCAAGGCGTCCGCCGGTCTCCATCACGCCGTCCGCACCGGCGAGGCGCACGGCTTCTTGAACCTCCTTCTCGCCGTGTTCCATCCGGGCGCGGCGGAGGAGGCGCTGGCCGATCCGGACCCCGCTCGGGGTCTGACCCCCGCAGACGGCTGCGTGCGGGAGCGGTTTCGCGGGTTCGGAAGCTGCAGCTTCTTCGAGCCCGTCGACGAGCTCCGGGCGCTCGGGCTCCTGTGACGATCGCGTACGGCGTCGTCCGGCCCCCGGGCGGGGAGCCTCGCGTGGCCGCGCGGGTCGACGGGCGCGTGGTCGACCTCTCCGACCTCGGCGACGCGTTCCGCCGGCCGAGCCTCAACGACTTCATGACGCTCGGGCGCGATGCGTGGCGCGCGACGACCGAACGCGCCCGTGGGCTCGACGGGCCGAGGGTCGACGGCGAGTGCCTGCTTCCGTTCGAGGTCGCGGACTACGTCGACTTCTACTCGTCCCTCGACCACGCAACGAACCTCGGTCGCCTGTTCCGGCCGGACTCGGAGCCGCTGCTCCGCGGCTCGGCGATCCGTCGCCCGCACGGGCAACGAATGCCCGGCCCGACGTTCGGTCCGAGCACGCGGCTCGACATCGAGCTCGAGATCGGCTTCGTCATCGGCACTCCGAGCCGGCTCGGCGTTCCCGTCCCCGTCGAGCAGGCACTCGACCACGTCTTCGGCGTCGTGCTCGTCAACGACTGGAGCGCCCGCGACATCCAGGCCTGGGAGTACCAGCCGCTCGGCCCCTTCCTCGGCAAGTCGTTCGCGACGTCGATCAGCCCCTGGGTCGTGCCGCTCGACGAGCTGGCCGAGTACCGCGTCCCACTGCCGCCGCAGGAGCCGCCGCTGCTCGACTACCTCGCGACCGATCCGTGGGCGTACGACCTCGAGCTCGAGATCGAGCTAAACGGGGAGACGATCTCGCGCACGAACGCGCGGCACCTGTACTGGAACATCGAGCAGCAGCTCGCGCACCTGACCGCGAACGGTGCGAGCCTTCGCACCGGCGATCTGCTCGCATCCGGAACGATCTCCGGGCCGGAGCGCGACAGCTCGGGCAGCCTGATCGAGCTGACGTGGAACGAGCGGTTCCTCGAGGACGGCGACGAGGTCGTGCTGCGCGCGCCGCAGCTCCAGCTCGAGGTGCGCGGACGGATTACTCCGTGAAACGCACAAGAAATAAGTTCCTGCTTGACAGCCGCATCACGCGTGAGGTGGACTAGCGCGCGATGCTCCTCCGCGAGGTCGAATACGTGCGGCCGTCGAGCCTCGACGAGGCCCTCCGCCTGCTCGCCGCGGACGACGGCGCGCGCCCGCTCGCCGGCGGGCAGACGCTCCTCAACGTGATGAAGGCCCGCGCCGCGGCGCCGGACGTGCTCGTCGACCTGAACGCGATCGAGGAGCTGAAGGGCATCGACCTCGCGCCGAACGGCACACTGACGATCGGCGCGATGACGACCTACACCGAGCTGCTGGAGGCCGCGGAGACGAAGGCGCGGCCGATTCTCGGCGAGGTCGCGGCGACGATCGCCGATGTCCAGGTGCGGAACCGCGGCACGATCGGCGGAAACGTCTGCTCGAACGACCCGACCAACCACCTGCCGCCGTTGATGGTCGCGCTCGGCGCCGAGATGGTGATTGCGGGCGCCGACGCGGAGCGGACGGTGAAGGCGGAGGACTTCTTCCTCGGCGTCTACCTGACCGCCGCCGGCCCCGGCGAGGTGCTCACGAAGATCCGGATTCCGGCCGGGCGCAGCGACGGCTTCGCCGCTGTCACGATCGGCGCCGACGGCACGTGCATCGTCAACGCCGCCGCCAGCCTGAACGGCGAGGCGCGCGTCGCGATCGGCTGCGTGGCCGCGGTCCCGGTCCTGATCCGGCCGGGCGGCAGGGATGCCGATGCCGTGCGCGACGCCGTCCGCGGCGCCGACCTCGATCCTCCCTCCGACGTGCACGCCTCCGGCGAGTACCGGCGCCACCTGGCCGAGGTCGTGGCGGCGCGCGCGATCGAGCAGGCGAGCGCGAGGAGCTAGGTGGAACCGCAAACGAGCCAGACGATCACGGTTACCGTCAACGGCGAGACCTACGAGCGCGAGGTCGAGGCGCGGCGGCTCCTGATCCACTTCATCCGCGACGACCTCGACCTGACCGGAAGCCACGTCGGCTGCGACACCGGCAACTGCGGCGCGTGCTCCGTGATCTACAACGGCCAGCTCGTCAAGAGCTGCATGCTCCTCGCGGTGCAAGCAGACGGCGCGCGGATCGAGACCGTCGAGGGACTCGCGCCCGAGGACGGAAAGCTCCACGCGCTCCAGCAGTCGTTCAGCGACCACCACGCGCTCCAGTGCGGCTACTGCACGCCCGGGATGCTGATGAGTGCGAAGGCGCTGCTCGACGCGAACCCGTCCGCGTCGGAGGAGGAGATCCGCAAGGGCCTGCAGGGCAACATCTGCCGCTGCACCGGCTACTGGAACATCATCGACGCGGTCAAGGCGGTCGCCCGATGACCGAGACGCTCTCGCCCGCGCAGCCGCTCGTCGTCGAAGAGGGCGAGGAGCAGCGCGGCTTCGCGGGCACGAACGTCCCGCGCAAGGAGGACAAGCGGCTCGTCCAGGGCCAGGGCGTCTACTTCGACGACGTCAAGCGGCACGGGATGGGCTACGCGCACTTCGTCCGGTCGCCGTACGCCCACGCGAACATCACGTCGATCGACGTCTCGAAGGCGGAGGCGCTCGAGGGCGTCTACGGGACGCTGATCGGCGAGGAGGTCGCGGCGCTCACCGACCCGTTCTTCCAGCTCGCGACGCCGCCGGGCGCGCACATCAAGGACTACGCGCTCGCCGTCGGCAAGGTGCGCCACGTCGGCGAGCCGGTTGCGATCGTCGTCGCCGCGACGCGCGAGCTCGCACGCGACGCCGCGGATCTCGTCGAGGTCGACTACGAGCCGCTCGGCGCGGTCACCGACGCACGGCGCGCCCTCGATCCCGAGACGCCGGTGCTCCACGAGGAGGCAGGGTCGAACCTTTCCTGGGAGGGCGTCTACGAGTGGGGCGACGTCGAGGGCGCGTTCGCCGAGGCCGATCACGTCGTCAAGATCAGCGAGCTGCACTTCGACCGCTTCAACTCGACTCCGCTCGAGTGCGACGGCGCGGTCGTCGAGTACAACCGCGGCACCGGGCAGTGGACGATCCACACGAACAATCAGTTCCCGGGCTTCGCCGCGATCATGATGGGGCCGGCGATGCGCACGGGGCTGGACAAGCTCCGCTTCGTCACGCAGGACATCGGCGGCGGCTTCGGCAACAAGATCACGTCGCACCCACAGCTTGTCGCGTGTTGCCTGCTCGCGCGCAAGCTGCACCGGCCGATCAACTGGACGGAGTGGCGGACCGAGTTCCACCTGACGATGTCGCACGGGAACGAGCGCTGGTTCCTCGACACGGAAGTCGCCGTCAAGGCGGACGGGACGCTCCTCGGCTTCCGCACGAAGGCACTGGACGACGCGGGAGCTTTCTTGCGCTACGAGCCGCTCGGCGGCGTGATCTGGGCACAGGTCACTCCGGGCTGCTACCGCTGGCGCAACGTGCGGCTCGACTTCACGCAGGTCGTGACGAACAAGGCGCCGTGCTCGCCCAACCGCGGCTACTCGCGCATGCAGCACCTCTGGTTCACAGAGCGCATGATCGACATCGTCGCGCACGAGCTCGGGCTGGATCCGGTCGAGGTGCGCAAGAAGAACTACGTCAAGGCCGAGGAGATGCCGTACACGACGCCGAACGGCTGCGTCTACGACTCCGGCGACTACGCGCGGATGCTCGACGTCGCGCTCGAGCTGATCGGCTACGAGGGCCTCGCGGAGCGCCGTGCGGACGCCGAGTCGCGCGGAAAGCTTTTCGGCTTCGGGATCGGCTCGACGCTCGACTCCGGGACGAACAACTTCGGCCAGTCGCGGCTGATCAATCCGGAGCTGCAGTTCTCCGGCAACAACGAGGTCGCGACGGTGAAGCTCGACATCTTCGGCGAGATCGTCGTCACGCTGGGTACGACGCCGCAGGGCCAGAGCCACGAGACGACGGCCGCGATCGTCGTCGCCGACATCCTCGGCGTCACGCCCGACGACGTGAACGTCCGCGCGGGCCACGACACCTACTGGAACTCGCACGCCGGCTTCTCCGGGACGTACGCGTCGCAGTTCGCCGTCACCGGTCTCGGCGCGGTGAAGGGCGCCGCGGAGAAGCTCGCCGGCGAGATCAAGAAGCTCGGCTCGGTGATCCTCGGCTGCCCCGAGAGCGAGCTCGAGCTCGCGGACGGCTTCGTCCGCATGAAGGCGAATGCGGAGGCGGCGCTGCCGCTGATGGCCTGCGGCGCGATCATCAACGCGAACAACGCGGGGCTGCCCGAGGATCTCGACGTGACGCTGAACGCGCGGTACGTGTACCGGCCGCCGTTCGAACTTCCGGACGTCGAGCGGAAGTACGGCAACCTGACGCTGACGTACGCGGCGCAGGTCCACGCAGCGCTCGTCGAGGTCGATCCCGAGACCGGCGTCTACGAGATCGTCCAGTACGCGGCGATCGACGACTGCGGGAAGCGCATCCATCCGCAGATCGTCGAGGGCCAGGTGATGGGCGCGACCGCGCACGCGCTCGGGGCGGCGACACACGAGACGTTCACGTACGACGCCGAGGGCAATCTCCTGACCCCGAACTTCTACGACTATCACGTGCCCCACGCGATGGACATGCCGCCGCTCAAGACCGGGTACATCGAGTCGCCGTCGCCGTTCACCGCGCTCGGCACGAAGGGCATGGGCGAGGGCGGGGGCGCAGGGATCCACGCGGTGTGCGCGGCGCTGCAGGACGCGCTTGCGCCGCGCGGTCGCCCGGTCGTCTATGACAGCTGCAATCCCTACCACCGCGTCTGGGAGCTCTTGCAGGATCCGGAGGCGTCGCGGCGCCGCGTGGAGGTGATCTCGAAGTGAGATTGGAAGGGGAGAAGACGTTCGACGCGCCGCGCGACACGGTGTGGCGCGTGCTCAACTCGCCCGAAGCGATGGCGAAGACGATGCCCGGCGTGGAGAGCTTCGACATCCAGGACGAGCAGCACTGGACCGCAAACGTGAAGATCCCGCTCGGTCTCGGCGGCCTGAAGGTGAAGATCAGGATGGAGAAGACCGACGAGCGCGAGCCCGAATTCGCGACGCTGAACGCGAGGGGGGAGGGCGTCGGCGCGATCATGAACATGTCGACCGCGTTCGAGCTGAGCGAGAACGGGCCCGGGTCGACGAGCATGAAGTGGACCGCCGACGTGTCGATCGCGGGACCGGTCGGGTCGATGGGCCAGCGCGTCCTCCAGCCGATCGTCAACCAGCAGGTCGGCAACGTGCTCGCGTCGCTGGAGCAGCAGGTCGAGGCGGCGAAATGAGCGAATCCGGGGATGCCGGCGCGCCGAAGCCGCCGCCCGATCCGGAGACGGATCCGGAGGTGAAGGACTACGGCCCGCCGGCGGAGAGCGACGAGGACGCGGAGCCGGACGCAGGCACGAGCGGCGCGGACGAGGGCATCAGCCCCTGGTCGCCCGAGGCGTACGACGAGGATCCCGAGAGGCCGACGACGTCGACCGAGGATTGAGCATGCCCCCGTTCAGGATCGGGGTCATGCAGCTGACGATGGAGCCGCTCGACGAGATGCTCGCGTCGGCGCGCGCGATGGACGAGGCGGGCATGGACACCGTCTGGCTCGCCGAGGCGTACCCGTGGTGGCGGAAGCACGGGATGGAGGCACGCTCCTCGACGGTCGTCTCGGCGCTGATGGCGCGCGAGACAAAGCGGCTCGGGATCGGCTGGGGAATCATCTCGCCGTTCACGCGGCACCCCGTGCAGGTCGCGATGGACGCTCGCGTCGTGCAGGAGGCGGCCGGTCCGGGGCGCTTCCTGCTCGGCTTCGGGACGTCGAAGATCTTCCTCAACAACGCGCGGATGCAGACGAACAAGACGCTCGGGCCGATGCGCGACGCGGTCGAGATCGTCCGCGGCGTGCTCGGCGGCGAGCCCTTCGAGTACACGGGCTCGACGTGGAGCGCGAGTGTGCCCGGGCTGCAGAGCGGCGCGAACGCGCCGCGCGATGTGCCGCCGGTCTACGTGGCTGCGACGGCGCCGAAGATGCAGGCGCTCGCGGGCGAGATCGCCGACGGCTGCCTGACGCCGTCGATCACGACGCCGGCGTTCGTCCGTTACACGCGCGAGAACGTCGACGCGGATATCGACATCGGCTGCACGGTCGTCGCGTCGATCCACGCGACCGATCGCGACAGAGGCCGTGACGGGGCGCGCGAGATCGCCGGGATGTATCTCGCGAACAAGGTGCAGAACATCCAGGGCGCAGCGGACACGGATGGAGCAGGGCGGGCGGCTCGCGGCGAAGGCGCAGGTGAGCGACGCGCTGCTCGACAAGTGCAAGCCGATCGCCGGGACGCCGGAGGACTGCATCGCCGCGATCGAGGAGTACCGCGACGCGGGCTGCACGCACGTCATGCTGGAGCTGTGGGGCGAGGACCGGCACGAGCAGATCCGGCTTTTCGGCGAGCGCGTCCTCCCCGAGTTCCGATGAACGTCAAGATCGACCGGAAGCGGCTCGTCGAGTGGGCGGGCCGCGCGATCGCGACGCCGAGCTTCACCGGGTCGGAGCAGGAGATGGCGACCCTGATGGCCGAAACGTTCCACGAGATGGAGCTCCACGTGCAGTGGCAGCAGGTCGAGCACGGACGCGCGAACGTGCTCGGTATCCGCCAGGGCGCCGGCGGCGGTTCGAGCCTGATGTTCAACGGCCACATGGACACCTCGTACTCGGGCACGGAGGCGTGGCTCGCGCACGTGCCGGGCTTCCAGCCGGAGCCGTTCGAGCGCGACGGGCGGCTCTACGGGCTCGGGATCTCGAACATGAAGGGCGCGCTCGCCTGCTACGTCGAGGCGCTGCGGGCGCTCGACGACGCGGGAGTCCGCCTGCGCGGCGACCTGATGATCGCCGCGGTCTGCGGCGAGATCGAGAAGACGCAGTACGGCGACGCGCAGGGCCCGCAGTACCGTGGCTATGCGGCAGGCTCGCGGTATCTCGTCATGCACGGGGGCGTCGCCGACACGTGCATCCTCGGCGAGCCGACCGAGGGCAAGGTCGTGCTCGGCCACTTCGGCGCGCTCTGGCTCCGGATCTCGACGCACGGGAACTTCATCCATACGGCGTTCAGCGAGGGCAAGCGCGGCCAGAACTCGATCCTGCGCATGCGCGAGGTGCTCGACGCGGTGGTCGAGTGGATCCCGATCTGGGAGGACGATCCAGAGAATGCGTACCGCGGCGCGAGGGCGATCGTCAATGTCGGTGCGATCCAGGGCGGCTTCGGCTGGCGTGTGTCGCGGACGCCGCACCACACGGATCTCTTCCTCGACGTGCGCGTGCCGCCGACGAAGCCGATGCCGGTCGCGCGCGGGCAGGTGCTCGAGATGGTGCGCGGTCTGAAGGAGCGGTTTCCGGACTACGGGATCGAGGGTGAGGTCTACGTGACGGCGCCCGGCGCGGAGATCGACGAGTCGCATCCGCTGATCGCCGCGGTGGAGGAAAGCCACGAGCAGGTCTTCGGCTCGCGCCCCGAGCGCGACACGACGCGCTGGTTCTCCGACGCGTCCGCGCTGACGAGGTACGGGATCGCGACGGTCAACTACGGAACGTCGACCGGCCTGATGGACACGGAGCTGGGCGAGAACCTCGAGATCGAGGGACTCGTGAAGACGGCCCACGTCTACGCGCTGGCAGCGGCGAAGGTCTGCGGAGTCGCCTGATGAAGCTCGTCACGTTCAACTCGGGACAGGTCGGCGAGCTGCGGGACGGCACTGTCGTCGAGCTCGACGTGCCGTCGATGCGCGAGTACTTCGACCGTGGCCAGCATGCAGAGCCCACCGGCGCCGAGTACGCGCTCGACGACGTCCACCTGCGTGCGCCGATCGTCCCGAAGAAGTTCTTCCACACGGCCGGCAACTTTCGCGAGCACGAGGAGGAGTCGAAGACCGTCGCGTGGTCGCACGAGATCGCGCCGTGGATCGTCTTCTTCCAGAACGTCGACGCGATCGTCGGCCCGGACGAGCCCGTGGTCTATCCGGAGCACCTCACCGAGGAGCTCGACTACGAGCTCGAGCTCGCGGTCGTGATCCGCAAGCCGGGCAAGTGGTTCGGCCCCGACGAAGCCGCGGACTACATCGGTGGCTACGTCATCTTCAACGACATCACGGCCCGCGACATCCAGCGGCGGGAGATGCGGTCCGGCGTCTTCTCGTACTCGAAGGCGATCGACACGTTCTGCCCGCTCGGTCCGTGGATCGTCACGCCCGACGAGATTCCCGACCCGCACGACCTGAAGATGGAGCTCCGCGTCAACGGAGACATTCGCCAGAGCTCGTACTCCGGGAACATGTCGGTAACGATCCCGGAGATCATCAGCCACTACTCGGCGCTCGGTTACTCGGCCGGCGACGTGCTGTCGACGGGAACGGTCTCCGGCGTCGCGGGGTTCAGCGAGGACGCGGCGTCGCTGTACCTGAAGCCGGGCGACGTGATGGATGCCGAGATCGAGCGGATCGGCGTGCTGCGGAATCCAGTCGTGTCGTGGCAGGAGGCGCACGGGGAGCCGGCGCCGGCGCGCGTCCGCTGGTGAGCTGGGAGCGGGACGACGCGAAGCTCGACCGTGTCCGCCGGCTGATGGCGGAGCGGGAACTCGACGCGATCGTCGCGCGCGCGCCCGACAACGTCCTCTATCTGACGAACTTCTGGGGCATGAAGGGCTACGACGCAGTCGTCTTCCCGCGCGAGGGCGAGCCCGTATTGATCTGCCTCGAAGCGTCGGAGGAGGACGCGGCACGCATGGCCTGGACGAAAGACGTTCGCTTCTTCCGCGGCTACGACGAGACCGACCCGCGTCCTCCGACGGCTCGGACGCTCGACCTTGCCCGGGAGGCGGCATCGGCGTATGAGCGCGTGGGCCTCGAGCTCTCGCTCGGGACCCAGGCCTCGGACCGCATGGTCGGGGAGCCGACGACCTTCACCGAGGCCTGGTTCCACGCCTTCTCCGGCGCCGTCGACGCGACGCCGCTGGCTCGCGAATGAGATCGCCGCCGCCGCGATGGAGCACGTCAGCCGTCTCCTGCGGCCGGGGATGAAGTGCTCCGAGGCTGCGGCGATATGGCAGGGGTTCGTGCACGGCCAGGGCACCGGCTGGCGCACCAAGGTCGACCTCGCGCTGCCGTTCTCGCTCGTCTGGTCGGGCCCTTCGATCAAGACCTTCACAGCGACCGGCGACTCGCGCGTGCAAGAGAACGAGCCAACGCTGTTCGAGATCTGGGTCTGCGCGGACGGGTACTGGGCGGACCATACGAAGAACCTCTGTCCGGGCGAGCTCCGTCCCGAGTACGCACGTCTCGAAGAGGGGCTTGCACATGTGTACACATCGGCCTTGCACATGTGTACCCATGGGTCGTCGCTGGCCGAGCTGGACCGGTCCGTGCGCGAGGGCCTGGCCGAAATCGGCTATCCCGGGCAGCCGTCGCACCCGATTTGTCATGGGATCGGCGCCCGCGCACACGAGCCGCCGTACGCGCACCAGGCCGGCGGGGGACGGAGGGGGCGGGCTGCGCGTCGAGGACAACTTCCTGATCACCGCGGACGGGGCCGAGAAGCTCTCGCCCTTCCCCGACGGGATCGTGCGGACATGAGCTCCGAGATCTGGACCGGCGCGCTCAACGACGCCTACCGGCTCGGCGGCTCGGTCGGCCTCTACGACACGACGCTGCGCGACGGCGAGCAGACCGTCGGCGTCGTGCTCGATCCCGAGCAGAAGCTCGAGATCGCGCGGTTGCTCGACGAGCTCGGGATCGACCGGATCGAGGCAGGGTTCCCGCGCGTCTCGCAGGACGACTGGCGCGCCGTGGAGCTGATCGCCGGCGCGGGCCTCCGCGCCGAGGTCTGGGGCTTCTCGCGCGCCGTTCCCGCCGATCTCGAGGCGCTCGTCGAGCTGGGCGTCCCCGCGTCGGTGATCGAGTCGCCCATCTCGGATCTCAAGCTCGACGCCATCGGGGTCCCGCGCGAGAAGATGCTCGACCGGATCACGAGCGCGATGCAGTTCGCCGCCGAGCACGGCATCCACGCGGCGTTCTTCGGCGTCGACTCGACGCGCGCGGCGCCCGACTTCTACGAGCGCGTCTACAAGAGCGCCGTCGACGCCGGCGCGAAGGAGGTGGTCGTCGTCGACACGCTCGGGATCGCGTCGCCCGAGGCCGTCGCCGAGCTCGTCGGGCGCACCGTCGACTGGGTCGGCGCCGATGTTCCCGTCCACTTCCACGGTCACAACGACTTCGGGCTCGCGACGGCCGCTGCCGTCGCCGCCGTGCGCGCCGGCGCACGTTGGGTCCACGGCACGATCAACGGGATGGGGGAGCGCGCCGGCAACGCGAATCTCGGCGAGGTCGCGCTGACGCTGCGCGCGCTCTACGGCGTCGAGTCGCACCTCGAGCTCGACCGCGTCCGCGATGTCTCAGAGCGCGTGCGCGAGCTGTCCGGCTACGAGCTCGAGCCGTGGAAGCCGGTCACCGGCGAGACGCTGTTCCGCCGCGAGAGCGGCGCGGTCGCGAGCCAGTTCCACGATCCGCCGTCGATCGAGCCGTACTCGTCGCGGCTGGTCGCCGCCGAGCGCGCGATCGTGCTCGGCAAGAAGAGCGGCCTCGACTCGATCCGCATCAAGGCAGAGGAGCTCGGGCTCGACGTGCCGGAGGAGAAGCGCGCCGAGTTGCTCGCGCGCGTGAAGGAGCTCGGAGCCAGCAAGCGCGGTCTCGTCAGCGACGACGAGTTCAAGGAGCTCGCCGGTGCCTGACTACGACGCGATCCTCGTCGGCAGCGGGATCAACAGCCTCGCGTGCGCCGCAATGCTCGCCCGCTCGGGCAAGCGTGTGTGCGTGCTCGAGCGGAACGACTGGTTCGGCGGCGCAATCAAGACGGCGGAGATCACCGAGCCGGGCTTCCATCACGACGTCTTCAGCGCGTGGCATCCGCTCTGGGTCGGCGGGGCCGCGCACGCGCAGCTCGGTGACGACCTCGCTGCGCGCGGGCTCGAGTACCTCAACACCGACCTGCCGACGGCGACCGCGTTCCCAGACGGGCACGCGTCGTTCCTGCTCCGCACCGCCGAGGGCAACGCGGACGAGCTCGGGCCGGAATGGCCGGGCGTGCTGCAGCGGTTCTTCCCGAACGCCGACCTCGCGTTCGGCGTGCTCGGCACCGAGCTCTGGGGCCGCGGCGGCCTCTCCCTCGGGCTCAAGGCGTACCGGCGCCTCGGGCGCACCGGCACCGCGGCCTTCACCGGCGAGCTGCTGCAGACGAGCCGCGACTGGCTCGAGAAGACGTTCGCTTCCGAACGGGCGCACGGGCTCCTCGCCCCCTGGGTGCTGCACACGGGACTCGGCCCCGACGCGGCGACGTCCGGCTTCATGACGCAGGTGATCGCAGTCGCCGTGCAGGAGGGCGGGATGCCGATCCCGCGCGGCGGCGGCGCGAAGCTCGTCGACGCGCTCGTCCGGCTCATCGGCGATCACGGCGGCGTCGCCGAGACCGGCAAGGACGTCGAGCGCGTGCTCGTCCAGGCCGGCCGCGCGGTCGGCGTGCGCACGACCGAGGGCGAGACCGTCACCGCGACCGACGCCGTCATCTGCTGCGTCACGCCGACGCAGCTCTACCAACGGCTGCTCGCCGACGCCGGCGTGCCGCCGGAGGTGGCCGAGGGTGCGCGCCGTTTCCGCTACGGACGCAGCGAGATGCAGATCCACTTCGCGCTCTCCGAGCCTGCGCGCTGGGACGGCGACGAGCGCCTGAACCGCACCGCGATCGTCCACCTGACGCCCGGGCTCGACGGCGTCTCGCGCGCCGTCAACGAGGCCGAGCGCGGCCTGCTCCCCGTCGAGGCGACGGTCGTCGTCGGGCAGCCGCTGACGATCGATCCCTCGCGCGCCCCGGAGGGCAAGGGGATTCTCTGGATCCAGCTGCAGGAGCTGCCGTGGCACGTGAAGGGCGACGCGGCCGGCGACCTCGACGTCGGCGAGGGCCGCTGGAGCGAGCGGCTGCGCGAGCGCTATGCCGACCGGATCCAGACGCGCCTCGCGAAGCACATTCCGAACCTCGAGTCGAAGATCCTGCGCCGCGTCGTGCTCTCGCCGGCAGATCTGCAGGCGGCGAACGTCAACCTCCGGCACGGCGACCCGTACGGCGGAGCGCTGACGCTCGACCAGAACTTCCTCTGGCGGCCCTTCCCGCGCAACCCCGGCCACGCGACGCCCGTCGAGCAGCTCTACCAGATCGGCGCCAGCACCTGGCCTGGCCCGGGGCTCGGCGCAGGCTCGGGCGTGATCGTCGCCGAGGAGCTGCTGCGCCCGCCGCCCGCCGAGCGGGCGATGGCGAAGGTTCGCTCCCTACTCGGCCGCGAGCACGCGTAGCTGCGGCTCGACCTTCGCAGCCAGCTCTCGAACCTTTTCCGCTTCGCGCAACAACCCGTCGACGGCGACGCAGAGCACGCGAAGCAGCTCGTCGCGCGCCAGTGACCGCATCAGCGCAGCCGCGAAGCCGTCGCGCACATCGGCAGGGAGGGCGTCGAAGCCGCGCCCGTACCCGCCGACGGCGGTTCGACGTACGGCTTCTCGACGGCCTCGCCGGACAGCAGCCTGAACTTCGTCCCGCCCGCCCCGAACGCGGACGCGTCCAGTCGCTCAGCACCTCCAACACGGGGACGTCATCCGCGACCGCGAACGTCAGGTCGAGATCGGACCAGCGATCGCCATCGCCGAGCGCGAGCAAGCCGACGACCGCTCCGGCGACCACGCGCTGGTCGGACGAGGCAAATTCGAGCACGCGGTCGCGCACGCGCTCGCGCTCCTCGACGCTGAAGAGCGGCCTCACCGCTCGAAGATTCCGCGGTCGCCGAGTTCGACCGCGTAGAACTCGCCCGCGAGCTCGAGGTGCGCGCGCAGCGTCGCGGCCGCGCGGTCCTCGTCATGCGCCTCGCATGCGGCGAGCAGCTCGGCGTCGAGCCGCTCGTGCCGGTCTTGCAGATCGCCCTTCGGCGAGAGCAGCGCGGGGCGGTACCGCTCGCAGCTGTCCCACGCCGGCCGGATCAGCCGCAACAGCCACTGCGAGCCTGCCGCCTCATACACGGTGAAATGGAACGCCGTGTGCGCCCGCATCGCCTCGCGGACGTCATTGCCGCGCCGCGCCGTCGCCCACGCCTCGAGCGACGACCGCGCCCGCGCAGCGTCCTCGTCGCCGAACCGCCGGGCGGCGCCGCGCACCGCCAGCGCCTCCAGAGCGAGCCGCACCTCGAAGAGCTCCCGCAGGTCGTCGACGTCGAGCGCGACGACCTTGGCGCCGTGGTGCGGCACGTGCTCGGCCAGGCCGAGCGCCTCCAGTTGCCGCACGGCCTCTCGGATCGGCGAGATGCTCATCCCGAGCGAACGGGCGAGATCCTCGAGCCGCAGCGGCGCTCCGGGCACGAGCTCGCCGAGGATGATCGCCTCCCGGAGCTCCTCCAGCGCGGCTTCTGCCATCGTCCGGTGGCGCGACGTCGTGCGCATCGCGCGAAGCGTCACACGTCCTTGATCAAAGATCAAATGAGTGAGACGATCGCACCCATGAAATTCAGCATCTACACCGAGATCCAGAGCTGGCCGGGCAAGGAGCCGCGGCAGCTTTACGCGGAGGTCCTGGAGCAGATCGTCAACGCCGACCGGCTCGGCTACGACGCGTACGCCGCGATCGAGCACTTCTTCTTCCCGAAGTTCGGCGCGTCGCCGGACCCCTTGACGCTGTTCGCGACGGCGCTGCCGCGGACGCGCGACATCCGCTTCCGTACCCTCGTGCACGTGCTGCCGTACCACAACCCGGCCGTGCTCGCGTCGCGGATCGCCTTCTTCGACGTGCTGTCGAACGGCCGCTACGAGTTCGGCGTCGGCCGCGGCCACGGCTGGATTCCGCCGAAGGCAGGCGTGCCGATTGCGGAGACGCGCGCGATCTACGAGGAGGGGCTCCAGGTGCTGCTCGACGCGCTCGAGAACGAGCGCTTCGCGAGCGACGGCACGTACTACAAGGTCGAGGACTCGCACGTCGTGCCGCGGCCGGTCTCGGACCGCTTCCGGATCTTCCTCGGCGGGACGAGCGACTACACGTACCGGCTCGCCGGCGAGAAGGGCTACGCGATGGTCGTCCCGCCGCTGCTCCCGTACGAGGCGCTGCGCGAGCAGCTCGACATCTACCGGGCGACCGCGCGCGAGCACGGCCACGAGCCCGATATCGTCTGGATCCACGCGTGCTACATCGACGAGGACCGCGCGACGGCGAAGCGCGAGGCGGAGGCGATGATGCGCGGCTTCCTCAAGGGCAACGCGTCCGTGCTGCTCGAGAACGCGGACGAGCTGAAGTCGAAGGAGGAGCTCGAAGGCGCCGGCTACGGCTTCTACGCATCCGGGCTCATGGAGCAGCTCAGCGACATGCCGTACGACGAGATGATCGAGAAGGATGTCGTCTGGGTCGGGACGCCGCAGGACGTGATCGAGCGCATCGAGGCGGTACGCGAGGTCTGCGACGGGCTGACCGAGATTTCCATCACCGTCAACCCGGGCGGCGTCGAGCACTGGAAGGCGATCAAGACGCAGGAGCTGTTCGCCGCCGAGGTCATCCCGCACTTCAAGGGCGCTCGGACCCGACCCGAGCCGGCACTCGCCTGAGCACGAGACCCCCAACGGAGGAGAGAGCATGAGACGTAGGAGTGGGCTCGCCGTCGCCGCGCTGTTCGGTGTGGTCGCGGCCGCTGCGGCGGTCTTCGCAGGGGGCGCGTCCCCTGCCGGCAAGCCGATCGTGATCGGCTGGGCCTTCGACAGCAAGGGCGCGATGGCGCCGTTCGACGGGCCTGCGCTCGCCGCCGCCAAGCTGCGCGTCGCGCAGGTCAACGCCAAGGGCGGCGTCAAGGGACGCCCGCTGCAGATCCGCACCTGCGACACGCAGGGCAACAAGCCGGCGATCGCGAAGGCCTGCGCCACGAAGCTCCTCGGCCAGGGCGCCAACATCATCTTCACGACCTGCGACGTCGACTTCGCGGCTCCCGTCGTCCAGGCGTCGATCAACGCGGGCGTGCTCGCGGTCGCGCCGTGCATCGGCACCGACCAGATGGGCCCGAAGCGGTTCGGCGCGAAGGGCAGGCTGGCGTTCAGCTTCGGCAACGTTGCGCAGGACGAGGGCTCGGCGATGGCCGACTTCGCGTGGAAGAAGGGCTGGCGAAGCGCCGCGCTCGCGACCGACACCGTCATCGTCTACTTCAAGAACGTCGTGCAGGCGTTCGCCGCCCGCTGGAAGCAGCTCGGCGGCAAGATCGTCGCGCAGGAGACCTACCAGTCGCTCGGCAGCAACAACGTCCAGAACGCGGTCAGCCGGCTGAACGGCGTCAATGCGGACGTGATCGTGACCTCCACCGCCGGCGCGTTCGGCGCACTGCCGACGCTCGTGTCCGGGCTCCGCACCCTCGGCAACAACACGCCGATCCTCAACTCGTGGGCCGGTGACGGGACCTACTGGCTCCCGAAGGATCCGAAGGTGACGCACTACTTCTTCGTCACCTACGCGTCGTCGTTCGGCAACGATCCGAACCCGGCCGTCAACAAGCTCGCGAAGCAGGTCAAGGCGGGCACCGGCGGCTTCATCACCGGTCCGGCCGCGATCGACGGCGTCGTCACCGCGATCAAGCGGGCGGGCGGCTCGACGAACGGCGCCGCGCTCGCCGCGCAGATGGAGAAGTTCAGGAAGGTCCCGACGCTGTCCGGGCTCGTTAGCTTCTCGGCCCAGCTGCACTCCGTGTTCGGCCGCCAGTACCGGGTGATCGACATCGAGAACAACGTGCCGCGCGTCGTCACCACGATCGTCGCCAAGGTCGTTCCGAAGATCTAGGACGCGTTGGCGGCAGAGGAAGTCCACGGGAGGCCCGGAGGAACGCTCCGGGCCTCCGCCGTCTCACGCTCGTTCGAGGGCGTGAAGGCGCTGCGCGGCGTCACGCTGGAGCTGCACCGGAGCGAGGTCGTCGGCCTGATCGGGCCGAACGGAGCGGGGAAGTCGACGCTCGTGAACGTCCTCAGCGGCTTCGACCGGCCGAGCGAGGGGTCGGTCGAGCTCGAGGGACGCGATGTGACGCGCTGGCCGGCGTACCGGCGCGGCCGGGCTGGGCTTGCGCGGACGTTCCAGCACAGCCACGCGTACCGCTCGCTGTCGGTGCGCGAGAACGTCGAGGTGGCGGCGCTCGGGGTCGGCGCCGGGCCGCGTCAGGCGTCCCGCCGCGCCGCGGAGGTGCTCGACGTCCTCGGCCTCGCGCGCTACGCGGACGCGCCGGCGTCCGCGCTCGCGCACGGGGACGAGCGGCGGCTCGGGGTCGCGCGTGCGCTCGCGACCGAGCCGCGGTTCGTCCTGCTGGACGAGCCGGCCGCCGGCCTGCCCGAGGCCGAGGTGCCGGACTTCGCGGCCGTCATCCGCTCCGTCCGCGACGACCACGGCGCCGGCGTCCTGCTGATCGACCACAACATGGCGCTGATCATGGACGTCTGCGACCGGATCCAGGTGCTCGACCAGGGAACGACCCTCGCGGAGGGAACGCCGGCCGAGATCCGCTCGAATCTCGACGTGGCGGCCGCGTATCTCGGCGAGACGGCGGTCGACACGGAATGAGCGCGCTCGTCATCGACAAGCTGTCGGTGAACTACGGCGCGGTCCGCGCAGTGCGCGACGTGTCCCTGGAGGTGAAGCCGGGCGAGATCGTCGGGCTGATCGGCCCGAACGGCGCGGGAAAGTCCTCCACGCTGCACGCGGTGATGGGCGTCGTGCCCGCCGCGGGCGGGGAGGTGCGCCTCGGCGATCGCCGGCTGCTCGGGCGCCGCTCGGAGGAGGTTGCCCGCGCAGGCATCGCGCTCGTCCCGGAAGGGCGGCGCATCTTCGCCGAGCTGACCGTCGACGAGAACCTCCGTCTCGGCCTGGCGGGTCGCCGGTCGAGACGGGACACTGCGGGCGTGCTGGCGCGCATCTACGAGCTCTTCCCGGTCGTGAAGGAGTTCCGCGCGCGCCAGGCCGGCGCGCTCTCGGGCGGCCAGCAGCAGCAGCTCGCGATCGCCCGCGGGCTCGTCGCCGAGCCGGACGTGCTGCTCCTCGACGAGCCGTCGCTCGGCCTCGCACCGCGCGTCGTCGACGCCGTCTTCGAGGCGCTCGCGGCGATCCGCGACCGCGGCCTGGCCGTCCTGCTCGTCGAACAGCGTGCACAGCGGACGGTCGCGCTCGCCGACCGCTCGCACGTGCTCGCGAACGGCGAGCTGCGGCTGACACTCGGGCCGGGGGACGCGGACGACACCGACAGGCTCGTCGCCGCGTACTTCGGATGACCGTTGACTGGCAGACGATTGCGGACGCGACCGCGCAGGGCGCGATCTACGCACTGATGGCCGTCGGGATCGGGCTCGTCTTCGGCGTTCTGCGGCTCGTCAACTTCGCGTACGGCCAGCTGATCATGGCCGGCGCGTTCGCGCTCGCGATGGCGTCCAGGTGGGGCTGGCCGGTGTGGGGCGGGATCCTGCTCTGCTTCGCCGTCGTGATCGCGCTGTCGATGCTGATGGACCGGCTGCTGTTCCGGCCGCTGCGGACGCAGTCGCCGGCGGTGATGCTCGTCGCGACGTTCGCCGTCGCGTTCCTGCTGCAGAGCATCGCGCTGCTTTGGTTCGGGCCGCTTGGAAGGGTCGCGGCCTCGCTGGCGTACCTGAACCGCCCGTTCACAATCTCGGGCGTCGAGATCCGCAAGATCGCGGTCGTCGCGATCGCCGTCGCGGCCGTCTGCCTCGTCGCGCTCGTCGTACTGCTCGAGCGGACGACGGTCGGGCTGCAGATGCGCGCGGCCGCGCTCGACTTCCGCACCGCGCGGCTGCTCGGCGTCCGCGCGAACCGCGTCATCGCTGTGGCCGTGCTCCTCTCCGGTGTGCTCGCGGCGATCGTCGCGATCATGCTCACGGTCCAGACGCCGCTCGTCACCTCGGACTTCGCGCTGCGCGACACGATCGTCGTGCTCGCGGGCGTCGTCCTCGGCGGCCTGAACCGGCTCGTGCCCGCGACGCTCGGCGGCTTCGCGATCGGCTTCGCGAGCGGCTTCCTCGGCGGCGCACTGCCGACCGAGAAGAGCCAGTACCTGCCGACGTTCCTCTTTGCCGCAGTGATCCTCGTCCTGCTCGTCCGTCCGGCCGGTCTCTTCACCCGGGGGCGCGGCGCTGTGGAGCGCGTGTGAGAGCGGTCCGCTGGCTGCCGCAGCTCCTCGTCCCGGCTGCGCTCGTCGGGGGCGCCGCGCTGCTCGGGCTCGTCGTCTCGGCCTCGACCGAGACGTACTTCGTGGACGCGCTCGTCAAGGTCGCGATTGTCGTCGCGCTGTACACGTTCATCGGCAACTCGGGCGTGCTCTCCTTCGGCCACGTCAGCTTCGTCGCACTTGGCGCCTGGACGGCCGGCGTGCTGACCGTGCCGGTCGCGGAGAAGCCGGCGATCATGCCGAACCTTGCGCACTTCCTCCGGGACACCACCGTCGGGAACGTGCCCTCGCTCGCGCTCGCCGCCGCGGTCGGCGCCGCCGCGGCGTTGCTGGTCGGCCTGCCGCTGATGCGGCTCTCCGGGCTGGCGGCCGGGATCGCGACCTTCGCGGTGCTGGAGATCACGCACAATGTGCTCCGCTATTACGAGAAGATCGGCCCCGGCCTGAACACGTTCTCGTCGGTGCCGGAGACGACCGGGCTCGGCCAGGCGGCGATCGGCGCGCTGATCGCCGTCGTCGTCGCGTTCGCGTACCAGCGCAGCCCGTTCGGCCGCGTGCTGCGCGCCGCCCGGGAGGACCCGGCCGCCGCGGCGGCCGTCGGCATCTCCGTCTACCGGCAGCGGCTCGTCGCGTTCACGGTCTCGGGCGCGCTTGCAGGCTTCGCCGGCGGTCTCTACGTCCATCTCCTGCCGATCAACACCGAGACGCTCTATCTCGACCTGACCTTCGTCACACTCGCGATGCTCGTCGTCGGCGGGGTGACGAGCCTGCTCGGCGCGGTCGTCGGCGCACTCGCCGTCAGCGCGCTCGACTCGTTCCTCGCCGTGGCCGAGAACGGCGCCTCCCTTCCCTTCGGAACGCTCGATCTCCCGGCCGGCACGCGCCTCGTCGTCGTGGGCGCGCTGATGGCGATCGTCCTCGTCCTGCGGCCCAGCGGCCTCACCGGAGGACGCGAATTCACCCTTTTGAGGCGCCGGCAGAGGGTTACCAAGGAGCCTGCGCCGGTATCTTCCTCGCGGTGAACGGGCGCTACGAGCAGCTCCGCGCCCTCGCGGGCGAGATCTGGGACATCGAAAAGGCGTCCGGCCTTCTCTCCTGGGACGAGGAGACGGGGATGCCTCCGGGCGGCGCACACGCCCGCGCCGAGCAGAAGGCGACCCTGCAGCGCCTCGCCCATGAGCGGTGGATCTCCGACGAGCTCGCCGAGCTGCTCGAGGAGCTCAGGCAGTTCGAGGCCGAGCACGACCACGACTCGGACGAGGCGAGCCTGGTCCGCGTGATGCGGCACGACCACGAGAAGGCGCGGCGCGTTCCGGTCGAGCTGCACGCGGAGATCGTCCGCGCCGGCTCGCTCGGCTATCAGGCCTGGCTCGAGGCGCGCGCGCGCGAGGACTTCTCGGTCCTGCTCCCGCACCTCGAGCGCAACCTCGAGCTGCGGCGCCGCTACGTCGAGTGCTTCGGCCCGCAGGACGATCCGTACGATCCGCTGCTGGACGACTACGAGCCGGGGATGAAGACCTCGGACGTCGACCCCGTGTTCGAGCAGCTCAAGGCCGCGCTCGTGCCGATGATCGCCGCGGTCAAGGAGGCCGAGCCGGTCGACGACTCGTGCCTGCGCGGATACTTCCCGCTCGACGCGCAGCGACGCTTCTCGGTCTGGGTGATGGAGCACTGGGGGTACGACCCGGCGACGTGGCGGCTGGACGGCACCGTCCATCCGTTCGCGACGGCGTTCGCGACGACCGACATCCGGTTGACGACCCGCTTTCAGCCGGACCATCTGGGCGGGGTGATCGCGTGCCTGCACGAGTTCGGGCACGGGATCTACGAGCGGCAGGTGTCGCCGACGCTCGAGCGCACGCCGCTCGCTAGCGGAGTCTCGGCGGCGATGCACGAGTCGCAGAGCCGCATGTGGGAGAACCTCGTCGGTCGCAGCCTCGCGACGTGGCGCGTCTTCTATCCGAAGCTGCAGGAGGAGCTGCCGCAGTTCGCCGACGTCCCGCTCACGACCTTCCATCGAGCGATCAACAAGGTGCAGCCGTCCCTCGTGCGCACCGAGGCGGACGAGGTCACGTACAACCTCCACGTCATCCTGCGCTACGAGATCGAGCGGGAGCTGCTCTCGGGCACCCTCGCGTTGGCCGACCTGCCCGACGCGTTCAACGCGAAGATGCGCGACTACCTCGGGCTCGATCCCCCGGATCTCGTGCGCGGTGTCCTCCAGGACGCGCACTGGTCGGATCTCGGCTTCGGCTACTTCCCGACCTACTCGCTCGGCAACGTGATCTCCGTGCAGATCTGGGAACGCGCGCAGAACGATCTCGGCGATCTCGAGGAGCAGTTCGAGCGCGGCGAGTTCGGCGCGCTGCGGGACTGGCTCGGTGAGCACGTGCACCGGTTCGGCCGGAAGTTCACCGCCGCGGAGACCGTCCAGCGGACGGCCGGCGGGCCGATCGACCCGGCCCCGTACGTTGCGTACCTCGAGCGGAAGCTCAGGGACGTTTTCGGCGCGGCAGTCGGCGCGTCTTGATCCAGCGCGTCTGTGTTGCCGGAGCCGGCTCGATCGGCTCGCTCTACGCGGGGCATCTCGCGCAGGTCTGCGATGTCGTCGTCCTCTGCCGGCGCGAGGAGCAGGCCCGGGCGTTGCGGGAGGACGGGCTGCACGTCTCGGGCCGTAGCGAGCTGCACTCACGGGTCGAGGCGACCACGGATCCCGCCGAGCTCGGCGACGTCGACCTCGTGATCTGCGCGACGAAGGGGCCGGACCTCGACGCGGTCGCGTCGCGGCTCGAGGGGCACGCGCTCGAGGCCAGTGTGATGACCGTCCAGAACGGGCTCGGAGCGGAGGAGATCGTCGCGCGGCACGGGGAGTGGCCGCTGATCTCCGCGGTTACGTTCATGAGCGGCACGCGGCAGAGCGACACGCACGTCGAGTACGTCCTCGACACGGCGACGTGGCTCGGTCCGTACGGGTCGACGACGTTCGTGAACGTGCGCGAGGTCGCCGGGCTGATCGTCTCGTCCGGGCTCAAGGCCGAGGCGTTCGAGGATCTTCAGCCGGCACAGTGGTCGAAGCTGATCTTCAACGCGACGGTGAACGCGGTCGCCGCGCTGACGGGGCTCCCGCACGACTTCCACTTCGCGGCCGAGGAGCGGCCGTCCGACCTCGGCCATCTCGTCCACGCGCTCGTCGACGAGGGCAAGGCTGTTGCCGCTGCAGCCGGGATCGAGCTGGGAGAGGATCCCTGGAAGATGAACGTGCTGGCGACGCGGCGCGGCAGCGCGCACTCCCCGTCGATGCTCGAGGACGTCGAGGCGCGGCGGCCGACGGAGATCGAGACGATCACCGGCTCGCTCATCCGCGAGGCCGAGCGGCTCGGCGTGCCGGTGCCGCTCCACACGGCCCTGTACCGGCTGGTCAAGGCCAGAGAGGCGAGCTACTCCGAATGACCATGTCCCGGGACCTGGTCCCCAGCCGTGGCCGAAGCGGCCAAGCAACCAGCCGAGGAGCAGGCATTTCCGCAGCCGCACGAGTCCCGACGAGCCACGACCCGGGTCCTACCCCGGGAAAGGTCCCGGGTCTTGGCTGCAGGAGCCGTGTCCGGTGAGAATTTGCGTCGTCGGCTGCGGGGCGGTGGGGTCGCTGTTCGCGGCGAACCTGTCGCTGCTCGAGGACGTCGAGGTCTGGGCGTACGACCTCGCACAGGCTCACGTCGACGCGATCAACCGCGACGGGCTGCGGCTGAGCGGCGCCGGCGACGTCCTCGGGCACCCGCGCGCGACCTCGGACGCGGCGGGGGTCCCGCCCTGCGACTTCGGCATCGTCGCGACGAAGGCGATGCATACCGATGCGGCGATCGCGGCCACGGCGCACGCCTTCGGGGACGGCTGCGTCGCGACCGTCCAGAACGGGATCGGCAACGAGGAGGTCATCGCGAACCACGTGGAGCGCGTGATCCGCGGCACGACCTTTCCCGCCGGCAAGATCGTCGAGCCCGGCCACGTGCAGTGGGACGTGAAGGGCGACACCACGCTCGGCCCGTTCGAGCCAAAGCCGGCGCCGCTCGCGGAGATCGAACGCCTGGCCGACGCGTGCACCCGCGCTGGGATGCCGACGAAGGCCGTCGGCGACGCGCGCGGCCCGCAATGGCGCAAGGTGATCTTCAACGCGTCGACGAATCCGATCGGCGCCCTGACCGGCCTGACGCACGGCCGCGTCTGCGAGCTCCCGCCGCTCCGCGCCCTGGTCTCGCAGCTCGTCGACGAGGGCAAGGCTGTCGCCGCAGCGCAGAGCATCGAGCTGGACGCCGATCCCGAGGATCTGATCGACCACGCGGCGAAGCCCGAGGTCGCGTATGACCACAAGGCCTCGATGCTGCAGGACGTCGAGGCGCGCCGGCAGACCGAAATCGACTACCTGAACGGCGGCATCGTCCGCTTCGGCGAGGAGCATGGCGTGCCGACGCCCACGCATCGGACGATCTGGACGTTGATCAAAGGAGTGGAGAAGTCATGGTCCCAGTGAGCGAGGTCGAGCGCCGCTACGGCCTCGTCCGGCAGGCGATGGACGAGCACGGGGTGGACGCCGTGGTCGTCAGCGGCAACGAGTACACCGGCTTCGAGGGCGCCGTCACCTACATGTCCGGCTTCGTGATCGTGCACCGGTATGCGTACGTTCTGCTCCCGCGCGAGGGCGACCCCGCGATCGTCTTCCCGAGCGAGGCCCGCTACGTCGGCGAGCACAGCACGACGTGGATCGAGAACCAGGTCTTCGTCGACCGGCCCGGCGAGTGGCTGGCCGAGCAGACGAAGGGGAAGCGCGTCGGCATCTACGGGCTCGACTACGTGATGACCGTCCGCGACTTCCGCGCTGTCGACGGCGCCGCGCAGCTCGTCCCGTTCGACGTCGAATTCGATCTCGCACGCGCGGTCAAGAGCGAGCTCGAGCTCGAGTCGGTGCGCGAGAGCGTGCGCATCAACACCGAGGGCTTCTGGATCTTCGTCGAGCACTTTGCACCGGGGAAGACCGAGCGCGAGGTGCTCGCGCCCTGCGAGGAGTACTTCGTCTCGCAGGGCTGCGGCCGGCTGACGATGGACATGGTGCTCGACGGGCCCGACGGCTCTGCGCTGCCCGAGTTCAAGATCGCGGGCGAGCGTCGGTTCGACGCGCGCGACTGCGTCCTGCCGTCGCTGGAGGTCGCCGGCCCGGGCGGCCACTGGGTCGAGGTCTCCCGCGCGATTTGCCCGGGCGAGCCGAGCGACGAGACCAAGCGCATGATGGAGGCGTACGAGGAGTACTACGCCGTCGCGCCCGAGGTGATGAAGGACGGCGCGACCGCGCACGACGTCCACCGCGCCGTCTCGAAGGGCTTCGCCGATCGCGGCTACAAGCTCGGACACGTCACGGGGCACTCGATCGGGATGACGATGATCGAGTTCCCGAAGATCGGCGAGGGCGTCGAGACCGAGCTGAAGGAGAACATGATCTTCTCGATGCACCCGCACGCGATCTCCGACGACGGCAAGGCGTGCCTCTACATGCAGGACACGTGGCGCGTCGGCAAGGATGGAGCGATACCGCTCGCGGGACTCGAGATGAAGCTCTTCCGCGGCGACGAACGGCGCGGCTAGCCCCCGAGCCCGAGCCGGTCGAGGTACTGGTCGTAGGTCTTCGGGTTCGCCGGCCGCTGCACCGGCGTCTGCTTGCCCCAGCCGGTCAGCTCGAGCTCGATCACCGCGTCCACGCCGTGGAGGTCCGGCAGCTGCGCCTCGAGCCGGGTGCCGAGGTCGGGGCGCACCGCGTGCAGCTCGATGCGCAGGCGGCGAGGGAGGAAATCGTCGCGGCCGACGTCGTAGATCGCGCGCAACCGCGCCGCGATCTGCGTCACGTGGAGGCCGGACACGTACCCGGTGAACGGTCGCAGGAGCGCCTTCAGTGCGGCGGGGTCGACGGTGCCTGCGAGCTCCCAGGTCTCGGTTCCGTCCCGCGAAGGCCCGGCCGTCACCGAGCCGTGGATCGCACCTTCGAGCAACGCGAACAGCTCGTCCCGCGTCGCAGGCCTCCCGAGCGCGAGACTGGGAAGCCGACGCCAGAAATCGACGAGCCCGTGCGTGCCGGAGCCGTACCACGTTTCCCGGTAACGCAGGTACGCGAAGTCCCGGCCCGCGGCGATCTCGTCCCCGGTGACGATCGCGATCGCCGGAATGCTCGACGAGACGTGGGCGACGAACAGGTCGCGGGCGATCGTGCCGGTTGCGCGCGCGTGCGGGGCGGTACGCACGTAGCTCCTGAGCCGCTTGGGCAACGCTCCGCTCAGCTTCGCGTCGATCACGAGGTCGTACGTCGCCCCCGGCGACTCGGCGGCTGCGAGCAGGGAGCTGCGCACGAGCTCCTGTGCGGTCGGCGGCGGGCCCGGCTGCGTCTTGCCCGAGGAGCCGCAGCCCGCGACGATCACCGCCATGGTCGTCACCGCCGCTGCGCCCGCCCTCACGGGTTCGATTATGCGAGAAGCTGTCGTGTCGACCGAGGAGGAATATCGTGGCATCGAGGACATTCGACGCCGTCGTGATCGGCGCGGGTCCGGCGGGCGAGGCATGCGCCGGCAGACTCGGCAAAGGCGGGCTCGAGGTCGCGCTCGTCGAGGAGCACCTCGTCGGCGGCGAATGCTCCTACTACGCGTGCATGCCCTCGAAGGCCCTGCTGCGGCCGGCCGAGGCGCTCGACGAGGCGCGGAGGGTCCGGGCGCGCGCGAGGCCGTCGCGGGGGAGCTGGACGTGCAGGCGGCGCTCAAGCGGCGCGACGAAGTGATCCACAACCTCGACGACGGCGCGCAGCTGCCGTGGCTCGACGAGCGCGGCGTGACGCTCGTCCGCGGCGCGGCCCGGTTCGACGGCGAGCGTCGCCTCCTGGTCGGAGACGAGGTGCTCGAGGCACGGACGGCTGTCGTCGTCGCGACCGGGAGCGAGACGTCCGTGCCTCCGATCCCCGGGCTCCGCGAGGCGAAGCCGTGGACGAACCGCGAGGCGACGACCGCGAAGGAGGTCCCCGGCCGGCTGCTCGTGCTCGGCGGCGGCGTCTCGGGCGTGGAGCTCGCGCAGGCGTGGGCATCGTTCGGGTCGCGTGTTGCCGTCATCGAGGCAATGCCGCGGCTGCTCGGCCGGGAGGAGTCGTTCGCCGCAGAGCTCGTCCACGCCGCGCTCGTCGATCGCGGGATCGACGTGCGCGTCGGCGTCAAGGCCATCGCCGCGTCGCGGAACGGGGAGGTGGGGCTCGAGCTCGAGACGGGCGACCGCCTGGCTGGCGACGAGCTGCTCGTCGCCGTCGGCCGCCGCCCGCGGACCGCGCAGCTCGGGGTCGAGACGATCGGCCTCGAGCCGGGGGAGCCGGTCGAGGTCGGCGAGACGCTGCAGTCGCCCGAGAACGAGTGGTTGTATGCGATCGGCGACGTGAACGGCCGCAATCTCTTGACGCACATGGGCAAGTACCAGGGCCGGATCGCCGCCGACCGGATCCTCGGCAAGGACGTGAAGATCCGCGACGACGGCGGCGGTCCGCCGCGCGTAATCTTTACCGAGCCGCAGATCGCGGCAGTCGGCCACACGCTCGCGTCGGCGCAGGAGGCCGGCCTGAACGTCCGCGCGGTCGACTATGGGACCTCGGACGTCGCCGGCGGCAGCTTCTACGGCCGCGGCGCGCCCGGAACGACCCGGTTCGTAATCGACCACGACAGGGAGGTGCTCGTCGGCGCGACGTTCACCGGAGCCGAGGTTGCGGAGTTCGTCCACGCCGCGACGATCGCGATCGTCGGCGAGGTGCCGCTGCAGCGCCTGTGGCACTCCGTGCCGTCGTTTCCGACGCGCAGCGAGGTCTGGCTGCGGTTGCTCGAGACATACGGTCTCTAGCCTCAAGCCTCGGCCAAGTCACGCCGGCCCATGTCCCGAACGTGGCACCGGGCTTGTCCGGAAACGTCATGTCGAGTGTCACGTATCTGTGTCGGCGGCCGGCGCCCGCCGGGCCGTGTCTCGCGGCGAGAACGGCCTGGTCAGGCGGTGGGACTCGTCCGTCAGAGCCACGGCACACGCATGGCACCGGGCACGGCCGCAAGAGACGTGTCGGCGACGCTCAACCGACGGCGGCGTGGATGCGGCTCTTGCTGTCGCGCAGCGAGCCGCCCTCGCGGCCTGCCCGAACCGCGAGGATCTCGGCCAGGATCGAGAGCGCGGTCTCGCCCGGCGAGTCGGCGCCGACGTCGAGGCCGCACGGGCCGGTGATCCGCTCCAGCGACTCCTCGGAGACGCCGGCCTCGAGCAGGCGCTCGCGGCGGCGCTCCTGGTTGCGGCGCGAGCCGAGCGCGCCGATATAGAACGCCTCGGTCTCCAGCGCGCCCTTCAGCGCGGGGACGTCGAACTTGTCGTCGTGCGTCAGTACGACGATCGCGGTCGCGTAGTCCGGCTTCACCTGCGCAAGCGCCTCGTCCGGCCACGCGACGAGAACCTCGTCCGCGCTCGGGACGCGCTCTTCGGTCGCGAAGCGGCCGCGTGCGTCGGCGACGATCGTGCGCCAGCCGACGAGCTTCGCCGCGCGGCACAGCGCCTCCGCGGTGTCGACGGCGCCGATCACGAGCAGCCGCGGCGGCGGTGCGAACACCTCCGCGAAGACCTTCTGCCCCTCGAGCTCGAGCACCCGCGAACGGGCGCCCTTCAGCAGCTCGCGCGTCAGCTCGTCCGCGTCCGGCTCCTCGACGAGCCGCCGCTTCCCGACGGAGTCGCCGTCGAGCGTCGTGTACAGGACGGCACGGCGGCCCTCGTCGACGATCTCCCCGAGCCGTTTCACGAGCGCGGCGTCGGCCTCCTCGATGAAGACGTCGATCTCGCCTCCGCACGGCAGGCCGACGTCGAATGCGAGCTCGTCCGAGATCCCGTAACTCACGAGCCGCGGACCGCCGCCGGCGAGCACCTCGCGGGCGGCGCCGTAGACGTCGTTCTCGACACATCCGCCGGAGACCGAGCCGGCGAGCTCGCCGCCCGACGAGACGCCGAGCTTCGAGCCGATCGGGCGCGGGGCGGAGCGCCGCGTGGCGACGACGGTCGCCAGGGCGACACGCTCGCCCGCTGCGCGCCAGCGCTCGAGGTCGGCGGAGATCTCCTTCACAGGAGGAATCGTATGTGCGGAGGGACTATCGCCGAGCCGGCGCCGCTCGAACGGCAGTCCGCAACGCGCGCAGGTGGGCCGGACGAGCTTCGCGCGGACGAGCAGCGCCCGCATCAGCGCCGCCCAGAGAAGGACGTACGCGACGATCAGGGGGCCGCTCATGTAACAAGTATCGGCGAACGTACCCGATCGGTTTAGCGGCGCGCCCCTCCGTCGGTAAGATCAGGGAGTGGGCTGGGTGTACATCGCATTACTCGCCCTGGCGGTTGCCGTCCTCGCGGGCGCCGAGTGGCCGCGCGTGGAGTCCCGCTTCGGGCTCGAAGGCCGTCGCAGCCGCGAGCGCGCCCGTCGCAAGGCCAACTTGAAGCTCCTGCGGAACGAGAGCGACGAGTTCGCGGCCAGC
The DNA here is from genome assembly GCA_005884575.1 of Actinomycetota bacterium. Classification (GTDB taxonomy): domain Bacteria; phylum Actinomycetota; class Thermoleophilia; order Gaiellales; family Gaiellaceae; genus AC-16. The sequence continues at coordinate 37,888 of VAWW01000064.1, forward strand.
GTCGAGCGCGACCTCGCGAACCTGCCGACGACGAACGACCGGCCTAGCCGACGCGGAAACTAGTCCGGAGGACTCTCGTGTTGGGCAGCACGGGCCCCACGTCCTCCATGTTCTTCGTCTCCTGGTAATCCGAGGCGCTGACGACGAGCCCGTGCAGGCCCGGCCCGCGGCGGCCCGTCGAGACGAGCAGCGTCGTGCCCGTCCAGCGGACCGGCACCGCGCGGCCGTCGACGCTCGCCTCCAGGGAACCGGGGTCGACGCCCGCGCCGGCGTCGTGGATCGCGACGCGCAGCGTCGTCCCGCTCCGGCCGACCAGCCGGACGGACGGCGGCGTCACGTCGTTCACCCAGAAGCGGAACGTGAAGCGGCCGGCGCGACTGGAGCTCGGGCTGTCGAACACGATGTCGTATGCGCCGGGAGTGGGTAGGACGGCCCCCGCGACCGGCGCGGACAGTCGGAAGTTCTTCGCATACGGATTGAGCGCCCGAGGCAGGCCCGGATAGCCGAGCAGCCGGTTCTCGTTGCCGGCGAAGACGACCAGTGGCTGCGTGACGGTCCCCGGCGCGCGGGCGATGACGACGGCGCCGAAGTTCGCGACCGGCCGGCGGAGGTTGAAGCGGTAGACGACCTCGGGGCCGGAGAGCGCCGCCGGCGGCTCCCCGAGCACTGTCTGGTCGGGATACCGGTACGCCGACACGAGCGAGGCGCCGGCCCTCGTGTTCGCGCGGTAGACCCCCGGCCGCGTCAGCGTCGCATGCCGCTCCTGGCCGAGCTTCGGCACGGCGACGCGGAGCCAGTAGGGAACCCGCCGCACCTCGCCGCCGCGCGTGAGGGCGACGAAGCCCGTCAGGTCGCGTTCCGCGGCCGCCGCGTCGACGGCGAGCGTCACGGTGAGCGGACCCGGCACCGTGGCGGACGGGGGCGCCGTCACGGCGACGCCCGGCTCCGGCGACTGCTGCTGCACGGACACGGCCCAGTCGCCGGCGCCGCCGCCCGCGTCCGTCAGGGCGAGCGTCCGCGTGACCTGGCGGCCCGGCCCCGCGAGGCCGAACGAGATTCCCGTCGGGTCGGTGAAGAGGAGGGGCACGTCGGCCCGTGTCAGGTCGATCCTGCCGCCGCCCTCCCGCGTCGCAGGCGTCTCGGTGACCCCGTCGTCCCCCTTGACTGGATCGCCGGTCGACTCGAGCGCCGACTTGACCTGCTCAACCGTCCAGGTCGGATGCCGCTGCTTCAGAACCGCCGCCGCGCCCGCGACGTGCGGTGCGGCCATGCTCGTTCCGTCGAGCACCGCCCAGGTCCCCTCGGTGCGCGGCACGGACGAGAGGATCCCGGTGCCCGGGGCGGTCACGTCCGGCTTCATCTGGAGCGTCAGCGGCGACGGACCGCTGCCGGAGAAGTCGGCGATCGCGTCGGCGGCCCCGTCGCGGCCGCCCGTCGACGCTGCGGCGGTGATGGCCTTCGACGCAGCGGCCGGCGAGTCGATCGAGCCGCGCCCGGAGACGTCGAAGTCGTTGCCGGCCGCGATCGTGGCCACGACGTTAGCGTCCGCCGCCGCGTTGATCGCCTTCACGACGATGTCGCGCGCGGGGTCGATCTCCGGCTCGCCGAGGGAGAGGTTGATCACGTCCATTCCGTCGCGGACGGCCGCTTCGACCGCCGCGGCGATCTCCGGCGAGTTCCCGTTCAGCCCGACCTCGCGCGTCGGGATCGTCAGCGCCTTGTAGTTGCCGAGGTATGCCTTCGGCGCGACGCCGGATGCGAGCACGCGCCTGCCCCCCGGGTCGCGCGCGGCCGTCTGGAAGTCGCCCGCGGCGATACCCGCGACGTGGGTCGCGTGGTCGGAGAGCTTCGGGTCGAACGGGAGCTTCGCGTTCTCGTACGTCTCGCCCGGTCGCGTGAACGTGCGCGCGACGATCACCTTCGGCGTCGTGTACTTGGTCTGTCCCTTCGGGAAGCCGGGCGGATAGGCGAAGCCGGTCGAGTCGAAGAACGGATGCGTCTGGTCGATCCCGTCGTCGATGATCCCGATCTTCAGGCCCTCGCCCGCCGTGGCGAGCGTCGCGCCCCAGAGATTCGTCGCGCCGATCAGCCCGGGCGTGCGGTCGAGCAGCGGCCGGTACGTGAGGCTCGGCCAGACTGTCGTGCCCGGGAGTGCGCGGAGCCGGACGAGCTGCGAGCGCGGGACGACGACGGCGAGGCCGTTCAGGACGACCGTGAAGCGGCGCGCGACCTGTGCGCCGGGGATCGCGGTCTGGATCCGTGCCTGCAGCGTGCGCTGCGCGGACGCGAGTCGGCGTAGATACGAGCGGCTCGCGGGCGTGCGCAGGTCGAGCCGGTGTCGGCGGGTCGTCGCGGCCCCGGCGAGGCTCCGGTCGGCGTGCACCGCTTCGGCGAGCGACGGCTCCGGCAGCGTGACGACGACCTCGACCAGCGGGTTGGCGTGCGAGGACGTTCTGGCCGTCGCACCGGTGGTGGCGAGCAGAGCGAGAAGTGCCGCAAAGAGGACGAAGACCCGCGTCAGGTGCGCCATGGTACGCGCGCCCGCGACCCGCCGCCGGGCCGGGCTACACTGTCGCCCCGCGCGGATGTGGCGGAATTGGTAGACGCGCACGGTTCAGGTCCGTGTGCCCTTCGGGGCGTGGAGGTTCAAGTCCTCTCATCCGCATCGCGTCGTTTGGCGAACCAGGTGCCGTGGGTACGCCGCAGTTCGTGCAGGCGCGCAGCGTCCTCGCCGTCCTTGTCGTAGCTGCGTCTTTGGCCGGATCCGTGGCCGCGGCTCCGCTCTCCGACGCGTCGGCCGTCAAGACCCTGATTCAGCGGGAGACGGCTCTCTTCAACGCGGGGAGCTGGAGGGCGCTCTACGCGCTCTACACGCCATCGTTCCGGGCGAAGTGTGCGTTCGGCGTCTGGTCGGCCGCGAACCGCCAGTTCCGGAGGCAGACCGGGCCGGTCACGACGGCGAACATCACCGTCCGCGTCACCGGCAACCGCGCGCTCGCGAACTACGTCATCAAGTCGAGGACGGGGAAGGTGCTCGCCCGCGCAAAGGGCGACGTCTATCTCAAGATCGGCGGCCGCTGGCTCGACGAAGAGTCGGCCTGCGCCTAGAACTCGTCTCAGCCGCGCTCGACCGGTAGCCCCGCCGCGAGCAGGTCGTCCACGGTCTTCCGCATCCATGACGACAATACCCCGATGCTCCTCGCCGTCCTCACGGCCGCAGCCGCGATCCAGCCGGCGATCGTCCAGAAGCCGATCCCGTTCCCGGCCACGCGGCGGGCGGAGACGGCCGCATACGCCCGCAAGCACTACGGGCTCGACACGTGGGAGCTTCGCAACCCGCGCGTGATCGTCGAGCACCTGACCGCGAACACCAGCTTCGCGTCCACCTTCGCGACCTTCGCACCGGACCGGCCGGACGCGGAGCTGCACGAGCTGCCGGGAATCTGCGCGCACTTCGTGATCGACGCCGACGGGACGATCTACCAACTCGTCCCGTTGACCGTGATGTGCCGCCACACCGTCGGACTGAACTACACGGCGTTCGGAATCGAGCACGTCGCGCTGAGCGACGCCGCCGTTCTCTCGAACCCGCGACAGCTCGACTCGTCGCTGCAGCTCACGGCCTGGCTGATGCAGAAGTACGGGATCTCGCTCGGCAACGTGATCGGCCACAACGAGAGCCTGACGAGTTCCTACCACCGCGAGCTCTACCGGCCGTGGCGCTGCCAGACCCACGGCGACTGGCGCCGCGCCGACATGGATGTCTATCGGGCGAGGCTCAGTGTTGTGGCGCGCCGCGAGCGCGTCCCACTCGGCCCGCCCGCGCGCCACGTAGCGCTGCGCTGCTAATCGCCCAGGTCGACCTCCGCCTCCGGGTACAGCACACGCCAGACGCGCAGGTAGATCTGCACCTCGCCGCGGGACAGCTCGACGTCGTCCGCTACGAGCTCGACGCGATCCGGGCCGTTCACGACCACCGTCTGGCCAAGGCTCCGCAGGAATGCCGCCAGACGGTCCGTATAGGCCGGGTCGCGGAGAGAGATCTGCATGACGCCGTGGTGGACCGCTATCGGCCAGCTTCCCACCGCCATCCCTCGAAGTGATTCCCCCGAATGGGTGAGGGCCGTTCCCCCGAATGGGTGATCTTCTACGCCAGCTGATCGAGGATTTGTGCGGCGTGACCCGCCGGCTTGATCCCGACCATCGCCTTCGCGACCTTGCCCTCGGGATCGATCACGAACGTCGAGCGGTTGATCCCCATGTACGTGCGGCCCATGTACTTCTTCTCGCCCCAGACGCCGTACGCCTCGGCGAGCTTGTGCTCCGGATCCGCGAGCAGCAGGAACGGTAGCTCGTGCTTCGACTTGAACTTCTGGTGTGACTGGACCGGATCGGGGCTGACGCCGATCACCTCGACGCCCTGCTCGCGGAAGCGGTCGTACGTGTCCCTGAACTCGCAGGCTTCGGTCGTGCAGCCGGGCGTGTCGTCCTTGGGATAGAAGTAGAGGACGACGGTCTTGCCGCGGAAGTCGGCGAGCTTGACGCGGTCGCCCGTGTCGCTCTCCAGCTCGACGTCCGGCGCGGGCTGTCCTTCGGAGATCATGCGGCCATGCTAACGGCACACCGGGTCACGGCATTCCTGGTCCTCGCGACGACGTTCGCCGCGGCGGCCGTCGCCGCGTGGACGTACTACCGGCGGGCGCCGGCGCGCGGCATCGTCACGCACCTGCTCGCGCTCGTCCAGACGCTGCTCGTCGCCCAGGTCGGGATCGGACTGCTGCTCCTCTCCGACCACCGGCGCGCCCCGCACCAGCTCCACTACCTCTACGGCGCGCTCTCGCTCGCCGCCGTGCTCGCGCCGTGGCTGTACGCGCCGCGAGAACCTCGGCAGCGGCTGGCGTGGTTCGCCGGCGCTACCCTGGTGGCCGGAGCACTTGCGGTGCGGGCCTACATGACCGGAACGTGATGAGAGCCTTCTTCGGACGGATGAACCCGACGCTGCGCGGCCTGCTGATCGTCGCGCTGATCGCGCTCGTCGTCGTCGTGCTCCAGCTCGAGACCACGCTCTCTGTCATCTCGGCGCTACTGAGCATCGCGTTCATCCTCGCGATCACGTTCTTCGTCTACCTCGTCTGGCGCGAGCGGCGCGCGGAGATCGCGGCGTGGTCGCTGCGGGCCCGCGTGACGTTCTACGGCGCCGCATTGCTGATCGTCACGGACATCGGCGTGCGCTGGTGGAAGGGCTCGCCGGGGCTGCAACTGCTCGCGTTCATCGGCGTGATCGTGATCTGCGCGGTCGCGATGTGGCGCGTCTGGCGCGACCAGCACAGGTACGGCATCTAGAGTGGACAGCCTCCGAGATGTGCCGACAGGTGCGGCTGATCTCGCTTCCATCTTGTGGGCACCGTAGACGATGTCGGCGGGTGTGCGGCTGCGGGTGAGGCGGCCGGTGTGGGCGCGCTCGAAGTTGTAGTAGCGGAGGTGGTCGTCGAGGTCGCGGCGTAGGCCTTGGAAGCGGACCTGGAGGTAGCGGGCGAAGGCCGGGCGCCAGCACTCGTCGAGGATCGTCTTGTGTACGGACTCGACCGCACCGTTTGTCTGCGGTCGGCCGGCGCGGATCCGGGTCGCGCGCGCTCCCAGCCGCGCGAGCCGCTGCTTGAAAGCGCCGCGGAACTCGCTGCCGTTATCTGTCAGTGCCGGCTCGAGTCGCCGGCCGGCTGCGCGCAACTCCTCGGCCAGGCGCTGGGCTAGCTTCGAGGTCTGGGCCGCACTCG
>VAWW01000098.1 GCA_005884575.1 Actinomycetota bacterium
TCGCGTTTCGAGAGGGGGACCGGGAGAGCGGGCTGCGGCTCTCACTCGAGTCGGCCTCGATCGCGGAAAGCCTCGGCTTCACGTGGTTCCGAGGCGTGACGCTGCTTGGGGCGTCGGAGTGGCTGATCGCTGCGAACGAGCCGGAGGCGGCGGTGCCCGTCTTCCGCGACGGGCTCGAGACGCTTCTGTCGGTTCAGGACCGGGTGAACCTCGCGATCGCGCTGGCGGCGGGTGCCGCGATTTCGGCCGGCCGGGGCGACGCGGAGCTGGCCGGAAAGCTGTGGGGCGCCGTCGAGTTTGTGTCGGAGCGCGAGCCGAGGCCGACGACCACGCAAAACCTACGCCACTACAGCCCATACGTTGAGCCGGTTCACGGGGCCGCGTTCGACCGTGGCCATGCCGTCGGCCGGACGCTATCGCTCGAGGAGGCCGTGCGATATGCCCTCTCCGTCCTAGACTGACCGCCATGCGAGACCTCCGCGAGTGGATCGCATTGCTCGAGCGCGAGGGCGAGCTCGTTCGCATCTCCGCCGAGGTCGACCCGCACCTCGAGATCACCGAGATCACCGACCGCGTGGTCAAGTCCGGCGGGCCTGCGTTGCTCTTCGAGAACCCGAAGTCGAGCTACCCGCTGCTGATCAACCAGTTCGGTACCGAGCGTCGGATGTGCCTCGCGCTCGGGGTCGACTCGCTCGACGACGCGGGCAAGCGGGTCGGCGACGTCCTCGAGATGCAGCCGCCGCAGGGGATCGCGGAGAAGGTTCGCGGGCTCAAGAAGCTGAAGTCGATCGCGGACTCGCAGCCGAAGCGCGTCCGCAGCGGGCCATCGCAGGAGATCGTCCTCACCGCCGACGAGGTCGATCTCAACGCGCTCCCCATCCAGACGTGCTGGCCCGGCGATGCAGCGCCGTTCATCACGCTCCCGGCCGTGATCACGAAGGACCCACGCACCGGCGGCCGCAACGTCGGCATGTACCGGATGCAGGTGCTCGACGAGCGCACGACCGCCATGCACTGGCAGATCCACAAGGACGGCCGGGCCGACTACCTGCTCGCCGACGGGCGCATGGACGTCGCCGTCGCGCTCGGGCTCGACCCGGTCACGGCGTACACGGCCAGCGCCGCGCTCCCGTGCGTGAAGTCGTGAGTGGCCCCACGAAAGCGAAGCGCGCGGGCGTATGCGGCAGGATCGACGTCGGCGCCGGCCTCCTCGAGCAGCGCGCTGACTCGCCGGCGGCCTTCGAAGGGATCGTTCGTCGCCCAGTACATCTCGAGCATCCACAAGAGCTGCAGCCCAGCGGCCGGCTCCCCTGCTTGGATGGCCCAGTCGAGCGCGACGTCGACGTTCGGACGCTCCTCCTGCGCAAGCTCCATCGCCGGGCGGCCCGGGCTCTCTGGACGGAGGTTCGCGCCCTCGAACGTGTCGGCGAGAGCTCGTCGACTACGACCTTCCGGTCGCGGGCGCGTTCCACAACTGCTGCCTGGTCTCGATCCGGAAGAGCTACCCGGGCCAGGCGCAGAAGGTGATGCACGCGATCTGGGGGCTCGGCCTCCTCAGCCTCACGAAGGCCGTCGTGGTCGTCGACGAGTGGGTCGACGTGCACGACTACGAGGAGGTCTTCTTCCGCGTCGGCGCAAACGTCGACCCGAAGCGCGACGTGCTCATCTCCGAGGGCCCGCTCGACCACCTCGACCACGCGCCGTCGATGCAGTTCTACGGCGGCAAGATCGGGATCGACGCGACCCACAAGGGCCCGGCGGAGGGCGCGAGGCCGTGGCCGGAGGAGATCCGGATGAGCGACGAGATCCGCCGGCTGGTCGACGAGCGCTGGGATGAATATGGCCTCGGCGCGTCGGCGGAGGCGTTGCGCCAACTGTTACGTCGTTGACGCGGCGGACCTGCGACGATTGAATCCAGCGGCTTGATCGAGCCTGTGTAAATCGGAAGGGGAGGCGCACCGGGGTGGACGACCCGCGGGGGGACATGGAGCGGCACGAGTCGCCGCCTAGCCTCTGGCCCGTCGGGGCGATCGGGGCCGCGCTCGTGGCAGTCTGCGGCTTCCTCTGGGCGCGTGACGTCGTGCGCGGCGGGCGAGCAACCACCGTCGCGACTGCGCCGCCCCTGGAGGAAGGCAGGGCGCCGGGCGCACCGCCGATCCCCGCTGACAAGGGCGAGGCCGCGATGCCGGAACCGGCTCCGGGCGAGCGCTTCCCGCGCAACGTCTTCCTCGAGAACGCCACGCTCGGCCTCGGCGCGATCATCGGCGGCGTCGTCACGCTCCCGGTGATCGGCTTCGCCGTCATGCCCGCGTTCCTCAAGCAGCACAGCCACGAGGTCGACCTCGGCCCGATCTCGAACTTCCAGGAGGGCCAGTACGTCGTTGCCACCTTCCTGCGCGAACCGTCGCAGGGCGAGGTTTCCCGCCGCACGGCGTTCATCCGCAACAACGGTCTCCTCCACGGCAAGCCGAGCTTCACCTGCATCTCGAACCGCTGCGCGCACCTCGGCTGCCCGGTGCAGCCCGGAGGCCCGACCTTCGACGACAAGTCGAAGACCGTGAAGACGCCCAGCGGGCAGGTGTCTTTGATCCCGTCGCTCCCGGCCGCCGGCTTCATCTGCCCGTGCCACGGCGGCACCTACGACCAGGAGGGCAACCGGATCGCCGGCCCGCCAGTCCGCGGCCTCGACCGCTTCGAGTTCTGGATCCGCAACGGCAACCTGATTCTCGGCAACACGTACAGCGTCGCGCAGGTCACCGGCACCGGCGCGAACGCTGAGATCAAGCGCTACACGCTGACCGGCCCGGGCCAGCACGTCGACGGCATCGAGTCCTGGCTCTATCCACTACAGCCGCCGCATTAATGGCCCGCCGTAAGTCAGACCGGATGCAGCAGATCGAGCGGATGGCTCTCTACCCGCTCGACTGGTTGGAGGAGCGCTCCGGCCTGATCGGCGGCGTCCGCTACTTCCTCTTCCGCAAGGTCCCGGGCGACACCAGCTGGTGGCACACGCTCGGCTCGGCGACGCTGACCGCGTTCCTCGTCCAGCTCGCGACCGGCGTGATCCTGGCGATGTACTACAAGCCCGACGTGAACTCCGCGCACGAGTCGGTGCAACACATCACGAACGACGTCTGGGCCGGCTGGCTCGTCCGCGGCATGCATCGATGGGGCGCGAGCGTCTTCATCATCTTGATGTTCATGCACATGGGGCGCGTCTTCCTCTTCGGCGCGTACAAGTACCCCCGTGAACTGAACTGGATCGTGGGCGTGCTCTTGCTCGCGACCGGCCTGTTCGAGGGGCTGACCGGTTACCTGCTGCCGTACGACCAGACCGCCTACTGGGCGACGGTCGTCGCGATCAACATCAACGGGACGGCGCCGTTCGTCGGGCCGTTCCTGGCATCGCTGTTACGAGGCGGCGCGGAGATCGGGCCGGACACGCTCGCTCGCTTCTACTCGCTGCACATGTTGCTCGTGCCCGGCGCGCTGCTCGGCCTGATCGGGTTGCACCTGTACCTCGTCGTCCGGCTCGGCGTGTCGTCGCCGCCATGGTCGCCTGAGGCCGCGGGCGGCCAGCCCGAGCCCGAGCCGCCGCCGGCGCGATCCGGTCTCGTGCAGCCGCGTCCGCGAGCCGGTGTGCGCGGGAGGCCCGAATGAGCGCTCTCGACGACCGGCGCGCCGGATTCCAGCGCTACAAGGCGGACGTCAAGTCGCGGGGCAAGCCCTTCTACCCCTACGCGATGTTCCACGACACCGTGATGAGCCTCGTGGTCGTGGTCGTGATCGTCTTGCTCGCCGTCGTCTGGAAGTACGGGCTCTTCGGGAATCATGTCCTCGGCACCGTGCTCGGCGACAAGGCCGACCCCGGCACGCACAGCTTCGTCCCTCGGCCCGACTGGTACTTCTACTTCCTCTTCTACCTGCTCCGGATCTTCAAGTGGCCGGAGTCGGTGATCCTCGCGACGGTCGGGATCCCGACGATCTGCCTGATCCTGCTGCTCGTGCTGCCGTTCTTCGACCTGCGGATGGAGCGGAGGATCTCGCGCAGGCCGGTGGCGGTGGTCGCGGCCGCGCTGACGATCGTCGCGATGGGCACGCTCACCTACAAGGGAGCGACCGCGCAGGAGGCGATCGCGAGTGAGGTGAAGGCGGCGATCCCGAGCTGGGAGAAGAAACAGGGCTTCGAAGGGAACCAGGAGGCGATCGCGGGCGCGAATCTGTTCGCCGAATCGGGCTGCACGAACTGCCACACGTACCTCGGCACGGGCTCGTCGAACCTCGGCGCGCCTGACCTCTCCGCCGAGGGCGCGAAGAACAAGGGCATTCAGTTCCAGATCAGCCATCTCGAGTGCCCGAGCTGCGTGAATCCGGGCTCGCCGATGCCGTCGTTCAAGGACCTCGGCAAGGACAACCTGCACAAGCTGGCGACCTTCTTAGAGGCATCGAAGGGCGGTTAGCACGTGCACCTCTTCCTCGGCATCACGGGCGCGTCGGGGGCGCCGTACGCGGCGCGGTTGCTCGAGGCGCTCGGCGAGGCGGGCTGTGAGATCGGGCTCTGTGCGTCGCGTGCGGGAGTCGAGGTGGTCGCGACGGAGCTCTACGGCGACGCGCGGCTCTCGCCTGACGAAACGCTTGCGCGGCTGACCGAGCCCGTGCGCGATGCGGTCACGCTCTATGACGAGCGCGACTGGCACGAGCCGTACGCGAGCGGGTCGGCAAAGGTCGACGCGTACGTGATCTGCCTGTGCTCGATGGGCACGCTCGGGACGATCGCCTCCGGCGCGATGTCGAACCTGATCCAGCGGGCCGCGAGCGTCGCTTTGAAGGAGGAGCGCAAGCTCGTCCTCTGCCCGCGCGAGACGCCGCTCTCGCTGATCCACCTCGAGAACATGCTCCGCGTCAAGCAGGCGGGCGCGACCGTGCTCTTCCTCGCGCCCGGCTTCTACCACGGCGCCGAGGCGGTGGGCGATCTCGTGGACTTCATCGTCGGGCGCTGCCTCGACCAGCTCGGGCTCTCGCACGAGCTCGTCCGCCGGTGGGGCCAGGAGTGACGGTGCGGGCGGGCACCCTTCCGGCGGACGGCGTCCGGGCGATGTTCGACCGGATCGCGCCGGTCTACGACGGGATGAACCGGGTGATGACGGCCGGGCTCGACGGGCGCTGGCGCGCGGAGACCGCGGCGGCGGTCGTGCGGCCGGGCGACCGCGTACTTGACTCCTGCTGCGGTACCGGCGACCTCGCGCTCGCCTGCCTGCGCGCCGGCGGAGTCGTGACCGGGCTCGACTTCTCCGAGCGGATGCTCGAGCGGGCGCGGCAGAAGTCGTCGGCCGTGGAGTGGGTGCAGGGCGACGCGCTGGCGCTGCCGTTCGAGGATGCGTCGTTCGATGCGGCCACGGTCGGGTTCGGCGTCCGCAACCTCGCCGACCTCGAGGGCGGCCTGCGCGAGCTGCGGCGGGTGCTGCGCCCGGGCGGGCGGCTCGGGATCCTCGAGATCACGCAGCCGCGCGGGTTGCTGGCGCCGTTCTACCGGCTCTGGTTCGACCGCGTCGTGCCGCTGCTCGGACGGGTGCTGCCCGGCGGGTCGGCGTACACGTACCTGCCTGCGTCGGTTCGCCGATTTCCGGGGCCCGAGGGCCTGGCGGAGCTGCTGCGGACGGCCGGCTTCGAGGACGTGCGCTACCGGCGCTTCGCCGGCGGGATCGTGGCGCTCCACACCGGGGTAGCCAAATGAGCGTAGGCTCGACGGAGCTCATCAGGGAGCGAAGGCGCCGACTTTGTCGGCGCCGTGAGCGGGAATGAGCCTCGCGACGATCCGCGAGACGCCCGGGCTCGACGAGTATCTGGAGGGGCTCGAGGAGCGGCTGTCGGCCGCGGTCGAGGCGTGTCCGGGCACGGTCGCCACAGTCGGCGCCGAGGCGCTGGCCGCCGGAGGGAAGCGACTGCGGCCGCTACTCGTGTTCCTGACCGCGCCGCCCGGGTCCGATGCCCTCGCTGCGGGCGCGGCCGTCGAGCTCGTCCACACGGCGACGCTCGTCCACGACGACCTGATCGACCGGGCCGAGTACCGCCGCGGCCGCGCCGCAGCGTGGGCGAGCCACGGGCCTGCCGCGGCGAGGGCGGCCGGCGACTACCTCTTCGCCCGCGCGTTCGCGGAGCTGGCGGGCACCGGCGACCACGCCGCGGTCAGCGTCCTGGCGGGCGCGACGCTCGCGCTCGCGCGCGGCGAGGCGCTCCAGCGCGCGCAGACGCACGACCCCGAAACGAGCGTCGAGAGTTACCTCGAGCGCTGCGCGCTCAAGACGGGGAAGCTGTTCGAGGCCGCGTGCCTGCTCGGCAGCGGCGGCAACCGCGGGCTCGGCGAGTTCGGCCTCTCGCTCGGAATCGCGTTCCAGATCGCGGACGACATCCTCGACTGCACCGGCGAAACGATCGAGACCGGCAAGATCGCCGGCACCGACCTCCGCGAGGGCACGCCGACGCTCCCGCTGATCCTCGCCGCCCGCGAGGACGAGTCGGTGCGCCGCGCGCTGGGCGGCGGCGAGCTCGACGGCGCCCTGATCCGCGTCGCCGAGACCGGCGCCCTCGACCGCGCGCGGGTGGTCGCCCTCGACTACGCCCGCCGAGCCCGCGACTGCCTCGACGGCCACGGTCGCCGCGAGGAGCTCGAGGCCCTGACCGACGCCGTCGTGGACCGAGAGTCGTGACGACGCTTTCCACAGCCAAGAGCCATGTCCGGGGTCAGACCCCGGACGTGTCCGAAGGGGCCAAATGATCCGCCTCGGGCGCATCTCCTACGTGAACATGGCGCCGGTCTTCTACCGGCTCGACGCCGAGGTGGACGAGGTGCAGGGCGTGCCCACCGACCTGAACGCGCGGCTCCTCAACGGAGAGCTCGACCTCGCGCCCATCTCGTCGATCGAGTACGCACGCCACGCCGACCGGTTGCGGCTGCTGCCGCGGCTCTGCGTCTCTTCCGAGGGCGCAGTCGACTCGATCCAGCTCGTCGCGCGCAAGCCGCTCGAGCAGGTGCGCACGGTCGCGGTCACCCCCGAGAGCGCGACCTCCGTCGTGCTGACGAAGGTGCTGCTGCCCGAGGCGCACCACGTCCCGCTCGGAGAGGAGGCCGACGCGAAGCTGTTGATCGGCGACGCCGCGCTCAAGAGCGCCTTCGAGGACCCGACGCCGCACCACGACCTCGGCCGCCTCTGGCTCGAGCGCACAGGCCTGCCGATGGTCTTCGCCGTCTGGGCGTGCGCCGAGCCCCTCCCGCCCGGCCTGCTGGAGCTGGAGGCCGCGCTGGTCGAGTCGGTCCGCACCGCCCGCGCCGAGCCCGAGCAGCTGGCGTACGACTCGAGCGAGCGCTACGGCTATCCGGCCGGCTTCCTGGCGCGCTACTTCGAGAAGCTCCGCTATCGCTTCGGCCCGCGCGAACGAGCCGGACTGCTCACGTTCCTCGAGCTGGCCCGAGACGTCGGCGAGCTCGACGAGGTCCCGGAGCTCCGCTTCGTCGCCCGCGAGTCGCCCTCGGCGCGCGGCAACCATCCCGCGCTCCGCTCCTGCTGGCACCCGGTGGCGTACTCGGAGGACGTCTCCGAAGTTCCGGTTCCGGTCGAGCTGCTCGGCGAGCCGCTGGTCGTCTGGCGCGACTCCGCCGGAACCGCGCACGTCTTCTCCGACCTTTGCATCCACCGCGGGACGGCGCTGTCGCTTGGAACGGTCGAAGGCGACGAGATCGTCTGCCCGTACCACGGCTGGCGCTACGCGGCGAGCGGTGCCTGCACGGCGATCCCGCAACTCGCCGACCCGACGCGCGTGCCGGCGAAGGCGCGTGCGACGCGACACGAGGCCGTCGAGCGCTTCGGCCTCCTGTGGGCTGCGCTCGAGGAGCCACGGCTACCGTTGCCGGCCGTTCCGGAGCTCGAGTCGGAGGCATGGCGGACGGTGTCGTGTGGCCCGTACGAGTGGCGCTGCGACG
>VAWW01000099.1:0-4407 GCA_005884575.1 Actinomycetota bacterium
TGCACGAGGACGATGAAATCGATGAGAAGGCTTTCGCGACCCTGATTCGAGCTGCCGTTAGCCTGAACGAGTCCTCGTCCCGCTAGGCCGACACTCAGGAACTCTCTGAGCTGCTTGAGACTGCTCAGGTGGAAACCCTCGCCGCACTGAGGGCCCCCGGTACTTGCGGCGCGGCGTCGAGCCGGAGGCACGGAACGCGTCCGTGTCTCCGGCCGCGACGCCACGCTCGTCGTGTGGTCGCCCGACTACGACGGCAAGGGCAAGGCGTGAGTTCGCTTCGACGACGGCACGGATGCCATCGTCGGCGGCTCACACGTCGAGCGGTAGCCGCTGCAGCAGCGCGTCCACGCGCGCGAAGCCGCTCTTCGCTCCTTCCTCGACGCCGTACTGCAGCGTCATGTCGCGCTCCTCGGTCGTAGCGAAGCCCATCGTCTGCGTCAGCTTCGTCCGGTCGCCCAGATCGTCGAACTCGAGGGTCTGCAGGTGATTCGGGCGCGTCGACCTCGCGGAACTCGCCCTCGACGAGGCCGTAGGCGGTGCGGAAGCGGTACGTGCCGCCGGGACGGACGTTCATCTCCTCGACGACTGTGCCGTCGCCCCACCATTCCGGGATCAGCTTCGGGTCGGTCCAGACGGAGAAGACGTGCGCGCGCGGTGCGTCGAAGATCCGCTCGACGCGGATCTCGAGCTCGTGCGGGGTGGTGACGGTCGTGGTGTTCATCAACCCACCGCCTTCTTCACGAGCGCGCCGATCCTGGCCTCGTCGGCTGCGGACAACTTCGTCAGCGCGAAGGCGACCGGCCACATGGAACCTTCGTCGAGCTTCGCGGTGTCGTTGAAGCCGAACATCGCGTACCGCTCCTTGAACTTCCCCGCGTTGCGGAAGAAGCAGACGACCTTGCCGTCCTTGGCATACGCAGGCATCCCGTACCAGGTCTTCGGCGAGAGGTCTGGGGCGGCGGCTTTGATGAGCTCATGGAGCCGCTTGGCGATGGCGCGATCCTGCGGCGACATCGCGGCGATCGCGGCGCGCACGGCGCTTTCCCCGTCCGTCTTGTCCTTCAGCTCTCGGGCGCGCGCTTTCATCGCGGCCTTTTCCTCGGCTGTGAATCCTTCTTTCTTGTTGGTGCTCTTGGCGGACTTCGTAGTGGTGTTCATCGGTCTCCTTTCGTGCGTTCGACGAGCTGCGCGAAGCGGTCGAGCCGCTGCAGCCACGTGCTGATGCCCTCGAAGGCGTAGGGCGTGAGCGTGCACCTGCGGACACGGCCGACCTTCTCCGTCGTGACGAGCTGCGCCTCCTCGAGCAGCCGGATGTGCTTCTTCATCCCGGTCAGCGACATGCCGAAGGGCTCGGCGAGCTCGCTGATCGTCGCGCTGCCGGAACCGAGCCGTTCGAGGACGGCGCGGCGCGTCGGGTCGGCGAGGGCCGCGAAAGCGTGGTCGACGGTCGTAGAATACTGAACCATTGGGTTCACTATAGTACGTTCGGCGCTGCGATGCAATACCGTCGCGTCGGCAAGTGGGGGCTGAAGCTGCCGGAGATCTCCCTCGGCCTCTGGCACAACTTCGGCGGCACCGCGCCACTCGAGCGGTCGCGCGAGATCCTAGCGCCGGGTCGCCGTACGACGACTCGATGGAACGCGTATCCGGCTGGTACAAGCGGCGCATCCATTTCGTGCTCGCCGTGATCGGCCTCGGCGCGGCGATCATCCTCAACGCAGACACGGTCCAGATCGCTCGGAAGCTCTGGTCCGACGAGACAGTCCGCGCCGCCGTCGTCGCAGAAGCAGACAAGATCACCACAAACGGGCAGAACGCCTCGGATCTGAAGACGGTCGCCGACCAGGTGAAGGAGATCAACACGCTCAACATCCCGCTGGGCTGGAAGCTGAAAAAGGGGGACCCAACGCGATCTCCGCATAGTGCCGGCCTGTGGGCCGCCATGCTAATCGGGATCCTGATGACAACGCATTGCAATCATGCTCGGCGCGCCCTTCTGGTTCGGCCTGCTGAACGAACTCGTAAAGCTACGCGGCACTGGAGCACCGCGCGCACTGTCTAAACCAACCCGCCCCAAAGACGCCGCAAGGCCTGCATAAGAACCCCGGGGCCGACGGAACTCAATACGCGGCCCCAGGGCCGACAGAACTCAACACTCGAGGCCGCGTTCTTGGCTTGGCCGCGAGCCGACGCTTGTAGGCACCTCTCGCACACGACCTCAGCCCGTTGTCTTGAGGGGCGCGTATACGGATCATTGAACGATGGGGCAGGCACGCGCACTGAGCGAGCAGCCAAACTCAGGCGCCGACGCCACATCCTAGGGATCAGCCGAACGCGGGGGTGCGCGAAGTCGAGCGCGTTCCAGTTCTGGGTCGGCTGCTTGCGGCCGGACCGGCCAACGGAGCGTTAGTGCTGCGCCGCCAGGGAGTCGGGATACATGAGCAGCCATACGTCGAGGTGGAGCTGGATCTCTCGCTGCGCCTGATCTTCGCTGGGCGCGTCGGGCCTCTGCACACGGAGTGTGTCACCGCGCCGTTGCACGCTGAAGCCCGAGCGTTCGAAGTGTCGAATCAGCTCAGGTAGAAGCGAAGGGTTGTGAAGTCGCACGCTCAAGCCGCAGGTCGAAAGGAAGCCGCCTTGGTCTCTGTCGGCACCGCCTTCTGCTCGCTTGACTGCTCGTTCCAGGGAACAGGCATCACCCCGGCGAGCGAGCAACAGCCGTCCGGCGCGGCTCGTTGAGTGACAGAAGACGCGCTCGCCGGTAGTTCTCGCACAGCTGCGCGCGAAAGCTCGCCAGCTGCCGTCTCCGCTGCCGCGACCCGCTTCTCCAGCGGGTCGCCCCTACCTAGCGTTCCGGCAGGGGCGCGTCCGGATCGAGATCTAGCGCGCGCCGGATGTCTGCCAACGCTAGATCTGTTTCGCGCGCGGCCTGAGTCGCGACCGCGGAGCCAACAGGTACGCCCGTTACGAGTCGATGGTTTTTCGGACGTGCTGGACGAGATCGGCGGCTTTCGGTACGGCCGCCGCGTCCTCGGCGAGGATCGCCCGGAAGGCTTCGTTGCACCAGCGCTCTTTGTCTGCGTCGCTGGCGTCTTCGAGCAGGATGCCGATCAGCCGTTCGGCGCCGTCCAGGCGTCCCCAGAGGTAGTCGCTCTCTCGACCGGCGCGGCTCAGGAAGGCGCCGAAGTGGTGCGCCTCGGCCCCGCGCAGTTTCGTGTGTGAGCCGTTCGAGGTTGGCGCGGGAATCCGGTGGGTGTCGCGGGGGCTGATCCGGACGATCTCGACATGGTCACGCTCGCCGACGTCGCTGAGCGCCTGCACGGGATAGAGCAGCACGTCCCAGAAAGGGAAGCCCAGGTACCGCACGAGCAGCTCCCACCTGCGCGAGCTCTCCCATCCGCCCGTGAGCTGCAAGAGGTCGGCGTACAGATCGCCGGTAAAGGTCGAGAGCTTGCCCTGCACGGACTCGCGCAACGCGAGCTCGAGCGAGTTCAGCACCTCACTGTGCTGCTGGACGTATGCGGCCGCGTCAAACCCGGTGCGCTGCATGAACTCGCCCATCCCCTCGATCGGGAAGCAGCTGCTGTAGCTCGTTGTCAGCGTCTCGTCAAAGCCGCTGCCGGACATCGCGTCCCGCAGCGTGCCCACGGCCCCCCAAAGGCGGCCTTTGGCGGCGTTGATCTGTTCGCGCGAGGGATAGCCCTCTTTGCCCGCGTGCGGATACCAGTTGTTGAGGCCGTCGATCACGAAACGCAGGCGGCGCTCGCCGTAGCCGAGGTCGAAGCCAATGAGGAAGTCGAGTTGCCGCGGCGTCGGCTTCATCTGCTGCTCGAAGAGCTGCTCCCGCTCTGCCCAGCAGCGAACCACACTGCGAGCAAGCAGCGCGTGCGTTGAGTCTGGCGGCAGCTCGCAGGCGGCGCAGGCGGTCGCGGCATACCGGTCAATCACACCGCTGAGCTTGAGGCGAACATAGGTCGCGTAGCTAAAGCCGGCACTCTCTCGCGCGCCTTCGTCCAGGCGCTTGCGGATCTCGGCGAGCGCCGGATCGGCGGGATCGTCGGGGATCGCCTCCAGCGGCCCGGCGATCTCCTGCACTCGCTTCTCGACCGTGTCCCAGCTTGTTTGGATGATGTCGGCGATCCGATGCACGCGCTCGTTGAGGGCGCCAATCTCGACCAGATCGTCGAGGATCGGCTCGGCTCGGGGCAGGCCGGTCAGCCCGCCGATCGCGGCGGCTGCTGTGCCCGGCGCGCTCTGCCGGGAGGCGGTCCGCTCCTCGCCGGGATCCGGTTCCAGGTAAAGCAGCCGCCGGTCGACCTCGACATCGGCGGGACGCTCCCTGATCGCGTCGACCGCCGGTCCAAACGGCTTGTTATCAAGCACGCCACCGTCAACAAACCACGTCCA
>VAWW01000099.1:4450-9988 GCA_005884575.1 Actinomycetota bacterium
GACCGGCCGCCGATCGCCGAGCCACTTCTTGAGCTGATCGAAGCTGACCGGCGGAAAGACGCCGGGAATGCAGGACGTCGTCCGCGCCGCGAAGGTCAGCGCACCATTCCACTCGGAACCGAAGTCGTCCCGGCCATCGTCGCCGCCGTAACGGAACGCCAAGAGATGCCGGTGGCGTGTGTCATGAATCGGGTTCGGGTCCGCATACGGCACCTGCCGGCCGTAGCCGTAAAAGTCGGTGACAGTGACAAACAACTCCAGCAGGTGCCGCGCCGGCAGCAGCGACGGCAGCACCGGTTCCCGTCCCTCCTTCTTATCCATGGCCGCGAACGCGTCATACACCCAACGGGCCATCAGGTCGCCGCGCAGCGGCGCCCGCTTCAGCGCCCGCGCAGCAACCCAGCCGACCTTCAACCTGCGCGGCAGAAATCCCGGCGCCGCAAGCAACTGGTCGATATCGCCATGCTCGAACCAAAGGTCGCGGAACCCCTCCTGGGACAAATCATGAGCAAGCGCCTTCGCCAAACAGATGCCGTTGATCCCACCCGCCGACGTGCCCGCGATCACATCGACCAGGACCCGCGTCCGCAGCCCCTCGCGATGGCGCTCCGCCAACTCCTGCAGAAGCCGGCCATAGACACGCTCGCTCGCCGTGCCCGCCTCAGCACCGTGACCCGCTGACGACTCCAGCAACGCCGACCCGCGCACCAGCCGATGAATCTCCTTCGTCACCCCATGCATGTAGACAGCAAGCGACGAACCGCCATAACAGACAACCGCAAGACGGAGCTCCTTCGTCTCTCCGCCAGCTCGAATCGGCGCGCTCGCCTCCATCGAACCAGCCTCACGCTCAAACCGAAGCGAGTCAAGAGCAAACCGGCACCGGCCTCCAGCCCGAGGCCCGCGTCGGAACGTACTCAGCGAGTTCTAGCCTTGCATTGCACCCGCGCGGAAGCCACGTCGTGTTCGACGTTGCCGACATCCGTCTTTCCGGTCGCAGCAAGATCGCCGTTGGCCCCGTGGCAAAATCGAACAGTTCGCGCGGCCCCCCGCGGGCCGTTGACAGAGGTGTGTGTGAGTGGGATCCTCAAACGTAGTTCGAGGAGAGGCTCCGCATCGTGTCCAGACGGACTGTTCCTGCGGCGGAGATGCACCTGCGACGGCTGATTCCTTCGCCTGCGTTGGGCGCACTCGAGCTTCTGCGATGTTCGATTTAATCCCCAAGATTCTGGCCCTGGGCGTCCCGCGCGTGACGGGCCTCTTCCGTTTCCGTCGATCAATGCAGCTACGTCCGCGCTCCAACCTGAAGGCCGATTGCGAGACGCTGACGATGCTCAGACAGGTCAACGTGAAGTCATGCTCGTTAGTCGAGGCGCGTATAGATGATCAGGTGGCACGCCTCTACGGAGATGGGAAGGCAACGACCCAAGGCCGGTTCGGTCAGCTCTGGAAGAACTCGACCACTGTCTGGAGGGTCTCGTTCGGCGCCCTCGTCCTTTGCGCGGGCATCGCTGCAACCGCTTATCTCGTCAGACACCACTTCACTTGGTGGTCGTTGCTGACCGGGTATGCCGCCTTCGCAGGAGCCGGCTTGATCATGATCAGTTTCGACGCGAGTCATGAACTCAGCCGTACCTACAGTGAGCTCGGAGAAAAGGTCTTCGACCTCTTCAAGGACAAGAAGCTCGACGCGGAGGTCGATCCCCTCGTCGAGCGCATCAAGACCCTTCAGCAGCAGATCGCAGAAGCCAAGCCAGCGGCCCCTCCGCATCAGGCGATAGCCCACCCACGCTGACGAAGCATCCGTCAACGGCCGCGCGCGACGTGTATGAGCCACAGCCGCCAAAGCGATCGCGAGCAGACGTGCGCAAGTCACTAGTCGTGACCGGACGTCTCGAAGCGTGATCGCCAGACGCCGTCGCCCGCGACCGGACCCGATCCACATGTTTGGCGACACCGACCGCTCGACACATCGCTTGACCGCGGGCGTTTCCGGGTCGGGGCCGTGCTCGCGGCCAACCCGTTTTTGCTCCTCAGGCCGCGCCTGATCGCGAGCACATATCCGGTTTAGTCGAGAGCGGACATGTCGACAGAGCCGCGTTGTGGGACGTGCGCCGCGGACGTTCGCCGCGAAGGTTGCGGGCCTCCGTCCCGGGACGCGACTACGCGGCGAGTTCGTATTCGTGCAGTGGTCCGCCGAGCAGGTCGCGACGACTGACGCCGTCACTTGGCAGTTGACTCATCGGCGCGGGTTGGCTAATCGGCGGCGGCTTGGCGAGCGGCGGCTGCTGGCCGAGCGAGCGTGTGGTCTGTGCGCGTTGTAGTGCATCGCGTAGGCGTGAACGACGCGCTCGAGGTGGCGGCGGCGGCGGATCAGCAGCCGGTCAAGGCGCTCGCGCCGCAGGCTTGCGACCCAGCGCTCGGCGTGCGCCCGCGCCCGCGGTGCCCGCACGGGCGCCTTGATCACACCGATGCCTTCGGAGCGGAAGACCTGATCGAAGTCGCGCGTGAACTTGCTGTCACGATCGCCGACCAGAAAGCGCGGCCGCAGCCCTTCGTCGTCGAGTCGCATCAGCAGGTTGCGCGCCTGCTGGGTGACCCAGGCTCCGTCAGGATTGGCGCTGATCCCCGCAAGGTAGACGCGGCGGCTTGCAAGCTCAATGAAAAACCAGATGTAGAGCCGTTTGAAGAACACGGTGTCGACGGTGAGGAAGTCGCACTCGAGGATGCTCGCCGCCTGCCGGCACAGAAACTCCGCCCAGCTGGATTCGAGTCGGCGCGGCGCCGGCTCGATCCCCTCGCGTCGCAGGATCTCCCAGGCGGGTGCTGGCAGGGAGAGAGACGCCGAGCCCGAGGAGTTCGCCTTGGATCCGCCGGTACCCGCAGCCCGGGTTCTCGCACGCCAGCCACACCACCAGCTCACGCACGTCGACCGGCGTCCCGGGACGGCCGGGGCGACGATGCGGACACGTCCAGCGGCGCGCCACAGGGAGCGACGGAGTTTCCGGCACCCACAGGTTGCAAGCGACGGCAACCAGAGGCATATCGATCGGACCCGTAACCGGCAAAAGCACGCCAGATCAGTTGCTACCGGCTACCGCGGATTGCGTACGAAGTTCCATGTAAGCAGGGCCTCTGCCGTTGGCTGCCAACCGTTGCGGAAGATCCCCTCCCTGAGAAGGAGAGGTCGATCCTCTCAAGACGAGATCGTGCTAGTTCGCCGCAACAGCAGCAAGCGCCTCGGATTGGCCGTACCGCTTTCCAAGATCCCGATTCCGGGTGGTGTGGTTTTTCGCGGAGCTGCCGATGATCGAGTCGTCACCCCTCCTTTTCTGTGGCCAGGAGGCCCCTATGCGGACAGAGCTCTCGCCTCGTCCTGATTCGACGTCGTCAAGCCCGGCGTTCCTTTGTCTCTCGCTCGCCGACGGCGATCGCGTCGTCGCGCTCCGCGACTATCTCCTTCGCCTCGGTGCATCAGCAGAAATCCGCGCCGATCTGACCATCCGCACGACTTGGGAGGCAGAGGACGATCTGACGACTTTTGTTCATTCGTGGGCCGAGACGAACGGTGTTCAGGTCGAGCTTCGATGGGAGCATCCGCTGTGAATGCTGACGTCCGAGACTCGTCCGAGGCACGGGTTCCGCTGGGACAGCTGCTTGTCGAAGCCGGCCTACTGAGTCCGGTCGACCTCGAGCTGGCACTCGCCGAACAGAAGGGGACCAACCGCCCCCTGGGACGAATTCTCGTCGAACGAGGCTTCGTCGCGGTCCCGACAATTGCAAACGCGCTCGCCGAGCAGCATGGCGGTCTGCTGAAGACCGAATACGGCTTCGCGACCGGCTTGAAAGCGAAGACGACTCCGCGCGGCGACGGCCAAGGGCATGTGGTGTTGCCGCCGCTGCTCCCGCCGACATCGCCTATCGCGCTCGGGCGGAAGCCGTGGCGCGAGGACGACGATCTGCCGCCCCGACGCCCGAAAGCGCTGGCGCGGATTGGTGCAACGGATCCAGCCGCTACGCCAATGCCCGCGTCCGAGGATGATGTTCAGACTCCGATACCGTTGCTCCGGACGGTCCCCGGCGTGGCGGCGTTTCCAGCTGACGCCGATGCGGCTCGAAATGAGTCGGCCGTCGAAGCGAAGTCGACACAAGTTGTAGAGCCTTCGGCCGACGCGGCAGCCGCTCTGCTTCTCGCGCTCAACAACGATGACGGCATCGACGAGATCGAGGCGCTAGTGGAAGCACTCAGACGCGCCGTCGCCTCTCAAGGCCCTGCTCCCGTCGCGACCGCCCCCGTGGGTGGCTCACCCGACAGCGGCGCGGCAATCATCGCGCAAGTCGTCACCGCCGCGCCCGACGTTCAGCCAAGCAGGTGTGATGCCGAGCCCAGCGCGAACGCCGCCGCCGTGCGCGTTGCGGAGCTCGAGACGGAAATCGCGTCGGTCAGCGCAGCTCGAGACGAAGCAGTCTCCGCGCTGACAGTCGCGCAGGCCGCGGCCGCAACAGACCGTGGCCGTCTCGAGGACGCGCGGGCCGAGCTTGAGCATCGGGCCAGCGAGATCGCAACTCTCCATCGCGAGATAGCGGATCTACGGGCGGCGAGCGCAAGCGACGGCGGCGACACAACCACGCCGATGGACGAGACGAGCTGTTTCCCGCCGCCGGACGCGGACGCGCAGCCAGATGGCGACGTAGTCGCAGAGGCCGGAAACGCGGCGAGCGGGGGGATCTTCGCTCCGCCTCGTCTAGGCGAGCTTCTCGTCCGCGGCGGCCGGCTCACGCAGCAGCAGCTGTCGGAGGCCCTCGTCGAGAGCCGCCAGACCGGCGACCGGCTCGGCCACGTGCTAATCCGCAACGGCTGGGTCTTCGAAGAGGAACTGGCGCAAACGCTCGCTACGCAGTGGCAGATCCCCTACGTGAGCCTGATGCGTATCGGCGTGGATTCGTCAACCGCATCTCTCCTGCCACGCGCAATCGGACTCCGGTTCGGCATGATCCCGGTCCGCGCCAACGGTTCTAGCGTTCAGGTGGCATTCGCAGATCCATCGGACGAGGAAGCCCTCGAGGCCACGCGGCGATACCTGCCTTCGATCGACCTCGCGGTCGCAGAACTCTCGGACATCGAGATGATGTGGCGATCAATCGGAGCGTCGCCGCGGTCGATGTACCGCACCGGTTAACTCGAACACTCGACGACGCACGATGCCCGACGCTGTAGTTTGGTGATAAGCCCGGGCGGGACGATCCCTTGAGGGCGCCGTAATTCGTGTCACACCCTCAGGCTCCGAAGCGAGCCCGGCCGGGCCCAGCGGTATGCTTGTTTCCCTCACGGCGGTTCCTCCTTTTGATCTTTGCCGGATCGCCTCGACGCTCCCAGCCGGAGCGAACGAGGCCGGAACGACCGGGTCACGTCCCGTCAGGTGGATGTCATAGGGCTCTGTCCTGAGCGTTGAGGACGATCGGGCCTCATCGACGTGAGGAGGTCCGTGATGTTGTTCGCGGCGATCGACATCCATAAGCACGCCTTTCAGGCGGCGG
>VAWW01000094.1 GCA_005884575.1 Actinomycetota bacterium
CAGAGCGCGAAATCCGGATACTGCACCGGCAACTCCGGCAACGGCGACCGCCGCCCCAACGCAAACGCCTCGTACAGCGCCGCCAACTCCTGAAACAACAACCCGACCGACCAGCCGTCGCAAACAATGTGATGCATCGTCAACAAGAAGACCCAGCTCCCACTGTCCAGCTTGAGCAGGCGTGTCCGGACGACGGGGCCGCGTGCGAGATCGAACGGCGCACGCGCCTCCTCAGTTGCGAGGCGCCGGGCCTCGGCCGCGCGGTCCTGTGCGGGCAGTGCAGACAGGTCGATCACGGGTAGGTCGAATCGTCGCGGTGGGTCGACCACCTGAGCAGCCCGGCCCCCGACCACGACGAAGCGAGTACGCAGGCTCTCGTGCCGGCGAGCGATCTCGTTCAATGCGCGCTCGAGTGCCGAGACGTTGAGCGGGAAGTCGAAGCGGACCGCGCTGTCGGCGTTGTAGAAGGGATTGCCCTGGGCGAGCTGGTCGAGGAACCAGAGTCGCTGCTGTGCGAACGAGAGCGGGAGGGGGCCGTCTTCGGCGCGGCGCGTGATCCGCTCCGGTCCGGGCTCGGACGCGCGTGCCTCGCGCAGCCGCTGCAAGAGAAGCTCCCGCTTCTCCGGCGACATCTGGGCGATTCGCCGATCGAGCTCGGTCACGGCGAACCCTCCAGAAGGAACCTCGTCTCCTCCTCGGACAGACCCTCGAGCTCTGCGACGGCCTCCGCCAGCGCTGTCTCGTCGCCGAGTCCACCGCCAGCCTGGTCGATCGCGACTGCGAGCTCCGCGACGGTCGGTGCTTCGAACAGGCGCGCGAGCGCCAGCTCGACCTGGAACGCGTCGCGCACCCGCGACACGAGCTGGGTCGCGAGTAGCGAGTGGCCGCCAAGCTCGGTGAAGAAGTTGTCGTGGACGCCCACTTCGCGTATGCCCAAAACCTCCGACCACAAGGAGGCCAGCAGCACCTCGGCCGGAGTCCGCGGCGCCACATACGCCGCCTCCAACTCTGGGCGACTACCCCCGGGCGCAGGCAGCAGGCGGCGATCGAGCTTGCCATTCGGCGAGAGCGGCAATGCCTCGAGAAACACAAATGCCGATGGCAGCATGTAATCCGGCAATCGATCGGCCAAGAAGTGGCGCAGGTCGGAGGCGAGGTGCTGCGACAGCGTTGCCCGGAGCGGATCGTTCGCGTATGCGTGCAATGGCTGCCGCGGCGATTGCGGTGTGGTGAAGACGACTCGTTCGTCGGCCGACCGGCGCCGCCGCACGAGGACGTCGAGCGCACCGTCCACCCTCCCGTTCGCGAAGCGCACGTCGACGTCGTAAGGAAGCCCGTCCGCGAGACTCCACAGTTCCTCAGGGTCGAGGCCGCCGGTCGCCGCCTCCCGCAGCGCCTCTCGCAGCTCCCTCGCGCGCGGCGGAGCCTCAGGATCGTCGAGGAGGGCCGCCGCGGCGGCCTCCCGGGCCACGCGGGCGTTCGGGACCGCGGCGACGATGAGGAACTCAGGCGCGTCCTCATCGAGCTTTCGGCGCAGCTTGCCGATCGAGAGCCCCTCCCGTTCCCAGTCGAGATGTATGGGCTCAGCGTCGCAGGGCCGGTCTCCGAGGGTCAGCGTGACGTCGTAACGGAAGCGCGTGAGCTCGTTCAGATGGCGGCCGCGCCTCGGCGCGACGCGGACGCCGCCGATTGCCGGCAGGTGCTCGGGCAGCGCGTCGAAGAGCTCCGGATCGAGCACGAGTTCCTGCTCGTTCAGCAGCCGCTGCTCGACACGTCGCCGAAGCTCGTCGACCGGCAGGGAGCCCGGGGCACGCTCGAGCTCGACGGTCGTGTGGAACGCGCGGAGGAGCGGCAGGCTGCGAACGTCGCCGACGAAGAGGAAACCGTCGGGAGCCAGCATGCGGACGGCCCCCTCGAGCACCCGAACCAGGTAGTCGACACTCGGGAAGTACTGGACGACCGAGTTCAAGATGACGGCGTCGAATGCCTGCTCCGGGATACCGGCGAGGTCGTCGGCAGCGCGTTCGAGCAGCTCGACCTGCGACAGGCCGTGATCGCGACTCGCGAGCTGTCCACGGACGTACCGGAGTGCCGCCGGCGAGAAGTCGGTCGCCACGTAGCGCTGGCAATGAGGGGCGATACGGAAGAGGAGCAGCCCCGTGCCGCAGCCGATCTCCAGCAGCCGATGCGGACGCAGGGAAAGGATCCGTTCCACCGTTCCCTCTACCCACTCGCGCATGTCCTCCTCGGAAATCGGAAGCCCCGTATAGCTCGAGTTCCATCCGACGAGGTTGAACGTAGGGTCTGGCCGACGGTCCTCGATCGCACCGTAGATCGCGCCGTCGTAGACGTCGCGCCACTGCGCCACCTGCTCCTCTGCAAGCGACCGCGAAACGCCCGCCACGTCGTCGGCCTCGTCCCGGACGAGATAGGCGGTGAGGCGTTCGTCGGCCGGACCGACGTCGCGAACGACTACGGCGGCGTCGCTCACGCCGGGATGCTCCCGAAGGAGCGACGCGATCTCGCCGAGCTCGATTCGGTAGCCGCGCAGCTTGACTTGCTCGTCGGCGCGGCCGAGGAACTCGAGGTTGCCGTCGGGGAGCCAGCGGACGAGGTCGCCGGTGCGGTAGAGGCGCGCCTCGGCGTCGTCGTCGAAAGGATCGGGGACGAAGCGTTCGGCGGTCAGCTCGGGGCGGTTCCAGTAGCCGCGCGCGAGGCCGTCGCCGCCGAGGTAGAGCTCGCCGGGAACACCGACGGGCACGGGCTCGCGACGGTCGTCGAGCACGTAGACACGCATGTTCGCGATCGGGCGGCCGATCGGTGCGAAGCGGCGGCCCTCGCCGGGCCGGCAGCGATGGAAGGTAGCGTCGATGCAGCCCTCGGTGGGGCCATAGAGATTGACGAGCTCGGCGTCGACGAGCGAGCTGAAGTCGTCCACGAGGCGCGCAGGGAGCCCTTCGCCGCCACAGAAGACACGCCTCAGTCCGGCGCAAGCCTCAAGCCCCGGCTCGGCGAGGACGAGGCGAAGCAGAGACGGGACCAGTTGCAGAACGGTGATGCTGTTCTCTGAGACGAGCCGCACGACATCGTCGCCGCCCTGGTGGCGCTCGGGTGGCGCGAGTACGAGCTCGGCGCCGGCGAGGAGGGACGCGAAGAACTCCCAGACGGAGGCGTCGAAGCTGAAAGGCGTCCGTTGGAGGACGCGGTCGTCGGCGCCGAGCGGAAACGAGTCCTGCATCCAGAGCATGTGGTTGCTCAGCGCCCGGTGCGTGACCATGACTCCCTTGGGGCGTCCGGTCGAGCCGGAGGTGTACATGACGTAGGCGAGGCTCTCGGGGTCGGCGAGCGGCGTCAGAGCGCCGTCGTCGTCCGGTGCCGGTTGCGGCGGCCCGCGGTCGAGAAGTATCAGCTGTGGCAGCTCGTCGGGCAGGCAGGCAAGCAGGCGCTCGCTCGAAAGCAGCAGCGGTGCGCCGGAATCCCCGAGCATGAAACCGAGCCGCTCTCGCGGATACGTGGGATCGAGCGGAACGTAAGCGCCGCCCGCTTTGAGCACGGCCAGCAAGGCGACGACGAGCTCGACCGAGCGCTCGAGACAGACGGCGACGAGGGTATCGCGCCCCACGCCCAGGGCGCGCAGTTGACGTGCCAGGCGGTTGGCATCGGACTCCAGCTCGGCGTAGGACCGCCGCTCAGCGGCGAAGCGGACGGCCGGTGCGTGAGGCGTCGCGCGAGCCTGCGCTGCGAAGAGTGCATCGACGGTCTCTTCGCTCGCGTAGTCATGGTCGGTAGCGGTCCACTCGACGAGGAGCTGGTGCCTCTCGCGTACCGTCAGCAGTGGCAGACGCGAGAGAGGAGTTTCCGCGTCCGCGGCGACCGCTTCGAGCAGCGTTCGATAGTGACCGGCCAAGCGGGCGATCGTGTCCGCGTCGAAGAGATCGGTGTCGTACTCGAGCGAAGCGACGAGACCATCGGCGGATTCCGCCATCGTCGCCGCGAGGTCGAAGATGGCCGTTCCGCGCTGGACCTGAAGGCCGGAGCCCTCGCCCGCCGGCGCGATCGTCGGCTGGTTGAGAAGCTGGAGCGTCACCTGGAAGAGCGGGTTGCGCGAGGCATCCCGTTCTGGCTGGAGCTCCTCGACCAGCATCTCGAAGGGGAGGTCCTGATGCGAGTACGCCCCGAGGGCAGACTGCCGCACGCGGCTTAGCAGCTCGCGGAAGCTCGGATCGCCCGAGAGGTCAGTGCGCAGAACCAGCGAGTTGACGAAAAACCCGATCAGGGGCTCGAGCTCGGCCCGGCCGCGGCCGGCGATGGGGGCGCCGACAACCATGTCCTCCTGTCCGGAGTAACGGCCCAGCAACGCCTTGAAGGCGGCGAGCAGGACCATGAAGAGCGTCGCCTCCTCGCGCGACGCGAGCGTGCGCAGCCCCGAGACGAGCGGCGCTGGCAGGGTGAACGAGTGATAAGCACCCCGGTACTGCTGCACCGCGGGCCGCGGCCGGTCGGTCGGAAGCCGGAGCACCGGCAGGCTCGCGAGACGGTCGCGCCAGTAGGCCAGCTGGCGCTCGAGAACCTCTCCCTGAAGCCACTCACGCTGCCACAGCGCGAAATCCGGATATTGAACCGGCAGCTCCGGTAAGGGCGACGGCCGCCCCAGTGCAAATGCCTCATACAGCGCCGCCAGCTCCTGGAAGAGAATCCCCAGGGACCAGCCGTCGCAGGCGATGTGGTGGATCGTCAAGAGGAAGACCCAATCGGCGGGCCCGAGACGCACCAGTCGCGCCCGCAGCAGCGGCCCGCGCTCGAGATCGAAGGGCTCGCGCGCTTCCTCTGTCGCCAGTCGCACGGCCTCCTGCTCGCGCTCGGCGACGGGAAGACGGGACAGATCGAGCACGGGCAGTTCGACCTGAGCCGCCTCCTCGACTAGCTGCACCGGGTGCCCATCGGCCACTGCGAAGCGGGTGCGCAGGCTTTCGTGGCGTCGCACGATCTCGGACAGCGCCCGCTCCAACACGGCCACGTTCAGACCGAAGTGGAAACGGTTCGCGGCCGGAACGTTGTAGAACGGATTACCGGGAGCAAGCTGATCGAGGAACCACAACCGCTGCTGCGCGAACGAAAGCGGCACAGGACGACCTGCTATTCGTCGAGGGATCGCGTCTTGCCTGAGGATCGCCGCAGCCTCTCCGCGCAGGCGCTTCTCGAGCATGGCCTGCTTCTCGGGCGAGAGCCGCGCACGGCGGGCCGCGAAGCGATCGGCCGACGAACTATCCATCGGCCGACTCCTCGACCGCACCCACCGGAAGCTCCGCGTCGGCGAGCTGCTCGAGTTCGTCGAGCAGGAGTCCCTCGATCGCCGCCGCGAGCTCGGCGATCGTCGGCGCCTCGAAGAAGCG
>VAWW01000095.1 GCA_005884575.1 Actinomycetota bacterium
CTCGATGGTCAGGAAGTCGCAGGCCAGCATGCTCGCCGCCTGCGCTCGCAAGAAGGTTCGCCACGACGACTGCGTTCGTTGCGGCGCAGGCTGAAGACCTTTCCCGAGCAGCACCTTGCGCACGGAAGTCGCCGAAACCGAGATACCAAGCCCCTTGAGTTCGCCGACGATCCGCTTGTATCCCCAGTGCCGATTCTCTCTGGCGAGTCGCAGGATCAGTTCGCGCAGTGAGCGCTCGAGCGGCGGTCGCCCCAGGCGTCCGGTGCGAGTAGGTCCAGCGGCGCGCGACGAGCTGGCGGTGCCAGGAAAGCAGCGTCTCCGGCTTGAACGAGAAGGCCGCCCAAGCCGGCCGGGGAAGTGAGCGGCTCAGCGCCGCCAGCAGCGCACGATCCGCTCGTGTCAGCCTCGGCCTCGACCGCTGTCGGCGCAGGATCGCAAGCTCATGGCGAAGGACGAGAATCTCCAACTCCTTGGAGCGACGTCGCCGCCCCAGCAGCCACACCAGCGCGAACAGCTTCCGGACAACAAGATAGACGAACGACCAGAGCAAGCAGCCCTCCTCGACTACGGCAACAGAGCGCCGAACCTAGCGAGCCCAGCGCGCCAGAGAGCCGCGAACGAGTTTGCGAACCCTACGCGCTCCAACCGCGCGATCGCGAAGCAGCTTTACCTCAGCCCGCGCGCCGTCGAACGACACGTGCAGGGAATCTTCCAGAAGCTCGACCTGCCCGAAAGCGATGACCACAACCGCCGCGTACTCGCCGTGCTCGCACTGCTCGGCCGATGAGCGACTCCGGTATCCGCCGCCCGCCCAGCACCTGCCCGACGCGAGGCGTACGACTCACTCCCTGGCCGCCACTTGCTTTCCTATCGATGCTGTTTGCAGGGCGCTCCGCTCGTCGCCTCCTCCGCCCCGAGGCCTAACCGGTCGCCGGTGCGGCTCGCGCGCGACGGTCGCCCAGATCAGGACCCTTTTGCGTACTGGGAGTAGCCGCCGAAGTCGACGCCGACAAAGGGCTCGTCGCCGACCACCCAGGCGTCGTGGCCAGGGCTGATCGAGGCGAAGTCGCCGGGTCCGATGTCGCCCTCGCTGCCGTCGTTCATCGCCACGTGCATCTTCCCGCTAATCGCATAGATGAGGTGTGTCGCCTCGCAACTGTCCGTGCCAGCGATCGGCTTCATGTGCTCCGACCAACGCCAACCGGGCGCCCACGAGCCGGCCATCGCCGAGTGGTCGCCGATCTTCACGATCTGCACTTCGCCCTTCCCCGACATCGAGCGGCGCTCGTCGGGCTGCTCCGCGTTTTTGATCTCGAGACCGGCCATGTCTCCTCCTCATTGTGATGTCGAACGATCCTCTCACAATGCGTCGGCAGCGTCCGGACGAAGTCGATGCGACCACATCGTTGACGCCGCGACGGGGTTGACGGCAGGCGTCAGACTGAGGCCGCCCCCACAGGCGTCACGCTGTGCGCTCTGCGGGTTGACGTCGATGGCACTCAGTCGGATACTGTCGCGACTCAGGTCGGGCGAGAGGAGGAGCGCTGATGTTTTCGCGTCTTCGCGGACGGGCGCGGCTCGTTGTGACCATCGCGGTGTGGTCGGGGGTGGTTGTCGCCGTCTCGGCTGCCGCCGTTGCGGGCACCGACTACGCCGGCAGCAACGCCGGGATCGTCAACGTGCAGGCATCGACGACGCCGATCACGATGGCATGTCCGGCAGGTGCGCCTTGGCTTCGCGATCCCGATGTCTGTGCGCAGCGCTGGTCGACGAAGGCGAACGACAGAAGCGAGAGCGATATCGCCGTCGATCCGACGAATCCGAATCACATCGTCGGCATGTCGAAGGCGTTCTTCTCGCCGAAGGATTACCTCTTCCGGCTCGTCTGGTACGACTCGACCGACGGCGGCAAGCACTGGAAGAGCGGGATTCTTCCGGGCTACGAGAGCTGGATGGACACGACCGATCCGACGGTCGCCTTCGACTCGCAAGGCAATCTGTATGCCCTCGTTCTGCCGTTCAATTTCGTGATCGAGCCATCCGGCGATCACAACTGGGACGTCGGGCACGTGAGCCCGGCCGGGCTCAACGACGGGATCTACCTTTCTCGTTCCCTGAAGTCGGATGGGCTGGTTGGCGAGAAGTGGCAGCCACCGGTCGAGCTCGCCACCTACCACGCGAGCGGCCTTGGGATCACCGCGGATAAGCAGTGGGTCGGCGCCGACACCTTCGGCGTGCACCCGGGATCGGTGTACGCGTCGTGGATCGTCTTCGACGGCGTCGCCCTCGATACGGTCTTCGCCGTCTCCACCGATTACGGCGCGCATTTCAGCGCGCCGCAGGTGATTAGCCGGGCCACCAAGCTGAAGTTCAACGGTGACCCGTACGTCTTCGAAGGGCCCGAGGGCAACGTTTACGTCGGCTACGACACGCTCCCGCCGAAGCAGAGCTACACGACGGGCGCCTTCCAGGTCTTGGTCTCGCACGACGACGGCCAGACGTTCTCCAAGCCGGGGCAGCAGGTGACGACGAGTGTCGGCCCGACTCCCTACACACCGGACACCTTCCGGGACGGGACGCCCTACTCGATGACGGTCAACCCGGCAAACGGGCACGTGCTGCTCGCGTACGAGAACTACGACCGCTCCGTCCCGAAAGGGAACATCTGGCTGACGCAGTCGAGCGACGAAGGGAAGACGTGGACGAAGCCGGTGCAGGTGAACGAGCCGACTGCGTCGGGCGACACGACGCAGCAGAAGATTTTCGCCGCGCCGAACGGGATCTTCGGCGTCGCCTTCTACGACCGGCGGCTCGCGTGTCCGGCGACCGACCCGATCGCCGCCGACGTCGGTCGGACGAACACCTGCATCGACATGACGATCCAGTTCTACAACGCGGACGGGAGCGCACGAGGCGACAACCGCCGAGTCACGCAGGAGAGCTGGGATCCGAACGTCAATCCTCCGCAGCCCGGAGGGCTCTCGGGGTCGAAGACGTTCATCGGCGACTACTTCGGCGGCGCGATGACGTCGGACGGCTCAGGCACACTCGCGCATCTGCTGTTCGTCTCGACGTCTGCCGCGCTCCAGCTGAACACGGGGCCGGGCGGAGGCCTTACACCGCCGTATCAACAGCAGATCTACGCGCAGGCCCCGGCGCCGTAGCAGCAAACGCTCTCCACGCCGCAACCGCAGACCTGGGCGCCCTCACCTGAAGATGAGGTGATGGAGCGGGTGAGACTCCGCGAATGTCGGAGCGCGTGGCTGGTCCGAGGTTTGTCCGCACGTATGCGAGTTCATCGGCCGAGGCGATCGGTGCCTTTGCGGCGCGCGGTTCGTGCTAGCTATGCGGCTGCGCGAAGCCGGTCTCGTCGGCGAACACCACGGCTTGGACGCGATCGCGGAGATTGAGTTTGCCGAGCAGTCGGTTGACGCGCGTCGGCGCCGGCGAGGAGCCGCTGAGCTTCTGCAACCGCTAGTGCGGCCTCTCGTAACGTTTCACCTGAAACGCGTTTATCGTTCAGGCGGCGGGCTTGAGCTGGGTCGTGGTTTTGGCGGCTCGGCGCTGGCGCCGTCGGGCGGCTTCGATCTTGCGCCGTTCGCGCTCGGCGGGGCTGTTGCGGTAGCGGACGTGGTCGGCGAGCGCGTGGCCGAAGGCGTCCCAGTCGAGGTAGTCGGCGTTCTTGCAGACGAACTCGTCGATCGCGCCGAAGGTGCTCTCGATCCGGTTCAGGTAGCTGGCGTACGTCGGTGTCGGCACTAGTTCGATGTTGTTGCCGTCGGCGTAGGCGCGGATCGCCGGGGTCCAGTGGCTGGAGAGGCCGTCCTGGATCCAGTAGAGGCGGATCTGCTTCGGGTAGGCGAGGCGGATCAGCTTCATGAACGCGAGTGTGGAGGCGCCGTTGCGCGCGGCCTGGGCCTGATCCGCAGGTAGTCGGCGCCGCGATCGTCACGACCCCGCCGGACGAACCAGTCAGATACACAGAAATCCGCGCACTACCGGCGGCGAGCTGAAAGCGCGCACCGCAGCGCTTCAACAGCTCGACGACCTCGTCATCACTGCGCCCGAACAGCTGCGCCGGCAGCTACGAAACGGCCGCACGCGGAAAGCGAAAGCCGCTCTCTGCCTGAAACTGCGCCCCGACATCGAACGGATCGACGAGCCCGCACAGGCCGCTAAGTTCGCGCTTCGCAGCCTTGCCCGCCGCATCCGAGAGCTGGACACCGAGATTCTCGAACTCGACCGTCAGCTCGAGCAGCTCGTGAACGCCGCAGCCCCGCGCACGCTCCAGTTGTTCGGAGTCGGCACCCAGGGCGCTAGCCAACTACTCGTCACCGCCGGACAAAACATCCAGCGGCTCCGCAACGAAGCCGCCTTCGCGAAGATCTGCGGCGCCGCCCCGATCCAAGCAAGCTCCGGTCGTACGAAACGCCACCGCCTCGACTTCGGCGGCGACCGACAAGCCAACAGGGCGCTCCACATGATCGCCGTCTGCCGGCTCCGCTACTGCCCACGGACCCAGGCCTACGCCACCAAGCGCACCAGCGACGGCCTCAACAAACGCGAGATCCTCCGCTGCCTCTCTCGAGGGCGTCCGATTTTCTGTGTAGGCGGTTCACTCGGGTAGGCGGTCGCCGAAGTGGATCTTGAACGCGAGCAGGGCTGTCGTCCAGTTGCGCGTTCGTGTCCACGCCGGCACGGCGTTGGTGATCGCGAGATAGATCAGCTTCCGGGCGGCCTCCTCGTTGGGGAAGTGTCCTTTGGTCTTGATCGCTTTCCGCAGCTGCCGGTTCAAGGCTTCGATCGCGTTCGTTGTGTAGATCACGCGGCGAACCTCGTCCGGGAAGGCGAGGAACGGGATCACGTACTCCCATGCGTTCAGCCACGCCTGCGTGATCACCGGGAAGCGGGCGCCCCACTTGTCGTCGAAGGTCTCGAGTGCGGCCTGGGCGGCGTCTGCATCGACGGCGGTGTAGATCGGCTTCAGGTCGCGGGCGACCTGCTCCCGCTCCCGCCGCGGCACGTACTTGAGGCTATGCCTGATCAGATGGACGATGCACGTCTGCACGATCGTGGACGGGTAGATCGCCTCGATCGCCTCCGGGAAGCCCTTCAGCCCGTCGACGCAGCAGATCAGGACGTCTTGCACGCCGCGCTGCTTAAGCTCGCTCAGGACCTGCATCCAGAACTTCGCGCCCTCGCTCTCCTGGAACCACATCCCGAGCACGTCCCGCTCGCCCTCGACCGTGACGCCGAGCGCGAGGTAGCAGGCGCGTCGCTGCACGCTGCCGCCCTCGCGGATCTTCAACACCAACGCGTCCAAGAAGACCACCGGGTAGACGTCGTCCAAGGGCCGCTGCTGCCACTCGCGGACGTCGTCGATCACCGCGTCGGTGACCCGGCTGATCAGATCGCGCCCGACCCGCACCCCATAGATCTCGGCCAGGTGCGCCTCGATGTCGCGCGTCGACAAGCCGCGCGAGTAGAGCGCGAGGATCTTGTCGTCGAACCCCTCGAAGCGCCGCTGCCCCTTCCTGACGATCTGCGGCTCAAAGCTGCTGTTGCGATCCCGCGGCGTCCGCAGCTCGACCGGGCC
>VAWW01000100.1 GCA_005884575.1 Actinomycetota bacterium
GAGCCCGCGCCCGGCTCGGTCAGCCCGAAGCAGGCGAGCTTCTCGCCTCTCGCCTGGGGCACGAGCCAGCGCTGCTTCTGCTCCTCGGTTCCGTAGCGCAGGAGGGCCAGCGAGTTCAGGCCGACGTGGACGGAGATGAGCGTGCGGAACGCGGCCTCGCCGCGCTCGATCTCCTCGCACGCGAGGGCCTCGGCGACGAAGTCGAGCCCTGCGCCGCCGTACTCCTCCGGGATGACCACGCCGAGGATGCCGAGCTCGGCCATCCCCTCGATCAGCTCGACGTCGAGGTGGTGGTCGATGTCGTTCTGTACCGCGACGGGGAGCACTCGCTCGTCGACGAACGCCCGCACCGTCTCCTGGATCAGACGCTGCTCGTCGGTCAGCTCGAAGTCCACGGGCAGAGACTAGTCCCGCCCTCGAAAGCGCGCGAAAAAAGGCCCCGCGGACCGGCCGCTACCATGGCCGAACCTTGAGCGCCCGGGAAGGAGCGTCGCAGGCGCGCGTCAGGCGGCGGGACGCCGCGGTTCGAACGAGGAACGCCCGCCTCGTCGTCGCGCTGTGCGTGGTCGTCTCGGCTGCGCTCGCACTCGGGCTCGTCTTCGCGGGGCCGTCGGGGAAGCTCGCGCACGGGATCACGATCGGGGGCGTCCCCGTGGGCGGCCTGACGCCCGCTCAGGCAGTCGCCCGCCTCAAGGCGCGCGCCGCCCGCCTGCAGAGCGTCCCGGTCGTCTTCCGCGCGGGCGCAGACCGATTTCGGATCCGGCCGGAGGAGCTCGGCATCGAGCCCAACTGGTCGGCTGCGGTGGCTGCGGCGGCGGATCGGGGCGGCGGCTTCGCGGTCATCCGCGGCTACCGCCGGCTCGGGCTGAGGCTGCGCCCGGCAAGCTTCACTCCGCCGGTGAAGGCGTACGACGCCGCCGTCGCATACGAGCTCGACCAGCTCCGCTCGAAGATCGACCGCCCGCACGTCGAGGCGCGGCTCGTGCGACACGGGCTCGACGTGGAGGCGATCCGGGGACAGACGGGACGCCTGCTCGACCGGGTCGCGGCGAAACGCGTGGTGATCGCCGCGCTTGCGGACTTCTCCCGTAGGCTCGTCGAGCTGCCGGTGCGTACCGATGCACCGACGATCACCGTCGCCGATCTCGCGCGCAACCGTCTGCTCGCGCGCCGCATCGTGTCGGCGCCCGTCACGCTCGAGCGCGGCTCCGCCGGCGTCGAGCTCTCACGGAGGCTGCTGGCCCGGATGCTCGTTCTGCCTCCCGACGGCCTCGGGGAGATCGTGCTCGGGGGTCACGCTGCGAACGCGTACTTCGCGCGGCTCGACCGCAAGCTCGCCGAGCCCGCCCGCGACGCGAGCTTCGTCGTCGACGGCGGGAACGTGCAGATCGCGCCCTCCCATGCCGGGATCGCCGTCGACGTGCCCCGGACCGCTGCCTCCGTCCTCGCCGCCGCCGAGCGGCGGATCAGGCGCGTCGCGCACATCGAGGAAGCGGTCGTGCAGCCCGCGCGCACGACGGCGCAGGCGCGCGCGATGGGGATCACCGGCATCGTCGGCAGCTACGAGACGTTCTTCGGCGGCATCCCGAACCGCATTCACAACGTCGAGCTGGTCGCCCACCTCGTCGACAGCAAGCTGATCGCCCCCGGAGCGACGTTCTCCTTCAACGCGACGACCGGTGCCCGTACGCCGGACAAGGGCTTCGTTGCCGCGCCCGTGATCATCAACCGCGAGCTGCAGACGGCGCTCGGCGGCGGCGTCTGCCAGGTCTCGACCACTGTCTTCAACGCCGCCTATGTGGCCGGGCTCCCGATCACCGCGCGTACGAATCACGCGCTCTACATCTCGCACTATCCGCTTGGGCGCGACGCGACCGTCAACTACCCGGACACGGATCTCGAGTTCGTCAACGACACGCCGCACTGGCTGCTCCTGCGCACCTTCGTCACGTCGTCCTCGCTCGCGGTCAACCTCTACGGCGCGCCGCAGAACCGGCGCGTCGAGACGGTGACCTCGCCGCTCCGCTTCGTCAGTCCCGCTCCGATCAAGCGGACGATCGACAAGTCGCTACGACCCGGCGAGCGTGTCGTCGACGACTGGGGCGTCCCCGCGCAGTCGACATGGGTGCGCAGGAAGGTCTTCTCGCCGAGCGGCAAGCTACTCGACGACTCGACCTGGCACTCGAACTACGTCGCCGAGCCGAAGCTCGTCCGCATCGGGCCGGCGCGGAAGAAGGCGCACAAGAAACCGCCGGCTACGACGGCGACCCCGCCGATAGCAACGATTCACTGAGCCACTCCGGGGTCCGGGTCGGCCGCAGCGTCTTCGCGTCGACGGTGCCGTGCACGGTCCAGCCGTCCGCGAGGACGGTCCCGCCCCGGTCGACGATGTAGTCGAAGCGGAAGCGTGCACCTCGCACCGCATGGCAGCGCGCGTGGATGAGCAGCCGGTCGTCGAAGAACGCCGGCGACTTGAAATGCGCGTGCGACTCGAGCACGAGCGACTCGATGCCCTCGTCGCGCAGCCGCTGGTAGCCGCCCGCGTAGCGCTCCAGGAACTCCACGCGCGCCACCTCGAACCAGATGAAGTAGTTCGAGTTGTGAGCCACGCCCTGCGCGTCGGTGTCTGCGAAGCGCACGCGGATGTGCGCCGCGAAGGGATAGCCCTCCATCAGACAAGACTAAGCTGCGCGTGTTCGGCAAGGCCGGAGAGACCGACGCCGACGAGCCGGAGCGGCCCCGGACGGTCGTGCAGCGCGCGGTCGAGCAGCGAGCAAGCGAGCTCGCCGATGCGCGCGGCGTCGTCGGTCCCGACCGCCAGCGACGTCGAGCGCGTCCGGATCGAGAAGTCGGGGTAGCGCAGCTTCGTGGTCACCGTGCGTGCGGTCTGGTCGCGCGAGCGCAGATGCTCGGCCAGGCGCGCCGACATCCGCCGCAGCTCGTCGTGCAGCTTCTCGGTGTCGCCGACGTCATGCGGAAAGGTCTCCTCCTGCGAGATCGAGATGCGCTCGGTCGAGAGCTCGAGTCGGCGCGGGTCGATCCCGCGGGCGCGGTCGTGCAGCATGCTGCCGACCTTGCCGCGCAGGAGCGGGTCGTCGTCCTGGAGGGCAGCGAGGTCGCCGATCGTCTCGATGCCGGCGGCCTGCAGCTTCTCGTCGCCCCGAGGGCCGATGCCCGGCAGGAGCCGAAGCGGCAGCGGCGCGAGGAAGGACGCTTCCCGTCCGGGCCGTACCACCGTCAGGCCGCCGGGCTTCCGCCGGTCGGACGCGACCTTCGCCACCACCTTCGACGTGGCGACGCCGAGCGAGCACGAGAGCCTCGTGCGCGCCCGCACGACCGCCTGCACCGTCTCGGCGAGCGCCCGCGCGTCGTCGAAGGCGGGCGCGACCTCGCCGAGGTCGAGGTAACCCTCGTCGATGCCCGCCTGCTCGACCGTCGGCACGATCTCGCGCACGATCGACCAGACCTCGCGCGAGTACTCGCGGTAGAGCGAATGCCTCGGCCGCACGAACACCGCCGCCGGGCAGCGGCGCAGCGCCTCCGCGCACGACATCGCCGAGCCGATGCCGTAGCGCCGCGCGACGTAGTTCGCGGTCGAGACGACCCCGCGTCCGTGCGGATCACCGCCGACGATGAGCGGCAGGCGCCGGAGCTCCGGGTTCTCGAGCTCCTCGACGGCGGCGAAGAAGGCGTCCAGGTCGAGGTGCGCGACGATCATCGCGCCAAGGCGCCGCTTGACGGCGCCGTCATCAGGACGCGCGGCCGAGGCATCGCTTGCGATGCCGATAGAGGCCATGCCGGCTTTGCCGGCGTGGCCGTCCGCATTCGCCCGCGCGTCCGTCTGCGCCGCCGGCCGCGAGCGATCGAACTTGACGCATGCGTCACAGCCTAGATTTAGGGCAGGTCGAAGCCGGCCCGCGTCGGCGGCCAGTAGCGGACGAGGACGGGGCCGATCAGGTTCGAGCGCGGAACCGATCCCCAGATGCGCGAGTCGCACGAGCCGCCGCGGTTGTCGCCGAGGAAGAAATAGTGGCCGGGTGGGACCTGCCAGGTCTGGCCGCGATGGGAGTCCGACTGACGCGCATCGGCCGCCACGTAGGGCTCGGCGAGCCGGGAGCCGTCGATCCAGATGAACGCGTTCTCGTCCTCGTGCACGGTGTCCCCGGGCAGCCCGATCAGGCGCTTGACGAACGTTCCGCCCCCGCCCGGTGCGCACCGCCTCCCGGCCTCCGGCGGCGCGTGAAAGACGACGATCTGGCCGCGGTGTGGAGAGCCGAAGCGGTAGCACACCTCGCAGGCGATTACACGGTCGGAGAAGCGGGCTTCGCAGCCGTCCGCCGGGCGGGCGCAGTGCAACGTCGGCTCCATCGACGCCGAGGGCACGCGGTACGGCTTCGCGACTTCCGCTTCGAAGACGAGCACGACCGCGACCGCGGCGGCGATCGTCAACAGCCAGTCGAGGACGGTGCGCATCGGCGACAGGGTAGTGCCGGATCAGTACGGCCCACGGTCTGCGCGCACGATCTCGTCGATCCTCCCGGCCAGGTCGACGCGTTGCTCACAGCTGTGCTGCGAGCGCGCGAACCGCGTCCGGTCGCGAACAGCGCGTGCCGGCCGGTCGAAGCCGAAGAACGCGCGACCGCGGCTCATGTTCCGCACGACAGGTCGCCCCATGACGTATCCGTAGCTCCGCATGCACCGGCTCAGCTCCCGCAGCACGCGGATCGCCCGCAGCTGTGCCTCGACGGAGAGCGGCTTCGTGCTCACGACGCCCTTCAGGTGAAGGTCGAAGCAGAGCTCGTCTGCCGCCCGCACCGTCGCGCGGCCGACGCGCCGCATCCGGCGCTCGTCGGCGGGGGTGAGGTGGATGTCGCCGTTCCGATCGGGGTCGGGCTGCGGGACACCGTGCGCGCGCATGCACTGCGCGTAGGCGAGCGATGCCCTGTACACGCGGTCGCTGCGGGGCGGGACGGCGCCGGCAGCCGAGGCCGAGACGGCGGCGAGCAGGACGGCGAGCAGCCCGGCGCGCACGTTCCTCCTACACCGCGGGGACGCGTCCGGTTCCGGTCAGCTCGTCTCGTCGGCGATCCGCTCGGCGAGCGCCTGCGCTTGCGCAGCGGTGAGTCCGCCGCCGTTCTCGGCCGCCGTGCCCTTGACCCGCTGGGCAGGACGCTTCGTCTGCACGGCGTCGAGGTAGCGACGGATCGCCTCGGCGACCTTCGCCGAGGACGCGCCCTTCTGGACGAGACGTTCGACCAGCGCGCCGAGCCCGTCGCGCTCGGGCGGCGTGAGCGCCACCGTCAGGCCCGAGCGCGAGAGCTCGCCGCGCTCACGCCGAGCACGAGGAGCACGATCGCGAGGGTCACCGAGCGCCGCGAGGGCGTCCCGGCGTCGGGCGATGGCAGCCAGACCTTCCAGACCGACACCCAGACGAGCACTGCCGCGAGCGGCAAAAGGACGAGCGGCGCGATCTCCGCGCCGACCCAGCGGACCGCCGCAGTCGCGGTCCCCTTGAGCCTGGTCATCGCGACGACTCTACGGCACGTATCGTTCCCTGCACAAGCGGGAAAGGAAGGGGCGATGGTTGCGAGGAGGTTGATGCTCGGACAGCTGGCCTCCGTCGGGGAGGGCGCGATCGGCAAGCTCGCGCAGAATCCGGTCACGCACAGGGCGCTCGAGGGCGCCATGCAGGTGAAGGAGCGCGTCGAGAAGCTCGTGAACGGCCTCGAGTCGCTCGAGCAGCGGATGACCGCGGTCGAGCAGCGGCTGGATGCGCTGGAGAAGCCGAAGCGGCGTGCGACCACGACGAAGTCGACGACGGCAGCCAAGACGACCGCATAGAAGACCTCCGCGAAGAAGGCCTAGCGCGGCACGCGCACGCGCAGGGCGCGCGGCACGATCTCGAACCGGGCCGGGGTCGTCCCCACGGGCTCGCCCTCGAGCTCGACCGGCAGCGGCCGGGCCGCGTCGATCGCGACCGTCGCGCTGCGGACGACCTCGACGCGCGGATGGCCGACGTGGCCGCCCTTGTAGAGCTTCGGCGAGGTGGTGACGAAGTCGAGCTTCGAGACGTCGCCGATCACGACGACGTCGAAGAGGCCGTCGTCGAAGCGCGCCTCGGGCGCGAGCCGCATGCCGCCGCCGTGCCACTGGCCGTTCGCCACGATCACGTCGTGCATCGGGCCGCTGCGCTCGCCGGTGTCGAACGTCACGGTCACCTCGGAGTTCTGCCAGGCGACGAACTCGCGGACGAGCGCGTAGTAGAACGTCGTCCGGCCGCCGAGTGCCTTCGTCATCGAGTTCGCCCGCTTGGCG
Organism: Actinomycetota bacterium; assembly: GCA_005884575.1. Taxonomy (GTDB): domain Bacteria; phylum Actinomycetota; class Thermoleophilia; order Gaiellales; family Gaiellaceae; genus AC-16. The sequence goes on from VAWW01000100.1 coordinate 6,316, forward strand.
ACGGCGCCGCTCATGCCGACCGAGCCGACGTTCGCGAAGTAGCGCTCCCCGCCTGCGAACGTCGCACGGCCGAGGTCGATCGTCGTCGCCGCGCCCGCCAGCGCGAGCCGCACCGCGTCGTCGAAGCGCGTCGGGATGCCGTATGTACGCCCGAAGTCCTGACCGGTGCCGGCGGGGAGGATCGCGAGCTCGACGCTCGTCCCCGCGACCCCGTTGACGACCTCGTTCAGCGTTCCGTCGCCGCCGACGACGACGAGCAGGTCGTGATCGGCGGCAGCGGTCCGCGCGAGCTCGACCAAATCGCCTGGCCGCTTGGACAAGAACACTTCGCCGCGAAGACCAAGCGCCTCGGCGCGCGCGTGCAAGGATGGCCAACGCTTGCCGGTTTTTCCGTTAGCGCTAGCCGGATTGACTAAGAAGGCCGCACTAGCCAAATGGC
>VAWW01000065.1 GCA_005884575.1 Actinomycetota bacterium
GGATACGTCCACCGGCGCGCGAGCAGCGACCGGTGCCAACGACGAATCGTCTCCGGATGCACGAACACGCTGCCCCACCGGTTACGAGGAAGCATCCGGGCCAGTGCGGCCAGGAACACCCGATCGGCTGGGCGGCAGCTTGGCCGGCCCACCTGCCGGCGAAGCAGCGCGAGCTCGTGACGCAAAACGAGTATCTCGACCTCATTCGCGCCGTCTGACCGGCAACGCAACACCGCCAATCAGAGGAGGTGTCGAAAGAGCCAGTAGATGCATGAGATGGCCACCCGACGATCCAGCCGACGTGCGCTCCGACACGCCGAACCGAGCGTCCAGCACCCTCAGGCTTCGGTTTGCGGGAATTTCCTGAACGGGAGCGACGGGACTCGAACCCGCGACCTCCGGCGTGACAGGCCGGCGTTCTAACCAGCTGAACTACGCCCCCGTGGGCGGGGCATTGTAGCTTCCGGGCGCTTCGGTCGCGGCTAGGCTCGCACGGTGACGACGATCGACTGGGCCGCCCTCGCCGTCGTCGGCTGGAGTGCTGCTCGGAGCGTGGATCGGCGCGCGGATCGCGCCGCACCTCCTCAGCGGCGGCTCGCGCTCGCCCTACACGCCGCTCGCGGCGCTGATCGGCGCGACGATCGGCGCGGCGGTGCTGCAGTCGGTCGCCGTCCTGCTCGGAACGCTGGCCCGCGGCAGCCTGCGGGTGACGCCGCTGCGCCTGTTCGACTCGTTCGGCGGACTGCTGCTCGGCGGCGCGGCGGGGCTCACGATCGTCTGGGTGCTCGGCGCCGTCGCGCTGCTCCTCCCCGGACACGCAGAACTGCGGCGCGCCGCGCAGCGGTCGGCGATCCTCTCGCGGCTGAACGACACCGTGTCGCCGCGACATCTCCTCAACGCGCTCGCGCGGATCGACCCGTTCCCGTCCATCGCCGGACCTCCGGGCCCGGCGCGGCCGCCGGATGCCGGCATCGTCAGGAACCGGACGATCCGGGCGGCGGGCGACAGCGTCGTGCGTGTGCTCGGCACAGCGTGCGGCATCGGGGTCGAGGGGAGCGGCTGGGTCGCACGGCGCGGCCTCGTCGTGACGGCCGCGCATGTCGTCGCTGGGCAACGCGACACGGTCGTGCAGACGAACGGCTCGTACGACTCGCTCCCGGCGCGCGCGCTCGTCTTCGACCCGCACAACGATGTCGCCGTGCTCGAGGTGCCGGGCCTCGACGCACGGCCGCTGCCGCTGGGGGATCCGCGCTCCGGCACCCCCGTTGCGCTGATCGGCTATCCGGCGAACGGACCGCTGCAGTTCACGCCGGCTCGGATCGGCCGGACGGCGACGGTCTTCAGCCAGGACGCGTACGGCCACGGCCCGGTGACGCGGACGGTCACGACGATCCGCGGGCAGGTCCGCCACGGAAACTCGGGCGGACCGGCGGTCGACCTCGCGGGCGCAGTGGAGGCGACGGCCTTCGCCGCGCGGATCGGCTCGGATAGCGGCTACGGCGTCCCGAGCGACCTCGTCCGCAGCGATCTCGCGCGCGCGAAGAATCCGGTCTCGACCGGCGACTGCGCGGGCTAGAGGAGCTCGACGACGGACAGCGGACGCCGGTACGGCGCGACGATGTAGACGCCGTCGGTCTGCTCGCGCGCCTCGGCGACGAGGTCGCGCGCGTGCGCCATCCCGATCTCCGCCGCCTGCGAGCCGGCGGACTCGAGCGCCTGCTGCAGCTTCTCGGGGACGACGATGCCGGGCACCTCGTCGTGCAGCCGTCGCGCGAGCCGATAGCTCGTGACGGGAAAGATCCCGGCGAGGACCGGAATCGGCCATTCGCCGCCGAGCGCATCGCGGAACCGGTCGAGCTCGTCCAGGTCGAAGACGATCTGCGTCATCGCGAAGCGCGCGCCCGCGTCGACTTTCTGCCGGAAGCGGTCGAGCTCGAGCTCAAGGTCGTCGGCGGTCGGATTGACGGCGACGCCCGCGAAGAACGATGTCGGTGCGTCGATCGGGCGGCCGTCGTCGTCCTCGCCGTGGTTCAGCGCGGTGACGAGCCGTGTGAGGCCGATCGCGTCGATCTCGAAGACGGCCTGCGACCGCTCGCCCACCTCGGGCGGATCGCCCGTGATCGCGAGGATGTTCCGGACGCCCGCCGCGTGCGCCCCGAGCAGCATTGACTCGAGCCCGAGCACCGTCCAGTCGCGCGTCGTCAGGTGCGGGATCGTCTCGATCCCGACCTCGCGCTCGATCGTCGCGGAGACCATCAGCGAGCTCATGCCGGCGCGCGCGGTCGCGTTGTCGTTCACGTCGACGAAGCCGACCAGGCCGCTCTCCTTCAGCTCGCGGGCGGTGTCGACGAGGCCGCGGCTCGAGCCACCGAGCGGTGGATCGAGCTGGACGGAGACGACCCATTCGCGCTCGCGCAAGGCGCGCGCCAGGCCGGTCTCGAGCTGCTCCTCGCCGAGCGCGGCCGCGAGCCCGCGCGAGTCGAGCGGCGTCGCGGGACGGCGCTCCTCCCGCAGCGCGGTCGCGATCGCCGAGATCTCGGCCGGGGTCGTCCCGCAGCAGCCGCCGATCAGCCGCGCGCCGAGGTCGCGGGCGTGCGCGGCGAACTCCGCGAAGTAGTCGGGCGCGGCGTGCGGGAAGATCACGCGGCTCCCGGCCATGCTCGCGAGGCCGATGTTCGGGAGCGCGGCCAGGGGTACATCGCCGTCCATCTGCTCGAGCGCGGCGAGGGCGGCGAGAAGGCCGGCGCCGTGGTTCGCGCCGACCGCGGCGACGCCGAGGCCGGCCAGCCGCTCGGCCGCTTCGCGCGCGCCGACGCCCGCGGAGGTCTCCGCTCCCTCGTCGAAGCTGAGCATCGCGACGATCGGGAGGCCGGAGACAGCCTGGACGCCCTCGACCGCGTCGACGAGCTCCTCGAGATCGTCGAAGGTCTCGATGACGAAGAGGTCGGCGCCGCGGCCTTCGAGGATCGCCGCCTGCTCGCCGAAGAGCTCGCGCCGGACGCGCGAGCTCGCGGCTTCGCCGAGCGGCCCGATCGCGCCGGCGATGAAGACGTCCCGCCCAGCGGTCTCGCGCGCGCGACGCGCGAGCTTCACGGACTCCGAGTTGATTCGCTCGAGCTCGTCCTCGAGGAAGTGGTACGCGAGCTTGCGCCGGTTCGCGGCGAACGAGTTCGTCTCGATGAGCTCGGCGCCGGCGTTCACGAAGCCCACGTGGAGCGAGACGACTGCGTGCGGGGCGCGCAGGTTCGCCTCCTCGGCGCACCTCAATCGAGGGACTGCCGCCGAGATCAGTGCGCCCATGCCGCCGTCGGCGACGATCGGCGGACCGGACGAAAGCCTGTCGAGGAAACGACTCACCGGTGAAGTGAAGCAGTCAACCGAAGACGAGGGATGGGAAGAAGCTCGCTTCGCCGCGATACTCGGACTGCATCCGTTGAGCGTCCCCGATGCGGCGGGGGAAGCTCCGGAGCATCTCCGCAAGGAGAAGCTCGAGCGGCCCTGGCGGCGGGGCCGCTCAGGCATTTAAGAGCCGGGGGAACCTAGGTTCCCCCGGGGCCCCTTCCTGCGCGTGCCGCCTGGTTGTTGTGGCTACGGCGCGGGCGCGGTCGCGCCTCCGCCGGCCGAGGGTCGCGCATGGCGTTGCAGAGGGCCGCACGTTGGCGTTGCGCGCCCGCGGGTGCAAAAAGCGTGCATCCGCGCGCGCGCCAGTCCGCGGCCAGGATCTAAAGCGCTTCGTGCTTTAGCCGTGGCCGAAAGGCATCCGGCCGCCGGCGCCGGTTTAATGCCTTTCTGTGGAGCAACGCGTCAGTTTGATCACGCTCGGCGTCTCGGATCTCGGGCGCGCACGCGCCTTCTACGCGGCGCTCGGCTGGCATAGCGACACCGATCCGGACATGGGTGTCGTCTTCTTCCAGACCGGCGGATCGGTGCTCGCGCTCTGGGGACGGGGCGAGCTCGCTGCAGACAGCGGCGTCGAGGACGGCGGCGGCTGGGGCGGCGTGACGCCGGCGTACAACGCGCGATCTCGCGAGGAGGTCGACGCCGTGCTCGAGGAGGCTCGGGCGGCCGGCGCGCGGATCGCCCGCGAAGGCGGCGAGACCTTCTGGGGCGGCTACTCGGGCGTCTTCGTCGATCCGGACGGCCACCCCTGGGAGGTCGCCCACAACCCGCACTGGACAGTCCGCGCCGACGGCTCGATCGAGTTACCGAAGAGCTAAAGCCGAGGCGCCGAAATGCCGATATCTGCGGCGGAGTCCTCCGGGGACTGACGGCAATCATTCTGCGGCTGGATTTCGGACGGCGCCTTCGGGCGCCGTTTCTCATTCCGGGCATACGATCGCCCGCATGCCGACGCCGACGGAGCACCTCCGTGTGCGTGCGCGGCGGATCGTCGAGGAGGCTCGCCGGCTTGTTCCGCTGCGAGCGGCATTGCTCGCCGGCTCCGCGGGGCGCGGCGACGCGGATTTCTATTCCGATATCGACCTGCTTCTCTACGTCGACGAGCTCCCGACGGACGAGACTGTCGCCGCCGTACGCGACGTCGTCGGCGGCACGGACCCGTCGGGCAAGGAGCGGACCGAGCAGGCATGCGGCGAGGAATTCGACCTCGACGGAGTGCACGCGGAGATGGTCTTCTTCAAGGTGCGCGAGTTCGAGGCGCGACTCGACGACCTTCTCGACCGGCTCGTCGATTTCGATGCGCCGACCCAGAAGATCCTCATGGGCCTGGCGGAGGGTCTCGCGCTCGAGGGCGCCGACCTGATCGAGCGCTGGCGCGCGCGGGTCAGCGACTTCCCCGAGCCGCTCCGCCGCGCAATGATCGAGCGCTACTGGACGTTCTTCCCGCTCTGGTACTACACGGACGTCCTCGCGGAGCGCGACGCGGAGCTCTGGCGGCTCGACGTCTTGGTCGAAGCCGCCTTCAACCTCCTGGGCGTTCTCTCGGCCCTAAATCGGCTGTACTTCACGCGGTTCGAGCTGAAGGGGATGCGGGCGATGATCGGGAAGATGGAGCTCGCGCCGGTCGGACTCGCCGATCGCGTGGAATCTCTCTTCGACCTCGAGCCGTCGGCCGCGGCCGGCCAGCTCGGCCGTCTCGTCGAGGAGACGCGCGCACTCGTCCTGCGCGAGCTGCCTGACCTCGACTTGCCGCTTCCGCATCCGCCCGGCACGCAGAAGGAGCCGTGGTCACTCTGAGTGCAGGGCGCGGCCTTCCATGCCGCCGGCCACCACGATCACCTGCCCTGTGACGTGGCCGGACAGCTCGTCGGAGGCGAGCACGACGACCTGCCGCGCGACGTCCTCGGGCTCGGCGACCTTGCGCAGAGGCATCGTCCGCGTGATTCCGCGCACGAGCTCCTCGTCGAGGTGGCCGCGCGTCATGGGCGACACCGTCCAGCCGGGCGCGACGGCATTCACTCGCGCGCGCGGCGCGACGCGCACGACCTCGTTCTTCAGGCTCAGCAGGAGGCCGTGGAGGATCGCGGACTTCGCCGCCGCGTAGTCCGCGTGCCCCGCCTCGCCGAAGATGCCGGCGGTCGAGCCGACGAGGACAAGGCTTCCGTGCCCCTGCTCGGCGACGCCGCGCAGGAAGCCGCGGGCGGTGAGGAACGTCGCCGTGAGGTTCGCGCGCACCGTCTCCTCCCACCGCTCGAGCGACAGCTCCCAAACCGGCTCATTGGCCGAGGGCCAGACGCCGGCGACCGCGGCGCAGACGTCGAGCCGCCCGGCCTCGACGAACAGCCGGTCCACCTCGGCCTCGTTCGTGAGGTCGGCGCCGACGACGGGCGCGCCGCCGATCTCCGCTGCGACCACATCGGCGCGCTCGCGGCTGCGAAAGAAGTGGACGACGACCTCGGCACCCTCCGCGGCGAACGCCCGGGCACATGCCGCGCCGATGCCGCCGGAGGCGCCGGTCACGAGCACGCGCTTTCCCTCGAGGCCGGTCTCCACCGGCGGCGAAGCCTACGCGACGAGCGGCGTCGGCTTGAGGACGACGGTCTCGGTCGGCGCGTGCGTGAGGAGCCAGGCGAGCTCCTTCTCGGTGAAGTCCGCATGACCGTCTCACAGCCGTTGTAGCGCGTGCGTCAGCGTGGGGCCCTTCTCGATCCCGGCGTCGACCGGGACGCCTGCGCTGAGCGCCGCATGCTCGACCGCCTCGAGGAGCGGCATCGCGACGCCGCCGTAGTACTGCCAGTTCGTGTTCGTGACGAAGCTCGCGGTCGTGTTCAGCGCGACGTGGGACGGCACGGCCGGCAGGTGGTCCGGGTTGAGGAACAGGTGTCCCTGCAGCCGCTGGATCGCTTACACCAGGCCGGAGAAGAGGACGCTGAAGACGAGCACCGTCTTCGCGTAGCTCTTCCAGTCCTGCTCCCGGTCCTCGCTCGTCCGGACGAGTCCGTAGAAGCTGCGCTCGATCGTCCGCAAGAAGCCGCCGCCGAAGCGCGCATTCATGTACACGCGCGACATGTAGATGCCGAGCGGATATGAGAGCGGGATCAGGACGGCCGCGTAGACGAGGATCTGGCCGATTCCCTGCCCGGACATCTAAAGACGTTCGCTGCGGAAGAGGGCGTACACGAGGTACGCGAGAACGGCTAGGGAGATCGCGAGACCGAAGGCGTCGGCCGCGGACATCAGACGCGCTCCAGCGCGTAGAGCACCAGGAAGATGAGGACGAAGCAGGCGGCTGCGGTCGCGAGTGCGGCGACGTCGTACATTCAGTGCACCTCCAGGGCGTCGAGCACGCTGGTCAGCTCGCGGCGGACGTCCACGTCGTCGTGGGTATAGAGGACGCTGTCGGGGCTGGTGAGCAGCTCGTGGACGGCGAGCACATCGGTCGCGGCGACCGGCCGCTCCGGATCCGCCAGCCGCTCGGCGACCGCCGCTAGTAGCGACGCGTGCGGGCGCAGTGCGATTCGGTTCATCGGCGACGCTCCCGCCAGGCGGCCCGGCGAGAGATCGGAGACGGCGCCGCGAAGCGATCGCGCGAGCAGGCGTCGCTCGGGGCGGGAAGTGAGCTCCTCGACGCGCCAGGCCACGCGCGAGCCCCAGCCCGCCGCGATCCATGCGTCGGCCTCCCTCCGGTCGCGACGCCTGTCCCACATCGTTTGTGCCAACAGGAGACGAACGATCGCGGCGATCGGCCGCGCTGCCATCGCGGACAGCCGTAATTCGGACCGCCCGTTGACGGCACTTCCCGTCCTCCTGCCAGCACCCATGCGGCCACGCTAGGCGCGCCGCCGTCAACGCTTCCTAGATGTTTCCGCGGCGGGTCTTAAAGTTCGCTGAAGACGGGCGGGGACGACGCCCGGCAGCATGCGACACGGAGATCTTCGATCTCCTCGCGCGTCCTATGCTGTGGAGGAGTCCGCGCGATGGGCATCCTCCCGACAGTGCAGCGCCCGCGGGCCGCCGGCGTCCTCGTCAGCGGCCTCTCCCTTGTCGCCGTCACCGGGGTCATCGCCGGTCTCAGGCACGTCGCGCCGGTGTTGAGCCTCGGCGTGCTCTACCTCTTCGCCGTCCTTCCGGTCGCGGTGTTCTGGGGACTCGCGTATGCGCTGCCGGTGTCGATCGCGAGCATGCTCGTCTTCAACTGGCTCTTCCTGCCGCCGACGCACACGCTCGCGCTGCACGACTCGGCGAACTGGGTCGCGCTCGCGGTGTACCTCGTCACGGCCGTCGTCGTCAGCGAGCTCGCGGCGCGGGCGCGCCGTCGCGCAGCCGAGGCGGACCAGCAGCGCCGCGAGGCGACGTTCTCCGCGTCGGTCTCGGCGCTCCTGCTCGAGAGCGGGTCCGTTCAGGAACGTCTCCGCGCGATCGCCGACCGCGTCGGCGAGGCGCTCGGCGTGCGCCGCGTGCGTATCGAGCTGGACTCGCTGCGCCGGCCGGAGAGAGGCGAGACGGCGCGCGACCTCGTCGTCGGCGGCCGGCACGTCGGCCGGGTCTTCTTCGAGCACGCGCCGGATCCGGAGATCGAAGGCCGTGTCCTCCCGGCGCTCGCCTCGCTGCTCGCATCTGCTGCAGACCGCGAGCGGTTTGCACGCGAGGCGATCGCGGCCGAGACGCTGCGCCGCAGCGACTTCGTGAAGACGACGATCCTGCGCAGCCTCAGCCACGACCTTCGCTCGCCGCTGACCGCGATCACCGCCGCGGGCGACGTGCTCGCCGATCCGGAGCTCGCTCCCGGCGACCGTGCGGAGCTCGTCGAGACCGTGCGACTCGAGGCGCGGCGCCTCAGCCGGCTCGTCTCGAACCTGCTCGACCTCTCCCGGCTCGGAGCCGGAGCCGCGGCGCCGCGCAAGGAGCTCTGGGCGGCCGACGGTCTCGTCGCGCGCGCTCTGGACGCCGCCGGCGCGGAGGCGGAGCGCGTCGACGTTGTGCTCGGCGACGACGTGCCGACCGTCGCCGTCGATCCGACGCAGCTCGAGCGCGCGCTCGTCAACCTGCTGGAGAACGCGCTGCGGTTCTCGTCGCCCGCCGACCGCGTCGAGCTGCGCGTCGAGTCGCGCGACGGGGAGGTGCTCTTCCACGTGTCCGACCGCGGGCCGGGGCTCGACCATCACGAGCTCGAGCGGATCTTCGAGCCGTTCGAGCGCGCCGAGGTCGGCGGCGGCGCCGGCCTCGGCCTCGCGATCGCGCGCGGCTTCTCGGTCACGAACGGCGGCCGTCTCTGGGCCGAGTCGGAGCCGGGCCGCGGCGCGCGGTTCTCGGTCGCGCTCCCGGTCGCGCCGGCGCGGGAGAGGGCGCGCTCGTGACCAGAATTCTCGTCGTGGACGACGAGCGCCAGATCCTGCGGGCGCTGCAGTTGAAGCTGCGCAGCGAAGGCTACGACGTCGACACGGCGGCGACCGGTGAGGAGGCGCTCGTCGCCGCGGCCGCGCGCGTGCCGGACGCGGTGATCCTCGACCTCGTCCTTCCGGACCGCAGCGGCACCGAGGTCTGCCGGGAGCTGCGGGAGTGGACGGCGGTGCCGATCCTCGTTCTCTCCGCCGTCGGCGACGAGGCGGAGAAGATCGCGGCGCTGGACGCGGGTGCGGACGACTACGTGACGAAGCCGTTCAGCATGGACGAGCTGCTGGCGCGGCTGCGCGCGGCCCTGCGGCGGTCGCAACCGTCCCGCGAGCCGGTGCTCGAGCTGGGCGAGCTGCGGCTCGACCTCGAGAAGCGGCTCGTCACCGTCGCCGGCAGCGCGGTGTCGCTCACGCCGACGGAGTACGACCTGCTGCGGCTGCTGGCGCAGAACGAGGGCAAGCTGATGACCCATCCGGCGATCCTGCGGGCGGTCTGGGGTCCGGCGTACCGCGAGGAGTCGAACTACCTGCACGTCTACGTCTCGCACCTGCGCCGGAAGATCGAGCCCGATCCGGCGCGGCCGCGGTACATCCTCACGGAGCCGGGCGTCGGTTACCGGCTCGTCGCGTCTTAAGACCTCGTTAAGCCGGACGGGCAGAACGTTCAGTCGCCGTATAGCCGTCTCTTCCTAGCCTGAGATCATGTTGAGCCTCGAGCTCCGGCGACCCGTGCGCGCACGTCCGTCCGCGAGTGCGGGATACCGGCGGACGCTCGTCCCGGTGAGCGACGGGCCCGGGGGCGAGCTGGCGGTCGACCTCGCCTGCCGTTTCGCCGGTGACAAGCATGCGGTCCTCGTCGCGCTCGCTCCGATCGAGATCCCGCTCGAGATGCCGCTCGACGTACCCGCCCGGGAGGAGGAGGCTCGGGCGCACATGCTGCTCGAGCGCGCGCTCGCGATCGGCGCGTCCTACGGCGTCCGCGTCGTGCCGCGCACGGTGCGCACTCGGAGCGCGGCCGACGCGATTCTCGAAGAGGCGTCGAGGGCGCGCGCGGAGATCGTCGTCCTCGGCGTGTCGCGCGGCCCGCGGCTCGGCTCGACGATCGAGTTCGTCCTCAAGCACGCGCCGTGCCGCGTCATGCTCGCCTCGTCTCCGCCGCCGGCGGAGTAGGCCGATGTCGGCAGGCGAGCCGACGCGGGTCCAGCCCGAGGTCGACCGCGGACTCGACCTGAAGCGCGCCGTCGTCGGTCGGCCGCTCGCTTCGGACGAGCTCGAGGAGACGCTGCTGCGAAAGCTGATCGCGCTGCCGATCTTCGCGTCGGACCCGCTCTCGTCGGTCGCGTACGCGACCGAGGCGGCGATGGTCGTCCTTCTCGCTGCCGGAGTTGCAGCCCTGCATCTCGTCCTCCCGATCTCCGTCGCGATCTCGGTGCTCCTCGCGATCGTCGTGCTCTCGTACCGGCAGACAGTCCGCGCGTACGAGAGCTCCGGCGGCGCGTACATCGTCGCGAAGGAGAACCTCGGGACGCTCCCGTCGCTCGTCGCGGCGGCCGCGCTCCTGACGGACTACGTGCTGACCGTCGCCGTCTCGGTTGCGGCCGGCGTTTTCGCGATCAGCTCGGCCGCGCCGTCACTCGCCGCATACCGCGTGCAGCTCTGCCTCGCCTTCATCGTGCTGCTCACGTTCGCGAACCTGCGTGGCGTCAAGGAGGCCGGGATCGCCTTCGCACTCCCGACATACAGCTTCGTCGCCGTGCTCTACGTGATGATCGGGACGGGCCTCGCGCGCTGCGCGGTCGGGTCCTGCCCGCAAGCGGTCGTCCCGCACCCGTTGCCGGCCGGTGCGGGCGCGGTCGGCGTCTTCCTCGTCCTCAAGGCGTTCGCGTCGGGGTCGGCGGCGTTGACCGGCGTGGAGGCGATCTCGAACGGCGTCAGCGCATTTCGGCCGCCGCAGGCACGGAACGCGGCGCGCACCCTGACCGCGATGGCGCTGATCGCAATCACGCTCTTCCTGGGCGTCTCGTTCCTCGCGGTGCACATGCATGCCCGTCCCTCGGAGACGGCGTCGGTTCTCTCCCAGATCGCGCGTGGCACGTTCCCGGTCGGCTCGCCGGGCTCGTTGCTCTACTACGCGGTGCAGGCGCTCACGTTCGCGATCCTCGTCCTCGCGGCGAACACGTCGTACCAGGGCTTCCCGCGGCTCGCCGCGCTGCTGGCGCGCGACCGGTTCTTCCCGCGACAGTTCGTGAACTTCGGCGACCGGCTTGTCTACTCGAACGGGATCATCGTGCTCGCCGGGCTCGCCGGGGCGCTGATCGTCGTCTTCAGCGCGAGCGTCGACTCGCTGATCCACCTCTACGTGATCGGCGTCTTCACGGCGTTCACGCTCTCGCAGCTCGGGATGGTCAGGTACTGGCGCCGCCGTCGCGAGGCCGGCTGGAAGCGCAGCGCCGTCGTCAACGCCGTCGGGGCTTCCGCGACCGGGCTCGTGCTCGTGATCGTGATCTGGACGAAGTTCCTGGAGGGCGCGTGGGCCGTGACCGTCGCCGTGCCGCTGCTCGTCGCGATCTTCTACGGAATCCGCCGGCACTACCGGCGGATCTCGCGCCGGCTCCGCGCCGGCGCGGCCGCCGTCGCCGCTGCGCCGCCGGCGACGAACACGGTACTCGTGCACGTCCACCAGCTCGACGAGGCGACGCGTGAAGCCGTGTGGTTCGCGCGGCGGATCAGCCACGGCGAGTTCCGCGGCCTGTACGTCTACGGCTCGGCGCCGTCCGGCAGCGACCCGCGCGGCCGCTGGTGGGAGGTCGCCGGGCCGTCACCGCTCGAGGTGCTCCCGGCCGGCGAGTCCCATGCGGACGCGGTGCTCGAATACGTCTGGACGCTGCCGCGCGGCGAGTCGAGCTTCGTCACCGTCGTCATCCCGGAGCAGTTCAAGCACCGGTCGCTGCGCTCGGCGTTGCGGCGCACCGAGTTCCGGCTCAAGCTGCGCCTGCTCGACGAGCCGAGCGTCGCGATCACCGACGTGCCCGTGGTGGAGGACGAGAGCGGCCAGGTCTCCCGGCCCGAGCGCGCCGTCTGCCGCGTGCTCGTCTCGGGCGTCCATGCGGCGTCGCTGCGCGCCGTTCGCTACGCGGAGACGCTCGACCTCGAAGACGTGGGGGCGGTCTTCTTCGCCTTCGACGCCGAGGAGGCCGCCCGGATGCGGCGGGACTGGAGGTCCGCCGGCGTCACGCTCCCGCTCGAGGTCGTCGAGGCTCCGTACCGCGATATCGGCGATCCGCTGCGCGAATACCTGCGTGGCATCACGGCCGAGCCCGGGACGATCGCGGCGGTGGTGATGCCGGAGATCGTCGTCCACGGCTGGGCCCGGCTCCTGCACAACCAGCGGGCGCTCTACGTCAAGCGGCTCCTCCTCTTCGAGCCGCACGTCGTGCTCGCGAGCGTTCCGTACCAGCTGCCTTAGCTAGTGTCCCGCGCCAAATGCGCGTCTTCGTGATCAGCGACATGGAGGGCGTCGCCGGCATCGTCAAGTGGGAGCAGACGACCGGCGGCGAGAAGCTCTACGAGGAGGGCCGCGTCCTCTACACCGAGGAGATCAACGCAGCCGTGCGCGGCGCGAGGGCGGGCGGCGCGACAGAGATCGTCGTCATGGATTGCCACGGCGCCGGCAAGGGCTGGGACTTCAACTCCCTCCTCCCCGAGCTGCTCGATCCGCACTGCGAGTTCGTCGTCCAGCACGAGTGGACGGAGTACACCGGCTTCCTCGAGGAGGGTTGCGACGCCGCGCTCTTCGTCGGCATGCACGCAATGGCGGGGACCGGTGAGGGCGTCCTCTCGCACACCGTCTCCGGTCAGGCGTGGCACAACCTCCGCTTCAACGGGAGGGTCGTCGGCGAGACGGGGATCAACGCTGCACTCTGCGGCCACTGGGGCTGTCCTGTCCTGCTCGTCACAGGCGACCGCGCCGTCTGCCGCGAGGCGCGCGAGCTGCTCGGCGGCGGATTGACGACCGTCGAGGTGAAGCAGGGCCTCGGCCAGTTCAGTGCGCGGCAGCTCGTGCCGGCGAAGGCGCGGGAGCTGATCGAGGAAGGCGCGCGGGCAGCGCTGCGGGATCTCTCGGCCGTACAGCCGTACGACCCGGGCCGTCCGTGCGAGATCGAGATCGACTTCACTCAGCCGCACCGCCTGCAGGAGTACGCGAACCGCAAGGGCGTCGAGGTCACGGGCCCGCGCACGCTCGTCTCCCGCGCGGACGACTGGTGGACCGCCTGGACCCAGTTCTACTTCTAGCCGCCAGACACGTCCGAACCACCCACCACCCGGGACCTGGACCGGGGTAGGTCCCGGGGCTGGGCCCGAACAGACATGACGCCGTGGCGATGTGCCGCTCGTCGCCCATCGACAGTGTCCCAGCCGGCCACGCCCCGGGACCTTCGCCGGGGAAGGTCCCGGGTCAGGGCTCAGCCGGCCGTGGCCGGCTGGATTACGCCGAGCTCCTCGATCAGCGTGAAGAACGCTTTCGCGAAGGGCGACGACTGCGTTCGGTCGCGCACCTCGTCCCAGTCGATCTGCTCCCTGAGCGCGCGCGCGATCTCGAGCACGGCGCCGTACTCCGGCTCCTGCTCGGTCAGCGCGAGCAGTTTCTGCGCCATCACGTCCTCGAGTGACGCGACCGGGATCCGCAGCGCCGCGACCTCGATCACGTCGGCCCGCTCGATCGTCTCCGTGTCGATCGGCCCGCCCGACGGGTCGAAGATCAGATCGACGAGCACGTCGTCGACCCACGTCTTGACGAGCCAGCCCTCGGGCGGACGCTCCGTGCGGTAGCCGCGCGCGTCGAGCGCCGCGAGCGCCGCGTCCGCATCCTCCGGCCGGAGCATGAAGTCCACGTCGTGCTCGCTCTTCGGCCCGCCGCGCGCCCACGCGGCCAGGCCGCCGCCCAGGATGAACGGGACCTCGGCGTCCTGGAGGACGCCCGCCGCCTCCTTCATCGCGGCGACGAGCTCCTCGTGTGTGGGCTCCGGCATGGCAGGCGCTCCGTTTCCGGTTCGCGGAGAAGTGCAACCTATCCCGCGTGATCCGCATTGCCGCAGCAGGCGACATCCACGCCTCCGAGGCGACGCGCGAGCGGATCGAGTCCGCATTCGCAACCGTCGAAGGCGAGGCCGACGTCGTGCTGCTCGCCGGCGACCTGACGACCACCGGCGAGCCGGAGCAGGCCGAGGTGCTCGCCCACGCCGTACGCGCGATCTCGACTCCGATCTTCGCCGTGCTCGGCAACCACGACCTGCACAACGCGCGCGGCGACGAGATCCGAGCGGCGCTCGAGAAGGGCGGCATCACCGTGCTCGAGCGCGACTTCGCCGTCGCCGAGATCGCGGGGATGCAGATCGGGATCGCCGGGACGAAGGGCTTCGTCGGCGGCTTCCCCGGCTCGTCCCTACCCGACTTCGGCGAGCCGCTCCTGCGCCAGGTCTACGCTGAGACGACGGCCGAGGTCGACGCGCTCGCCGACGGGCTGCGGCAGATCGCCCAGTGCGATCTGCGGATCGTCCTCCTCCACTACGCGCCGACCGCGGACACGCTCGAGGGCGAGCCCGAAGGAATCCACGCCTTCCTCGGCTCCGACCGCCTCGCGATCCCGATCGCCGAGTATCGGCCCGACCTCGTCCTCCACGGACATGCGCATGCGGGCTCGTTCGAGGGCTGCGTCGGCACGGTGCCCGTCTACAACGTCGCCGTCCACGTGATGGGCCGCGACTTCTGGATCTTCGACCTCGAGGGCACGCACGGCCACGCCGAGGTCGAGGTCGAGGCGCCGCTGCCCGACTAGGCTTGGCGCCGGAAATGCCATCCGTCGCCTGGCTCACGATCGCGCCCGTCAAGGCCCTGGCGCTCGTCGCGCGGGAGGAGATCCTGCTCGAGCGGCACGGCGTCTCGGAGAACCGCCGCTTCTTCATCGTCGACGAGAACGGCCGCAAGGTGAACCAGAAGGACTGCGGCCGGCTCGGGCTCGTTCGCCCACGATGGGACGAGCGCGCCGAGACGCTCGAGCTGACGTTCCCCGACGGGTCGACGGTCGGCGGCGCCGTCGACGTCGACGGCGCGCTGACCGCCGACTTCTACGGCGGTCCCGTCGCGGGCCGGCTCGTCGTCGGTCCCTGGTCGCAGGCGCTGAGCGACTACGCCGGCCGCGAGCTCCGCCTCGTCCAGGCCGATCCCGGCGGCGGCGTCGACCGGCCGGGCGGCCCGGTCACGCTCCTCTCGACGGGATCGCTCGACGCCCTGGGCGCAAGGCTCGGGACCGAGGTCGACCCGCGCCGCTTCCGCATGCTGATCGGGATCGACGGGACGCCCGCCCACGAGGAGGACGAGTGGATCGGCCGCCCGGTCCGGATCGGCGAGGCCCTCGTGCGCCCGCTCGGCCATGTCGGCCGCTGCGCCGTGACGACGCAGAACCCGGAGACCGCCACGCCCGACCTGGACACGCTGAAGGCGATCCGGTCGTACCGTGAGGACGGGACGGAGCCGATCCCGTTCGGCGTCTGGGGCGAGGTCGCAGAGCCGGGCCGCATTCGCCTGGGCGATCCCGTCCAAATTTGATCAAACCCTTTTCCGAGCCGGGGTTTTCTGCGAGAATCGCGCGTCCGTGAGCGGCTACGTCACGCACGAGCGCGAGGTCGAGGAGGAGCGCGAGCCCGGGGACACCGCCGCCGTCCGCCGGACGATCGGTCCGGAGGCCGGCGCCGAGCGGCTCGAGCAGCGCGTGATCCGGTTCGGCGCGGGTCGCTCGCGCCCACGCAGTCCCGGGCCCCACAAGCAGGAGATCCTCTACGTCGCCGCCGGCTCCGGCACCCTCCGCCTCGACGGCGGCGAGCACGAGCTCGTGCCGGACACGGGCGTCTTCGTCGCAGGCGGCGAGACGTGGGAGGTGGAGAATCCCGGCCCGGACGAGCTCGTCGTCGTCTCGGTCGTCGCGCCCCAGGAGCGCGTTCCGAACGGCTGCCGCCGTGTCACCGTCCGCTTCGACGACCAGCCGGAGCTCCGTGCCGATGCGAAGCGCACCTTCCGCTACCTCGTCAACCAGGAAGCCGGCTGCCTCGACGTGACGCAGTTCGTCGGCATCGTCCAGCCCTGCCGCGCGCCGGACCACAGCCACAGCTACGACGAGGTCGGCTACATCGTCGAGGGCGAAGGGATCGCCCACGTCGGCGGCGAGCAGGCCCGGATCACCGCCGGCTCCTGCTTCCACCTTCCGCCCGATCACGTCCACTGCATCGAGAACGACGGTGAAGGCGTCATGCGGATCATGGGCGTCTTCCACCCGTCCGGCGATCCCGCCTCCCGCTCGTACGACGAGGTCGAGACAACAACAACTTGACGTTCCAGGACGTCAATACAGGTCGCAACCCCACAAGGAGGGCGTAGGAATGAAGAAGTTCTCGAGGCTGCTCGCGCTGCTCTGCATCGCGGCGCTGGCCTCCGCTGCGGCGGCGACTGCCCGCCCGTCGAGCCCGTCAGGCTCGAGCGCGGCCAGCGCCTTGAATTGCAAGAGCACGCTCAAGATCGCATTCCTCACTCCGCTCACCGGTGACGCGGGCTTCCTCGGCACCGAGCAGATGAGCTGGGCGAAGTTGAGGAGCTTGAGGATGCCGTAGACGAGCGAGTACCCCAGCGCGATCAACGCATAGACGCTGCCGAGCGCTTGCGCAGAAGTACGTCGCCGATCCGAAGGTGGTGGCGATCCTCGGCCCGTCGACGTCGGGCGCCGTCGCGGCGACGAGCCAGACGCTCTACGCGGCCGGTCTCGCGCACATCTCGCCGTCGGCGACGCGCACGTCGCTGACGAAGGGAACGAACCGCGAGGCGACGCCCGGCTTCTTCCGGGTCGTGCCGGATGACAGCGTCCAGGGCCCGACCGACGCGCGCTTCATGGCGAAGAACCTGAAGGCGAAGAAAGTCGTGTTGATCGACGCGCAGGAGCCGTACTCGGTCGGCCTCGCCGACGCGACGCAGGCGACGCTGAAGTCGCTCGGCGTCACGACGATCCGCGAGTCCGTCAACGTCAGCCAGTCGGACTTCTCGTCGATCGTGACGAAGGTGCCGAGCGACACGGACATCGTCTTCGCCCCGTTCCAGCAGCCGCCGAAGGCGCAGACGCTCGCGCAGCAGCTGATCGAGCAGGGCAAGAAGGCGAAGGTGTTCGGCGGTGACGGCACGAACGACTCGGACAAGTTCAAGGTGCCGGGCTCGTATGTGTCGAACTTTGCCGGCCCGATCGACAGCATCCCCTACGACAAGGCGATCATCGCCGGCTGGAAGAAGGACAACCCGGGCGCGACGCTCGGCTCGTTCGGCCCGCCCGCGTACGGCGCCGCGCAGGTCGCGATGGCCGCGATCAGCAAGGCGTGCGCAGCCGGCCACGGCAAGCTCGCGTCCCGCAAGGCCGTGATCAAGCAGGTCAAGAGCGTCCAGATCAAGAACTGGATCCTCGGCGGCAGCTTCCGCTTCTCGTCGAAGACGAACGATCCCTTCAACGGCAGGTTCACGATCTTCCAGATCCAGTCCGACGGCAAGTACAAGGTCGTCGCGTAACTCTCTAGCTCGAGCGGGCGGCCCGGTCTCGCGCCGGGCCGCCCGTGACGGTCGATGGACGACTTCATCCAGTACACGATCAACGCGCTGACGCTCGGCAGCGTCTATGCGTTGATCGCGCTGGGGTACTCGCTCGTCTACGGCATCCTCAAGCTCCTCAACTTCGCCCACGGCGACGTCTTCATGGTGGGCGCGTACATCGGCTTCGGGATGCTCAATCTGCTCGGCGGCGCGACGTCGCCGGTCGTCCCGGTCTGGCTCCTCCTGACGATCATGGTCGCGACCGCGATGGCGGGCTGCGCGGTGATCGGCGTCGCGATCGAACGCTTCGCCTACCGGCCGCTGCGCGACGCGCCGCGCATCGCCCCGCTGATCAGCGCGCTCGGCGTCTCGTTCTTCCTCACGTACTCGATGCAGCTGCTGTTCGGCGCAGAGCAGCGCGACTACAACGCGTTCTCGCTCGACAACGGCGTGCTCTTCCTGAAGGGGTTCGACATCGGCAACGTGCGCGTGCCGCTGCTGCGGATCGTGATCATCTCGTCCGCGTTCGTGCTGATGATCTCCCTCTGGCTGCTCGTCAACCGGACGCGTACCGGGAAGGCGATGCGCGCGACCTCGTTCGACCGGGAGGCGGCCGCGATGATGGGGATCGACATCGACCGCGTGATCCGGTTCGCGTTCGTGCTCGGCTCGGCGCTCGCCGGTGCCGCGGGCGTCATGTTCGCGCTCCGCGCGCCCGCCTCGGTGACGATCGGCTTCGTCGCCGGGCTCAAGGGCTTCACGGCGGCGGTGATCGGGGGCATCGGATCGATTCCGGGCGCGATGGTCGGCGGGCTGATGCTCGGGTTCGCGGAGTCCTTCACGCAGGGCTACGTGTCGACGCGCTGGTCCGACCTCGCCGTGTTCACGATCTTGATCCTCTTCATGCTCTTCCTGCCGCAGAGCCTCTTCGGCCGAGCCGACATCAGCAAGGTATGACGGACGCCGAGCGCCCGACGCCGAATGTCCCCGACTCGCTGACCGAGCCGGCCGGGCCTGCGGTCGGCCAGGACGAGTGGGTCGCGCGCCACGCCGAGCGCCGGCTCCTGCGCGGCGGCCGGCTCGGCGCGGTGGAGGAGCGGCTGCGCGCGGCGCCGTGGTGGGCGTGGCTGACGGTCTTCGTCTGCCTCGCCGCGCTGCTCCCCGTCGGATTCTCGAGCGGCTACGTCCGCCGCGTCGCGTTCGACACCGTTCTCTACATGCTGCTCGCTCTCGGCCTGAACGTCGTCGTCGGGTGGGGCGGCTTGCTCGACCTCGGGTACATCGCGTTCTACGGCCTCGGTGCGTACTGCTACGCATTGCTCTCTTCGAACCAGTTCGACGTGCATCTGCCGACCGTCGCGACGGTGCCGATCGTCGTCGTCGTCGGCGCCGTCGCCGGCTGGCTGATCGGGCTGCCTTCCTGGCGGCTCTCGGGCGATTACCTCGCGATCGTGACGCTCTTCTTCTTCCAGATCTTCATCGTCGTGGTGACGAACGGCGACCACCTCTTCGGCCACAACGTCACCGGCGGCTCGAACGGCATCGGCGGCGTCGACGCGAACGTGCGTCCGTTCAACCTGTTCGGCCACGACCTTCCGGTCGCGCACAGTGGATCGTTCAACGTTGCATACCTCTACGTCGTGCTCGCGTTCTTCGCGGTCGTCTTCGTGCTGCTGCGATTCGTGAACGAGTCGCGGATCGGTCGCGCGTGGCGCTCGCTGCGCGAGGACCCGCTGGCGGCCGAGTTGATGGGGATGCCCGTGAACTGGCTGAAGCTCCTCGCCTTCTCGTTCGGCGCGGCGGTCGCCGCGCTCTCGGGGACGATCTTCGCCGCGCTGAACGCGGGCGTCTTCCCGACGACGTTCGCGTTTCCGCTGCTGATCACCGTCTACACGATGGTCATCCTCGGCGGCTCCGGAAGCCAGGCCGGCGTGATCGTCGGCGCGATCGTCGTCAACGTCCTGCTCGAGCTGCTGCGCGACGCCGGCAACGCGCGCTACGTCTTCTACGCGCTGATCGTCCTTGCGCTCTTCGGCGTCTACCGGCTCTCCGTGCGGCTCGCGGTCGTACTGGGCGGGACGATCGCGCTCGGGTTCGTCGTGCACGGGATCGCGAGCGCAATTGCGAAGTCGAATGTCGACGGGCCCGCGAACGGCGAGAACTGGCTGATTGACGGCCTGCGCCACTGGGTGATCGTCCCTCGCGACCTGGGCCCGTGGAAGCAGATCACGTATGTCGCGCTGATCGGCGTGATCCTGCTGCTGACGCTCGTCCGCGGCTGGTGGCGCGTCGCGCTGCTCGTGCCGACGCTCTATCTGGCTGCGTTCGTGTGGGAGAACGTGATGCTGACCGCGCCCGAGGCGACGCGGTTCATCATCCTCGGCGCCATCCTCGTCTCCGTGATGATCGCCCGCCCGTCCGGGATCCTCGGCGAGCGCCGCGTGGAGATCGTCTGATGGCCGAGAAGCTGCTCGAGCTGAAGCGCGTGTCGATGGCCTTCGGCGGCCTCCACGTCGTCAACGAGCTCGACCTGCACGTCGACGAGGGCGAGATCGTCAGCGTGATTGGCCCGAACGGCGCCGGCAAGACAACGCTCTTCAACCTGATCACCGGTGTCTACGAGCCGACCGAGGGCGACATTGTCTTCGCCGGCCGCAGCATCAAGGGGATGGATCCGCACAAGATCACGAAGCTGGGGATCGCGCGGACGTTCCAGACGCTGCGGCTCTTCCTGAACATGACGGTGATCGAGAACGTGATGGCAGCGGCATTCGCGCACACGCGCGCCGGCGCCTTCCGCGCGATGCTGCGCACGCCCGGGATGCGCCGCGAGGAGGGGGAGATCCGGAACCTCGCCGAGGAGCGGCTCGCGTTCTTCGGCCAGCGCCTGATGGGCTACCGCTGGAATCAGCCCGCCTACTCGCTCTCCTACGCGAACCGGCGGCGGCTCGAGATCGCCCGCGCGACCGCGACGAATCCGCGGCTCCTGCTGCTCGACGAGCCGGCCGCGGGGATGAACCCGACCGAGACGCACGAGATCAGCGAGCTGATCGGCAAGCTGCGCGACGAAGGCGGCTACACGATCCTCGTGATCGAGCACGACATGCTCGACCACGGCGTGAAGATCTCCGAGGGCTCGTTCGAGTACGTCGCCACCGACGAGCGCGTCGTCGAGGCATACCTCGGGACGAAGGCGACGGCGACCAAATGAGCGTGAACGGGACGCCGCTGCTGCAGCTCGACGGCTGCGACACGTACTACGGACAGATCCACATCCTGCAGGGCCTCTCGATCGAGGTCCACGCGGGCGAGTTCGTCTGCCTGCTCGGCGGCAACGCGTCCGGCAAGTCGACGACGCTGAAGACGACGCTCGGGATCGTCAGCCCGCGCCGCGGCCGCGTGCTCTTCGGCGGCGAGGACGTGACGCGCCGGCCGACGAGCTACCGGATCCAGAAGGGCATGGCGATCGTGCCAGAGAACCGCCGCCTGTTCGCGCCGATGACCGTCCTCGAGAATCTCGAGATGGGCGCGTACCTGCAGGGCGGCGGCGCGAAGGACGACTTCGACCGCGTCTACGGGCTCTTCCCGCTGCTGTACGAACGGCGCGCGCAGCTCGCGGGGACGCTCTCCGGCGGCGAGCAGCAGATGGTCGCGATGGGCCGAGCCCTGATGGGGAAGCCGAAGCTCCTGCTGATGGACGAGCCGTCGATGGGGCTCGCGCCGATCCTCGTCGAGCGCCAGTTCGAGATCATCAAGGAGGTGCACCAGTCCGGTGTCGCCCTGCTCGTCGTCGAGCAGAATGCGAACATGGCGCTCTCGGTTGCCGATCGCGGCTACGTCCTCTCGACGGGCCGTCTCGTCCTGCAAGGAAAGGCGTCCGAGCTCGCCGAGCACGAGGATCTGCGGAAGGCCTACCTTGGACGTTAGATCCGACCAGGCCGCGGACCCGATCTACAACGGGGCGGACCGGATCCGGCACCGCTTTCCGATCTTCGAGCGGCGGGTCTACATCAACTCCTGCTCGCAGGGCGCGCTCTCGGACTCGGTGCGCGCCGCGTACGACGCCTACCTACGCGACTGGGACGAGAAGGGCGCGCCGTGGGAGTACTGGACCGAACGCGGCGAGGCGGCGCGCGCAGCGTTCGCGAGACTCGTCAACGCAGACGCCGACGAGATCGCCGTCACGACGTCGCTCTCCGCCGGCGTCAGCGCGCTCGCGAGCGGCCTCCGCTTCGCGCGCCGCTCCAAGGTGGTGCTGACGGACTGGGAGTTCCCGACGATCGGCCAGATCTGGCACGCGCAGGAGTCGCGCGGCGCGCGCGTCGTGCACGTGCCCGAGGCGGACGACGGCACCATCCCGCTCGAGCACTTCGAGCGCACGATCGACGACGACACGCTGCTCGTCTCGATCACGCACGTCTGCTACCGCAACGGCGCGATGCTCGACGTCGAGAAGGTCGTGAAACTCGCACACGAGCGCGGCGCCCTCGTACTGCTCGACGCGTTTCAGTCGATCGGGACGCTGCCTATAGACGTCCGCGAGCTCGGCGTCGACTTCCTCGGCGCGGGCGTCCTCAAGTACCTGCTCGGCTCGGCGGGCCTCGGCTTCCTCTACTGCCGCCGGGACCTCGTCGAGAAGGTCTGGCCGACCGCGACGGGCTGGTTCGCCGACAAGAACATCTTCGAGATGGACCACACGGACTACTCTCCGGCGCCGACCGCGAGCCGCTTCCAGTCGGGCACGCCGCCGATCCCGTCGATCTACGCAGGCATCGCCGGGATCGAGCTGATGCAGGAGATCGGCGTCGCCGAGACGCGCGAGCACGTGCTCGACCTGAACTCACGCCTGATCGACGGTCTCGACGAGCTGAAGGCGCGCGTCGTCACGCCGCGCAAGCCGAAGCGCCGAGGCGCGCTGATCTGCATCCGCTCGACCGACTCGCGGGCGCTCGTCGCCGCGCTGGCACGCGAGGGGATCGTGACCTCGGAGCGCGACGGGAACCTGCGCATCTCGGCCCACGCGTACAACTCCGTCGAGGACGTCGACGCGGTCCTCGCGTCGCTGCGCCGACACCGCAAGCTGCTCGCGTCATAGCATCCCTGCTATAACTCCGGGAGATGGCAAGCCCGCGGAAGACGGCGCTCGAGCGCCTGCACGAGAAGCTCGCCACGGGCGATCGAGGCTGGTTCTTCGCGGGAATCGCCGACCAGGTCGCGGAGCGGCGGATCGCCCAGGGCCTCTCCCAGCGCGAGCTCGCCGAGCTCGTCGGGACGACGCAGTCGGCGATCGCGCGCCTCGAGCGCGGCGGCCGACCGCCGCGGATCGACACGCTGCTGAACATCGCCGACGCCCTCGACTGCGACCTCGCCGTCGAGCTCGTCCCGCGCAGCAGTAGTTAGTCCAGCTCGGCTCTGCCGGCGACGATCGCGTCGGCCAGCGCATGCAGGGACAGGCGCCGCCGGCGCGCGGTCGCGCGCAGGACCTCGAACGCCTCCTGCGGCGTGATTCCGAGCCGCTCGGCCAGGATCCCCTTCGTCTGCTCGATCGCGACGCGCGAGTCCAGCGCGACGTGGAGCTGGGCCGTCCTGTCCGCCAAACCGTCGATCAACCCGAGCAACCGCTCGATCGTCTCGACGGCCTCGGGCGGCGTCGTCGGCGGCAACGCGAAGGAGAGCTCGCCGAGCTCGACTCGAATTGCCGAGCTGCCGTCCTCCCGGACGACCGCCCCTTTCGCTCCGCCTGGCATGAGTCTGTCCATGCTACTCATCGTGCGAACAGCCGCGTGCCGAGCTCGTCCACCGCGTCCGCAAGGGACCGCTGGATTCTGAACTGGTGCCCGGACCCCGTCACATCGAACACCCGAAGCGTGCGCGGATCGTCGCAGACGACCACGAGCTCCCCACCCTCGAGCTTGAGGCGCTCGGCGGCCGCGAGGAGGAGCTCGAGTCCGGCCGAGTCTAGGAAGGTGACATCCACCAGATCGGCGATCACGTGTCGCCCGCCTTGGTCGGCCACCGCCGTCAGCTCCTCACGGAGCATTTCGGCCGAGTCGGCGTCCAGTTCGCCCGCCACGGAGCACACAAATGCGCCGCCGGCGATCCGGAGGGTCGTGACGCGAAGTCCGGGCACCACTCACGGCACGCTAGGCCCCCCGCGTCAGTACCGCGTGTGCGTTGGCTTAAGGGTCGCTCACACCGCGAGGAGCCGGTAGCCGACCCCGCGGACCGTGACGAGGCGGGTCGGCTTGGCGGGATCCGGCTCGATCTTGCGGCGGAGGTTGGAGACATGGACGTCGCAGGCGCGCTCGTCACCGACGTACGAGCTCTGCCACAGGTGCTGCATGATCTCGCGGCGCGTCCGGACCCGCCCGGGCGTCGCGGCGAGCAGCGCCAGCAGCCGGAACTCCGACGGCGTCAGGTGGATCGGCTTGCCGTCGATCTCGACGGCGTGCATCGTCAGGTCGATCCGCAGGCCGCCGAATGCGCGCGTCGTCGTCGAGCGCGAGTTCCTGTCGAGCTCCCGCCGCCGCAGAATCGCGCGCACGCGACTGACGAGCTCGGCGAGCGAGAACGGCTTCGTCACGTAGTCGTCCGCGCCGAGCTCGAGACCGCGCACGCGGTCGACCTCCGCGTCCTTCGCGGTCAGCATGAGGATCGGGAGATCGCTCTCGGCGCGCAGCGTCCGGCAGACCTCGAGTCCGGGCAGCTGCGGCAGGAGCAGGTCGAGGATCATCAGGTCGTACATCTGCCCGCGCGCCGCGTCGAGCGCGGTGACGCCGTCGCCGACGACGTCGACGTCGAAACCCTCTTCCACGAGGGCGTAGCCGACCGAGTCGGCAATCGCCGGCTCGTCGTCGACGACAAGGATGCGCCCCTTCAACTGGCCTCCCTGATTTGCGCGGACGGAAGCTCGATCGTAGCCTTCGTGCCCTGGCCGGGCGAGGACGCGATGCGCAGCGTGCCGCCGACGGCGTTGATCGCCTGCGCGGCGATTGCCAGCCCGAGTCCGAATCCGTCGCGGTCGACCGCGCCGCGGTAGAACGGCTCCTGCACGCGTTCGAGATGCTCGGGAAGGATTCCCTCGCCCGGATCGTCGACCTCGACGGTCACGCGTCCGGCGCCGGAGTCCCAGGCGTTGATCCTCACGGTCCCCCCGCGTGCGTGCTGCAGCGCGTTCTCGACGATCGACTGGAACGCCTGCTCGGCCAGGTCGCGCTCGACGAAGACGGCGATGCTCGGGTCGCACGTCAGCTCGACGCGGTGCTCCGGCCCGTCGGCTCCGCCGGCGACGTCCTGGAGCAGCGGCTCGAGGCGGACGAACTCGAGCCGCGGAGGCTGCACTCCGGCCTCCGCGCGCGCGAGGACGAGGAGCGCCTGCATCAGGCGGACGAGCCGGTTTGTCTCGCGCTCGAGGTGGGCGAGGAAGCGGTCCCGCTCTGCCGGGATCTCCTTCGCGCCTCCCTGGAGCACCTCGACGGCGCTCGCGATCGCGGCCGTCGGGGTACGCATCTGGTGCGCCGCATTGCGGACGAACTCGCTGTTCACGCGATCGCGGCGGTGCTGCCGCGTGACGTCCTCGAGGACGAGCACCGGGCCCTCGTCGCGGACCGGCGGAAGCGCGAAGATCCGGAGCGTCCGCGAGCCCGCGTCCGCGATGCGTGGAGCGAGCCCGATGCGCGACCGCCGGGCCCGCTCGACGATCGTCGCGAGCGAGATCGACGGCCAAGGCTCCGGCAGCGGCCGTCCCACGACGAGCGCCTGCGGCCGGAACAGCACCTTGGCGAGCGGATTCGCGAATGTGACCTTGCCGTCGTTGCCCACGCGCACGACGCCGTGCGGGAACCCGAACAGGAACTCGCCGAGTGAGTCGCCGGCGTCGGCGCGGCTCCGCGGTTGCGTCCGCAGCCTCACGAGCAGCACGCCGTCCTCGAGCCTGCGGACGCGGATCTCGGTGCGCCGGCCCGAGAGGAACGTCTCGAGACGTCCCTCGCCCTTCGCGAGCAGCTCGCGCAGCGGTCGGCGGCTGACCGGCGGGACGAGGTCCTCGAGGTGCTTCCCCTCGATCTTCTCCGGCCCGAACCCGAACAGCCCGGAGGCGGCGGCGTTGGCCGTCAGGACGTGGCCCTTCGCGTCGACGGCGAGCAGGCCGTCGGCCGACTCGTCGAGCAGCGCCCGCAGCAACTTGACGCTGGGCCGCGCGCTCACCGCTTCGTGTCGGCCTCCATCATCAGGATCGCGCCGAGCGGTCCGCCGCCGGCGAGCCTCAGCGGCGCGAGCCGGATGTCGAGCGCGATCGGCCGGCCGCGCCTGTTGACCGCGTCGAGGCGGAGCACGCCGTCCGTCTTCCCGGCGAGCGCGTCCCGCAACGGCTTGCGCAGCTTGTCCGTCGGCAGGCCGATGTCGAGGTTGAGGAAATGCTGCCCGACGACCTCGTCGCTGCGCAGGCCCCAGAGGTCGGACGCGGTGCCGTTCCACGCCTGGACACGGAGCTCCTTGTCCAGGACGACGACGCCGGCGTCGAGCCCCGCGAGCACCGACTCGAGGAACGCGTTGACCTCGTTGAGCTCGTCCGTGCGCTGCTGCAGCTCGTCGTTGATCGTCTCGAGCTCTTCGTTCGTCGACTGGAGCTCTTCGTTCATCGTCTCGAGCTCTTCGTTCGTCGACTGCAGCTCTTCGTTCGTCGTCTCGAGCTCTTCGTTCGTCGACTGCAGTTCTTCGTTCGTCGTCTCGAGCTCCTCCACGGTCGACTGGAGCTCCTCGTACGCGGTCTCCACCTCGCGCTTCGACTCGTGGAGGGCCTGCCGGGACGATCTCGCCTGTGGAGGCGACGAGCGGTGCGATCTGGATGTCGACGAAGCGCACCTCGGAGCCCGCGTGCCACTCGACGTCACGCAGCGATACGGCGTGCCGCTCCTCGTACGCCTGCTCGATCTTCGAACGGAGCTCGATCGGCCGGTACGAGAACTCGAGATCCTGCAGCAGGACCCCGATGTCCCGCTGGCTGAGACCGAACAGCAGCCGTGCCTGCAGGTTCGCCGCGGCCAGGTGGCCTTCGGGGCCGAGGAGGATCTGCGCGACCGGCCCCGCCTCGAAGCCCGCATCGCGAATCGCGCGAACCGTCGCCGGGATCGCGTCGTCCGTCTCCGGCACCGTCACCGCCGCGCGCTCGCGGACCGCCGATGGGACCTTGCTGAAGATCCGCCGCTTGAGATCGACCGCCGCGAAGAGTGGCGACCGCGCGACCAGCACCTCCGACTTGCCGAGGAACAGGAAGCCGTTGTCGCGCAGGCCGAAGTGGAAGCTGGCCAGGATTCGCCGCTGCGTGTCGGCGTCGAAGTACATCAGCGTGTTGCGCGAGACGAGGAAGTCGATCCGTGAGATCGGCGGATCCTGGACGAGGTCGTGGCGACCGAAGATGACCGTGCGGCGCAGGTCGACGCGGAAGACGAAGCTGCCGTTCGCGGGCTCGAAGTACTTCTCGCGGAACTCCTGCGGGACCGGCTCGACCTGAGCGGCGGTGTACGCCGCATGGCGGCCCACGGCGAGCGCCTCGTCGTCGACGTCGGTCGCGTAGATCTTGACCCGCCTGCGGAGCTCGTCCTCGCCGAGCGCCTCGGCGAAGATCATGGCGAGCGTGTAGGGCTCCTCGCCCGTCGAGCACCCGGTCGACCAGATCCGGATCGCGTCCGCAGGAGCGCGCGCCTCGATGATCCGGGGCACGATCTCGCTCTGGACGTAGTCCCACGTCGGCAGGTCGCGGAAGAACGACGTGACGTTGATCAGGATCGTGTTGAAGAGCTGGACGAATTCGTCCGGGTGGCGCTCGAGGTAAGCGCGGTAGCCGGCGGCGTCGTTCGTGCGCGTCTCGTGCATCCGCTTCGCGATCCGCCGGCCGAGGCTGGGACGCTTGTAGCCGGTGAAGTCGAAGCCGCGCTCGTCGCGCAGGAAGTCGAGCAGCTCCTCGATGTCCCCGCCGGGATCGGTGTCGCTCATGAGCTCTCCTCGGTGCCGGAGGCCTCCGTCTCGAGCGCCTGCAGGAGCTCGCGAATCACGACGGCCTGGTCGATCGTGCCGTTGGCGCGCCGGTCGAACATGGAGGCGCTGTGGCCGCCGCCGCGCCGGCGCAGGCGCTCCGCGAGCTGGCGCGTCAGCGCGGCGCGCTCCTCGAGGGCCCGGAGCGCCGTCCAGAGGGCGGTCTCCACGTTGCCGTTCTGGGCGGCCAGGAAGCTCGCGGCACCGGTAGACGGGCCGGCCGTCCTCTTCGTCCTCCCAGATCCCGCCGTTGCAGTCCGGGCAGCTCAGGCCGGTTGCACGTCCCGGCTGCGGCTCGTCGCTCGCGGCGCGATCGATCTGGACGAGCCAGTCGTCGTACATGCCGGGATCGCGCGACCACCCTCCGTTGGGAGTCGCTGCCGACTCGGCGAGTGCGGGACCGATCGCCCGCGCGGCGAGGATGAAGTCGGCCTTCACGTGCTCCAGCGCGGCATCCGGCATCGAGCGGTAGAGCGCGTCCTCCGGATCCTGGACGACTGTGAGGCCGCCGTGCCTCTTGATCGCGCCGAGGCCGAGCGTCCCGTCGTCGAGCACGCCGGAGAGGACGACGCCGGCGACGCCCTCGCGGTGCGCGTGCGCGGCCGTCTGGAAGAGCCGATCGATCGCCGGCCGGTGCCCGTTCACCATCGGACCGGGATCGAGATGCAGGCGGTTGCCGTAGACGGTGAGGTGGAAGCCCGGCGGGCCGACGTAGATGCGGCCGCCCACGATCGGCTCCCGGTCCTTCGCCTCCTTCGCCGGCAGGTTGCCGGCACGGCCGATGATCTCCGGGAGGACGCTCGTCCCGAGCGGCGGGAGGTGCAGCACGACGAGGACCGCCGCCGGAAAGTCATGCGGGAGGCCCGCCGCGAAGTCACGCAGTGCCTCGACGCCACCGGCCGACGCGCCGACGACCACGAGATGGTGGCCTCGCTGCACATCGTTGGGCACCGCGTCCCCTCTCGCTCACGTGCGACCGGCTCCAGCATAGTCTTCCCTAGGGGCTGCGGCTTAGGATCTCTCGGTGGCCAGGCCGCGCGAGGAGGATCTTCCGGCCTGGAGCCTCCCAGCCGGAGCCGTCGAGCGGATCGCGCTGCCGACGGCGTGGCCGGAGCGCGTGACGCGCGACTGGGCCTGGGAGGGGGCGCGCGGCGAGGGCGTGCGCGTGTGCGTGCTCGACAGCGGCATCGAGCTCGACCATCCGCTCGTCGGGCCGGTGCAGCACTCGCTAGCGGTGACGCGCACGCGCGACGGCGTCGTCGAGGTTCACGAGGACGACGCGGGCGATCTGTGCGGTCACGGCACGTCGTGCGCCGGGATCATCCGCTCGCTCGCACCCGACTGCGAGCTGACGAGCGTGCGCGTGCT
The DNA here is from genome assembly GCA_005884575.1 of Actinomycetota bacterium. Lineage (GTDB taxonomy): Bacteria > Actinomycetota > Thermoleophilia > Gaiellales > Gaiellaceae > AC-16. The sequence continues at coordinate 28,812 of VAWW01000065.1, forward strand.
CGGTGCGGGCTACACCGGCAGCGGGCCCGTCCTGCTCGCCGGGCTCGAATGGGCCGTCGATCAGGGCTTCGACGTGATCAACATGAGCCTCTCGACGACGAAGAAGCAGTTCGCAGAGACCTTGCACGAGCTTGCCGACGCGGCGTACTTTCGGCGTACGATGCTCGTCGCGTCCGCGCACAACATGCCCGTCGAGAGCTTCCCGTGGCGGTTTTCGTCCGTGATCTCCGTCGGCAGCCACGAGGATCCGGATCCGCTCGCGTACTACTACAACCCGGCGCCGCCCGTCGAGTTCTTCGCGCGCGGCCTCGAGGTCGACGTCGCGTGGCTCGGCGGCGCGACGCTGCGCTGCACGGGCAACAGCTTCGCGACGCCGCACGTCGCGGGAATCTGCGCGCTGATCCTCTCGCGGCACCCGGAGCTGACGCCGTTCCAGCTGAAGAGCGTCCTCTACCTGACGGCGTCGAACGTGAGCGGCGACGCATGAGCTTGCTCACGTTCCCGGTGCGCCGCCGGCGGTGCGAGGCCGGAGGGCACAGTACGAACCAGTACGGGCCCGGAGAGCATCGCGCTGTCAGCGGCGTCAGCCGTTCGCGGAGCGCCGCTCCGCGGCGCGGGAGCGAAAGGCGGCCGGGGGCGTGAGCGACTTGCGCGACGCTGTGGCGGCCGGCGTGCTCGGCGCGGAGGAGTCGTATCGGGAGCTGCTGCGCTCCGTCGTCGAGACGGCGCGCGCGATCTTCCGGGCGCGCGCGTCCTCGGTCTTCCTCCTGGACGAGGAGGCCGACGAGCTCGTCTTCGAGGCGGTCGCGGGCGAAGGTGCGGCGACGCTCGTCGGCCGTCGCTTCCCGTCGAGCACCGGCGTCGCGGGCTGGGTGCTCGTGACGCGGCAGCCGCTCGTCGTGGAGGACGTCGGCGCCGACACGCGCTTCTCGCGCGAGGCCGCGGAGAGCACCGGTTACGTGCCGAAGGGACTGATGGCCGTGCCGCTGCTCGTCGAGGACCGCGCACTCGGCGTGCTCGAGGTGCTCGATCGGCCGAGCGAGGAGCGCTTCACGCTCGCGGAGATGGATCTCCTCTCGCTCTTCGCGAACCAGGCGGCGATCGCACTCGACCTGCTCCAGCGGGCGCGCCGCGCGCAGGCGGCGCTCGCGGGCGACGGCGAGCTTGGAGCGCTCGCGCGGATCGCGTCGCAGCTCGAGTCCGCGCCGGAGGAGGCGCGCGCCGCCGGCCTCGAGCTGCTCTCGTCGCTCGAGCGGCTGCTCGGTTCTTGAAAGCAAGAGCCCGGGGAAGGCCCGGGCTCTTCGTACCGTCCTGGTAGTTCAGTCGAGCGGACTAGAGGTTCTTCTTGCCGGTGTGCGCCTCGACGTCGTCGTCGCCGTCGTCGCCGTCGTCGTCCACGGCCTTGACCGACTTGGCCGCGTGGCCCTCGACGTCTTCACTCTCGCGCCGCATCCCGGGCTCCCCCTCGGGATTCAGGTCGTCCCGCTCCTCAGTCGACATTGAACTCCTCCTTCCGGAAGGACGATTACGACTACCTGACGCGCGTACGGACGTCGATCTTCCCTCGCCGGATTCAAATTCGCAACGAAAGGTGCAAGGGTGGCGGGGGTGACCCGGCTGCGCGAGTCGCTGCGGACGTTCGCGGAGGCCTTCCGCAACCCTGCGCTCCGGCGCCTGGAGCTCGCCTGGGCAGGGGCGAACCTCGGTTCCTGGTCGTATTCGGTCGGGATCGCGGTCTACGCGTACGAGCACGGCGGTGCGAAGGCCGTCGGCATCGTCGGCTTCGCCCGCTGGACCGCGGCGGCGCTGCTCGCGCCGTGGCTCTCGGTGCTCGGCGACCGCTACCGGCGCCGGCTCGTGATGATCTCCGCCGACGCGATCCGGGCCGTGTGCCTGGGCCTCGCCGGCGTGGCCGCGGTCGCGGGCTGGCCGCCGCTGACGGTCTACGTGCTCTGCGGTCTCGTCGCGGCGGCGGCTGCGGCGTTCCATCCGGCGGAGGCCGCGCTGCGCCCGTCGCTGGCGCGGACGCCGGAGGAGCTGACGGCGGCGAACGTCGTCTCGAGCACGATCGCGAGCGTGGGACTCCTCGGCGGGCCTGCACTCGGCGGCATCGTCCTGGCGCTCAGCGGGCCTGGCGCGGTCTTCGGCGTCTCGGCGGCGCTGATGGTTTGGTCGGCGGCGCTCGTCCTGGTGATTCGCGTCGTCGAGACGCCGCCGGAGCGGACGGAAGCCGACGCGTCGTTCATCACCGCGGCGTTCGCGGGCTTCGCGGCGATCATCGGCGACCAGCGCCTGCGCGTCGTGATGGGTCTCTACACGGGCCAGCTCTTCGTGAACGGCCTGATGGCGGTGCTGCCGGTCGTGCTCGCGGTGCGGCTCCTCCATCTCGGCGGCTCGGGGCTCGGCTGGCTCAACTCGGCGGAAGGCGCCGGCGGCGTGCTCGGCGCGCTCGTCGCCGCGGCGCTCGTCGGCCGGAAGCGGCTCGGCGCGGACTTCGCGCTCGGCGTCGCGTTCTGGGGCGCGCCGCTGATCCTGATCGCGCTCTGGCTCAGCACGCCGGTGGCGCTCGTCCTCTTCGTCCTGATCGGGATCAGCGGGACGGTGTGCGACGTCGCCGGGATGACGCTGCTCCAGCGCATCGCGCCCGAGGCGGTGCTGGCGCGCGTCTTCGGCGTCTTCGAGACGTTGATCCTCGTCACGCTCGGGCTCGGCTCGCTCGCGGCGCCGGGGCTCGTCGCAGTCTTCGGCGACCGGGGCGCGCTGGTCGTCACGGGTGCGCTGCTGCCCGTGCTCTCGCTGCTCGCGTGGCCGCGGCTGCGGGCGATCGACCGCGACGCCGTCGTCCCCGAGCGGCAGCTCGACCTGCTGCGCGGGATCCCGATCTTCGCGCCGCTAGGGCCGCCGGAGCTCGAGCGGCTCGCGGCCGGGCTCGTGCCGGTGGAGGTCGAGCCGATGGCCGCGGTCTTCGAGCAGGGAGGCCACGGCGACCGGTTCTACGTCATCGACTCCGGTCGTGCGGTGGTCGAGGCGGACGGCGCCGAGATCGGCGAGCTCGGGCCGGGTAGCTTCTTCGGTGAGATCGCGCTGCTGCGCGACGTGCCGCGAACGGCGACCGTGCGCGCACTCGAGCCGCTGCAGCTGTGGGCCCTCGACCGGGAGCTGTTCATCTCCGTCGTCACCGGCCATGCTCCGAGTCTCGAAGCCGCGGAGTCGGTCGTGGGCGCCCGCCTCGCCGGTCCTGTCAGAGCATGATCTCGTAGCCGTCGTAGGCCCGCTCGAGCGTCTCTTCGAGCGGGAGCTCGTGCGGGCGGTGGATGACGACGAGCCGCCGCGCGCCCGAGTCCTCGAACGCCTCGACAGCTTCCTCCGCCGTCAGGTGGCCGCGCAGGTCCGGCTCCTGTTGCGCGAGCGTCGCCTCGCAGAGGAAGACGTCGACGCCCCGCGCGAGCTCCACGAGCTGCTCGCTCGGCGCCGAGTCGCCGGAGTAGGCCAGCGTGTGCGCGCTGTTCGACACGCGCAGCCCGAAGGTCAACAGGTCGTAGTGCGGGACGCGCCGCGGCGTCACCTCGAGGCCGGCCGTGGCGAACGGTTCGCCGTCGGCGTACTCGCGGACAGCGAACGTGTTGTCGAACATGTCGACGAAGCCGAGTCGTGCGCCGAACCCCCGCAGCGTCTCCGTTCCGCCAGGCGGCAGCCAGAGCTCCGGTTTGCCGTTGCTGCTCCGGCCGGGCCCGTACATCGCGCCCCACGTCCATGGGACGAGATCGCCCCAGTGGTCGAGGTGGAAGTGCGTGATCACGATCGCGTCGACGCGCGGCCAGCCTTCCATCTCGCGAAGGCGTGCGAGGACGCCCGGCCCGCAGTCCAGCAGAAGCCGTCCATCGTCCTCGACGAGATAGCCGGACTGCGCGCCGCCGGGGTTTGGCCACGCCGGCGAGCATCCGACCACGGTCAGCTTCACGCGCGTAGTCTCTCTGAATGGTATGAATCGCGCCGTGGCGACCCCGTCGATCGACGTCCTGCAGCGCGTCCCGCTCTTCGCCGGGCTCGAGCGCAAGGAGCTCGAGTCGATCGCGGCGTCGATGCGGGAGCGGACCTTCCCCGCCGGCGACACGGTGACGCAGGAGGGAGCGGGCGGTGCCGGCTTCTTCGTCGTCGAGAACGGCGAGGCCGAGGTGACCGTGCACGGCGAGCCGCGAGGCAGCATCGGGCCGGGCGACTACTTCGGCGAGATCGCGCTGCTGACCGGCTCCGACCGGACCGCGACGATCGTCGCGAAGAGCGACCTGCACTGCTACGGGATGACGCCCTGGGACTTCCGGCCGCTAGTCGAGAGCAATCCGGGCATCGCCTGGAAGCTGCTCCAGTCGATGGCCGAGAAGCTGCGCTCCTAGCCGTGGCCGGCGTCGGCAACGAACCGGATTCGACCGCCTAGGTAGACATTCGCAGGCCGATCTGCTTGCATCAAGCGGGCTGCTCGGGGGCGCCTTTGCGGCGGGAGCCCCCGAGCGCCTTTTCTTTCTTTCGAATCAGGTCAGGCGAGCCGGCGGGCGCCGTCGAAGCCACTGCTGTACGAGCCCTCGAGCCGCGAGATCTGGACGCTCGTGCCCGTGTGCGGGGCGTGGATGAAGCTGCCGTGGCCGACGTAGACGCCGACGTGGCCGGCGCCGTTGAAGAAGACCAGGTCGCCGGGCTTCAGCGCCGCACGGCGGACGCGCCGCCCGAGGCCGAACTGCGCGTACGAGCTGTGCGGCAGCGAGATGCCGATGTGCGCGTAGACGAAGCGGACGAAGCCCGAGCAGTCGAAGCCGGTGCGCGGGGATGCGCCGCCCCAGCGGTACGGGATCCCCGTGAGATGCCGGGCGAACCGCACGGCGCGGGCTCCCAGCGGGAGCGGGGGCGCCGGCTTCGGCAGCAGTAGGGCCGGGACGGGGGACGATGCCGCAGGAGCGGGCACCGGGGCCGGCGTCGGCACCGGGTCCGGCAGCGGAGTGGCCGGCGCGGGCGCGTCGTCGGCACTCGCGACGCGTGCGAACGCGACCGCAGCATTGGAGAGCTCCCTTCGGGGGCATGCAGCGGCCCACCAGACCGCCGCAGTGTCGTTGGGCCAGCTCATTTGAGCAGCCTTTCGCGGCGGCCGCATCACCCTGACGGGCCAGGACCCGGGGCCTTTAATCCCTGGGACCCCGGGGTTAGCATGGCCCATGGCGACCGTGGGAGACCTGATGTCCAGGGAACTCGTGCGTGTCGCTCGTGACGATTCGATCGAGGACGCCGCCGAGCGGATGAGCGGCCGCCGGGTCGGCTCCGCGCTCGTCTTCGACGGCGAGCGGCTCGTCGGGATCCTCACCGAGCGCGACGTCCTCCGGGTCGTCGGCGCGCGCCGGCTGGCCGGCGCCGTCGTGAGCGACTGGATGACGTCCCACCCGGAGACGGTCGGCGCCGAGGAGACCGTGGAACAGGCCGGAGTCCTGATGCTCCACGGCGGCTTCCGCCACCTCCCCGTCGTCGACGGCACCGCCGTCGTGGGCATCGTCTCGATGCGGGACCTCGTCGGCGACGCGCTATCGGATCACGCGCCGCGCGGCGCCTGACAGCGACCGCCCCCTCGGGGGACACTGCCCATGTCCGGCCCAGCCCAGACCGGTGCCAGGCAACGGCCGGGCTGGCAATGGACGTGGCCGCGCCAGGCCCGGTCGCCGGTATCGTCGCGCGGATGCAGGGGGTCGACCGGCGAGCGATGACCGATCTCGCCGCCGGTCACCTCGCTGCGGACTTCGCGCAGGGTGCCGTGCCGGCGCTGCTCGTCTTCCTTAAGCCGGTGCTGCACCTCTCGTACACCATGACCGCGGCGGTCGTCCTCGTCGGCACGGTGACCTCGTCGATCGCGCAGCCGGTCTTCGGACACTGGTCGGATCGTCGCGGCGCGGTCTGGCTGATGCCGGCCGGCGTGTTCCTCGCGGGCGCGGGACTCGCGCTCTCGGCCGTCTCCCCGAAGTACGCGCTGCTGCTCGTGCTGATCGGGATCTCCGGACTCGGCGTCGGCGCCTTCCACCCGGAGGCGATGAAGGTCGCAGGCCACGCGAGCGGCGCGCGTCGCGCGAGCGGGATGGCGTTCTTCGCGACCGGAGGCAACATTGGGTTCGCACTCGGGCCGCTGCTCGCAAACGCGGCGATCTCGCCGCTCGGAATGACCGGCGGCCTGCTGCTCGTCGTCCCCGGTGTGCTCGTCGCGTTGCATCTGCTGCGGGAGCACGGCTACCTCACGCACATCCGCAGCTCGCGCTCGGGCCACGTCGGCACCACTCCGGCGGCCGACCGGCCGGACGCGTTCAAGCTGCTGCTCGTCGTGATCGGCCTGCGCAGCATCGCGTACTACGGCCTCTTCACCTTCGTCCCGCTGTGGGAGGTCTCGCGCGGCCACTCGAAGTCGTACGGGAACACGCTGCTGTCGCTCGTCCTGCTCGCGGGAGTCGCGGGCACGCTCATTGCCGGGCCGCTCGCGGACCGGTACGGACGGCGCGTCGTGCTGCTCGCGAGCCTCGTGCTCTCGCCCGGCCTCGTGCTCGCCTACGTCCTCGTCGGCGGGACGATCGGCGCGGTCGCGGTCTGTGCGGCCGGCGCCGCCGTCGTCAGCACGTTCGGCGTCACGATCGTGCTCAGCCAGGAGTACCTCCCGAGCAGAATCGCGATGGCGTCGGGGATGTCGGTCGGCCTGGCGACCGGCCTGGGCGGCATCGCCGCGGTCGCGCTGGGCGCGATCGCGGACGCCGTCGATCTCCGGACGGCGCTCATCGCGACGGCGGCCGGCCCGGCCGTGGGCGTCCTCGTGGCGCTCATGCTCCCGGGCGACCGGCGCCTCCACGCGACTCCGGCGACGGCGGCGATCGACTCGCAATAGGCCTCGCCTACAATTCGCGCATCGCATCGACGCCAAACCGCGTCGAGGAGCGCTTCCTCTACGAGATCATCTCGACGGTCGGCTCCTCGCTCAACCTCGAAGAGGTGCTCGACGGCGTGCTGCGATTGATGTCGGATGCGAGCTCCGTGCACGCCTGCTTCGTCTACCTGCTCGACCGCGACGGGAGGCGGCTCCTCCTCCGAGCGGCATCCGATCCGTACGCATCGCTCGCCGGGCAGATCGAGCTGAAGCACGGCGACGGCCTCGCATGGTGGGCGCTCGAGCGAGGCGAGGCGGCGTTCATCCGCGAGCGTGCGCTCGACGACCCGCGCGTCAAGTACGTTCCCGAGCTGGAGGAGGAACGGTTCCAGTCGCTCGTGGCCGTACCGCTGCTCGGCAAGCGCGGGGATCAGATCGGAGCGATCACGCTCCACACCGAGGCGCCGCGCGAGTTCACCGACGCCGAAGTCGAGTTCCTCGCGTCGAGCGGCTCGCTGCTCGCCGGCGCGATCGAGAACGCGCAGCTCTACGACGAGATGCGGCAGCGCGTCGACGAGCTCGAGCATCTGACCGAGCTCGCCGAAGCAGTCGCCGCCGCGGAGACGCTGGAGGAGCTCGGGCCCGAGGTCGTGGAGCGCAGCCGGAAACTGCTCGGCGCGGAGGCCGCGCACCTCTACGTGCTCGATGCGGACGAGGAGCGCCTGCACCTGCGCTGGTCCACGGGCGGTGACGCGCCGGCGACGATCGGCCTCACCGATCTCGGACCGGAGGTCGGCCGGAGCGGCCGGACGTCGCGGCTCGCCGTCTCGCTCGTCGCCGGCGGCGAGCTGCTCGGCGCGCTCGTCGCGACCGGGACGCGCGAGCTCGACCTCGGCCGCGCGGCGGCGAACCAGGCAGCGGTGGCGATCAAGAAGATCCAGGTGCTCGAGCGCCTGACGGAGAAGAACCTGATCAAGGACTTCTTCGAGGACCTCGCCGCGCAACGGCTCGGCGACGCCCTCGAAGGGCGTGCGGCGCGGCTCGGCTGCGACCTCGACGAGCCGCACGTCGTCGTCGCTGCGGTGAAGGTCGACGACGGCCTCGAGCGCGCGCTCGCCGGTCTCGTCCGCGGCGCCCTGATCGACCGGCGGGACCAGTCGCTGCGTGCGCTCTATCCCCTCTCGCAGAGCGGGGCAGGCCGGCTCCTCGAGGACCTGAAGGGCGTCCACGGCGACGCGACGATCGGCGTCTCGGGGGCCTGCGTCGGCGCAGCCGCGCTCGCACACGGCTTCGAGGAGGCGCGGCACGCGCTGCTCGGCGCGGCCGTCACGCGGCGGGAGGGCGCCGTGCTCGCATACGACGAGCTCGGCCCGTACAAGTACCTACTCCGGATCGCCCTCGATCCGGCCGCCCGCGACTCGACGATCGACGCCGTCGCGAAGCTCGTCGAGTACGACGAGGAGCGCGGCGCCTCGCTGCTCGCGACGCTCGAGGAGTTCCTCCACCGCCGCGGCAACATCAGCGCGACCTCCGACGCGCTCTACGTCCACCCGAACACGCTGCGCCAGCGCCTGCGCAGGATCGCCGACCTGACGGGGATCGACCTCCGTCGAGACGACTGGCTGATGGTGGAGATCGCCGTGAAGATGGTGCGGCTCAGGGAGGCCCTGGGAGCGACCACGCCCCACACATGAGGGGCCGGGAGGTGTGGAGACATCCGCCCTCCCACCTTTCCTGTGCCGGGTGATACAACCTTGCGGCCACCGACCGAGGAGGAGTGATGGCCGTCGCGACCGACCCGAGGCTGGAAGAGGTCAGGAAGATCACCAAGGGCCGCGGAGTCGAGTTCTTCTTCGCGCAGTTCGTCGACATGTACAGCCGTCCCAGCGCGAAGCTCGTCCCCGCGGCGAACCTGGACGACCTCGCCAATGACGGAGCGGGCTTCGCCGGCTTCGCCGCCGGCGAGATCGGCCAGCTGCCGAGCGACCCGGACATCGCCGCGATGCCCGACCTCGACAGCCTGACGCTCGTCCCGTGGCAGGAGAACCTGGCGCGCTTCGCGTGCGACGTGACGGTGGAGGGCGAGCCGTGGCCGTACTGCCCGCGGACGATCCTCAAGCGGCAGCTCGCGCGCGCGAAGGAGCTCGGCTACGACTTCAAGATCGGCCTCGAGCTCGAGTACTTCCTCGTCCGCCGCAGGGCAGACGGCTCGATCGAGATCGCGGACCAGCAGGACACGCTCGAGAAGCCCTGCTACGACATGGCCGGCCTGACGCGCCGCTACGACTTCCTGACGACTGTCTCGAAGTACTGCAACGAGATGGGTTGGGGGAACTACGCGAACGACCACGAGGACGCGAACGGTCAGTTCGAGCAGAACTTCATGTACGACGACGCGCTCGTGTCGTGCGACCGCGCGATCTTCTTCCGCTACATGGTGCACACGCTCGCCGAGCAGCACGGGATGATCGCGACGTTCATGCCGAAGCCGTTCACGAACCTGACCGGCAACGGCTGCCACTTCCACATGTCGCTGTGGGACGGCGAGACGAACCTCTTCCTCGACGAGAACGATCCGCGCGGCCTCGGCCTCTCCGAGCTCGCCTACAACTTCATCGGCGGGCTCAAGGCACACGCGCGCGCGTACAGCGCGGTCACCGCGCCGACGGTCAACTCGTACAAGCGGCTGAAGCTCGGGACGACGACGAGCGGAGCGACCTGGTCGCCGGTCTGGATCTCGTACGGCTACAACAACCGGACGCAGATGCTCCGCATCCCCGGGCCGGGGCGCATCGAGGACAGGACGATCGACGGCTCGACGAACCCGTACCTGGCGGCGACCGCGGTGCTGGCGGCCGGCCTCGACGGGATCGACAAGAAGCTGGACGCGGGCGAGCCGAACAACGAGAACCTGTACTCGATCTCGTACGACGAGCTGAGTGCCCGCGGCCTCCAGACGCTGCCGCCGAACCTGCTGACCGCGACGATGGAGCTCGAGCAGGACGACGTCCTCCGCGGGGCGCTCGGCCACTGCCGCACCGAGGACTACGTCGACTACTTCATCAAGGTGAAGCGCGACGAGTGGAACCGGTACCACGAGCACGTCACGCCCTGGGAGATCAACGAATACCTGACCCGCTTCTAGACGTGTAGGAATCCTCCACAGCCGCGGCCGGAAGATTGGCCGCGGCTGGCGAGTCTCGCCCGTAGTCTGTGTAGGAAGTCTCCATGTGCGGAATCGTCGGTCTCTTCTGCAAGAACCCGGAGCTCGAGCCACTACTCGGGGAGTACCTGTCCGCGATGCTCGTCCAGATGGACGAGCGCGGGCCGGATTCCGCGGGCGTGGCGATCTACCGCGACCCGGCTTCGGACGGGTGGAGCAAGCTCACGCTGTACTGCGCCGACCCGGCGGTCGACTGGGACGCGATCGGCGGCGAGGTGCTCGACGTCCGCGCGAAGCACGCGGTCGTCCTGCTCGAGGGCGACGCCGACGAGGCCGAGGCGGCGATCCGGGCCGCGCATCCCGGCGTCCGCGTGATGAGCGCCGGCCGGGTGATCGAGATCTACAAGGAGGTCGGGCGGCCCCGTGCGTTCGCCGGAGAGTTTCGCCTCGACGACTTCGCCGGAACGCACGGCCTCGGCCACACGCGCATGGCGACGGAGAGCCGCGTCACGACCGAGGGCTCGCATCCCTTCTCCACCGGCCACGATCTCTGCCTCGTGCACAACGGCTCGCTCTCCAACCACAACCGGCTGCGCCGCGAGCTCCGACGCGAGGGGATCGAATTCCAGACCGAGAACGACACGGAGGTCGCGGCGGGCTACCTGACGTGGAGGCTGCGCGAGGGCGACTCGCTCGAGACTGCGCTCGAGAGCTGCCTCGAAGCGCTCGACGGCTTCTACACGTTCCTCGTCGGGACAGCGGACGGGTTCGCCGTTCTGCGGGACCCGATCGCGTGCAAGCCCGCGGTGCTCGCCGAGACCGACGACTGGGTCGCGATGGCGTCGGAGTACCGTGCAATCGCGGTCCTGCCCGGTGCAACCGACGCGCAGATCTGGGAGCCCGAGCCGCGCGTCGTCTATGCGTGGGAGAAGGCGCTCGTTGCGTGATGGCTGTCGCGGCTGACGTCGAAGTCGTCGATCTCGCGACGACCGCGCTACGCGACCTGAACCAGCGACTGCACGACCTCGATCCCGACGCGCCCGATCCGCGCTCGTGGCGGATCGTCAACCCGAACGGCGCGCACGCCGTCGCGTGCGGGCTCGACGCACTGGTCGACGTCGAGATCGTCGGCCACGTCGGCTACTACTGCGCGGGGATGAACAAGCGGGCGACGGTTCGAGTGCGCGGCAACGCAGGTACCGGCGTCGCCGAGAACATCATGTCCGGCTCGGTCGTCGTCGACGGGAACGCGAGCCAGTCCGCAGGGGCGACCGGCCGCGGCGGACTGGTCGTCGTCCACGGCGACGCCGGCGCGCGGTGCGGCATCTCGATGAAGGGCGTGGACATCGTCATCCGCGGCTCGATCGGCCATATGAGCGCGTTCATGGCGCAGCGCGGCACGCTCGTCGTCTGCGGCGACGCGGGCGAGGCACTCGGCGACTCGATCTACGAGGCGCATCTGTACGTCCGCGGGGAGGTCGCCGGCCTCGGCGCCGACTGCGTCGAGAAGGAGCTCCGGGACGAGCACATGGCGGAGCTGCGCGCTCTGCTCGAGCGCGCGGCGATCGCGGACGTCGCTCCCGCCGAGTTCCGCCGCTACGGCTCTGCGCGGCAGCTCTACAACTTCAAGGTGGACAACGCGTACTGATGGCGGTCACGCCTGACTGGCATCTTCGCGAGTCGTATCTCTACGACCGCACGACGATCGCCGAGATCCAGCGCGCCGCGCGCGAGGGGATCTACGACATCCGCGGCTTCGGCGCGAAGCGGCGGCTGCCGCACTTCGACGATCTGCTCTTCCTCGGCGCGTCCGTCTCCCGCTATCCGCTCGAGGGCTACCGGGAGCGCTGCGGCACCGACGTCACGATCGGGACGCGGTTCGCATCCGAGCCGCTCGAGCTGAAGATCCCGATCACGATCGCCGGGATGAGCTTCGGGGCGCTCTCCGCGCCGGCCAAGGAGGCGCTCGGCCGCGGCGCGACGGAAGTCGGCACCTCGACGACGACCGGCGACGGCGGGATGACGCCGGAGGAGCGTCAAAGCTCGAAGACGCTCGTCTATCAGCTGCTCCCGTCCCGCTACGGGATGAATCCCGACGACCTGCGCAAGGCTGACGCGATCGAGGTCGTCGTCGGCCAGGGTGCGAAGCCGGGCGGCGGCGGAATGCTCCTCGGCCACAAGATCTCCGATCGAGTCGCCGCGATGCGCGACCTGCCGGAGGGAATCGACCAGCGGAGCGCGTGCCGGCACCCCGACTGGACCGGCCCGGACGATCTCGAGATCAAGATCCACGAGCTGCGCGAGATCACCGACTGGGAGAAGCCGATCTTTGTCAAGATCGGGGCGACGCGCACGTACTACGACGTGCAGCTTGCGGTGAAGGCGGGCGCCGACGCGATCGTCCTCGACGGGATGCAGGGCGGCACCGCGGCGACGCAGGACGTCTTCATCGAGCACGTCGGCATCCCGACGCTGCCGGCGATTCCGCTCGCCGTGCAGGCGCTGACGGAGATGGGTCTCCATCGCGAGGTGCAGCTGATCGTCTCCGGCGGGATCCGGACCGGCGCGGACGTCGCGAAAGCGCTCGCGCTCGGCGCCGATGCCGTCTCGATCGGGACGGCCGCGCTGATCGCGATGGGCGACAACAGTCCGGAGTACGAGGACCAGTACCGCGAGATCGGCAGCTCAGCCGGGTTCTACGACGACTGGCAGGCCGGCCGCGACCCCGCCGGGATCTCGACACAGGAGGACGAGCTCGCCGCGCGCTTCGACCCCGTCGTCGGCGGCCGCCGGATCGCGAACTACCTGCGCGTGCTGACGCTCGAGGCGCAGACGCTTGCCCGCGCGTGCGGGAAGTCGCACGTGCACAACCTCGAGCCGGAAGATCTGGTGGCCCTCACCGTCGAGGCCGCTGCGATGGCCCGCGTGCCGCTGGCCGGCACGGACTGGATCCCCGGCCTCAACGGCCGCTACTAGTACCGAAGAGTCAAGGCCGGGTCAGGTCTTGCAATAACGCATCAATGCAGGACCTGACCCCAGACGTGGCCCTTGCGGTCGGCGGCGCCGAGCTCGCGCGAAATCGCATCCGCTCGCTCGAGCAGGAGCGGTAGCGCCTTGCGCGCGGGGGCGCGGCCGAAGCGCGGGATCGGGCCCTGCAGCGCGACGATCCCGGCGAGCTCGCCGGCGCTCGACCAGACCGGCGCGGCGATCGCGTTCAGCTCGGGCTCCCGCTCCTCGTAGGCGTCCGCCCAACCCCGGCGGCGGATCCGTTCGAGCTCTTGCTCGAGGTCATGGACGCTTGTGACCGTCTTTCGCGTGTATGCGACGAGCGGCGGCTGCGGCTTCCGGTCGGTGAACGCGAGCATTACCTTCCCGGCCGCGGTCGCGTGCGCGATCGAAGGCCGGCCGAGCTGGGAGACGCCGCGCACGTAGTGCTCGGCCTGGACGACCTCGACCGTTATCGCGTCCGGGTCGCCGGGCACCGACAGCGTTCCCGTCTCGCCGACGGCCGCGACGAGCGCCTCCAGGTGCGGCCGCGCCACCGTGCGGACGTCGAGCCGCGTGAGCACGGAGTTCGCGAGCTCGACGAGACGGATCCCGAGGCGGTAGCGGCCGTTCTCCGGCACGTGCTCGACGAGCTGCGACTCGACGAGCGTCGCGAGCTGACGGGAGACGGTGCTCGGCACGGCGCCGGTCCGCCGGGCGATCTCGTTCGTCCCGAGCTCGCCCTCGGCGGCGAGCACGTCGAGGATCGCGAGCGAGCGGCTCGCCGCTGCGACGCGCTCCCTCGACGGTTGACCCGTTCTCGCCATTCCGGTAGCGTTCCACTGTACAGGATGCTATTGCGGAGCGCGCAATAATGTTCCTGCTCGCCTGTCCCCATTGCGGGCCGAGGAGCGTGGACGAGTTCAAGTACCAGGGCGAGGTGACCCGCCGTCCGCCCGAGCGTCCGACGCTGCGCGAGCTTACCGACTACGTGTATTTCCGGGACAACGTCGCCGGCGTCCAGCGCGAGTGGTGGTACCACGGAACCGGCTGCGGCCTCTGGTTCGTCGCCGAGCGTGACACGCGTACGAACGAGGTGCTGCGCACCGAGATCCCGGAGCCGTCGCGCGGGCGTACGCCTGCGCCGGTCGAGGCAGCCGTTCCCGACACACCTGCCGTCTGATGAGGATCGCGCCCCAGCCCGGCGAGCGCATCGATCGCCGCAAGCCGTTCACGTTCGAGTACGACGGCGCGAAGATCACCGGCTTCGAGGGCGACACGATCGGCTCCGCGCTCTACGCGGCCGGCCGCCGGGTCTTCTCACGCAGCTTCAAGTACCACCGGCCGCGCGGCCTTCTCTGCTGCTCCGGCGACTGTCCGAACTGCATGATGACCGTCGACGGAGTTCCGAACGTGCGCCTCTGCGTCGAGCCGGTGCGCGACGGCGCGGTCGTGCGCGCGCAGAACGTCCTCGGCTCGCTCGACCGCGACCTGCTCTCGATCACCGACAAGATCGGCGGCCCGTTCACGCCGGTCGGCTTCTACTACCGGACGATGATCCGGCCGCGCCGGCTGTGGCCGCTCTACGAGAAGTTCCTGCGCAACGTGGCCGGGCTCGGCAAGATCGGCGAGAACGGGACGCACCGGCGCTACGACACCGAGCACCGTCGGGTGGACGTGCTCGTGATCGGCGGCGGACGCGCCGGCCGCGAGGCGGCTGCGCGCGCCGAGGGCGACGTGCTACTCGTCGATGAGCACGGCGGCGGCGGCGCGCTGAAAGGTCGCGCGCTCGGGATCTACGAGGGCGGCCTGGTCCCGGTCGACGCCGGCGACGTCCTGTACCGCTTCCGCGCCGAGCGGATCGTCGTCGCGACCGGCGGGATCGAGCAGCCGCTCGTCTTCCCGGGCAACGACCTTGTCGGCGTGATGCTGCCGAACGGGGTTCGCCGTCTGACGAGGGACTGGTCGATCAAGCCGGGGGAGCGCGCGGTCGTCGTGACCGCCGATGACGCGGGGCTCGAAGCCGCCGGGGATCTCCGTGCGGTCGGGACCGAAGTCGCGCGCGTCGTCGACCTCCGCTCGGAACGAATCGTCCAGCTGGCAGCCGTCGGCAAGCGCGGCCGGCTCTCGGCCGTTCTCGTCGACGGCGAAGCCGTCGACTGTGATGTGCTCGTCATGTCCGGCGGCCGCCAGCCCGCGTACTCGCTCCTCGCCCAGGCCGGCGCGCGCGTCGAGTACGAGCCGCGGCGCGGTATCTTCGTCCCGACGGAGCTGCCGGAGAACGTCGAGGCGGTCGGCTCCGCAGCCGGCGATCTCGAGGGAGCGGCGGTACCCGCGGCGAGCTATGACGGCGGCGACGGCAAGTGCTTCGTCTGCATCTGCGAGGACGTCACGGAGAAAGACGTGAAGCGTGCGCTCGCGGAGGGCTTCGACTCGATCGAGCTCGCGAAGCGCTACACGACCGCGACGATGGGCCCGTGCCAGGGGCGTCTCTGCCACCTGCAGTCGATCCGCATGCTCGCGCGCGAGACCGAGACCGACGAGGCCGCGATCGGGACGACGACCGCGCGGCCGCCGTGGGGGCCGGTCGAGCTCGGCCTGCTCGCCGGGCGCCACTACGAGGCGATGAAGCGCTCGCCGCTCCATTTCCGCCACGAGGAGGCGGGCGCGACGATGATGTGGACAGGCGCGTGGCGGCGACCGTTCGCGTACGGCGATCCGGCCGCCGAGGTGCGCGCGGTGCACGAGTCGCTCGGCGTCATCGACGTCTCGACGCTCGGCAAGATCATCGTCGAAGGCCCCGACGCCGCGGAGCTCCTCGAGCGGCTCTACCCGAACCGGTTCGCAGATCTGGCCGTCGGCCGCATCCGCTACGGCGTCCTCACGACAGACGGCGGCCGGATCATGGACGACGGCACGGTCGCCCGGCTCGGGGACGACCTCTTCTACGTCACGACCACGTCGACGGGCTCGGAGAGCGTCTGCGAATGGTTCGAGTGGTGGAACGCGGTCTGGGGCTACGACGCCGAGATCGTCAACGTCACCGGCGCGCTCGCCGCGGTGAATCTCGCGGGGCCGCAGGCGCGCGAGGCGCTCGGGGCGCTGACGGACGCCGACGTGTCGAACGACGCGCTGAAGTACCTCGACGCGAAGGAGATCACGGTCGCCGGTGTTCCGTGCCTCGCCCTGCGGATCGGCTTCGTCGGCGAGCTCGGCTACGAGCTGCATTGCGCGGCGAGCGCAGGCGAGCATCTCTGGGATGCGCTGGTGGCGCGCGGCGCCGTGCCGTTCGGGCTCGAGCCGCAGCGCGTGCTTCGGCTCGAGAAGGCGCACGTGATCGTCGGGCAGGACACCGACTCCGAGTCGAACCTCCTCTCCGCCGGCATGCCGTGGATCGTCAAGGAGAAGCCGGACTTCGTCGGCAAGTGGGCGGTCGAGCTCGTCGAGGAGCGCGGGATCCGCGAGCGGCTCGTCGGGTTCACGATGGACGGCGGCTTGCTGCCCCCTGAGGGCGCACAGGTGGTCGAGAACGGCAAGTCGACCGGCCGCGTCACGAGCTCGAGGGTCAGCGAACAGGTCGGCAAGGTGATCGGCCTCGCGTGGGTGCGGCCGGAGCGCGCAGACGACGGGACGCGCCTCTCGATCCGGATCGCGGGAGCCGACCATCCGGCGACCGTGACGCTCGCGCCGTTCTACGACGCCGAAGGGGCGAAGCTCCGCTCATGAGGTTCATGTCGCATCCGGAGGGCGTCGAGTTCGCGTCGCCGCTGCGCCACGTCGACGGGATCGACGACGTCTCGCACCTGGGTAAGTGGGAGATCCGAGGCGACGCGCACGGGCTCGACGGCGAGGTGATCCGCATCTCCCCGGACCGTGCGCTCGTCGTCGGCGACCGGCGTCCGGACGCGCCGCGCGTCTACGACATGACCGCCGCGCTCGCGGCGTTCGAGGTCGAGGGTGAGGACCTGATGCGGCGGCTGACGGAGCTCGATCTCGACGAGCTGCCCGCGATCGGCTCGATCCTGCGGGGAACGCCGGCGCTGATCGAGCGGCGCGGCGGCGAGCGCTTCCGCCTCTATGTCCCGCAGGAGCTCGGGCACTACGTTGCCGAGACCGTCGTCGATCTTGCGAAGGGCCTCGGGCGATGAAGGACATCTTCCGCGTCTCGCGCATGTGGCGCCCGCGCGGCGAGCTGAAGAAACGCTACGACGTCGTCGTGATCGGCGGCGGCTCGCACGGCCTCGCGACCGCGTACTACCTCGCGAAGAACCACGGCGTGAAGGACGTCGCGGTTCTGGAGAAGTCGTACATCGGCTCAGGCGCGTCGGGCCGGAACACGACGATCATCCGCTCGAACTACCGCACGCCGGAAGGCGCAGCGTTCTACTCGCGCAGCGTCAAGCTCTACGAGCAGCTCTCGGCGGACCTCGACTTCAACCTGATGTTCTCGCAGCACGGGCACCTGACGCTCGCGCACTCGGAGCGTGCGATGGTGACGATGCAGGAGCGCGCCGAGGTGAACCAGCTGCTCGGGATCGACTCGCGCGTCGTCTACCCCGAGGAGATCGCGCGCCTTTGCCCGCAGATCAACCTCGGCCCCCGCCAGACGTGGCCGATCCAGGGTGCGCTCTACCACGCGCCGGGCGGGATCATCCGGCACGACGCGGTCGTCTGGGGACTCGCGCGCGGAGCCGACCGGGCGGGCGTCGAGATCCATCCGTACACGGAGGTGACAGGGATCGAACGGACGAGCGGCCGCGCGACTGCTGTCGAGACGAACCGAGGCCGCGTCGAGGCGGACGTCGTCGTCAGCGCGGTCGCCGGTTGGTCGACGCTCGTCTGCGGGCTCGCGGGGGTGCGGCTCCCGATCACGACGCACATCCTCCAAGCCTTCGTGACGGAGCCGGTGAAGCCGTTCCTCGACGTGATCATCGTCTCGGCGCAGATGCACGTGTACGTGTCGCAGACCGACCGCGGCGAGTTCCTGATCGGCGCGGAGATCGAGCCGTACACGACCTACAAGTCGATCGGCACGTTCCCGTTCCTCGAGTACTCGGCGCGGCACACGCTGGAGCTCTTCCCGCAGCTCGAGCGGCTGCGCGTGCTGCGGACGTGGACGGGCCTGTGCGACCTGTCGCCCGACTACAGCCCGATCCTCGGTAGGACAGAGGTCGAGAACTTCCACGTCTCGGCCGGGTGGGGCACGTACGGCTTCAAGGCGGCGCCGATCGTCGGCACCACACTCGCGAAGCTCGTCGCGACCGGAGAGACGCCGGACCTGATCGCCCCGTTCGCCCTCGAGCGCTTCCACACGGACGAGCTCGTCTCAGAGCTGGCCGCGGCCGCCGTGTCCCACTGAGCCAAGACCCCGGACCCACCCCGGTCCGGGTCCGGGACGTGGCTGGTCGGTGAAGGTTCCGGTGTCGGATGGTCAGTCGCCACGCGGTGCGCTAGGCCGATCCGGCCGTGGCCGGGGACCCGCCCCGGTCCAGGTCCCGGGGCGTGACCGTTCTGGACGAGATGTCGCCTCTGGCGTTCAGATGCCGAGCGGCACATAGACCGAGAGGCGCTTCTGCGCCGCGGCGATCGCGCGGAACGCCTCCCGGAGTTGCGCCCGTGTCAGCGGCGGGAGCGCGGCCGGGTCGACGACGTTGTCCGGCTCCCGGCCCTGCTGGAGGCAGGCGGCATGGTGGTCGAGCCGGATGCGCATCACGATCTGGAACGCCTCGCGCAGGGCCGAGCCCGTCTCGGGTTCGAGCGCGCCCGCTTCCTCGACGGCGACGAGCCGGTCGATCGTGGCCGAGATCGTGATCCCGTTCGAGAGGGCGAGGAAGCGGGCCAGATTGGCGATCGGGATCACCCCGCCCTGCTTCAGATCGATCCCGCCGCCCCCGAGCGAGCCGCGGAACCCGAGCGGCGGCTTGAAGTCCGTCGCCGTCCGCGCCAGGCGCCGCAGAAAATCCGGATGGTCCTTTGCCTCGCGCAGCACCGACACGAGCCGCGGCGTCACGTCCAGCCCGCCGGCGGCCTGCCGGAAGTCGAACGCGACGTTCGCCCGGATCAGGTGCGACCTGTCGGGCGATTCCAGCACCTCGCGGAAGACCTCGAGCCAGCGCTCCTCGCTCATCCGCCAGAGCTTGTTGCTCGCGACGACGTCGTTCGGATCGAGCAGGAAGCCGCACCGCGCGAGACCGTCCGTGACGTCCTGCGCCAGCCGGGCGAAGTAGCGGTCGACCTCCGGATCCTCCGAGGTCGCGTACGCGAGGGCCGTCTCCACGTCGGAGCCGAGGGTGAACTCCCGCCGCGCCACGCTGCCGAGCGCGAGCCAGGCCCACGCCGCCGGCGCCTCCCCGCGGCGCGCGACCGCGAAGTCGATCAGCCGCGCCACGATCGAGTCGACCTGGAGCGAGAGCACGCGCCCGACGTCGACCGGTGCGAGGTTCGCGTCGAGCAGCGCGAGAAAGAGCGGCCGAAGCCGTGCGACCACGTCCACGAGCTCGTCCTCGTCCGCCGCACGCAAGATCGCGTGCCGCAGCGCGAACGGGCTTCGCGTCTCGAGGCCGGCCAGATCCGTCCCGGACAGCACGCCCAGGACGCGCCGCGCCGCGTCGACGACGACGAGATGATCCGCGCCGCGGTCGAGCATCTCGACGACCGCGTCGACCGCGATCCGGTCGGGCGGCACGACCACGGCCGGCTCGACGATCCGCGAGACCGGGTTCTCGGCCGCGAGCCCGCCACCGACGACGCGGGAGCGGAGGATCGCGTCCGTGAGGATGAAGAGGTTCTCGCCGTCACGGACGAGGATCGCGGACGCGTGATTCTCAGTCATCGTCTCCGCCGCGCGGCGGATCGTCACGCCCGCCTCCGCGAACACCGGCGGCCGGCTGATCAGCTCCTCGACGCGGATCGTCCCGAGCTCCGGCAGCGCATGGACGAGATGGCCGGTCTGGATCAGTCGCTCCCGCAGCGTCGTCGCCACCCAGCCCGCGCCCTCCGGCCGCCCGAGCACGACGAGCGCCTGTTCCCGCGGGATGACGTAACAGACCGAATCCTCGTGGGCCTGCACGGTGAAGGTCGGCGCCAGTCCGGTCAGCAACGAAGGATGGCCGAAGCTCTCGCCCGGCTCGAGGATGTCGACGGCCTCGCCCTGGTGGATGAGCTCCATCGACCCGGACCGGATGACGAACATCTCCTCCGCGGGCGCCCCGTCTTCGACGAGCACGATCTCGCCCGCCGCGAAGGCCCGCTCGGACGCCGCCTGCGCCACCGCCGCGAGATCGTCCTCCGAGAGCGCGTCGAACGGCGGGAAACGACCCAGGTAGGCCGCGATCTCCGCTGTGTTCATCGTCTCCACTGTTCGGCGCTCTTTCCTGTTCTCCGGGCTCCTTGTAATGAAAGCCGCGTTCTGCGACCTTCCGGGGCAGCAGCGGCAGCAACCGTCAAGGAGGGCCTATGGCGTCGCACGAGGACGAGCTCGACTACGCAGGCGGAGGGCTGAAGCAGGAGACGAACTGGTGGGGTGCGTTCGTCATCGGCCTGGCCGGGACGATCCTCGTCACGGGAATCGCTCCCGTGATGGTGACCACGCTCGGGGCCGCGTCGATTCCGGTCATCATCGTGATCACGATCACGGGGTATCTCCTGTGCCTCCTTCTCGCGGAGCTCTCCGCGATGATGCCGGAACGGACGGGTGGATCGCCGTCCTATGCGTATCCGGCCTACAAGGAGCGCTGGCCGCGGGCGGCGAAGCACATCAACGGAGTGACCGCGTGGGCCTACTGGCTCGGGTGGTTCCCGGTAGCGCCGCTGAACATGATCCTGGCGTCGTTCTATCTCGCCGACCGGTTCCACCTGAACACGTCGTCCGGCTTCACGCCGATCCACACGTTCATAGCGTGGTGGACGATCGCGATCTCGATCATCGGCATCCTGCTCTTCTTCATCCCCGCGTATCTCGGGATCCGCTTCGGGACGATGTTCGCGACGGTGCTCGCGTTACTGTCGATGATCCCGCTGACGTTCATCGCGATCGCCTGGATCTTCCATCCGTCCGTCGCGCACTGGGGCCAGCTCTCCGGGTTCCACCAGCTCGACGGCTCGAGCTTCTTCAGCGGTCTCGGCGGTCACGGTTGGTTGACTGTCTACATCGCCTACTCGTTCCTGCTGACGTGGAACGTGATCGCGATGGAGGCGGCCGCGTGCTACATCGGCGAGACGAAGAATCCCGACAAGGACGCGAAGGTCGCGATGAACCTCGAGGGCGCGTACGGGCTCTTCATCTACACGCTGATCCCGATCGCATTCGTCGTCGTCCTCGGCGCGAAGGCGCTGTCGAACTCCGCCCTCGTCGATCCGAAGTCGATCTTCGTCACGTTCTCGGGGAAGGTGTTCTCGACGGGGGGCAACGTCTTGAACTGGTTGATCGCCCTGATGTTGATCGTCGCGCTCGCGCTCTCGGCGCTCAACGCGATCATGGGGTGTGCCCGTTCGCTGCACCAGATGTCGGTCGACGGGCAATTCCCGCGCTGGTTCCAGAAGATCAACAAGCACGGTGTCCCCGACCGGGCGATGTTCTTCAACGTGCTGTGCTCACTCGTCGTCGTCTTCGCAGGCGGAGCGGTCGAGATCTACTCCTTCTCGAACGTCGGCTACACGTTCTCGTTCCTGCCCGTGCTCGTCGGCTACTACTTGTTGCGGAAGTACAAGCCGAACGCGCGTCGCCCGTTCAGGCTTCCCGAGTTCATGAAGTACGTGGCGCTCGGGATGGCCGTGCTGTACGCCGTCATCTGGCTCTACGGCGGGATCTACTACTCGAAGATCGGCAACACGCTCGTCTACTACCTCGCAGGTTGGGGCGTGCTCGTCGCGTACCTGCCCCTCTACTGGTACCGCGTCAAGGTGGAGGACAAGCGTCACGCCGAGACGCCGACGCCGGCGATCCCGGCCCCGGGCTCATAACGAGCAATGGGGCGTCGGCTCGCGCCGGCGCCCCTATCCTGCTCGCCTCCGAGGGGCGGGCGATCACTCCGGCCGCGATCGATCTCGCCGCCGGTCTCGCGAAAGAGGCCGGCAGCCCGGTTCACGTCTTCTGCGTCGCCCGCGTTTGGGGCACGAGCCTCGGCATGCCGAATCCGGGGCTGCTGCCGAGCAAGAAGGAGTGGGACGATCAGCGCGAGGTCGTCGAGAATGCCGTCAAGCGGCTGGAGAAGCAGGGGATCAA
>VAWW01000066.1 GCA_005884575.1 Actinomycetota bacterium
CCTCCCAAGTGTCGCGAGAACTCGGAGACAGACCACGCTAAAGCTCTCCAGCCGGCGGAGGCGCGACCGCGTTCGCGCCGCAGCCACACACAACACGCCCGAGACAGGAGGGGTCCGCGGGGAACCTGGGTTCCCCGCGGCCGTTAGGCGAGCCAGGCCTTGTCGAGGACGAGCATGATCTGCGGGTCGACGACGACGCCCTGGACCTTCTTCTTCGCGACGTGGATGCCGTTGACGTGGAACGAGATGCCCACGCCCGACTCCTTCGCCACCATGTCGAGCGCCTGCCGGAAGATCGCGCGCTGCTTCGTCGGGTTGAGCGTCGTTCCGCCCGCGTCGATCAGCGCGTCGAGCTTCGGGTTGTAGAACTTCCCCTCGTTCCACGCAGCGTGACTGCGGTAGAGGAGCTCGAGGATCTCCTTCGGATGGCGGTGGTTCCAGTACGACGTGAAGGCCGGCTTGTGCAGCCAGTCGTTGCCCCAGAACGTGTCCGTCGGGACCTTGTTGACCGTGACCTGAATGCCCGCCGGCGCGAGGACGGACTTGAGCGCGGTGACCTGGTCGACGATCCCCGGATAGACGTCCGCGGTCGTGATCGTGATGTCGATCCCGCTCGAGTGGCCTGCAGCCGCCAGCAGCGCCTTGGCGCCCGCGATGTCAGGCGCCGGTATGCCGCGGCCCGGCGGGTAGAAGGGATCGTTCGGCAGCTCCGGCACGTCGCCGGTGAGCACGCCCTGGCCCTGGATCGCGGCCTGCATGACCACCTTGCGGTTGACGGCCATCTTGATCGCCTTGATCACGCGGGCGTCCGTGTACGGCGCCTGCATCGCGTCGAACGAGTAGTCGAGGAAGACGGCCCCCCGGAGTGTGTAGAGCCTCAGGTTCTTGTTCTGCTTGATCGAGTTCACCTGCGTGAACGGGATCCGGTCGCTCATGTCGGCGTCGCCGTTCGTCACCGCTTGCACCTTCGTGTTCGGATCGGCGATGTAGACGGCGCGGACGGAGTCGAGGTACGGAAGCCCGCGCACCCAGTAGTTCGGGTTTCGGACCATCTCCCAGCCGAGGGTCGGCTTCCAGGACTTGAGCATGAACGGACCCGTCCCGATCGGATCCTTCTTCGGGTCGGTGCCGTCCGGATAGATCCCCGTCTGGTAGGTGCCCGCGAAGATCGGGAACTGCGCGTCGCCCTTCGTCAGGTGGAACACGACCGTGTGCGGATCAGGGGTCTTGATCCCCGCCGGATCGAGCTCCCCGCTCAGCCGGGCATACGCGGACGAGCCGTTCTTCTTGTTGAGGATGTGGCGATAGCTCCAGGCGACGTCCTTCGACGTCAGCGGCTTGCCGTTGTGGAACTTGACGCCCTTGCGTAGCTTGAACGTCCACGTCTTCGCGTCTGCCGTCGCCTTCCAGCTCACGGCGAGCCGCGGCAGGACTGCCCACGTGCCCGGCACGATGTACGTCAGCCGGTCGTAGGTGTTGTTGAGGGCCGGTTGCGAGACCGCGATGCCGGTCTGCACCGTCGGGTCGCTCGTCTCCGTCGCCGAGGTGTCGGTGTAGACGAGGTGCAGCGTTCCGCCTTTCTTCGCCTGCCCACTCGCGAGGGCGCTCGGAACGAGCAACCCCATTCCCGTGCCTGCCGCCGCAAGCCCCGCGGTTCCCCGCAGGAACTCCTCACGGCTCAGCGCACGCTTCTCCTCCGCTGCTGCCATGTGCTCGCCTCCTCGTGGCACATGTGGTGCGGGCGCCATCCATGCGTGGCGGGGTCCTATCGTCACCGCACGATGACCCACCGCTGAACAAGCATCGACGATAGAACGTCGGTTCGGGGAATGCAACGGTTGGAACTAGGACGCTGCGAGCTGCCCCGTTGCCACGAGGCGGCGCTCGCGGAGGTACGGGAGCGGCCGGGCCGGGTCGGGCGCGTCGATCTCGCGGGCGAGCCTGTGGCCGTCGAAGACGCAGTCGGCGATGAGCCGCGGCGCCACGCAGTCGCCGATCGCGTACACCGCCTCGAGCGGCCCGGGGTCCGCCCGCACCTCGCGGTAGAGCGCGTCGTCCGAGATCCGCGCCGTGACGAGCACCACCGCGTCGGCGGCGACGGTGCGCTCGCGACCGAACGACCGGAGCAGGCAGTCGTCCGGGCCGATCGCCGCGAGCTCGGTCTCGACCGCCCACTCGACGCCGAGGTCGGCGAGCGTCTGCCGGACCGGGATCCCCTCCTCGGTGTGGTCGAGGAACGGGCCGACGACGGGCAGCGGCGTCACGTAGAGGACGCGGCGGCCGCGGGCGGCGAGCAGCTCGGCGATGCCGACCCCCATGAAGTAGCCCTCGCAGTCGTAGACAAGGACCGACTCGCCGGCGGGCTCCTCTCCCGCGAGCACGCGCTCGGGCGTCAGCGTACGTTCCGCGCCCGGGATCGGCGCGTGCGTGAGGTGGTTCAGCCCGTCGGCAGCCCAGTGGGCGCCCGTCGCGACGACGGCGAGCTGCGCGCCGTACGCCCGCACGGCATCGGCGTCGAGCGCGGCGCCGGCGACGACCTCGACGTTCGGCAGCTTCGCGAGCCGCGTCTTCCGCCAGTCGACGACGCCCGCCCACAACGCGAGGCCGGGCAGCTGCGAGACGAGCGCCACGTAGCCGCCCACCTCGGGCGCGGCGTCGACGAGCGACACGCGCCGCATGCCGCGCTTCCCGAGCACGAGCGCGCACTCGAGCCCAGCCGCGCCGGCGCCGACGATCAGCACCTCGCGGTCCGCGTTCGCCGCGCGGTCGAAGCGCTCCGGATGCCAGCCGCGCCGGAACTCCTCGCCGGCGGTCGGATTCTGCGTGCAAGCGATCTGGTGGTGATCGAGCGCGCGCGCGAGGCAGACGTTGCAGCCGATGCACTCGCGGATCTCGTCGAGCCGGCCCTCCGCGATCTTCTGCGGCAGGAAGGGATCGGAGATCGACGGCCGCGCCGCGCCGATCAGATCCCAGACGCCGCTGCGGATGATCTCGACCATCGTCTCAGGGTTCGTCAGGCGCCCGACTCCGACGATCGGCTTCGCCGTCGCCTCGCGGACGCGCCCGGTCCACGGCAGCTGCCAGCCCTGGTCGTCGCAACGCGACGGAGCGATGTCTGCGGTGCGGTCGGTGATCGACCCGATGTTCACGTCCCAGAGATCGACGAGGTGGTCGGCCAGCCGGACGAACTCGAGCCCCTCGTCGAGCTCGATCCCGTGCGGGCCGCGCGCGTCGACGGCGAGTCGAGCGGCGATCGCGCACTCCTCGCCGACGGCCGCGCGAACGAGCTCGAGCGTCTCGAGCCAGAAGCGCGCGCGATTCGCGAGTGCGCCGCCGTACTCGTCCGTGCGCTTGTTGTAGAACGACGACAGGAACTGCAGCGGCAGGAAGCTGTGCGCGCCGTAGACGTAGACGATGTCGAAGCCCGCGTCGCGTGCGCGCCTCGCGGCCGCCGTGTACATGCGCTCGAGCTCCCGGATCCCGGCCCGGTCGAGGCTGCGCGGATAGCTGAGGGGATTCATGTCGGACGGGATCTGGCTCGGCGCGCCCGGTACCTCCCGGCTGGCCGATCCCTCGGTCGTCGGCCCGCCATGCCAGAGCTCGACGCCCGCCAGCGCGCCGTGCTCGTGCGCCTCGTCGCAGAGCAGTGCGAGATTGCGCGCGTCGTCGTCGTCCCAGAGCCGCGCGACGGGCCGGGGCGCCCGGTCCGTCTCGGGGTGGATCGAGCAGAGCTCGGTGCAGACCGCGGCCCAGCCGCCCTCCGCCTTCGTCGCGCGGAACCGCGCCTGCGCGCCGGGCCGGTCGGTGCCGAAGCCGGTGCAGTGCGGCACCTGGTAGAAGCGGTTGCGGAGCACCTTCGGGCCAATCCGCACCGGCTCGAAGAGGATGTCGAAGCGCGGATCGCGCGGCATCAGGCCGGCAGCAGCTCGGGGATCGCCGCGAGCAGCTCGCGGGTGTATGGGTGCCGCGCGGCGGCGAAGAGCTCGTCCGTCTCCCCTTCCTCGCATACCTCGCCGTCCCGCATCACGAGCGCGCGGTTCGCGATCGTGCGGACGACGGCGAGGTCGTGGCTCACCCAGACCACCGCCGTCTGCGTCTGCTCGGAGAGCTCGGCGATCAGCTCGAGGATCGTCGCCTGGACGGAGACGTCGAGCGCGGAGGTCACCTCGTCGCAGAGCAGCAGCGACGGCTTCGCCGAGAACGCCCGCGCGAGCGCGACGCGCTGGCGCTGCCCGCCGGAGAGCTCAGCGGGGTAGCGGTAGAGGAGCCCGCTCGGCAGCTTCACCGCGTCGAGCAGCTCCTGCACCGTCTCGCGCTCGCGCGCCCGCGGCACGTCGTCGCGGAAGAGCCGGATCGGCCGCGCGACGATGTCGAGGATCGTGTGGCGCGGATTGAGCGACGAGTCGGGGTTCTGGAAGACGAGCTGGATCTCGCGGCGCACGGAGCGCGGCCGCTTGACCGCCGTCGGCGCCAGCTCGATGCCGCCGAGCCGGATGGAGCCCGCCTGCGGGCGGTGCAGACCCGCGATCGCGCGCAGGAGCGTCGACTTGCCGCTGCCGCTCTCCCCGACGATGCCGACCCGCTCGGCCCCGTGGACGACGAAGCCGACGCCGTTGACCGCCGGCCCCTCGGCGCCGGTGTACGCGCACACGATGCCGTCGACCTCGAGCAGCACGTCCCTTCCGGGGCGCGCCGCGGCGAGCTCGCTGCCGAGCGCAGGCAGCTTCTCGATCTCCTCGAGCCGAATGCAGCGCGCGGCGTGGCCGTCGCCGGGGTCGCGCATCGCGACGCGGCCCGTCCGGCACGCAGGCAGGACGTAGCGGCAGCGCGGCGCGTATGCACACGCGTCGAGCACGACGCTGGTCGGCGGCCTGCCGGGGATGCCGACCACCTCTCGCGGGCGCCGGACGCTCGGCACTGCGGCGAGCAGCGCCTGCGTGTAGGGGTGGCGCTGCTTCGAGACGACTGCCCCGGCGGCTCCGGCCTCGACGATCTCGCCCGCGTACATGACCGCGAGCCGGTCGGCGAGCGTCGCGAGCAGCGCCAGGTCGTGGCTGACGTAGAGGCAGCCGAGTCCGAAGTCGGTGACGAGGCCGCGCAGCAGCTTCGTGATCCTCGCCTGCGTCGTGACGTCGAGGCCGGTCGTCGGCTCGTCGAGGATGAGGACGTCCGGCTTGCACGAGAGCGCGAGGGCGAGCGCGACTCGCTGCTGCTGGCCGCCGCTGAACTGAAAGGGATACCGGCGGAGCGCACGCGCCGGGTCCGGCAGCCCCATCGACTCGAGCAGCTCGACCTGCCGCGCGCGAGACGCGGAGCCATGGAGCCCGAGATGGACGGCGAGCGGCTGCGAGAGCTGCCGGCCGACGGTCAGCGCGGGGTTGAGCGCGAGCGCCGCGCTCTGCGCGACGTAGGCGACCTTGCTCCCCCAGATCCTGCGGAGCCTCTGCGTGGAGAGGCCCAGCAGATCGACGCCCTGGAGCTGCGACCGCCCGGAGAGGATCCGGCTTCCGGGAGCGCGATAGCTGATCGCCGCGAGCGCCGTCGTCGACTTCCCGCAGCCCGACTCGCCGGCGAGACCGAGGATCGTCCCGCGTTCGAGCTGGAACGAGACCGAGTCGACGACGGTGTTGATCGAGCCGTCGCGGCGGACGTAGCCGACGGACAGGCCGTCGACGTCGAGGACGACCTCGCCCCTCACAGTCACAGCGGCACGATCTCCCGCCCGCCGCGCGTCACGTGCTGCGTCAGCGCGTCGGCGATCAGGTTGAGCGCGATCGAGAGCAGCGCGATCGCGGCCGCCGGTGCGAGCGTTCCGAGCGGCGCTAGGTTGATGTAGCCGCGGCCGTCCGCGACCATCACGCCCCAGTCGGCGTTCGGCGGCTTCACCCCCAGGCCGAGGAAGTTGAGCGTCGCGACGAAGATGACGGCGTACGTGATGCGCAGGGCGAAGTCCGCGGCCGTCGGCGCCATGATGTTCGGGAGCACCTCGCGGAAGAGAATCGCCCTCGTCCGCTCGCCGCGCGCCTGCGCGGCGGCGACGTACTCGTTCGTGATCACGGCCTGCGTCGCGCCGCGGACGAGCCGTCCCATGCGCGGCAGGTAGACGACCATGATCGTCAGCACCAGGACGAGGTTCGACGTGCCGAGTGCGGCGATGGCGACGAGGACGATCAGCAGCGGCGGCAGCGACATCACCAGGTCGAACCCGCGCGCGATCACAGCGTCCACGGTCCCGCCGCGGTAGGCGCCGAGCATCCCGAGCGTCCCGCCGAGCAGCCACGCGAGGCTGACGGCGATCAGCGGGATGACGATGATGTGCGTCCCGCCGACGAGCAGGCGGCTGAGCGTGTCGCGGCCCAGCGAATCGGTGCCGAGCAGGTGCGCGGCGCTGGGACCGGTCGTCGCGCCGCCGATGCCGACCGCGTTCGGCGGGTACGGTGTGAAGAATCGGCCGAAGATGATCACGAAGAGGACGGCCGCACCGATCCCGACGCCGATCCGTCCCTCCGTGGACGCGAGGATCGCGCGCCATGCCGCCGGCGGGCGCCCCTCCTCCTCGACAACCTCAGCCGTCGTGAGGCCGACCACGTCGGACGTCGTCGTCATCGGGCGGCCGCCGCCTTCAGGCGTGGATTGAGGTATGCGACGAGGAAGTCGGCGGCGAGGCTGACGACGATGAACATCGCGCCCATCAGGAGTGCGATCGCCTCGACGTTGAACGCATCGGACGTGCTCGTCGCCTGCACGAGCCCCTGGCCGATCCCGGGGAACGCGAACACCCACTCGACCACGATCACGCCGCTGAGCAGGTAGACGATATTGATCGCCACCGCGTTGACGAGCGGGACGCCGGCGTTCCGCATCGCGTGATCCCAGATCACGGTCCGCCGCGGCAGTCCGCGCAGCGCCGCCGCCTGCGTGTACGGCATCCCCAGCGCCTCGCGCAGCGAGCCACGCGCGATCCGCGCGACGTACGGCACGATCGCGAGCACGAGCGTCGCCGTTGGGAGCACGTACGCCTTCGCTTGCTCGCCGAACGAGGACGCAAACGTCAGCGCGGTCGCGCTGTCGACGGGCAGCCAGCCGAGCTCGACCGCGAACACGAACAGGAGGCCGATCCCGACGACGAACTCCGGCAACGCGGCGACGACCACGGACGCACTGAGCAGCGACAGGTCGGCGAGGCTGCCGACGCGCCGCGCCTGGAAGACACCGATGAGGACGGAGATCGGCAACGCGATCAGCAATGCGACGAACGAGAGGATCATCGTCCGCTCGAACCGCGGCAGCACGTTCGTCGAGACTTGGACGTCGGTGACGTAGGAATTGCCCATGTCGCCGTGCGCGAAGTTCCAGAGCCACTTGCCGTAGCGGACGTAGACGGGCTTGTCGAGCCCGTACTGCTTGGAGAAGGCGTCGATCTGCTCGGTCGTGATCTGGTTGCCGAACTTCGCGTGCGCGATGTCGGCCGGGCCGCGGACGCTCATCATCCCGAAGGCGACGATCGAGATCAGGAAGAGCGTCAGCAGCCCCGCGGCGAGCTGCCGCCCGATAGTCCGCAGTCGGGCGGAGCGCAGCCGCAATGACGGCAAGCCCCTCATCCAGACGAGTTGTAACGCGCTCTCCGGCTTGGCGGAAGGGCGATAAGCTCGCCGCGTGCCCGCGGCGCAGCTCTCCTCCCGTGATGACGCGGCGGCGCTGCGCGGCGGATTGAGGCCGTTGCTGGAGCCGCGCTCGCTCGCGATCGTCGGCGCGTCCGACCGCCAGGGCGCGCAATGGGCGCTCGTCGAGAACGCGAAGCGGGGCGGCGTCGAGGTCTGGCCGGTCAATCCGTCGCGCGCCGAGGTGCTCGGACTGCGGTGTCATCCGAGCGTCGCGGCTCTCCCGGGAGCACCCGACGTCGTGCTGCTCGCGGTCGGGCACGAGCGCGTCGAGCAGGCGTTCGCGGATGCGGTCGAGGCCGGCTGCCGGACCTTCGTCCTGCCGGGCCTGGGCAACGAGGCGGGACATGCGGGGCCGCCGGTCGCCGCCGCGATCGCCGCGCGCGCCGCCGAAACCGGGGCCGCCGTGCTCGGGCCGAACTGCATGGGGATTGCGATTCCGGGCGGTGCCTCCTGCTGGCTCGGCACGCTCCCGCAGACGTTCAGCCCCGGCCGCGTCGCCGTCGTCACTCAGTCGGGCTCGACCGGCGAGGCCCTCACCGCACTCGGTCCGCGGATCGGCTTCCGCTGCGTGATCTCGAGCGGGGCCGAGATGATCCGGGACGCCTCCGACTTCTGCGCGCTGCTCGCTGCGGACGACGAAACGCGCGTCGTGGGCCTGTTCCTCGAGACGGTCCGCCGCCCGGCCGCGTTCGCGCACGCCCTCGAGTTGCTGGCCGAGGCGGGCAAGCCGGTCGTCTGCTTGAAGGTCGGCCGCTCGCGCGCGGGCGCGCGTGCGACCGTCGCGCACACGGGGGCGATCGCGGGCTCGAGCCGCGCCTTCTCGGCCGTCCTGCGGCGCTTCGGCGCGCTCGAGATCGATGACTTTCCCGAGCTCGTCGAGACGCTCGAGGTGCTGGGACGTCGCCGCGTCGTGCGGGGGACACGCATCGCGGCGATTTCGGAGTCGGGCGGCGAGGCCGCACTCCTCGCAGACGCAGCCGAGGCCGCCGGGATTCCGTTTGCGCCCCTGCAGCCCGCGCTCGCCGACGCGCTGCGCGCGGAGTTCCCGAACTACCGCTCGCCGGACAACCCGCTGGACGCGTGGGCAGTCGATGCGGTCGAGAAGGTCTTCCCGCGCTCGCTCGAGCTGCTGGCGCGGTCCGGCGAGTTCGACATCCTCGTCGCGCAGGTCGACCACTCGCAGTTCCGCGGCTCGTGGGAGCAGGACTGGACGCAGCTGATCGTCCGTGCGCTCGCCGACGCGGTCGAGGACACGGACGTGTTTCCCGCGGTGACGACGATCCAGACCGCGGACGCGCTGCCGGCGCTCGCGGCGTTGGCCCGCGAGCTGGACCTGCCGCTGCTGCGCGGCTCGGGCGCGGCGATCCGGGCGCTCGCGCGCGTCGCGCTACGGCGGCCGCCGGTCGCGGTCGACCCCGAGCCCGCGTCGCCCGTCGACGTCTCCGACCTGCTCGCGGCCGACGGGCCGCAGCCCGAGCACGATTCGGCCTCTGTGCTCGAGCGCTACGGGATCGCGTTCCCGCCGCGGCGGCGCGCATCATCTCCGGAGGAAGCGGCCGAGGCCGCAGCCGCGCTCGGCTTCCCCGTCGTCGTCAAGGTCGACGGTCCCGCGCACAAGGGGGCGGGCGTGGTGCTCGGTGTCGCCTCGCCGGAAGCCGCCGCGGAGCATGCCGCGCGGCTCGGCGGCCGCGTGCTCGTCGCGCGCCAGGTCGAGCCGGGCGCCGAGGCGCTCTGCGGCGTCGCGCGCGACCCTGACTTCGGGCCGCTCGTCACCGTGGGTATCGGCGGCGCCGCGGCCGAGGCGCTCTCACTGGCCGCCGTCGCGCTCGCGCCGCTCGACCGTCGGACGGCGCTCGAGCTCGTCGACGAGGCGCCCGGCCTCGCGGCCGGGGCGAGCCCGGCGGCGCGTGAGGCGCTGGCCGCGATCCTCGTCGCGCTCGGCCGGCTGGCGCTCGAGCATCCCGAGGTCGCCGAGATCGACCTGAACCCGGTGATCCTGCGCGACGACGGCGCCGTCGCCGTCGACGCGCTCGTCGTCGTCGACCGAGGAGGAAGCGAATGACCGAGAGCCTCGTCCTCTACGAGAGCCGCGGCCCGGCCGCCTGGCTGACGCTGAACCGGCCGGACAAGCTGAACGCGCTCAGCTACGAGCTCGTCCGCGAGCTGCGCGCGGCGATCCGGCGCGTCGCCGAGGACGACGAGGTCAAGGTCGTCGTGCTGACCGGCGCCGGCCGCGCGTTCTCCGCCGGCTTCGACATCTCGGAGGAGGCGGACTCGCGCGTCGAGGGAGCCGAGCAGTGGCGGCGCATCCTCGCCGACGACGTCGAGCTGACGCTCGAGCTCTGGTCGCTGCCGAAGCCGACGATCGCTGCCGTGCGCGGGTGGTGCCTCGCCGGCGGCTGCGACCTGGCGATGGCGTGCGACTTGATCGTCGCCGCCGCCGACGCGCGGTTCGGCGAGCCGGAGATCCGCTACGGCTCAGGTCCCGTGACGCTTCTGATGCCGTTCCTGCTCGGGCAGAAGAAGACGAACGAGCTGCTGTTCACCGGCGACGCGATCGACGCGGACGAGGCCGAGCGCATCGGGCTCGTCAACCGCGTCGTCGCTGCCGAGGAGCTCGAGGACGCGGTCGACGAGCTCGTGCGCAAGATCGCGCCGACGCCGCTGCCGGTGCTGAAGCTGACGAAGCTCGCACTGCTGCGCGCGTACGAGGCGATGGGCCTGCGCTCGGCCGTGCTTTCGAACCTCGACCTGTCCGCGATCCTCAACGCCGCCGAGACGCCCGAGCAGCGGCAGTTCGACGAGATTGTCACGGCGCAGGGGCTGAAGGCGGCGCTCGCGTGGCGCGACTCCCGCTACGGCGAGGTGCTCGGCCGGCGGTGAGGGTCGTCGTCCTCGGCGGCGGCGTCGTCGGCGTCACGACGGCGTACTACCTCGCGCGGGACGGCGCCGAGGTCGAGCTCGTCGAGGGTGCGGATGCGATCGGCACCGACGCGACGGGCGGCAACGCGGGGCTGATCGCTCCGGGACACTCCTTCGCCTGGGCGTCGCCGCGCGCGCCGGGCATGCTCGCGCGGTCGCTGCTCGGCAAGCAGACGGCGATCCAGGTGCGGCTGCGCCCCGACCCGGAGCTCGTGCGCTGGGGTCTGCGCTTCCTGCGCGAGTGCACCGCCGAGCGCGCGCGGCGCAACACGCTCGTGAAGCTGCGCCTTTGCCAGTACAGCCAGCAGCAGCTCGACCGGCTCGCCGCCGAGGAGCAGATCGACTACCTCGACGGCCACGGCGGAATCCTCTACCTCTACCGCGACGCGCGGGAGCTGGAGCTCGGCGCGGCGAAGATGCAGCTCCTCGCTGACCACGGCCAGGAGGTCCGCGTGCTCGACGCGACGGGCGTCGTCGACGTCGATCCCGTGTTCGCGCCGGTGGAGGAGAAGATCGCGGGCGCGGTCTACGGCCCGACCGACGCCTCGGGCAACTCGCAGGTGTTCGCGCAGCGCGTCGCCGAAGCCTGCGAGCGTCTCAGCGCGCGCATTCGGCTCTCGACGAACGTCCGGTCGCTGCGCGCGGACGGCGATCGCATCACCGGCGTCGTCACGGGCGACGGCGTGCTCGAGGCGGACGTCTACGTGCTTGCGCTCGGCGTCGGCAGCGCCGCGGTCGCGCGGACGATCGCCGTGCGGCTGCCGATCTATCCCGCCAAGGGCTACACAGCGAACTTCCCGATCCACGAAGGCAACGCGCCCACGGTCGGCGGCGTCGACGAGGAGCTGCTCGTCGCGTGGGCGCCGCTCGGCGACAAGCTCCGGATGACGTCGACGGCGGAGTTCGCAGGCTACGACCGCACGGCCAGGGAATCGGCGTTCGGGAACATCATGCGGCTCGCGCAGGAGCTCTTCCCGGACGCCGCCGACTACGCCGCCGGCGAGCGGCGGGCGTGCCTGCGGCCGATGACGGCGGACGGCCCGCCGGTGATCGGCAGAGGCCGGTACGCGAACCTGTTCTTCAACACCGGGCACGGCCACATGGGCTGGACGATGGCGTGCGGCTCGAGCCGCGCGGTCGCCGACCTGATCCAGGGCCGGCCGCCCGAAATCGACCTGACCGGTATCGGGTACAGGTGGTAAGACTGCAAGGTATGGCGATCGCCGACGACGAGACGACGGGCCAGCGCGTCTACCAGGCGCGGCGAGGACAGGTCGCGTACGGATACTCCGTCGGGATCATCTGCCTCGAGTACTACCTCCCGTTCATCCCCGGCGATGTCGGCAACGCGTCGACGTACGACTTCCCGGTCATGTACCGCGAGGTGAAGGGCGCGACGTTCGACGCGATCATCGTGCGGCAGGATCCGGCGATGGCGCCGCTGATCGTCGAGGCGGCGCAGGAGCTCGTCCGCCAGGGCGTGAAGGCCGTGACGAGCGACTGCGGCTACTTCGGTGCGTACCAGCGCGAGGTCGCCGACGCGGTGCCCGTGCCCGTGTTCCTCTCGAGCCTGATGCAGGCGCCGTTCATCGTGTCGATGCTCGGCCCCGACCGGAAGGTCGCCGTGCTCGTCGCGAACGGCGCGTCGCTGACCGACCGCGTCCTCGAGCGGATCGGCATCGTCGACACGAGCCGCATCGTCTTCCGCGGGCTCGAGGACAAGACGGAGTTCCGGCGCACAGTGCTGGACGAGTGCGGCACGCTCGATGTCGACGCGGTCGAGCGCGAGGTCGTGGAGGCCGCGCTGGAGGTGCAGGCCGAGCATCCGGAGATCGGCGCCGTGCTGCTCGAGTGCAGCGACCTGCCGCCCTACTCGGCGGCGGTCCAGGCGGCGACGGGTCTGCCGGTCTTCGACTGGATCGGCTTCATCAACTACGTGCACCAGGCGGTCGACGCGAAGCCGTACACCGGCAGCCTCTGATCAGCCGAGCGCTTCCGCGGCCAGCCGCTCGGCCTCGGCGAGCGCGGCCTCGGCGAGATACGGGCCGAAGCTGACGCGCGCGACGCCGATTTGCCGGTAGCGGTCGAGCGGGACGCCGGGCTTCACGAGGACGTTCACCGGCCCGTCGATCCGCCGGACGAGCTCCTCGACGACGTCGTCCGGGGCGAGGATCGGATACGCGCAGTCGGCGCCGGCGGCGAGGTACGCGTTCGCGCGGGCGACCACATCGTCGACGTCGTCGCCGCCGCGCACGAAGACGTCGACGCGGGCGTTCAGGACGAGCTCCGGCGCGGCGGCGCGCGTCGCGCGCACGATCTCGACCTGCTCGTGGAGCCCGAGGAGCCGGCCGCCGCGCGAGTCCTCGAGGTTCATTCCTGCGGCACCCGCCGCGAACGCCGCAGCGGCCGTCCCGGGCGGGTCGCCGTAGCCGGCCTCGAGATCGGCGGTCACGGGGAGCTCCACCGCGGCCGCGATCCGCTCGACGGCGCGAAGCATCTCCTCCCGCGGCGTCTGCTCGCCGTCCTCGAAGCCGAGCGCGCGGGCGACGGCGCCGCTGCTCGTCGCGATCGCGCGGCAGCCGGGAAGTGCGGCGAACCGCTTCGCGCTCGCGACGTCCCACGCGTTCGGCAGGACCAGCAGCTCCGGACCGTGGTGCAGGGCACGGAGCGTGTCGGCGCGCATGTTCACGTCACTACCTCCTCGGTCTCCGCGGGTGTCACCGGCGCCGCCGCGGCGAAGCGCGTGAGCACGTTCTCGGTGATCCGCGAGACGGCGTTGGCGTAGCCGTTGTGCGAGAGGGAGCCGCACCAGGAGATCGACCCGACTGAGAAGACCGCGCCGCCGCCGGGGAGCTCGTAGAAGACCATGTCTCCACGGACGAAGGGGCTCACCGTGCCGCCTTGCTTCGAGTCGCTTGACGCGACCTCTTCGACGACGTGCTGGTACGAATCGGAGAAGCCGGTCGCGGACGCGAGCAGCAGCGCGTGCGGCGGCGTCCCGAGCGCGTGATCGAGCCGGTCGACCTCGAGACCCGCCGCGCCGCCCATCATGATGCCCGCGTCGCCGATCGGGCCCGGCGGGACGCCGTCGAAGATCCACGTGGCGCGCGGGTCCTCGCTCCCGGGCTCGCGCTCGAACGGCAGCGCACGGTCGAAGCCCTGCGCGGCCATGCCGACGCCGACGAGCCGCTGCGGCGGGCGGCCGCGGTCGCGCCAGAGGCCGCCCGGCTCGCCGGTCGTCGAGTGGTAGTCCTCCCCGGGCTCGCCGCGCCACGTGCCGGTGCCGCGCCGTCCGCGACGCACCTCGATCACGTGCGGTCGCTCGGGATCGACGGACGTCACCCAGTAGAAGCCGTTGCCGCCGAGATACATGATCCGGCCGCCGCCCTCGAGGTACGCCTCGAGCCCGTCGAGCATCGGCGTCGTCCAGTACTCGGGATGGCTGCCGGTGACGACGACGCGATAGCGCTGCAGCAGCTCCGCGCCCTCGGCGTGCAGGTCCTCGTCGGTGATCACGTCGACGTCGAAGCCCTTCTCCTCGAGCCAGTCGACGAGATGCAGGTCGGCCGGAAACTGGTGCGCGCTGCGAACGAGCGGCATGTGATAGTGCGGCCGCATGTTCACGACCGGCCGTAGCCGCGACGAGTAGCACCAGCCGACGCCGTCGCGATGCTTGTCGTAGAGGCCGTTCAGCGGCACCTCGATCGCGTACCGGTCCTCCGGCTGGTAGTAGTCCTCCATCACGAAGTCGGTGACAGCGACCGGGTTCCCTTCGGCGGCGTGCTCGTTCGCGTACGCGAGGTACGAGAGCGTCGGCGCGAGGAACGCGATCGGCCCGCGGCTCTCGCCGCGCGGCGGCCGCACGATGAACGGCAGCCATTCCTCGTCCTCACCGGCGCGCAGCCACGCGGCGTAGACGCCGCTGGGCAGGTCGTCGGGGACCGTCAGCTCGAACGACGGCTCCCAGCCCGCGTCCTCGAGGTCGTCGTCGTGGAAGAAGACGGCGCCGTACTCGTCCGGAGCGTTCCTCCAGTCGATCTCGCGGCCTGTCCAGTTGTGCCCTGTGACCGCCCGCATCGGCATGTTTACGAGCCGGCCGTCGCGCCCGTTGCCCGAGACGTCGCGGATGCGATCGCTGCCAATGTCCGCAGAGAAGTCCCACGCGCCGACACCCTCCAGCCGCGGCGCCTCGAGCTTCCCGTTCAGGCCGCGGCCGAAGACGAGCGGACCGCCGGTTGGCGGCGGAGCGACAGCCGGCTGCTGCGCGACCGCCGCGGCGGGATCGTCCGGAATCGGCCGCAGAGGCCGTTGTTCGAGCCGCACCTGCTCACCGTCGAATGACGCGGAGACGAACGACCACGTGAACAGGCGAAGCGGCGCGCCGGTGCGAAACGTCTCGTCGCCGAGCCGGAGTGCGAGCGCGCAGTCGTCGTCCAGGTAGAGCCTCCACGCATCCCCCTGCTCGACGATCCCGCCGCCGGACGTCGTCGGGTAAACCCACGCGGAGAAGGAAAACGGACCGTCGACCGGAGACACGTCCTCGACGATCCCGTACGACCCGAGCGGATAGGGCTGCTCGCGGCCCGGATACTCGCCGTCGACGGCCGTCTCGACCGCGCGGACCTTGCGGCCGGGGCCGCCTGGCGCGGGATCGCCGTGGAAGAGTCGCACGATCGACGCTTCGAAGCGCGGATGCACGGTGCTGACCATGAACCGGATCCGGTCGCCGGGGGCGGCGCTCCAGACATCGCTGTAGCCGACGATGTTCACGCGGCACCCGTCATCAGCCCGACGAGGTGCGCGCCGGTCGTCTGGTCGTGCACGTCGATATCGGCGACCTTGCGGCCGAGGCGGAAGACCGCGATGCGGTCGGCGACGCGGAGGACGTGCTGCATGTTGTGGCTGATGAACACGATCGCGACGCCGTGCGCCTTCAGGCGCTCGACGAGCGAGAGCACGAGCTCCGTCTGCTTGACGCCGAGCGCGGCGGCGGGCTCGTCCATGATCACGATGTGGCTGCCCCACAGGACCGCGCGGGTGATCGCGACGGCCTGGCGCTGACCGCCGGAGAGCGCGCTCACCTTCGTCCGCACCGGCGGCAACGTGACGCCGAAGCGTTCGAAGCCCTCCCGTACCTCCCGCCGCATGGCGGACTTGTGCATGCGGTGGAACGTCTTTCCGAGCATGCCCGGCCCGTACTGCTCACGGCGGAGGAACACGTTCTCGGCGATGTTGAGCGTCGGGACGAGCGCGAGGTTCTGGAAGACGGTCTCGATGCCGACCGCGCGCGCCTCCGCCGGGTTCGCGAACGACCGCTCGACGCCGTCGACCGACACGGTTCCCTCGTCCGGGCGCAACGCACCGGACATCACGCCGACCATCGTGCTCTTGCCCGCGCCGTTGTCGCCGATCAGCCCGAGCACCTCGCCGGCGCGCAGTTCGAGGCTGACGTCGTTCAACGCGGTCACCGCGCCGAAGCGCTTCGTGATCCCCTCGACCGCGAGGACGACGGGCTGCTCGTTCACGTCGACGCCTCCGGCTCGGCGGCCACGGGCTCCGCGGCCGCCACGGGTATCCGTTCCAGCCGCTGGTAGAACGCGTCGGCGCCCGCAGCCGCGACGAGCACCGCGCCGACGGCGAGGTTGACGACGTACGGGCCGATGTTGAGCAGGATCAGCCCGTTGTTGAGGACGCCGATGAAGAGGATCCCGAACAGGACGCCCCAGAGCGAGCCGCGCCCGCCGGCGAACGCGACGCCGCCAAGCAGCACCGCGGTGAGCACCTGCAGCTCGAGCCCGATGCCGATCGACGGCGACGCGCCGTCGAGCTCGGACGTGAGGATCAGCCCGCCCGCCGCGGCGGCGATCCCCGAGAAGACGTAGAGCACGCAAGGAATCAACTTCGTCGAGACGCCGCGCGAGCGCGCCGCGATCTTGTCGGCGCCGATCGACATCATGTGGCGTCCGAGCGGCATCTCGTACCAGATGTACGCGCCGACCACGAAGAAGCCGAGGAAGATCACGGCGGGCACCGGGACGCTGAGGATCGTGCCGTTGCCGAGGTACGCGAACTTGTCGCCGAAGCCGAACTGCGTGACGTCGTGCGTGATCGTCTCCGCGACGCCGCGCGCGCCGGCGAATCCGCCGAGCGTGACGATGATCGGCGAGAACTCGAGATAGCTGATCAGGACGCCATTCATCAGCCCCCACCCCGCGCCGACGGCGAGCGCGATCGCGATCGAGAGCGCGAGCGAGTGGTGGTCGACGCGCGCCATCTGGCCGAACATCGCAACCGCGAGGACGGCGACGGAGCCGACGGAGAGGTCGACGTACCCGGAGAGCACGAGCATCGCCTGCGGGATCGCGACGAGCCCGACGATCGAGACCTGCAGCAGGATCACCGTCAGGTTGCGATGCGTCAGGAAGTTCTTGCTCATGGACGTGAAGATCGCGCCCATCACGAGCAGCGCTATGAGCAGGCCGCCGCTCTGGTAGTTCGCGAGTAGGGCCGCGAGGCGGCGCAGGCCGCCCGACCGGGGTTCGCGGGGCGCCCGCGGCTTCCGCCACGAACGCCCCGCCGACTCAGCCTGAGCCATCCGACGCGTGCGGCGCTATGCGCCGTACTTGGCGATCAGCTGCCTCCCGATCCTCTTCCCCGCTGCGCTCTGCGAGACGAGGACGTACGGGTAGTTGATGCGCGTCGGCCCCTTGCCCTCGATCGCGTTCGCGGTCGCGCGCACCGACGCGGCGCCGATGCCGACGAGGTCGAGCGCGCCCGTCGAGCGGATCGTGCCGCCCTTGACGATCTTCTGCATCACCGGGATCGCGCCGTCCCAGCCGGCGATGTACATCTGCCGCTGGCGCGCCGCGGACGGATGTGTCTGCATGAACGCCTTCTCGGCACCGAGCGCACCGTCGTCGGCGATGCAGAGGATGACGTTCAGGTCTGGGTGCGCCTGGAGCAGCGACTGCGTCACGGTGAGACACTCCGCGGCCAGCACACCCTCGTGCTGCGCGACGACCTGCGCTTTCGGCGCGACCTTCTTCAGCGCCTTGATGCCGCCGTGGATGCGGTCCTTGCCGGTCTGCTGGATCTCGTGCGTCAGCAGCGCGACCTTCGCCTTGCCGCCGAGCGTCCGGTTGACCCAGCGGCCCGCGTCCGCGCCGACGAGCGCGGCACCCTGCAGGTTGTTGAAGATCACCCAGCCGTCGGTGCCCGGCAGCGCCTTGTCCGAGTAGTCGAGGAACTTCACGCCGGCGTCGTGCGCCTTCTTGATCAGAGGCAGCATCGCGTTGTTGTCGAGCGGGAGCACGATCACGCCGCCGATGCCCTGGCCGATCCAGGTGTTGAGCTCGTTGACCTGATTGTCGAGCTGGTGGTTCGCGTGGCTCTCGAGCAGGTCGTAGCCGCGCTTCGCAGCCTCCGACTTCGCGCCCTTGAGCAGGAGCGGATAGACGCCGGCGGACGTATCCGGCTGCGCGAATGCGATCGTCTTCGAGTTCGAGAAGCGGGCGAGCGCCGAACCGGGGAGTGCGAGGCCCGCGGCGACGCCGGCGACGCCGAGGACGAACTTGCGGCGGTCGACCGTGCGGGAAACGAGCTCGTCGAGCTCGAACGACCCGTCAGTCATGGGTGTCCTCCTTTGGCTGGTCGTGTCACGTTGTAGTTTGATCGAAGCGGGGCGCCTGCTGATGGAGCGGCCGGACCGTGAGCTCGCTGACGACGACGTGTGGCGGCTGCCGGA
The DNA here is from genome assembly GCA_005884575.1 of Actinomycetota bacterium. Taxonomy (GTDB): domain Bacteria; phylum Actinomycetota; class Thermoleophilia; order Gaiellales; family Gaiellaceae; genus AC-16. The sequence continues at coordinate 18,331 of VAWW01000066.1, forward strand.
ACCCGTAGACGAGCGCCTCCGCGACGTCGGCCGGGTTGAGCGGCTCGGTCGCGTCGAGCAACGGCCGCACGAGGGGGTTGTCGCGCGTCAGCGGGGTATCGACGATCCCGGGCTCGACGACGGTGACGCGGATGCCCGCGTCGGCGACCTCCTGCCGCAGCGCGTGCGCATAGCCGACCTGCCCCCACTTGCTCGCGATGTAGACCGCTTCGCCCGGGTACGCCTCGCGGCCCGAGACCGACGAGGTGACGAAGATGTGGCCGCTGCTCTGGCGCAGCATCTGGGGCAGGACGGCCCGGACGGCGTAGATCGTCCCGAGCAGGTTCGTCTCGACGACCGCCCGCCAGCGCTCCGGGTCGCCGCCCGCAGCGCTGCTCTGGTCGGAAATGCCCGCGTTCGCCAGCAGCGCGTCGATCCGGCCGAAGCGGTCGACCGCGAGCTTTGCGGCGTCCGCAAGCTGCTCGTGGTCTCGGACGTCCGCCTGCGCCACGACCGCGTCGCCACCGGCTGCCCGCACGGCCGCGACGACGTCGTCGCCGCGGTCGGTCGCCCGATCGACCAGGACGAGCCTGGCGCCGAGCCGGCCGAAGGCGACGGCCGCGGCCTCGCCGATGCCGCTCAGGCCGCCGGTGACGAGGACGACGGGTTCGCTAGGGATCTTCTGCGCGATCGGCGCAACGTATATCGTCGCGCGGAGACATGAGCGAAGCGGAGAACCTGTTCGGCGAGAAGCACGTCCAGCGATACCGCGAGACGGGCGGAGAGGTCGGCCACATCTGGAAGCGCGGGTCGAAGACGCTCCTCCTGACGACGAAGGGCCGGAAGACCGGTCAGCCGAGCACGACGCCGCTGATCTACGAGGAAGACGACGGCAGGTACGTGATCGTCGCGTCGAAGGGCGGCGCGCCCGAGCATCCCGGCTGGTACCGGAATCTCGCGAAGGAGCCGCAGGTCGAGCTCCAGGTGAAGGACGACGTCTTCCCGGCCCGCGCCCGAACCGCGAGCGGCGAAGAACGCGAGCGGCTCTGGAAGCTGGCCGCGAAGCAGTGGCCGGACTACGACCAGTACCAGACGAGAACCGACCGCGAGATCCCGGTGGTCGTGCTCGAGCGCGCCTGAGCTCAGACACCCGCGGGCGTGGCGAGCTTCGTCGAGATCCGGCCGCTGCCGGAGCGCGGGTCGGCGGCTAGCGTCCGTCCGCCGACGCGCTGAACCTCGCGAGAAGCTCACGGCGGCTGTGGATACCGATCTTCTGGAAGACCAACTTCAGATGATCCTGGACGGTGTGGCGAGAAATGAAGAGTCGCTCGGTGACCGCGCGAGTGTCGAGTCCGGCGACGAGCGCTGCAACGACGTCGCGCTCACGCTGCGTGAGCGCGTACGCGCGGCAGAGTAGATTGAACGTCTCGGTTGGAGTTGCGCCTCGAAGCGTGACGGCGATCTTCCCGTCGCCGTCACCCTCGAGAAGCGCAGCCTCGATCATCAACCATCGCCCGTCGACGGCACGCTCGAGCGCGTAGGCTCCGGTCACGGCGTCCCGCGATCGCGACAGCGTCGCCACGGGATACACAACTGCGGGGAGCATGCCCCACGCGGCGAAGAGCCTTGCCGCCGGGAGGGCATCGATCCAGGCGCGAGCTCCCTCGGTCCAGCTGACGAGGCTCAGGTCCGGATTGAGCACGATCACTCCCGGCGGGCTCGGCTCGAGCACGTCGCCTCCTCTCGCGGCCATGGAGCTACGGCGGAGCGCGGAGCCCAGACTGGCGCCGACATTCGCGAGAAGCTCGAGATCGCGGCCTTCGAACCTCCGATCGCCTCCGCCCCGATAAGCCTCGATCCACCCCCAGCACCCGAGCGCGTCGCGGCACGCCACCGCTGCGATGTCGCCGATGCCGACCGGTCGCATGACCTCGGCCCAGCGCTGGGAGCGTGCGAGGTCGCCGCCGGTCTCGGCACTCAGGCTCGCCGCCGAGTTGGCCCGACGAGCAAGGACATGCTTGGCCGCGAAGTCATCGCCGGAGTACTCCAGCTCGAGGTAGCGAGGAACCGCTGGGCCGAAGTCATGTTCGGCAACGCCGCTCAGTGGAAGCAGCGTTTCGGGGTCAGCGAGGGGCCAGCACCAACGGTCGAAGCCGATCACACGCTGAAGGTCCGCGATCGCCTCGCGCTGGATCGACTCGCAGTCGAGGGTTGACTCGCTGAGCAGCTCGAGTCGCTCTCGGCAGCGAGTCCGCTCCCGCTCGCTAGCCACGACGTCAAGGATACGACGGCCAGAAAGAAGATCCCAACTTGTTGGGATTGTCCGATCGGTCGACTTGCTCTCGAATACCGGGGACAGTTCGGAACCTGAGAGGAGTCACCATGAGGAAGACAGGGCGGCTTTGTCTGCTGCTCGCCCCACTCGTCATCGTGCTCGCGGTGGTCGCGACCACGAGTGCTGCCGCGGCGCCGCGGACACTGGCGAATGGGACCGTTGGCAATACGTCGTCGACGTTCAACAGCGTCCGGGCGGCCGACGGAAACCTGATCGTCGACCTCAGTGCCACGGCCTCTTACACCGGCACGTTCAGCGGGACCTCGACGCTCCACGGCATCTTGATCATCCACGCGGATGGGAGCGCCAACTTCCACGACGTCGAGACCTTCACCGGGACCGTGAACGGCGTTCCAGGCACCGTGACCTTCAACCTCACCGGGTCAAACGACGCCGCACTGGCGGTCCATGCGACCGCCACGATCATTGGTGCCAGCGGAGACCTCGCCGGTCTTCACGGCGTGCTTCACGAGGTCGGAACGGTTATCGTTCCCACCGGCCCCGTGGGTACCTACAGCGGAAAGATCGGCTGAGTAGCTGGCGCGGTTAGTTGTTGCTCAAGTCGAGCCACTCCTCGAACGTTGGGCCGGCGAGGGTGGCGTCCGGGCCGGGCAGTAGGGCACCCGTCTCATAGAGGTCGTTGTCCGGGTCGGCCGGGTTACTTACGCCTTCGATCCGTACGGGGTCGTCGCGCCGGGCCTTCAGCAGTATGGCCATGTCGACGAGGTTCTCCTCCCGCGGACCGGCGATCTCGGGGATCGGTGTCCCGGCCGATCCCGGTGCGTCACGGGATTCGGGGCCGGTGGCCAGGTCGGCGAGCGCCTCAGCGACGGTCCTGGCGGCGACCAGCTGTGTACGTCTTCGGCACGTAGCTCACCTCGCCCTGCCTGCCTCACTCCACGAGCTGCGCGACGAACTCGTGGAACTGCGCCGCGCGCAGTACAGCTACCGGGATCGGGCCCGCGAGCATGACCCGCTCGTGGGCGACCTTCGCCGCGCCATAGTCCGCGGTAAACCGGTCGCACCCAATGATCGACACCACCACCATCCGCCGCACGCCGGCCCGTTTGCCGGCCTCGTGCAGGTTCCGCGCCGCGGCGGTGAAGAACTCCGTGGCCGCCTCCTGCTCGGGCGAGGACCCGGTGGCCACGTCGATCACGCACTCCACGCCTGCCAGGGCCTCTGCCAGACCGTCGCCCGCGACCACGTCCACGCCGCTGGAGCGCGACATCGCAACGACGTCGTGTCCACCGGCTTCGAGCACCTCGACGACATGACGACCGACCCTCCCGGTCGCCCCTGCTACGGCGATCTTCCTGCGTGCTTCCATGAGTGGTGTCCTCCCTCGAGTCGTGTCTCTGATCAAGACGAACGAGATGCGCGCGAGGAGACACCTTCTCGTAGGTCGTTTTCAGACGTGGGGCGAGAAACCATCGCAAGGACACGACGAGTTGCTCGGGCAGCTTTGCCAGCAGTACTGGTCTTTGGGAAAGCCGTGGAGCAGCAGCACGGGCGGACCTCCACCGGCGACGCCCACCAGGTAGCGTGAGCGCCCGACGACAACGGTCGCGTAGTCGAAGCCCTCGATCGCGAGTTGCGAACGAAACACAGACGCTAGGTCGCGTCGACCGGCTCGTACGTCGCGATGCTCGCGAAAACGGAATCGGACGATTGCAAGTCGTTACTCACGCGACCCGGTCTCCAACCAGGCGAGCTGTCCGGGCGTCAGGCGGATCTCGCGTGCCGAGAGCGCCTCTTCCAGATGCCCGTTGGAGCGCGTTCCCACGAGCGCGAGCACGTGCGGCGGCTGATGCAGCACGTAGGAGAGAGCCACCGCCGCGGGGGAGACACCGAGCTCCTCGGCCAATTCCCGCGCGCGCCCTCTGCGGGCGTCGTTCGCTGGGCTGTCCCAGCTCGGGACCTCGCGACCTGCGAAATAGCCCGAGGCCAGGCTCGCCCAGGCGAGTGCCTCAACGCCTGCGCCGGCGAGCTCGTCGAGGTCCTCCTTCGTCATCGCGAGGCAGCCGGGCCAGGTGGGCGTCACCATCTCGCCCAGCGAGAAGTGGTTGCTGAACGCGACCAGGCGATCGCGGGCGCCGCCCAGGCAGCCGGCGAGCGCGCGAAAGCGCAGCATCGTCCAGTTCGAGACGCCGAAGCCGGCGACCTTGCCCTTCTCCACCTGCTCGACGAGCGCCTCGGCGAACAGCTCGACGGGGACGCCTGTGTCGTCCCGGTGCAGCGTGAAGACGTCGAGCTGGTCGACGCCCAGGTCGGCAAGAGCCTTGTCGACCTCGGCGGCGACGAGCGAGGGCGAGCAGTGCGGAGGGTGGCAGCCCTTTGCGTAGAGGACGACCTCGTCGCGCACGCTGCGCGATGCGAGCCATGCACCCACCGCTCGCGCGGATTCGCCGTCGGCGTAGACGTTGGCGACGTCGAGGGAGCGCCCGCCCGCCTCGTAGAACCGGTCGAGAAGTGGTTCCGTGACCGCGTCGTCGCGCAGATCGGCGCTGCCGAGGACCAGTCGGGAGCCGTTCATCGCGTGTCGTCGCCCTTTCTCAACCTCGAGCGCCGGGGCAGGAGCTCCCGCTCCCACCCCGGCTCGGGTGTTTTAGAAATGGAACTTGTCGATGTTCTGCGGCGTGAAGACGAGCGGCGGACCGAGGACGACAACGGGCTTGTTCCCGTCGCTGACCACGACCTTGTACGAGCCGAGATGCCCGGCCTTGAACGTCTGCCCGATCGCGCCGGTCAGCTTGCCGGCGACGACGTTGTGCGCGACGTACGCCGAGAGGTAGCCGAGGTCCTTTTCGTTCCAGAGGCCGAACTTCGTCGTGCAACCTGACTTGACGTACTTGCGCATGTCGTTGGGCAGGCCGAGTCCGGTGAGCTGGACCTTGCCGCACTTGCCTTCCTGCTGCAGCTCCTGCGCGGCGGCCTGGATGCCCACCGTCGTCGGGGCGATGATGCCCGCCAGGTTCGGATAGGCCTGGAGCAGCGCCTGTGCCTGCTGCGCAGACACGGTCGGGTCGTCGTTGCCGTACGCGATCTTGACGAGCTTCATGTTCTTGTACTGCGGCTTCTTCAGCTCCACCTTCATGAACTTGATCCAGGTGTTCTGGTTCGCCGACGTCGCGTTCGCCGACAGGATGGCGATCTGGCCCTTGAAGTGGGTCTGGGCCCCCATCCACTTGACTTCGTACGCCCCGATCAGCGAGTTCGTCGACGGTGCGACGAAGATCGTTCGCGCGTTCTGGGCCGTGTCCCCGTCGTACGCGATGACCTTGACGCCCTTCGCAGCGGCCCGCTTCAGCGCCGGCGCGACGGCATTGGCGTCAGACGTCGAGATGATGATGGCGTTGTAGCCCTGCCTGGCCGCGGTGTCGATGAACGGGACCTGCGCGGCGCCGCTCACGGTCGTGGGGCCGTTTTGCCGGCGAGCTTCGCGCCGAGGCCGTTCTGCGTGAACACCGGAATCCCGGTGCCCTTGGGCAGGAGAAAGAGTTTGTAGCCCGCGTGTCCCTTGTTCGTTCCCGCCGTGCCCACAGTCGCGATGAGTGCGGCTGCCACGACGACGACCAAACCGGCCGGTACCATCAACTTGCTCTTGCGCATGTCTGTTTTTCCTCTCGTGTTCTAGGGGTTCGAGTCGACGAGAACCTTGGCTTCCGCTCGCTTGTCCGACGTCACCCCCTTCCGCCGGCGGCGGAGCTTCCCTGGCTGGAATCCACCCTCCTGTGCGCTTCCGATCAGATTCCCGGCGATGATCGCCGCGAGGAGGAGCGCGCCGATGACGATGTTCTGAAGCTGCCCGGAGAGGTTCGCCAGCTGCATACCGTTGCGCACCTCTGCGACGAGGATGAGCGCCAGCAGCACACCCGGCATCGAGCCCGTCCCGCCGAAGATCCCGACACCGCCGAGCACGACCGCCGTCACGATGTCGAGCAGCGATCCCTGCGCCGCGTCCGCCCGCGCAGAGCCGAAGTAGCCGACGTAGACGAGACCTGCGATTCCGGCCATCAGGCCGGAGAGCGCGAAGACGGTCACGCGGACGCGAGTCACGGGAATCCCCGACAGGCGGGCCGCCTCTCGGTTCGAGCCGATCGCGAACAGGTAGCGGCCGAACCGCGTTCGATGGAGCAGGACGCCGAGTGCGATCGCGAAGCCCAGCATCACGAGCAGCGCGACCGGGAGCTCGTTGCCGGCGAGATAGCCGCCGCCGAACTTCGTGAAGCTCGACGGAAAGGTCGCCACCCCTTCGCCCGAGAGGACGACGAACGCGAGGCCCGAGTACGCCGCCATCGTCCCGAGGGTCACCGCGAGCGACGGGAGGTTCAGAACGCCGACGAGCAGCCCGTTCGCGAGTCCGAGCGCCGTCGCGATGCCGAGGCACGCGATCGCCGCCGGCCAGACGTTCACACCGGCCGCGAAGATCTGGGCGAAGCAGACGATCGAGGCCGCGAGGATCGAGGCGACCGAGATATCGATCTCGCCCGTGATCACCACGAAGGTCAGCCCGAACGCCATCAGGCCGATGAAGACGTAAGGCGTGACGAGATCGAGCAGGTTCGCCCGCTTGAGGAAGAACGGCGACAGCGTCACGCTCCAGATGCCGACGCCGACGATTGCAACCACGAGCAGGGTCTCCCAGCGCACGAGCACGCGGCCCGCGATTCGCCTCGCGCCGCTCACGCGTCCGCCCCTGCGCCCGGTGCGACGAGCAGCCCGGCCCGCCGGCGTCGCAGCGCCTCCTGTAGCCGTCTGGTGACGAGGGCGTCGATCGTCACGGCCACGACGATGGCGAGCCCGTTGAAGAAGATCTTCCAGAACTCGGAGAGCCTGAGGAGCGTGAAGCCGTCGGAAATCGTCGCGACCAGCACGGCGCCGAGGACGACGCCGAGGATGGTGCCCGACCCGCCGAAGACGTTTACTCCGCCGATCACGACCGCGGTGATCACGGTCAGCTCGAAGCCGTTCGCCGCGAACGAGTCGAGCGTCGGAAACCGCGACGCGAAGAGGAAGCCGCCGAGCCCGGCCAAAGCTCCCGAGAGCGCGAAGGCGGTGATGACGCGCCGGCCGGCGCGGATGCCGGCAAAACGCGCAGCGTCGGGGTTCGAGCCGATCGCGTAGAAGTCACGCGCCCACGGAGCCCAGCGGAGCATTGCGGCGCCGAGTACGGCGACGCCGACTGCGATCCAGGCGAGCGCGGGGAAGCCCGCCGGCTTCGATGCAGCAAGCCGAAGGAAGCGGTCCGGCAACTGGTAGGCCGTGATGTTCTTGCCCCCGGTGATCTCGGCGTCGATCCCGCGGAAGATCGCGAGCGTCGCCAGGGTGGCGATGATCGCGGGAATGCGTGCGACGGCAACGAGGAGCCCGTTCACGACGCCGAGGCCGAGGCCGATCGCGATCGAGATCAGCGCGACGACCTCGACCGGAATCGACGGGTGGTGCACGAGCGTCGCGGCGACGAGATAGCCGCAGAGCCCCACGATCGAGCCGACGCTCAGGTCGATGTTGCGAGTGAGGATGACCATTGTCTCGCCGACCGCGACGACGACGACGATCGAGACGTTTTGCGCGATGTCCTGCCAGTTCGAGCCGGTGAGGAAGTTGGTCGCGCGTGCACCGAAGAAGATGACGACTCCGACGAGGGCGAGCACGATGCCGAGCTCGCGCAACCGGAACGCCGCAGCCGCGAGCTCCTGCGGCTTCATCGCACGGAAGCGCGCGATCATGCGACCGCCTCGACGCCCGCGGCAGCCTGGATGACGCGCTCCTGCGTGGCCTCGTCCCGCGACAGCTCGGCCACGAGCCGGCCCTCTCGCATGACGAGGACGCGGTCGCTCATGCCCAGGATCTCCGGGAGCTCCGAGGAGATGAGCAGGATCGTCAGGCCCTGGGTCGCCAGATGGGAGATCGTGCGGTGGACGTCCGCCTTCGTGCCGACGTCGACGCCGTGGGTCGGCTCGTCGAGGATCAGGATTCTCGGTTCTGCCGCCAGCCACTTGCCCAACACGACCTTCTGCTGGTTGCCGCCCGAGAGGCTGCGCACGACCTGCGCCGGCGACCTCGCTTTGATGCGCAGCTGCTCCATGAAGCGCCGGGCGAGCGCCCGTTCCCTCCGCGGCCGGAGGAACCCTCCGGGGGTCAACCCCGGCAGCACCGCCATCGAGAGGTTGTCGCTGACCGACATCGGCTGGACGAGCCCCTGGTGCAGCCTGTCCTCGGGGAGGTACGCGAGGCCCCGGTGGAGGGCGGCGCGCGGCGAGCGGGGGCGGAACGGGCGTCCCAGGATCTCGAGCCGGCCCGCGTCGAGCGGGTCGACGCCGAAGATGCTCATGGCCACCTCGGTCCGGCCGGCTCCGACGAAGCCCGCGAGACCGACAATTTCCCCGCGCCTCAGCTCGAACGAGACGTCGGCGAAGATCCCGCGGCGCGTCAGGCCCTTCGCGCTCAGCACGACGTCGCCGATCTCCGCGTCTTCCTTGGGGAAGAGCGCGTCGAGCGAGCGCCCGACCATCAGCCGGATGATCTCCCCGTGCGAGAGCTCACGGGCCGGGCGGGTGTCGATGTGCCGGCCGTCGCGCAGCACCGTGACCGTGTCGGCGAGCTCGCCGACCTCCTCGAGGCGGTGGCTGATGTAGATCACCGCGACGCCGCGGTCTCGCAGCTTGCGCACGGTGACGAAGAGATTGTCGACCTCGTTCGGAGAGAGCGCCGCGGTCGGCTCGTCCATGATCAGGAGCCGCGCGTTGGTCGAGAGCGCCTTTGCGATCTCCAGGAGCTGCCTGTCGGCGACTCCGAGCCCTCGCACCGGGGTGTCCGGCCCGAAGTCGACACCCAGCTCGCGGAGTATCCTCTTCGCCTCCGACTGCATGGCGCCCCAGTCGACGGTCCGCATCCGGCTGCGCGGATGGCGGCCCGCGAAGACGTTCTCTGCCACGCTCAGGTCGGGGAACACCGTCGGCTCCTGGTACATCGCGACGATTCCGAGCTTGTGCGCTGTCTGCGCGTCGCCGATCCATACCGGCTCGCCGTCGATCAGGACCTCGCCTTCGTCCGGCTCGACGACGCCGGTGATTATCTTGACCAGGGTCGACTTGCCCGCACCGTTCTCACCGACGAGGGCGTGCACGGTTCCTGCCCGGATCGCAAAGCTGACGTCGGCGAGCGCGTGCACGCCGCCGTAGCTCTTCGTGATCGCCCGAAGCTCGAGCAGCGGCTGCGTCGTCGGGTCGCTCATCGCGGGTACGCGGCGGTCACGCCGCCGTCGACGTTGATGACGTTGCCGGTGGACTTCAGGGAGCGCGGGCCGGCCAGGAACGCGATCGCCTCGGCGACGTCCTCGGGGTAGACGTTGACGCCGAGCCGCGTCCGACTCCGGTAGAAGCCGGGCAGGTCCTCCTCGTCGATGCCGTACGTGCTCGCGCGTTCGGCCTTCCAGTCGGACGACCAGATGCCGGAGCCCTGGATCACCGCATCCGGGTTGACCGTATTGACGCGGATCCCGTGCGATCCCCCCTCCTCGGCGAGACAGCGGCCGAGGTGCAGCGCCGCCGCCTTCGCGGACGAGTAGGCGGAGGCATTCGCGCCGCCCACGAGCGCGTTCTTCGAGCCGACGAAGACGATCGAGCCGCCGGTGCCCTGCTCGAGCAAGATGCGGAACGCCTCGCGTGCGGCGAGGAAGTAGCCGCGCGCGAGGACGGCGAAGTTGAGATCCCACTCGGCGACGGTTGTCTCGGCGACCGGCGCACTCGTCGCGAGTCCGGCGGACGCGACGAGGATGTCGAGGCCGCCGTACGCGAGCACCGTCCGCCGGACCATCTCCTGCACCGCCGTCTCGACGGTGACGTCGACCGGCACGGCGAGCGCGCGCCGCAGGCCGTGCTCGCCGACGAGCTCGTCCGCAACGCTCTCGGCGCCTTCGAGATTGAGGTCGGCGACGACGACGTGCGCGCCGCGCGCGGCGAGCACGCGGGCGGCCGCGCGGCCGATCCCGCTGGCGCCGCCCGTGACGAGCGCGATGCGCCCCGCAAGCTCGCCGCGCGGCGGCGCCTGAGCGAGCTTGTACCGCTCCAGCGGCCAGTACTCGATCGCGAACGCCTCGGGCTCGCTCAGCGACTGGAAGCCGCCGAGCGCATCGGCAGCGTCCTCGACCGCGATCGCGCGGTGGTAGAGGTCGCGGGCGAAGCGCGCTCGGCCGGCGTCGGGCCCGCTCGTGACGATGCCGACGCCCGGAACGAGCACGACCCGCGGGCCCGCGGGATCCATCGGGTACGGTCGGGTCTCATCGTCGAGATGCCGCTCGTAGTAGCTCCGGTACCAGTCCGCGTACTCGCCGGCGCCCGTGCGGAACGCCTCGCGCAGTTCGTCGGCCCCGTCGCGGGCGGGATCGAACGCGACGACGAGCGGCTTGTGCTTCGTGTTGATCAGGTGGTCGGGGCAGGGTGCTCCGATCTGGCTGACCTCGGGGACGCGCGCGGCCGACGCGAATCCCACGGCCTCCGGACTCCGGTCGACCTCGAGCACGACGCCGTCGGCATCGGCGAGCAGTGCGCCGCGGAGCGCCGGCAGCGCCGCCTCGAGCAGGGCGTCGGCATCGTCGAGCGGCTGGGCGCCTGGCCCGCCGAGCCCGAACCGCCCTCCGGCCGCCTGCTCGATCGCCTGCGCCGCGCGCGTGACGAACTCGATCGTGTTCCGGTAGCTCTCCTCACCGGTCGCGCCCCACGTGACGAGCCCGTGCTTCTCGAGCAGGACGGCGCGCGCCTGCGGATCGGCCTCGAGCAGCTGCGAGATCCGGCGCGACATGGCGAAGCCGGGGCGCTGGTAGTCGAGCCAGACGATCTCGTCGCCGAACGCCTCCTCGGCGAGCCGCCGCCCGTCGGGCGTGGACGTGAGCGCGATCACAGCATCGGGATGCGTGTGGTCGACGTGGTCGGCATGGACGAACGCGTGCAGCAGCGTCTCGATCGACGGGCGCGGCTGGTTCGGCGTAAGCGCCGAGCGAAGCAGGTAGTCGACCATCGCAGCGTCGTCCATCTGCTCGCGGTCGCGCAGCGGCAGCACGTCGTCGAGCCGGATCGCCGCGAACCCGCCGGCGGCGATCGTCGCCAGGTCCGTGCCGGATCCCTTCACCCAGAGCACGCGCGTCTCGCGGCCCGCGTGGTCGGTGATCGTTCCCTTCGCAGACGTGTTGCCGCCGCCCTGGTTCGCGAGTGCGCGGTCGGCGCCGAGCAGGTTCGAGCGGTAGACGAGTCCTTCGAGTAGGCCTGCGGGCGCGGCCGCGTCGTCCCAGCGGTCGGCCGGAGCGGGAATCCCGTGCAGCACCCTCACGGGCGGACCTCGAGGGCCGGATGCGCGGCGACGGTCGCGAACCGCTCACGCGCTTCGTTCCACTGCGGGACGCCGGCGGGTTCGACCACTGCGGGCGCGAACGAGCGCCGCACGACCTCCCGCGCCTCGTCGAGCGACCCGAGCTCGCCGAGCGCGATCGCCTGGACGAGCAGGTTGCCGATCTCGGTCGCCTCCTCGGGCCCGACGAGCACCGGCAGTCCGGCCGCCTCCGCGGTCCAGCGGCAGAGCAGCTCGTTGCGCGCGCCGCCGCCGACCATGTGCACCTCGGCCGGCGCCGCGCCGGTCGCCTCGCCGAGCAGCTCGATCGTCTGCGCGTGCTTCAGCGCGAGGCTCTCGAGGATGCACCGCGTCACCGCGCCGGGGTCGCCGGGTTCGGGCTGACCCGTGCGCGCACAGAACTCGCCGACGCGCCGCGGCATATCGCCGGGCTCGGCGAAGGAAGGATCGTCGGGCTCGACGAACGCGCGCAGCGGCGGCGCGTCGCCGGCGAGCGCCACGAGCTCCTCGAACGCGTACTCGTGTCCCTCCGCGGCCCACGCGCGTCGGCACTCGTGCACGAGCCACAGTCCCGTGACGTTGCGCAGCAGCCGGAACGTCCCGCCGACGCCGCCCTCGTTCGTGAGGTTCGCGGCGAAGGTGCAGTCGTCGATCACGGGCCGGTCGACCTCGAGGCCGACGAGCGACCACGTGCCGGCGCTGACGTACGCGGAGCCGGGGCGGCGGAAGGGGATCGCGGCGACCGCCGACGCGGTGTCATGCGTCCCGGCGGCGATCACCGCGGCGCCGTCGAGTCCCGTCTCCGCGGCGACGTCGGCCGCGATCGCGCCGAGCCTCGTTCCAGGCTGGACGACATCGGGAAGCAGGGAGGCCGGGATCCCGAGCCGATCGAGCAGTTCGATCGCCCAGCCGCCCGCGCGCGGGTCGTAGCACTGCGTCGACGTCGCGTTCGTGAACTCCGACACGCGTGCACCGCACAGCCAGTAGTGGACGAGGTCGGGGATCATCAGCAGCGTCTCGGCGGCCTCCAGGACGGGGTCGGACTCGGCGGCCATCGCCGCGAGCTCGTAGATGCTGTTGATCGGGATCAGCTGGATGCCCGTCCGCTCGTACAGCTCCCGGCGCGGCACCTGCGCGAAGACCCGTTCGAAGGCGGCGGCGCGACGGGCGTCGCGGTAGTGGACCGGGTTCTGCAGGAGCCGTCCGGACGCGTCGATCAACCCGAAGTCGACGGCCCACGAGTCGACTGCGACCGCGTCGACCGCACCCGCCTCGCGCGCAGCGGCGCGCAACCCTGCGAGCACATCCTGGTAGAGGCGCAGCACGTCCCACTGCAGCGTCCCGCGCGTCCGCACCGGCACGTTCGGGAAGCGGTGGATCTCGCTGACCGACAGGCGCTCGCCGTCGAAGCGGCCGAGCGCGACCCGGCCGCTTTGCGCGCCGAGATCGACGGCGACGAGCGTCCGCATCACGCGACGCCCCGCTCGGGCGGCGGCATGCGGTGGAGATCGCGGGCACGCACCGGCGAGCGGCCCCGCCCCGCGACCTCGGCGACGACGACCTCGACACCCTGCGCGCGCCAGGCTGCGACTTCGTCGGCCGGCGCGGCGGAGTCGGTGACGATCGCGTCGACCCGGTCGGCGGGGACGAACGAGAGCAGCGCGCTGCGATGCCACTTCGTGCTGTCGAAGATCCCGATCACGCTCTCGCACGCGTCCGCCATGCGCTGCTTGAGCCGCACCTCGTCCGGGTTGAGGTCCATCAGCCCGCGCTCGAGGCTGAGGCCGCGGGCGCCGAGGAAGCCCTTGTTGATCCGCGTGGTGCTGAGGACGTCCGCGCCGAGATCGCCGACGAGCGACATCGCCGACACGCGAAGCGTGCCGCCGGTGACGACGACTGTGATCCCCGGCGCGTCGGCGAGCGCCGCGGCGATCAGCAGGCCGTTCGTGACGACGACGAGCTCGCGCTTGGAGCGCAGCTCGTGTGCGAGGTAGTACGCCGTCGTGCTGGAGTCGAGCGCCACCGCCTCGCCCTCGCCGACCATCGCGGCGGCCGCGCGGGCGATCGCCTGCTTCCGGTCGGACTCGAGCCGGAGCCGCAGGTCGAAGCCGAGCTCCGACTGGCCGCGCTGCAACGCCCGCACGCCGCCTCGCACCCGCGCGACCTTCCCCCTCCGCGCCAGCTCGGAGAGGTCGCTCCGGACCGTCACCTCAGAGACCGAAAAGACTTCCGCAAGTTCCGCAACCTGGACGGAATCCCGGCTCTCGAGCATCCGCAGGACCTGTTCCATCCGTTCGTTCTGCGACAGAGTGAGGCCGTCCTGCGTGATCGGCCGACCGTACGCCTCCCCCATCCGGCTTGTCAATGGCTTCGTCTGCTTTCGAAACTGGCGGGAAACGAAAGAAGATTCGACAGGCCCTTCGTTGCGCGAGACTCGCAGCGGTGAGGAAGCTTCGGCTCGGGGTGATCGGCGCCGGCTCGTGGGCCGTCGCGTCGCATCTGCCGAACTTCGCCAGGCGGCGCGACGAGGTGCAGTTCGTTGCGGTCGCACGTCACGGCGAGGAGCTCCTGCACCGGATCGAGGAGAACTGGGGGTTCGAGATCGCGAGCGAGGACTACCGCGACGTGCTTGACGCCGACGTGGACATCTGCCTCGTCTCCAGCCCGACGGCGTTCCATCACGAGCACGCGAAGGCGGCGCTCGAGTCCGGCGCGCATGTCCTCGTCGAGAAGCCCCTCGTCTGCGCGTTCGGCTGGAACTTTCGGCCGATGGTCCAGGACGCGAAGCGCTTGATGGACGATCGCGGTATCGGCGAGGTCGAGCAGCTGGTCGTGCACATGTCGTCCCATACGCGCGAGCTGCTCTCGAACCGGGGCGCCTACCCCCTCGCCGCCGCCGAGGCGGTGCCCGAGCAGAGGACGTGGACCGACCCGCGCCTGTCCGGCGGCGGCTACGGCCAGGCCCAACTCTCCCATGCGCTCGGGCTCTCGCTCTGGCTGACCGGCCTGCGTGGCAAGGACGTCTTCGCATACATGTCGACGGTGCTCGACTCGCCGGTCGAGCACTACGACGCGTGCGCGCTCCGCTTCACGAACGGGGCGATAGGAACGATGGCCGGCGGCTCGGCGCACCTCGGCTACGGCGACAACAAGAACGAGCTCGCGATGCGCGCGATCGGATCGGAGGGCCACCTCGCGTGCGACCTGCAGCGCGAGCTCGTCTGGCTGTACCGGGCGGGAGGCGAGGACGTGCGCCTGCCTGTGAGGGAAGGCGACGGTGTCTACGACTGCGACGGCCCGCCGAACGCACTCGTCGATCTGGCCCTCGGCAAGGGCGTTCGCAACTGGGCGCCGGGGGAGCTGGGAGCACGCACGGTCGAGATCCTCGACGCCGCCTACCGGAGCGCGGCGACCGGCAAGGCCGAGCCGGTCGCTTCGTGTCAGACTCGCGCTTCATGAACGACGACGCCGTCCTCGCAAAGCTCGCCGCGCTCGAGATCGAAACCCCGTCGTGGGGCTACGGAAACTCCGGCACGCGCTTCCACGTCTATCCCTGGCCCGGCGCGGCGCGCAACGTCTGGGAGCGGATCGACGACGCGGCGCTCGTCCACCGGCTGACGGGCTGCTGCCCGAGCGTCGCGCTTCACATCCCCTGGGACAGGGTCGACGACTGGAGCGCCCTCGGAGACCACGTGCGCGAGCGCGGCATCCGCATCGGCGCGATCAACCCGAACCTGTTCGGCGACGACACGTACGGGCTCGGGAGCCTGTGCCACCCCGATCCCTCGGTTCGCCGGCAGGCGCTCGACCACTGCCTCGAGTGCGTCGAGATCGCACGCGAGCTCGGCTCGACGATCATCAGCCTCTGGCTGGCGGACGGCACGAGCTATGCGGGCCAGGACGACCTGCGCGGCCGTCACGCCCGGCTCGTCGCCGGCCTCAAGGAGCTGTACGCGGAGCTACCCCAGGAACAGCGATTGCTCGTCGAGTACAAGTTCTTCGAGCCGGCCTTCTACAGCACGGACATCCCCGACTGGGGGACCGCGGCGCTGATCTGCCGGCGCCTCGGGCCACAGGCGCAGGTGCTCGTGGACACCGGGCACCATCCGCAGGGCACCAACATCGAGCAGATCGTCGCCGTCCTGCTCGCCGACGGCCTGCTGGGCGGCTTCCACTTCAACAACCGCAAGTACGCGGACGACGACCTGATCGTCGGCTCGGTCGACCCGTTCGAGCTGTTCCGGATCATGCGCGAGATCGCGCTCGCGCAGGCCGAGCCGTCCACGGCGTTCATGATCGACCAGTCGCACAACATAGAGGGAAAGATCGACGCGATGATCCAGTCGGTCATGAACATCCAGACGGCGTACGCGAAGGCGTTGCTCGTCGACGAGTCGCGCCTCGCCTCGGTGCAGGAACAAGGGGATGTGCTCGGCGCGCACCGCGTGCTCCTCGAGGCATTCGAGACGGACGTGCGCCCGCTGCTCGCTCGACTGCGGGCGGAGAAGGGGCTGCACGCCGACCCGGTTCAGGCGTTCCGGGACGGCGGCTACTTGGAGCAGAGGACACGCGAGCGCGGCACAGCTTCGGTCGAGAGCGCGTACGAGAAGCTTTGACCGAGGCTCCCGCGCAGCCCCTTCGCGTCGGGGCGATCGGCGTCGGCGTGCACGCCACGACGTCGATCCTGCCGAACCTCCCCGCCGCCGGGATGGTCCTCGCAGCAACCTGCGCGCGACACATCGACCGGGCGGAGGCCGCCGCGGCGCGGTTCGGGGCCGGCTCGGCGTTCGAGGCGCCGTCGTCGTGGTCCCACCCCACCAGTTCGCGGGCGTGATCCGGGCGTGCATCCGCAAGCGGGTCCCCGTGTTCGCCGACAAGCCGGCGGCAAACGACGCGGCCGAGGCCGCCGACCTCGCGGCGGAAGCCGCGGAAGCGGGCGTACCCGTCGTCGTCGGATACATGAAGCGGTTCGCGGGCGCCTACCGCCTCGCGAGGGAGATCGCGGCGAAGCCCGAGTTCGGCTCGCTGACGATGGGCTCGTTCACGTGGTCGATGGGGCCGTTCGCGCACCGGTTCGACATGCGCGACTGGCTCTTCGAGAATCCCGTGCACCATTTCGACCTCGCCCGCTTCTTCTTCGGCGAGCTCGAGGACGTCCATGTTCGGCGCGGCAGGGGAGACGAGCACACCGTGGCGATCCTCGCCTCGTCGGAGTCGGGTGCGCTGGTCAACATCCGCGCGAACACGACGGGCAGCTGGGAGCAGCACAACGAGGCCTTGGAGATCTTCGGCGAAGGCCACTCCCTCTTCGTCGACAACGTCGACACCTGCACCTGGCGGCCGCCGACGCGCCCGGAGCGCACGTGGCGCCCGAACTACACGGTGCCGGTCGCCGCCAACATGACCGCCGCGACCCTGGGCTTCGGGCCGGAACTCGAGCACTTCCGGCGCGTCGTCAGCGAGGCCATCCCGAACGAGTCCGACATCGCGAGTGCTGCGGCGACCCTCGCGCTGACGAGCCGGATCGCGGAGCAGGTGCTGCGGTGACACAGCGCAGCGCGTTCGTGCTCCGCGTCCGCCCGGAATGCGTCGACGAGTACGTCGAGGCGCACCGCGAGGTGTGGCCCGAGATGCTCGAGGCGCTGAAAGGCGCGGGCATCCGCAACTACACGATCTTCCGCGCCGGGAGCGAGATGTTCGGCTATTTCGAAGCGGACGACCTCGACGCCGCCGAGCGCTATCTCTCGCAACAGGAGATCTGCACGCGCTGGCAGGACGCGATGGCGCGCCTGCTCGAGGAGCGGGTCCCGGACGGCGGACCGCCTCCGCTGCTAGAGGTGTTCCGGCTGGAGTGAGTGTGCGAGCTCGTGCAACCGGTCCGACGCACGCTCCGTGATCGGATCGCCGTGGCCGACGCCGACGATCTGCGGCTCGAGCTTCGCCATCTCCGTCAGCGACGCCGCGTGCTGAACGCGGTTCAGGTTGAACGCGTGCCAGCCGGCGCAGAGCTCCGGCCACGTCGCGACCGCATCGCCGGCGATCAGGAAGCGCCGCGCCGGCCAGTAGAACGCCAGGTGTCCCGGCGAGTGCCCGGGAGCGTGGATGACCTGGAGCGGACCGAAGGCGTCGCCGTCCGCGAGCGTTGCGTCGACGGGGTGCGGCACGTGCTTCGGTCGGTTCAGCCACAGCCCGATCTGGAACGGCCAGAGCCGCAGCTTCTGCCTGGGCAGGATCGTGACCGGCTGCGCGTGCCGCTCGCCGCCGACGATGTCGGCCTCCCACTCGTGCGCGTGGACGGTCGCGCCGCTCGCGCGGGGCGAGCGCAGCGAGGCCGCCGAGGTGGGAGCGATGGCCGTGCGTGAGGACGATCCGCTTCAGGTCGGCCGCCCTTGCCGCTGCCGAGGCTGTGGATGCCCGGGGCGAGCTCGGTCATGTCGAGACGATACGTCGATCGAGAGGTTGACGGATCCCGGCGGGCGCGCTTTGATCGGGCCCAGTGACTCCCCGTCCACCCGCGGTCCCGCGGGGTGCGGCAGGAAGGGCGGTCGACGCTCCGTTAGGAAGGACGCCCGATGCGCCAGTCGCTCGTCTCCCGTCTCTACAGCTCGGCGACCGAGGCCGTCGATCGCCGCATCGGCTGGCACCGGCTGCCGTGGCCGCTCGGCATGCTCACGCTCGTCGGCATCCGCAACCGCCTGCGCGCGCTCAACCTCTACGACTCTGGTCGCGGCCCGCTCGACCGGCCGGCGGCGGACAGCCCCGACCATGCGCGTCACCTGACGGCGCGGACGCTCGACGGAACCTACAACGACCTTCGCGAACCGCTGATGGGCGCCCTCGGCAGCCGCTTCGGCCGGAACGTCCCGCTCGACCGCGTCTACCCGGAGCCCGAGGAAAAGGCGCTGTCGCCGAACCCCAGGACGGTGAGCCTCGAGCTGCTGACACGCGACACGTTCAAGCCGGCGACGACGCTCAATCTCCTCGCCGCGGCCTGGATCCAGTTCGAGGTGCATGACTGGTTCAGCCACGGCGACAACACGAAGGCGAACCCGTGGCGCGTGGAGCTGGCACCCGACGATCCGTGGCCGACGCATCCGATGGAGATCCAGCGGACGCGGCCCGACCCGAGCGCCGACCGGGACGGGCCTCCGACGTACGTCACGGCGGACACTCACTGGTGGGACGGGTCCCAGATCTACGGCAGCGACCCGGCGTTCGCGCGCGCGATCCGCACCGGCGAAGGCGGAAGGCTCCGCATCGACCCGATCGGGTGCCTGCCGGAGGACATCGAGTCGCACGTCGACCTGAAGGGCGTCGCGGGCAACTTCTGGCTCGGGCTCGCGCTGCTGCACGCGTTGTTCATCGTCGAGCACAACGCGATCTGCGAACGGCTGCACGCCGAGTATCCGCAGCTCGACGATCAGGAGCTGTACGAGAAGGCGCGCCTCGTCAACGCGGCGCTGATGGCGAAGATCCACACCGTCGACTGGACGCCGGCGATCATCGCGCACCCGACGACGGTGAAGGCGCTGCGCGCCAACTGGTGGGGCATCCTCGGCGAGGCCTTCGACAAGCGCTTCGGCCGGCGGACGAAGATCGAGCTCCTGCACGGGATCCCCGGCTCGCCGAAGCAGCTCTTCGACGTGCCCTACTCGCTGACCGAGGAGTTCGTCGCGGTCTACCGGATGCACGCACTCATCCCCGACGAGTTCGTGTTCCGCGCGGTGCAGGACGACGGCGTGCTCCAGGAGCGGGACTTTCCGAAGCTGGGCGCGCTGCACGTGCGTGAGTGTCTCGAGCAGGTCCCGATCGCAGACGCTTTTTACTCCTTCGGCACGGCGCACCCCGGCGCGATCGTGCTGCACAACTATCCGCGCTTCCTGCAACGGCTCGAGCGGCCGGACGGCGAGCTGCTCGACCTCGCCGCGATCGACGTCCTGCGCACCCGCGAGCGCGGGGTGCCGCGCTACAACGAGTTCCGGCGGCTCTTCCACCTCAAGCCGGCGGAGACGTTCCAGGAGCTGACGGGCGACGCAGCCGCCGCGGCCGAGCTGAGCCGCGTCTACGGCGGCGACGTCGAGCAGGTCGACTTGATGGTCGGCATGTACGCAGAGCCGCGGCCGGAGGGATTCGGGTTCAGCGACACCGCGTTCCGCGTCTTCGTGCTGATGGCGTCGCGCCGCCTCGAGGCGGATCGTTTCTTCACCGACGACTATCGCCCCGAGATCTACACGCAGGCGGGGATCGACTGGGTGGAGGCGAACACGATGCGCACGGTGTTGCTGCGCCATTTCCCGCAGCTCGCGCCGGCGCTCGAGGGCGTCGAGAACCCGTTCGCGCCCTGGCGACGCGTACCCGCCGTGGCCGGGCAGGCGGCAGCGGAGAAGACGGCGGCGGCCCGGGCCGGCTAACCCGCCCGCCGCGCCAGCGCGGCGAGGCGGCCGACGAGCTCGTCGAGGAATCGGGCCGCGTCGACCTCCACGACGACGTCCGCGTTGGGGGTCCGTCCCCAGAGGCCTTGCCAGTCGACCACTGTCATGCCCCGCGTGAGCGAGCCGGCGAGCTCGACGTCGACGGTGCCGGCGCGCGTCTCCCCGAGCGAGCCGTCGAGAGCGAGGGCGAGCGCCAGCGGATCGTGCAGGTGCGCGACGTAGCCCACCCCGGCGCGGTCGTGCGCTTCCATCGAGAAGCGAAGGGCGTCCGAGACCAAGCGGACGACGGCGTTCGTGGATCCCGCGAGCTCGGCGAGCCGTTGGAGATGCTCCGGCCCGAACGCGGCCTGCTCGGTGACGTTGAGCCCGCAGAGCAGCGGGCGCGGGTCCGCGCCTGAGAAGGCGTCGAGCACGCTCTTCGCGGCCTCGGGATCGACGAGGACGTTGAACTCGGCCGTGGGCGTCGTGTTCCCCGGGTGGTCGACGGATCCGCCCATGACCACGAGGCGGCGGAGCAGGCTCGGCAGCTCCGCGTCGCGACGGACCGCGAGCGCGACGTTCGTGAGCGGCCCGGTTGCGACGAGCGTGATCGCTCCCGGCCGCCGGCGCGCCTCCGCGGCAAGCAGGTCAGGGGCGAAGCGGGACGAGGGCGCGCGGCGCGCGGGCGGAAGCTCTGCGTATCCGAGCCCGCCGGGACCGTGAAAGACCGCCGTCCGCAGAGGCGCGACGAGCGGCGCGAGGCTCCCGAGCGCGACCTCGACGTCGCCTGCGCCCGCGAGCTCCAGCACGGCCAGCGTGTTCGCAGCCGCCCGGGGCGCCACGACGTTGCCCGCGCAGCACGTCGCCGCGACGAGCTCGACCTCGGGCGAGGCGACCGCATACAGGAGGGCGATGCAGTCGTCGACGCCCGTGTCGACGTCCATGATGACCGGAAGCCGTTCCAGCGCTCGAGGCCCGACCGTATCAGGCAGGCGGGCCGCTTACCCGCCGGTTACCGGCGAATGGAACCCGTCGGCGACCATGGGGACATGGAAAGGCTCAGGTGGACGCTCGTCTCGCCGCACGACGATCTCGATCCGGCCCGCTACGCCGGCGAGTTTCGCGAGCTGCCCGAGGCGGACAGGGCCGGCGACTGGTGCCGCGTCGTCGTCCACGACGAGCTGGGCGACATGCGCTGGACGCTGATCGCGGTCGATTCCGCCCGGACGACCTCGATCTTCGCCGATCGCCCTCCGTTGATCGACGTGCTCGAGCTCGACGCGCCGCAGAGTCGGACTCTGAGCACGTCGGTGAGCGCGAGGGACTGACGGCTCTCACGCTCAGCCGTGGGGGAGAACGGCCGCCCCGCAGAGCGGCCGTCTCCTGCCCCCACGGAAAGGAAGGTGCGTCCAGTTTTCGATCGGGGTCGATCGGGGAAGGACATGTCCATGGCCATGGTCTTCGCGAAGCTCGTCACGACGATTGCGCTGGCCGTCTCGAACTCGGGAACCCTTTCGACCGCCGTTCACACCCCTGCCTCGCTCCCGACGCAGATCGCGGGACTGACGGTCGTGTGTAACCCGGCGTGGGGCACGATCGTCCTGCCCATCTGCATCTAAGGCGCGGGAAACCTGGAGGCGCCGCAGCGCCCAAGTGGCTTAGAGCCACAAACTCGGGTTGCGCCGTTTAGCGGAACCCACGTCGCGGCGCAGCGCCCCTAGTGGCTTAGAGCCACAAAGTCCGGTTAGCCGGACGCCGCCAGCGCAGCGCGCGCAGCCGCGACCGAGACGATGCTGCCCTTCTGCTCGTAGAGAGCCAGTGCCGCGCGCAGGATCGGCACTGCCTCGTCCGGACGGCCCGCCGCCCGCAGGACCTGCGCCAGATCCGCAAGTGCATCGCCGTGGGTGACGAGGAAGTCCGTTTCCTCTGCGAGCGCCACGGCTTCCCGCGCCAGCATTTCGGCCTCCTGTGTCTCGCCGGTGCGGGCGAGCGCCTTCGCCCGCGCGGTCCGCCACTGCACGTGCGCGATCAGATCGTCCGGGGCCGCGGCTTCGCGGCTCGACTCGCTCAGTCGGAGCGCCTCGTCGGCCCGCCCCTGCAGATGGAGGGCCTGGGCGAGCAGCGCCGCCAGCACCGGCGCCACGATCGTCTCCCCCATCTCCTCGAGCGTCTCGTAGCCCTGCCGGAGGACGCGTTCCGCCGCACCGGGATCGCCGGCGAGCAGCTCGATGATCCCGGCGGTCTCCGCCGCTGACGCCGCCGTCACGCGCAGGCCGAGATCTTCGAGGATCGTCCGGCAGGCCGAGATGAGCAACCGGGCGTCGTCGAAGCTGTCCTCCATCGCCTTCAGGCCCGCGAGCGAGCGCAGCGCCGAGGCGACGACGCGCCGCTGCTGCGCCGGCTCCTCGAGGATCTCCTCGCACAGGCTGATCGCCGCGTCGAGCGGCTTCGGCCCGAAGAACGCGGTGCCGACGAGGAAGTGGAGACTCTGCGCCTCGGTGCGCCTGTCGCCCGCGTGGCGCGCGTGCTCGATAGCGCGCTGCAGCGCCTCCTCCGCCTCGCCCGCGCGGCAGCGGAACCACGGCACCCAGGCCATCAGCTCCCAGGCCTTCGCGAGTCGCCGCTCGTCGCCGAGGCGCGCGAACACGTCGGCCGCGCGCTTCGCCTCGGCCAGGAGCTCGTCGGGCTTGATCTCCGGATCCGTCGTCAGCCGTAGTCGCAGGCCGGCGAGGCGCGCGGCCGCCTCGAGCCCGCCGTCGCCGAGCTCCGCCGCCGCCTCGGCGGCCTCGGCGAGCACGCCCTCCGCCCCGTCGAAATCGCCGGTCTCCCGGAGCGCCTCGCCGAGGTCGACGAGCAGCTCCGGGAGGCGCGGGGCGCCCGGCTCGAGGAGCGACGACGCGCGGGCGAGCAGGCCGACTGCCGCAGGCAGGTCGCCGCGCGCGTACGCGCGCCGGCCCGCCGCCGCGAGCCGATCGGACGCGCGGAGCAGCAGCTCCTCGCCGTGCTCGTCGACGGGTCCGAGCTCGTCTCGATAGCGGAAGGCCTGCTCGAGGTGGTAGCCGATCATCTCCTCGAACTCCCTCGCCCGCGGGCCGGCTGTCCGCTCCAGCCACTCGGCGAAGCGCTCGTGCAGCTCGCCGCGCGTCTCCTTCGGCACAGAGTCGTATGCAGCCTCGCGGAGCAGGATGTGGCGGAAGCGGAACGCCTCGTCGCCCGGGAAGAGCGATCGATGCGGCCGGATCAGCTCCCTGCGGACGAGCGTCTGGAGGTGGACGTCGACGGCGGCACGCGCCGCCTCGGGCGTCGCATCGAGCACCGCTCCGCGCCAGAACTCCTTGCCGATCACCGACGCGCGCTCGAGCACTGCCCGCTCCTCCGCGTGCAGCCGATCGAGGCGTGCGGCGAGCAGCGCCTGAATGGTCGGCGGCACGGTGAGCTCGCCCTCCGAGCCGTTCTCGCTCAGCATCCGGAGCATCTCTTCGAGGAAGAGCGGATTCCCCTCGGCCGCCTCGGCGGCGCGCCGCAGTGCCTCTTCGGGAAGCTGCTCTCCGCCGGCGACCGTCTCGATCAGCGCCGCGGCCTCGCGCCCGGAGAGTGGGCCGAGGGAAATCGACGTCGCGTTGAGCTTTCCTCCGCCCCATGACGGCCTCGCCTCCAGCAGCTCCGGCCGGGCGAGGCAGACGAGCAGGATCGGCGCGTCGCGCGCCCAGTCCGCGACGTGCTCGACGAGGTCGAGGAACGTCGTCGCGCACCAGTGGAGATCCTCGAGCACGAGCACGAGCGGGCGCCGGCGGGCGAGTACCTCGAGCAGCTTCCGCGCCGCCCAGAACGTCTCCTCGCTCGGCGGCGCCGACTCGACCACCCCGAGCGCTCCCACGATGCGGTCCGCGATCAGCTCGCCGTCGTTCTCGCGTGCGAGGAGCTCGACGATCGCCGCCCGTGTGTCATCGCCGGCGGCCTGCCGGACGATCTCCGCGAGCGGCCAGAACGTGATCGCCTCGCCGTACGGGAGGCACCTTCCTGCGAGGACCGTCGCCTCGAGCTCGAGCGAGGACGCAAACTCGGCCGCCAGCCGCGACTTGCCGATGCCCGGGCCGCCGAGAACGGTGAAGAGGTATGGCAACCGCTCGCGCGCGGCGCGTTCGAACGCCTGCCGAAGCTCCGCCAGCTCCCGCTCGCGCCCGACCATCGGCGTGTCGGCGCGCCGCCGGATCTCGGGCGGGGATATCCCGTCGACGACCCTCCACGCGGCGAGGGCCTCGGAGCTGCCCTCGAGACGCAGCGGGTCGGCGGCCTCGACGCGCACGGAGCTCTCGACGAGCCGGAGGGTGGGGTCGCTGATCAGGATCTCGTCGGCGGCTGCCGCCTGGGAGAGGCGCGCGGCGAGATCGATCGCGTCGCCGGCAGCCACGCGTGGGCCCTCCGCCACCACCGCGCCCGTGTTGACCGCAGCCCTGATCGCAATGCGTCCGCCCCAGTCCTCGCCGAGCTCTCTGGTCGAGCCGGCGATCGCGTCCCTCAGCTCGACCGCCGCGCGGACGGCCCGTAGAGCGTCGTCCTCGTGGACGGCCGGGATCCCGAAGACCGCCGCGACCGCCTCGGTCGGGAGCGTCTCGACGCTGCCCCCGTAGCGCTCGAGCACCTGCGAGACGGTTTCGAGTGCGGCGGCGAGCGGTCGGCGGAGCGCTTCGGGATCGAGTCGCGGGCCGACCGTGATCACCTCGGCGAAGACGACCGAGACGGTCTTCCGCACCTCCCTGAGCGGCGCCGGCGCCGCAGCTCGCACGTCGTCGGGCTCGGGCTCCGACTCCTGTTCGAGCGAAGGATCCTGGAGCAGGATCGCGCGCTCGAGCCGCTTCAGCGGCCGGCTCGGCTCGATCCCGAGCCGCTCGATCAGGAGCTCCCGCGTCTTGTGGTACACGTCGAGCGCCTCGGCCTGCCGGCCCGAGCGGTAGAGGGCGAGCATCAGCTGCACGCGGAACGGCTCGCGCAGCGGCTGCTGCGCGGCGAGCGCCTCGAGCTCGCCGACGAGCTCCGTGTGCCGGCCGAGCGCGAGATCCGCCGCGATCCGGTCCTCGAGCGCGATCAATCGGAGCTCTTCGAGACGCGCGATCTCGGCCTGCGCGAACGGCTCGTAGGCGAAGTCGACGAGCGCAGCGCCGCGCCAGAGGCCGAGGGCTTCGCGCAACAGCTCGGCGGCGTGCAGCGCTGCGCTTTCCGCGAGCTCGCGACGCCCTTCCTCGACGAGCGACTCGAAGCGGCGCGCGTCGACTTGCTCCGAATCGACGACGAGCTCGTACCCCTGTGGGCGCGTGACGAGCGCCTGCGGCCCGAGCAGCTTGCGGAGCTGCGAGACGTAGTTCTGGACCATCTTCGCGGCGGTGTCCGGCGGGTCCGCTTCCCACAGGTCGGCGATCAGGCGATCGCGCGACACCGGGGTGTTCGCGCGGATGACCAGCGCCGCGAGCAGCGATCGCTGCCGCGCTCCGCCGAGCCGGAGCGGCCGACTCGCTCTGCGCGCTTCGAACGGCCCCAGAATCCGAAACTCGATATCGGGCGTCTGCTTGATCGACCGCGGCCTGAGCTCGAGGATGGAGGCTGACTCTACGCCGTAGCCGGTGCCCCTGCTTTCCCGTTTGTGAACCATCGGGAGGTTCGGCATGCGTGGAGGTTTGGGGTTGGGTGCGGTGCTTGCGATTGCCCTCTGCGTCGGCGTGGGCGGGGCGACCTCGCAGCGCAGCGCGAAGAAGCCTCGGTTCGTCGCCTTCGAGCTCCCCTCGACGCCGCCCGCGGCGGTCGGCACCACGTGTCCGGGCTCGGACGACTGCTGGAATCGCGCCGTCGAGCCCGCGATTCGAGCGGACGAGGCGGGCGCCTTCTACGTGTCGTCGGAGAACGGCCTCCTCGAAGGCACGATCGCTGCGAAGTCGGTCGACGGCGGGCTGCACTACGCGAGCCTGGATTCTCCGAATGCGGTGTCCCGCGGCGAGGACGTCGGCTTCGCGCCCGGCGGCGGCGACACCGATCTTGCGATCGCGCCCGCGAGGAACGCGGCCCGCTCCTTCAACGTCTATGTCGCGAGCCTCACGCTCGGCGAGATCACCGTGAGCACGAGCCTCGACGGTGGTGCGACGTGGCAGATCAATCCGACGGCCGCCCGCGTGCCCGGCGACGACCGCGAGTGGATCGCCGCCGACGGAGCGGCGAAGGTCTGCATCTCGTATCACGACTTGCCGACGTTCAACGTCAATGTCGACTGCAGCTACGACGCGGGCATGACGTTCGTCCAGCACGCGAGCGCGATCGACCTGGTGGCGCACGCCTTCCTGCTGCAGAACAACCAGATCGGGAACCTCGCCATCGACCCGGTCAACGACGTCGTGTACCAGATACTCGTCGGGATCGCGAGCCCCGCCGAGATCGCGTGCGGCATCCGCGGGACGTGCAAGTACCACGCGGTCTGGATGGCGGTGTCGACCGACGGCGGCAGGACGTTCAGCGACTACCCGGTCTACGTCGGCGCGTCCGACCAGGTCGGCTACGGGCACGTGTTCCCGAACGTGACCGTCGACCGTGCGGGCAACGTCTACGCGGTCTTCTCGGACGACCACGACGTCTTCGCCGCCGTCTCGACCGACCAGGGCAAGACGTGGTCGACGCCGGCCCGCGTCAACCGAGATCCTGCGAGGACCGCGATCTTCCCTTGGGCCGTGGCCGGCGACGCCGGGAAGCTCGACGTCGTCTACTACGGGACGTCGTCGAGCAGCAGCAGCTCGAAGTCCGCGACGTGGCACGCGTACTTCGCGCAGAACCTCGACGCGACGTCTCCGGACAGCCGTTTCACGCAGGTCCGCGCGACGCCGGTCGTGCACCGCGGCGGCGCGTGCGAGAGCGGCATCAGCTGCAATGGCAATCGCGACCTCTACGACGACTTCGGCGTCGCCGCGAGCCCGACGAACGGGCTGGCGTCGATCGCCTACACCAGCGACCAGTACAGCGCGCAGGAAACCGCGAGGCCCGGTTGCACGGCGCAGCAGAGCAACACGTTGCACTGCGACCACACGAGCATCGCGACGCAGATCGGCGGCCCGGGGATCTTCGGCTCGCCCTAGCCGGCGGCCGCTGCGGTCGCTCCCGCGAGGGTACTCGTGCGGATCTGCGCGTCGGCCCGTTCATGGAGACCCGGCCGGAGAGCGATACCCAGGCCGGGGCCGTCCGGCGGACGAATCGTCCCAGCGGCAATCGGCGGCAGGGCCGTGACGAGGTCGCCGTACCAGCTCGTGTAGTACGCGCGGACGGTCTCCTGCATCGGAACCTTCGCGTTGCTCGCGGCGAGGTGCGCGTCGACCGTGAGAACGACCGGACCGGTGCAGTCGTGGAAGGTGACCGGGACGCCGTAGCTCTCGGCGGCGGCTGCGACCTTGCGTGCCACAGTGATGCCGCCGGCCCAGGCCGGGTCGACGATCACCATGTCGGCCGCGTCGTGGTCGAGAAGCTGACGGAATGCGCCGAGACCGCCGAGGGTCTCCCCCACTGCGACCCGCGTCGTCGTGGACCGCACGGCCTGAGCGAGCGCTCGCAGGTCGTCCGGTCGCACGGGATCCTCGATCCAGTAGGGCTCGAACTCCTCGAGCGCGGACATGATCTGCGTCGCGGTCGCCGCGTTCCAGAGGCCGTGAAGCTCGACCATGATCTCGATCTCGTCGCCGACCGCCCCGCGGATCTTGCGCAGCGGCTCGAGCGCCCGGTTCAGGTCCTCTCGCGAGATGTACGTGCCGCCGCTCGCCTCCGCGTACGGGTCGAACGGCCAGATCTTCATCGCGGCAACGCTCTGGGCGCGCAGACTCTCGGAAAGCTCGTCGGCACGGTGGAGGAACGCATCGAGATCCTCGTAGGGACCGTCGGCGTCATTCGAGACTCCCCAGTTGTCGACCGACTGCGTCGGACGGTCGCGAACGTAGCGGTAGCCGGCGCATGTGTTGTAGATCGGAACGCTGTCGCGGGTCTCGCCGCCGAAGAGTTGGTAGAGCGGCAGCCCGGCGACCTGGCCGAGGATGTCCCAGAGAGCGATGTCGATCGCCGAGGCGCCGCGCCGTTCGGCCCCCGTGCCGGCATAGCCAACGTAGCCGTCGAGCGCTCGCGCATGCTTCTCGATCTCGAGCGGATCGCGCCCGAGCAGGTACGGCGCCGCGCTCTCGTGGACATACGCCTCGACAGCCTGGACGCCGAAGAACGTCTCGCCGAGGCCGACCAGTCCCTCGTCGGTCCGCACCTCGACGAAGAGCAGGTTCGGTAACTCGCCCAGCCTGATCGTGTCGATCTGCGTTACGCGAATGTCGTCTCCCTCGCAGTCGCGAAGCCGGGGGTCGAGAGGACAAGTCCGTCGGCCAGGATAGTCATCGCCTCGTAGCCGTTGAGCCGCGCCGTCCAGTGCGGGCCCCGCGCGCCCATCGCGAACGCGGCGGTTGCATACGCATCGGCGGTCGCCAGGTCCGGGCCGGCGATCGTCACCGAGAGGACACCGTTCGGCGGAGCAGAGGTGTGCGGATTCCACACGTGCCGCCCGCGCGCGTACTCGCCAGACGTCGCAACTGCAAGGCTGCGCGTCTCGACGACGGCGGCCACCTGGTCGCGTCGGTGTGGATGCTGGATGCCGATTCGCCATGCCGGGTCGGGGAGCGCGCCGCCGCGGACGCGCATGTCGCCGCCCGCAGAGACGGCGTAGTTGCGCACGCCTCCCTCGTCGAGGATCGCCGCGGCGCGGTCGACGGCCCAGCCCTTGACGAGTCCCGAGGGGTCGAGCTTGCCGGCGTAGCGGGCGTCGAAGTAGCCGTCCGTCTTCTCGCGGAGCTCGGCGCAGCGCTCGAGCACGGCACGCACGTCCGGCTGCGCGTGCTCGAGAAGGAGCTCGCCGCGCTCGAGCCGGCTGATCTCGCTGTCCTCCTTGTAGGTGCTGAAGACGGCGTCGACGTGCCGCAGCCAGTCGAACACCTGCTCGACGATCGTGCCGTCAACGCCGTCGTCGCGGACATCGACGACGATGGGCATCCCCATGACGTGCTCGACGCGCTGCATCAGACCTTCTTCGCGAGGAGGATCGCGGACTGGAGCGACTGTACGAAGGCGTCACTCGTGTCGGTCGCGCCCGAGATGAGCTGGATGTTCGGGTTCATCTGCGCGTGCAGCGTCTCCTGCACCAGGTACGGCAGCGCCTGCTGGTTGATGTACACCGAACGGTCGGTGTGGTTCGGGTAGACCGGCACCTTCACGCCGACGATCGAGCGGCTGACCTTCTTCTTCGTTCCGGTCACCGTGGTCGTCTTCTTGACGACGAGCGTGACACGGATCGTGCCCCAGCGGTCGACCTGCGTCTCCGCGCCGCTGACCGTCTTCTTGACGACGGTCACCTTCGACTTCGTCGCCGCCTGGGCGACGTCGACGACCGGCGCCGCAAGGGCGGCGGCGCCGAAAAGGGCTGTTAGTGCTCTTCTCATTCGTCCTCCTTTCAGAGCGCGAAGCGCTCCACGTGGATGTGGTTGCGCGGGACACGTGCCCGGCGCAGGTTGTCCTCGACGGCCGACGTCATCGCCGGTGGCCCGCAAAGGAAGACGTCGCGGTCGTCGACGTCCGGTACCAGCTCACGCAGGTGCGCCGGCGACAGCAGTTCGCGACCTTCGTCGGTCGCATGGTCGCCGATGACGTGCTCGAGCCGGAAGCCCCGCGCGTTCGCCAGCTCGTCGAGCTCCTCGGCGAAGACGATGTCCTCGTCCGCGAGCGCGCGGTTGAGGACGACGACGTCGCCGTCCAGCTCTTCGACGAGAGCCCGGATCGGGGTGATGCCGATCCCGCCGGCGATCAGGAGCACCTTCGCGCGACGCCGCTCGTCGGCGGTGAAGACCCCGAACGGGCCTTCGGCGACCACGCGCGTCCCGGTCGCGATCTCGTGGAAGCGGCTCGTGTGGTCGCCGAGCGCCTTCACGGTGATCCGGAGCGTCCGCCCGTCGGGCGCGGCCGAGAGTGAGAACGGATGCGCCGTCCACCAGCGCCCGCGGCTGAGAAAGCGCCAGATGAAGAACTGGCCCGGCCGCGCCTTCATCCGGTCGAGGCGTCGGCCCCCGATGCGGAGCGAGACGACGCCCGCGCCCTCGTCCAAGACGTCGAGCACGCGCAGCCGGTACCGAAACGCGCTCGCCAGCGGCACGAGAACACGCCACACGACGAGCAGCGCCAGCGTCGCGACGTAGAGCGCGCGCCAGTAGTCGGCGGCGATCCGGTCGAGCACCAGCTCGTTCCCCGTCGGAATCTGGTGGAACCAGCCGAGGGCGATCGCCGAGTAGGCGCTGAGGTGCACCGCGTACCACGCTTCGTAGCGCAGGCGCCGGCGCACGATGACGATCGAGCTCCAGGCGACGGCCACGAGCAACGCTGTCCCGATCGTCGCCGTGATCATCCCCGGATAGACGCCGCCGCCGAGCATCGTCGAGATCTCCGCGGGCAGCGAAATCTTGTCGAGCAGCGCGTAGCCGTAGACGCTGAGGACGACGTGCGCGAGCACGAGGTAGAGACACGCGTGACCGTTCCAGCGGTGCCAGACCGTCAGTCTGTCCAGACCGGTCGACCGCTCGAGCCACGGGATGCGCGCGAGCAGCAGGACCTGCAGCAGCGCGGAGTACGCGCCGAGCAATCCCGTCAGCCGCGCAGCGCTCGTGAGCAGATCGCCCGTCTTCGCCACGGACAAGTTGCCGCCGTGCACCCAGAGCCAGACGATCGCCGCGGCGTTGCCGACGACGACTGCCCAGAAGATCGCCCCCGGAAGACGCCGTACGCCCGGTACCAGGTACGCGCGCGAAACTGCGGCAGAACTGTCGCCGAACAGGTGCATAGCTCGTAGAGAAGCGGCCGTTTCTGGGAATCCGCTGTGCGCCGACTAAGAACTCTCGAAGAAGTGCGGGCGCTCAGCCGTCTACGACGCCTCGCGGAGCCGCGGCGAGAGGATGTCGAACAGCTCGTCCTTGCGAATGACGACGGCTCCCGCAGCTCGGGCCCCCGCCGCAACGTCGTCTGCGAGCGAGTCGCTGGACAGGATGAACTCGATGTCGAGCTGTCGCCGGCGCACGTACTCGAGCAGATCGAGGCCGTTCGCCATCGGCATCGAGTAGTCGCTGACGATCACATCCGGCCTGCGCGTCTCGAGGACTGCGATCGCCTGAGCGACTGACGGCGCCTCGATTACCTCACAGCCGAGTCGCCGCAGGTGGAGGCTGATGAGCTGCCTGATCCCGGGTTCGTCGTCGACGACCAGGACGGATGAGTGCGAGAGGTGCGAAGCCACGTCGTGCTCCTTCGTGAGTGTGCTTCGAGCATCGCCCACCGAGCTGTGAAGGTCCTGCACCCGAGCTGTGATGCTCCGGAGAGGCGTGGACGGGCTGGAGGGGGCGCGCCCGTCCACGCATCCCGGCTTGTCCGCCTACGGCGTCGTCGTCGTTCTGCCTGCGTCTTCCTCTGCTTCGCGCGCGGCGCTCTCACCCGCTTCGTGAGCCGGATCCTC
>VAWW01000067.1:0-6137 GCA_005884575.1 Actinomycetota bacterium
CGACCGGCTGAAGCCGCTGATCGACCTACGCGAGCAGGTCGTCAGCTTCGCCCCGCAGCCGGTGATCACCGAGGACAACCTCGTCGTCAACATCGACACCGTTCTCTACTTCCAGGTCACCGACCCGAAGGCCGCGACGTACGAGATCGCGAACTACATCTCGGGGATCGAGCAGCTGACCGTCACGACGCTCCGCAACGTGATCGGCGGGATGGCGCTCGAGAAGACGCTCACGTCGCGGGACGAGATCAACAACCAGCTGCGCGGCGTCCTCGACGAGGCGACCGGCAAGTGGGGCATCCGCGTCAACCGCGTCGAGCTGAAGGCGATCGACCCGCCCGGCTCGATCAAGGAAACGATGGAGAAGCAGATGCGCGCCGACCGCGAGAAGCGCGCGGCGATCCTCAACGCGGAGGGCGTCAAGCAGTCGCAGATCCTGACCGCCGAGGGCGACAGGCAGGCCGCGATCCTGCGCGCCGAGGGCAAGCGGCAGGCGATGATGCTCGAGGCCGAGGGTCAGGCGAAGGCGATCGAGACCGTCTTCGGCGCGATCCACGAGGGCAAGCCCGACCCGCAGCTGCTCGCATACCAATACCTGCAGGTGCTGCCGCAGATCGCGCAGGGCGAGTCGAACAAGGTCTGGGTGATCCCGAGCGAGATCACGTCGGCCCTCGCCGGGATCGGCGCTTTGATCCCCAACGGCACGCCCGGGCGGGTGCCGCAGCCCTAGACGACGGAGATGGTCTTCTCCTCGGCCTTCGACTTGTAGTCGGTGCCGAGCTTCTCCTCGAGCTTCTTCTCGAGCTCGCCGGTCTCGGCCAGCTCCTGCGTGATGTCGGCGCCGCCGATCAGCTCGCCGCCGACGAAGACCTGCGGGATCGTCGGCCAGCCGGAGAGCTCCTGCAGCTCCTGGCGGATCGACGGATCGGGCAGGACGTCGACGGCGGTCACCGGCGCGCCGGCCTCGCGGAGAGCGCGGAGCGCACGGTCCGAGTTTCCGCACATCACGAATTGCGGCGTTCCCTTCATAAAGAGCGTCACCGGCTCCTTTTCGATCACGTCCTTGATCCGATCCTGCAGGTCGCTCATGCCGTCCCTTTCGTCCTGATGCGGAGCTCGTGGATGGTGCCGTCACTCAGCGGCTCGGCGAGGGCGGCGTTGACGAGGCGGTGCTGGTCGATCAGCGGCAGCCCGTCGAATCGCGGGCTCGCGACGGTGACCTGGAAATGGTCGCCGCCGCCGGTGCGGTCGTCGACGCGGAGCTCGTCCGCGTCCGGAAACGCCTGCCGCAGCAGCTGCTCGAGCCATTCGGTGGCCACCGCGCCATGCTAGCCCGTCGTACTCTTTCTCTGTGGAGCTCGGGCTCTTCCCGCTTGGCATCGTCCTGCTTCCGACCGAGCGGGTGCCGCTGCACATCTTCGAGCCGCGCTACAAGGAGCTGATCGGCGAGTGCCTCGAGGACGGGCACGAATTCGGCCTCGTCTACGCGGACGAGTCTGGGTTGCGCGACGTTGGCACGCGTGCCCGCGTCGTCGACCTGCTCGAGGAGTTCGACGACGGCCGGATGAACGTGATCGTCGAGGGCGGCGAGCGCTTCCGGCTGCTCGAGCTGACGAGCGGCCGCTCGTTCCACACGGGTCGCGTCGAGGGCGTCGACGACGAGCCGGAGGAGCGGGCCGTGCGTGAGGCGACCGTCGCGCTCGGCGCGTTCCGAGCGCTGGCGAAGATCGTCCAGGCCGAACCCGACGAACCGACCGAGGATTCGCCGAGCCTCTCCTTCGAGATCGCCGCTCGTGTCGAGCTGGACGCCGCCCCGAAGCAGCAGCTGCTCGAGCTCCGGTCCGAGCGCGCGCGCCTCCAACTCGTCGCAGAGCTGCTGAACGCCGTCGGCCGAACTGCCGTGCAGGAGCGCGAGCTCGCCGCGCGTGCGAGCCGCAACGGCTCGCGCCTGCGGTCCTAGACGGACGCGCGGCGATGAGCGAGATACTCGAGCAGGTCGCTGCGCGTCAGCACGCCGACCGGCTTGCCGTCGCGTGCGACGACGACGGCGTTCGTCCTCCCGGTCAGCGTGCCGAAGACCTCGTCGAGCGACTGCGAGATGTCGATCGTCGCGAGCGGCGGCTGCATCGCAGCGGCGACGTCCTCGTGCAGCGCATCCGGGTTCTTGAACACGCGGTCGAGCAGGTCGCGGTCCTGCAGCGAGCCGATCACGTCCGCGAGCGAGTCGATCTGCCCTTCGCCGTCGCGCACGACCGGCAGCTGCGAGATCGAGTACCGCTGCATCACGTCGATCGCCTCGCCGACTTTCTGGTGTGACGAGATCGTGACGAGCGCGGGCACGTCCTCCTCCTCGATGCGCTTCGACCGCAGCACCTCGTCGACCGTCGGCAACGGCGCCTGCCGCTCGACGAAGCCGTGCTCGAGCATCCAGTTGTCGTCGTAGAGCTTCGACAGGTAGTTGCGCCCGGAGTCCGGGATCATCGTCAGGACGCGCGCGCCTGGGCCGAGCCGCTTTGCGATCTGCATCGCCGCCCAGACGGAGGTGCCGCCGGAGCCGCCGGCCAGGATGCCCTCCTCGTGCGCGAGCCGCCGCGCGATGAGGAAGGAGTCGCGGTCGGAGACGCGGATCCACTCGTCGACGACGTCCGGGTCCATCGTCTTCGGCCACGTGTCCTTCCCGATTCCCTCGACGAGGTACGGATGGACGTCGCGCTCGTCGTTCGCCGTGTACACGGAGCCTTCCGGGTCGGCGCCGACGATCAGCACCTCGGGCTTTCGCTCCTTGAAGAAGCGGCCGACGCCGGAGATCGTCCCGCCGGTGCCGACGGAGACCACGATCGCGTCGATCTCGCCGCTGGTCTGCTCCCAGATCTCCGGTCCGGTGTGCTCGTAGTGCGCGTTCGGGTTCGTCATGTTCGAGTACTGGTCGGGCTTGAAGCCGCCGGGAATCTCCTCGGCGAGCCGGTCGCTGACGCTGTAGTAGCTCTCCGGTGAGTCGTGCGGGACGGCCGTCGGCGTGATCACCACCTCCGCGCCGTATGCGCGCAGCAGCGCGATCTTCTCCTGGCTCATCTTGTCGGGCATGACGAAGATGCAGCGGTAGCCCTTGATGGCCGCGGCGATCGCGAGGCCGACACCGGTGTTGCCCGAGGTGGGCTCGACGATCGTGCCGCCCGGCCGCAGCTTCCCCTCGCGTTCGGCCTGCTCGATCATCGGCAGGCCGATCCGGTCCTTCACGGAGCCGCCGGGGTTCAGGTACTCGAGCTTGGCCAGGATTTCGCCGCCGCCGGGCGGCGAGAGCTTCGGCAGGCGTACGATCGGGCTGCCGCCGACGATCTCGAGGACGCTGGGGTACGCCATCCGCGGGAAGCGTACGGCACGGCACGTCGTTGAAGGGAGCCATGAACATCACCACGATCGGCAGAGGCAACATCGGCGGCGGGCTCGCCCGGTTCTGGGGGAATGCAGGCCACGAGGTGCAGGAGCTCGGCCGCGACGGCGGCGACGCATCCGGCGCCGACGTGCTGCTCGTCGCGGTTCCGTCGGGCGCGATCGCCGACGCGCTCGGGAACGTCAGCGGCATCGAGGGGAAGACGGCGATCGACGCGACGAACGCGTTCGGCGGGCGCAACGAGGAGTTCGAGTCGCTCGCGCACGAGGTCAAGGCGATCGTGGGCGGGCCCACTGCGAAGGCCTTCAACCTCAACTTCGCCGCGCTCTACGACGAGGTCCCGAAGCAGCGCGTCAGGCCGAGCAACTTCTACGCAGCCGACGACGATGCACGCGAAGTCACGGAGCAACTGATCCGCGACGCGGGCTACGACCCGCTGTACGCGGGCGGCCTCGACAAGGCGCGGCTGCTCGAGGACTCGATCGCACTGCTCTCCGCGGTCAATGCGGGCGGCCTCGGCCGGTTCTTCTACCGCTTCGCGAAGCCGGGCGCCCTGTAGTTCCGTCGGTATCAGGTACCGAAGCAAAAGACGCGTGGCTTTGTCACGACTCTGTGACAGCAGCTGTCCGATCGCCCGGCTGAACCTCCGACTGTGGGCTTGCGTCGGTACCAGGTACCGAAGCAAAAGATGCGCGGCTTTGTCACGGTTCTGTGACGGCTGCTAGGCGGCGAACGCTTCTTCGGCTGTCGCCGGCGCTTCCTCGCGCCGGACGAGCGTCAGCGCTGCGAGAGTGCCGGCGGCCGCCACGCCGGCGATCACCCAGAAGCCGAGCGCGAAGCCGCTCGTCAACGCCTGCGGTGCCGAGTGGCCCGACTTCAGTAGCGTCGACGCGTGCGTCGTCGCCACCGTCGCGGCGACCGCGACGCCGATCGCGCCGCCGATCTGCTGCGACGTGTTGAGCAGCCCGGACGCGAGCCCGGCCTCGCGCGCCTCGACGCCCGCGAGCGCCGCGATCGACACCGGGATGAACGCGAATGCCATCCCGACCCCGACCATCAGATAGCCGGGCAGGAGATCGGACGCGTAGCTCCCGTGCACCGGGATCTGCGTGTACCAGAGCATCCCGCCCGTGATCAGCGCCATCCCGGCGACCATCACCGGCCTCGGGCCCACCCTCGTGACGAGCATCTGCGAGATCCCGGCGACGACGACGACCGTGCCGGCGGTCGCGAGGAACGTGATGCCCGTCTTCAGCGCCGAGTAGCCGAGTACCTGCTGGACGTACAGCGTCAACAGGAAGAAGTTCGAGAACACGACTGCGCCGAGCAGCAGCGCGACGATGTTCGATCCGGCGAGCGTGCGGATGCGGAAGATCCGCAGCGGCATGAGCGGCTCGGGAGTCCGAATCTCGATCACGAGGAACGCGACGAGCAGCGCTACCGAGCCGATCAGCTCGCCGATCGTGCGGGCGGAGCCCCAGCCGTAGTCCGGCGCCTTCGAGATCGCGTAGACGAGCAGCGCCAGTCCGCCCGTGACGGTGACCGCGCCGGCGACGTCGAAGCGCCGCACTCCCTCGATGCGGCTCTCGCGCACGAAGCGCGGCGTCAGCGCGAGCACGAGCGCGCCGACCGGAGCGTTGACGAAGAAGATCCATTCCCAGCCGAGGTACTTCGTGAGGATCCCGCCGAAGAGGACGCCCGCCGCGGCGCCGCTGCCGCCCATCGCGCCCCAGATGCCGAGCGCCTTGTTCCGCTCGGCGCCCTCGTCGAACGTCGTCGTGATGATCGAGAGCGTCGCGGGGGAGATGACCGCCGCGCCGAGGCCCTGCACCGCACGCGCAGCGACCAGGACGCCGAGCGAGGAGGCGAAGCCGCAGGCGAGCGACGCGGCAGAGAAGAACGTGAGGCCAATGATGAACATGCGTCTCCGCCCGAGTAGGTCCGCGGCGCGGCCGCCGAGGAGGAGGAAGCCGCCGAACGTGATCGCATACGCGGTGATGACCCACTGCAAGCTCTCGTTCGACGCGTGGAGCGAGCGGCCGATCGACGGCAGCGCGACGTTGACGATCGAGACGTCGAGGATCGTCATGAAGAACGCGACGCAGACGAGCGCCAGGGCGCGCCAGCGGCGCGGATCGGGCGTCGTGCTCACGATCGGGAAGCCTAACGCGGCCGCCGGTTAGCGGAAGGTCGCCCGGACGGCCCGCACGCGGTCTGCGCGCATGGTGCAGGCGCCCCGGCCGCTGCAGGCGCCGCTCCAGCCGGCGAAGCGCCGGCCCCGCGCGGGCCGCGCCGCGAGCCGTACGGACGTCCCTGCCGCAAACGCGTGCGAGCAGCTCCCGGGGCACGAAATCCCGGCCGGCGAGCTCGTGACGCGGCCCTTGCCGGCGACGGTCACCCGGACCGGCTGCGGCTCGCGCACGAAGACGGCCAGTCTCCGGTCCAGCCGCCGAGCCGCCAGCCCGCCGCCGAGACGGCGCTCAGCTGGACGGAGAGTCCGTTGTCCAGCGTGACGGCGCAGCCGGCGGAGCAATCGGTGTCGAGCGTGAACGTCAAGCGCCCCGACCCCTGCACCGCGACGCGCAGCGGGAACTGCGGCAGTTGGATCAGCCACGGCGAGGCCTGGACGTCCCACCAGCTGCCGTTGTGCCCGTAGTAGTCGTCGCGGCCGACGTCGAGGATCGTCGTGCCGAGCAACGCGCTCGGATCGAGGAACGGATAGAGGATGTCTGCGGTGCTGTCGCAG